>JAUWMI010000090.1 GCA_030613245.1 Candidatus Sumerlaeota bacterium
TAAACGTAATTTCGAAGCAGTTGACCATTCACTGGAACACTGGCACAAGGTGGCATTGCCCAGAGAGGTAACCAGCACGATCACCCTCCGCAAGCCTGTCCCAGATCAAGCCCCCAAGTTCGTTCGCGATGTGCTCGGTACGATCATCGCCGGCGAGGGTGACAGCCTGCCTGTCAGCATGCTCCCCAACGACGGCACCTATCCAACCGACACTACCCGGTGGGAGAAACGCAATATCGCGCTCGAAATACCAGTTTGGGAACCCGAACTATGCATCCAATGCGGTAAATGCGTATTCGTTTGCCCACACGCTGTGATCCGTGCAAAAGTTGTCGAAGAGAAGTCTCTGGTGGACGCTCCAGCCACATTCATGACCTCCAAGGCACGCTGGAAAGAGTACACCGATATGAAGTACACCCTTGCAGTCGCTCCGGAAGACTGCACTGGATGTGGCCTGTGCGTCGAGGTATGCCCCGCCAAGGACAAAACACAGGTCGGCCGAAAGGCCATTAATATGGCACCCCAATATCCGATCCGCGAGCAGGAGAGGGAAAATTGGAACTACTTCCTCACCTTACCCGAGATTGACCGCACAGAACTCAAAGTTGGCACAGTGAAGAACGTGCAGCTGCTGCGCCCATTATTTGAATTCTCTGGTGCCTGTGCAGGCTGTGGTGAGACTCCCTATGTTAAATTGCTCACCCAGCTGTTCGGCGACCGAGCGATCATTGCTAATGCAACTGGTTGTTCCTCCATTTATGGCGGCAACCTACCCACTTCCCCTTGGGCAAAGGATGATGAGGGCCGCGGCCCAACCTGGTCGAACTCATTGTTCGAGGATAACGCCGAATTTGGTCTCGGTATGCGTCTGACATTGGATAAACAAATAGAATTCGCCCGAGAACTGCTGCCGCAACTCGCCAGCACCGTTGGTGAGACATTGGTTGATGAGATTCTCAACGCGGATCAAACCGATGAAGCCGGGCTCAAAGCTCAACGTGAACGGATCAAACTGCTCAAAGAACGGCTGGCAGATATTGATAACCCTAAGGCACGTGATCTAATCAGCTTGGCAGACGTGTTGGCAAAGAAAAGTGTATGGATCGTGGGCGGTGACGGCTGGGCTTATGAAATCGGCTTCGGTGGTCTCGACCACGTAATTGCGCTGGGTCGCGACGTAAACATTCTGGTGCTGGATACAAATGTGTACTCCAACACTGGCGGGCAGGCCTCCAAAGCAACACCTCGCGCCGCGGTCGCTAAGTTCGCGGCGAAAGGTAAAGCCCTCCCCCAGAAAGATCTGGGGATGATCGCCATGGTATATGGCTATGTTTACGTAGCGAAGATCGCCATGGGCGCCAGCGATATTCAAACATTGCGCGCCTTCAGGGAAGCCGAGGCTTACGAGGGACCGTCTCTAATCATCGCCTACAGTCACTGCATCGCTCATGGTTATGACCTGATCAACGGTCTAAACCAGCAAAAACTGGCAGTGCAATCAGGTTTCTGGCCACTGTACCGCTTCAACCCGGACCTCATCGAGCAAGGTAAGAATCCCTTGATCATCGACTCCAAGGAGCCCACCATTCCGCTGGAAGATTACGCTTACAATGAGACCCGTTTCAGGATGCTGTTGCAAAGTGACGAGCAGCGCGCTGAGATGCTGATGAAAGCCGCCAAGCAGGACGTCGAACGACGCTGGGACCTATATCAACAGATGGCTGCCATGCACTATAACGGCGGGAACGGCAAAGAATAAGAAGAAATACCGATGCAATTTACGTGGGCACTGCCTCCGTAAATTGCAATACACATACGAAGGGAAAAAACAATGGCTGATTTGAAGACAACTTACCTGGGTTTATCCTTGAAAAACCCACTAATGGCCTCATCTTCTCCACTTTCGGAGAAGGTTGACACAGTACGCCGCCTGGAGGATGCCGGCGTTGCTGGTGTAATTCTGTACTCACTTTTCGAAGAGCAAGTTATCCAGGAGAGCTTAAGACTACATCGTGATGTAGAACAGGGCACTGAATCCTTTGCAGAGGCATTATCCTACCTGCCGGATGCCGGTGCATACGCCGAGTTACAGCGCTACAGCATCGGTCCCGATGCTTACGTAGAACACTTGCATAATGTAAAAGAGGCAGTCGATATCCCGGTACTCGGAAGCCTGAATGGTATCTCTGATGGTGTCTGGGTGGAATATGCCAAGAAGATTGAAGAGGCTGGCGCGGACGCTCTGGAGCTTAATCTCTATAACTTGCCTGCTGATACTGAATTGACCAGCACAATGCTGGAAGACCAATACACTAGGTTGGTGGATTCCGTGTGCACTTCTGTGAAGATACCAGTCGCGGTGAAACTTAGCCCCTTCTTCACCGCGCTACCTAACTTCGCCCTTCGTTTAGTGGAGGCTGGCGCGGACGGACTAGTTTTATTCAACCGCTTCTACCAACCTGATTTCGATTTAGAGGCGTTGGAAGTGGCACCCAACCTAGCGTTGAGTAATTCTATAGAGCTACGCTTACCCTTACGCTGGATCGCTATCCTTTACGGTAAGGTTGAGACCGACTTCGGGCTGACCACTGGTGTGCACACCGCTGAAGACATGATCAAAGCTGTGATGGCAGGCGCCAGAGCTACTATGGTAGCTTCAACGCTGCTCAAGAACGGCATCGGTCACGCCACCAAGATCCTGGCAGACGTTCAAACCTGGATGGATGAGCACGAATACGAATCCGTATCCCAGATGACGGGCAGCATGAGTCAACAAGCAGTGGCACAGCCTACCGCGTTCGAACGTGCAAACTACATGAAAGTGCTAGACTCGTTCCGCTACCGATTTGCGCCGTAAATCTATCCCTTATTAACCAGGGATTTCTTGGAAAGTGATAGATTCAATAAAAGATATAAGTGTAGTGTTGCTAGCCCCTTTCTAGGAATTGGAAAGGGGTTTTCCATTATTACGGGGCTGTCTTATAAGTCCGTTTTTATTCAATGAGATCCCCATAAAAGGCGGTGTCAGAATTTTCAAACTCTCACAGCTAGTTAATTCTCGGAAGATATGTCGCTTTTTGGACAGCCCCGGGTGTCGGATTCATTTGAGGGACGAGGGGACTTACTATATATAATGAAAAATTAAAATACAAAGTGGGGAGTCGCAACCCCACTTACGGTAGGCGACTTCCCACTGATAAGTTCAGGATAAATCCGGAGAGAAGCATATGCTGCAGCTTATGCAGCAATTTTTGCCATTTTTATTGGGGGGTTATTGGTGCGCCCTTCTTGTGGCGGTAAACAATGCGCCCGCGGCTGAGATCGTAGGGTGACATTTCCACACGCACACGGTCTCCTAACAAGATGCGGATATAATATTTGCGCATTTTACCGGACAAGTAGGCGAGCACTTCATGATCATTTTCCAAGCGAACCTTAAATTGGGTGCCTGGCAAGGCTTCGATCACTGTGCCTTCAACCTGTATCTTCCCTTCATCTTTCGCCATTAAAACCTCCGGAGTTCACTCCGACAATACACCAAGATGTATCTAATTAAAATCAATCTAATAACTTCTACCCGGTCTTCTACGCTTTAAACGCCGGATAGCTTTCTTCTTCTGGATGCGACGTAATTCGCTCTTGGATACGAACCAGCGCTTGCGACGCACGGTGCTCAATACACCGCTCTTGGCAACTTTTTTACGGAATCGTTTGAGCAGCTGCTCTTGACTCTCATTAGGACGCAATTGAACTGTTGTCAACCAACTCACCTCCTTCCCGACAGTAAGGATACTTGCTGCCGGGATAAAATAAAACCCGGCTGCAGGTTACGCTCACAGCCGAGCTCATCAGTCACGCTTGTTGGCAAATCGATTAGAACTTCACTCAAGTTCTCTCCATGTCACCATCCAGTTATTAAAAAAAATAACGAGCAGACCTGCGAACGTAGCGTACATTATAACGCAACAAACAGGTGATGTCAAATTTAAACGAAAAAGTCTCTTGGCAATGACCTACTCTCCCAGGGGGCTGCCCCCCAAGTACCATCGGTGCTGATGGTCTTAACTACCGGGTTCGGGATGTGACCGGGTGTACCACCATCGCTTGGATCACCAAGAGACTGATTCACAATGTTAAGGATAATAACTGAATAGAGACTAACGAAAAGTTACGAGTTCTCCGCACCACAGAAGTAAGCCCTCGGCCATTAGTACGGCTTAGCTGAACACATTGCTGCGCTTACACTTGCCGCCTATCAAGCAGGTAGTCTTCCTGCGGCCTTACTCCCTTAGCGGGATGAGGGACCTAATCTCGGAGCGAGTTTCCCACTTAGATGCTTTCAGCGGTTATCTCTGCCAGACATAGCTACCCAGCGATGCCGTTGGTACGACAACTGGCACACCAGAGGTCTGTCCACCCCGGTCCTCTCGTACTAGGGGCAGCTCTCCTCAAGTCCCTTACGCCCACAGAGGATAGAGACCGACCTGTCTCACGACGGTCTGAACCCAGCTCGCGTACCGCTTTAATGGGCGAACAGCCCAACCCTTGGGACCTACTCCAGCCCCAGGATGCGACGAGCCGACATCGAGGTGCCGAGCCTCCCCGTCGATGTGAACTCTTGGGGGAGACTAGCCTGTTATCCCCGGGGTAGCTTTTAT
>JAUWMI010000013.1 GCA_030613245.1 Candidatus Sumerlaeota bacterium
AGAAGAGAACAACAGAAAAAGGCCAAGCTTGGTCTGAAGGAAAAACGAAAATTGAAAAAAGAAAAGAAGAATAAATAATTGCCCGGTGGGAAGAAATATATTCCCTGTCCCCCGATTGTTCGTTATTGGTAATTTGGCTGAGGATTAATGATATGTTCATTCGCGTGGTGTACTTCTTCGTTCTGCAGGCTGTCGTCTGTTCGCTGTTACCTGTCTTTGTCTGGGCGGACATAATCGTTGACAATGAACCCGGACCTCCCGTGTACACCGAGTCGGGGGTGTGGTCATTGAGCAGTGGAACCGGATACAGGGGCGGCGCGTACCGTTACTCCACCCAGGCAGGAGCTTTCGCGACGTGGACACCCTATCTACCCCACGACCGGCAATACGACGTGTACGCGGTCTTTCGTACCGGGACCAACCGAGCCGAAGATGCCAACTACACAATTACGCACGCCGGCGGAACCACCGTTATCCAGGTAAGTCAGTACAGCAGTTCGACTTCCGTGGTGGAAGTCCACCTCGGTCCTTTCGATTTCAATGCCGGCGCGAACTCATCCGTGCGCCTGGATGCTGTCACGGACGGCAAGGTCTATGTCGCCGACGCCATCATCTTTCGATCGTCCAGTGACGATCCTCCCATGATCTTTCCAGCTGATCGCTTCCCTGTCAGACCTTTGTTTTCGGATTCGGTGCAGGTCACCGCGGTGATCACCGATGACGATGCCGTCGCTACCGCGTCGCTGACCTATACGACCACGCTGACCACTACCGCGCAGACGCTTCCGGCCTTTGACGATAGCACACACGGCGACGGTGCGGCTGGCGACGGCATGTACGGGGCAGTGATTCCGCCCCAATCCGGCGGCACAACCGTCACGTACTCATTCACTGCGCAGGACACCATCGGCCAGGAGTCCGGCAGTCCGACCCAATCCTACACGGTATCCGCAACACCTTTTCCGGAGTTCCGCGCGATATGGACAGCCTCCTGGTGGTCCGGCTTCCTGAACCAAGACGAGGCAAACGACTGGGTGGACACCTGTCGAGCGAACAATATCAATGCGCTTGTGCCCGAGGTACGCAAAATTGGCGACGCCTACTACGACTCGGCACTGGAGCCGCGCGCCAGCAATATCACCGGTGGCGCATCGTATGATCCACTCGGTTACACGCTGCAGATCGCACATGACACCAGCGGCGGGAAGAAACGGCTGCAGGTGCATGCCTGGTTTGTGACGCATCGCATCTGGATGAACTCGGTCGGCGACCTTCCTTCCGGCCACATCCTCCTCCAGCATCCCGAGTACGAGATGATCAAGTATGATGGAGCAACGGACCCGGACAGCCGCTGGCTGGACCCCGGTCATCCGGGTACTGGTGAGCACAACGTGGCAGTGATCCTGGACTGTCTTTCCAAGTACGACATCGATGGCGTGCACCTGGATTATATCCGCTATCCGGGGAAGGACTGGGGCTATAATCCCACGAGTGTCGAGCGCTTCAATACTCTTTACGGAAGATCAGGCACTCCCGCCACCACCGATACCCTCTGGAGCGATTGGCGGCGCGAATGCGTAAGCCTCGAGGTGAAAAAACTCTACATCAAGATGTGGATGATCAGGCCGAACGTTCTCCTCTCCGCTGCAACGCAGGCTTATGGAAATTATAACAACTTCGAGGAATCCGGGCCTTATGCAAGTACATTGCAGGACTGGGTCGGCTGGCTGCACGAAGGCATTATCGACTATAATATGATTATGAATTATAAAGATGAAACCCAGTGGGATAATTTCCAGGGCTGGGTCGATCGCACTCTTGCCGAAGACGATCGCCGGGGGAGCGTTCCCGGGGTCAGTGCAAGCAGGGTCACAACAGTGCAGGGGACCATGGACCAGCTGCTTTACATTCGCTCCCGGGGCGCGGATGGCATGAACATCTTCAGCTGGCGCGGCGAGGTCAGCGGTAATACGATCGGTGAAACGCGGGAGCAGTTCTATGCCGCGTTGAAGAACCAGGTGTTCCCCACCTGGGTAGACCCCCCGGCCACGCCGTGGAAGGCCGATCCGACAACCGGCATCTTCGAGGGAACGGTGACGTTCCAGGGGCAGCCCGTTGATCACGCCGAGGTTTGGATCGAGGGGCACCCCGACACACGGACCGTCACGGACGGCAGCGGCTGGTATGGCATCCTGGACGTGCCTGTTGGCCACCAGACTCTTCACTTTGCAAAACAAGGGTTACGCGATGTGCTCGTGCCGTCCCCTATTCCAAATGCCGGCGATATTGTGACTGTGTACACCGAGCTGGAACAAGAGACTGGGACAGCTTCTTGGTGGCTTTTTGAGTGAAGAATCCCGTTACCCATTTCCCCCGGTAGCGACTGGTTTCCATAGCGGTATAGACTTCCGTGTCCAGGATCTCGTTTCTGGGTAATATGGGGACAGGTTAAGAAATACAGAGTCCGGTCGATGGGCTTTGACCGCGGTTTATGCAGTCTATATAAGCCGGAATCCGTCATAGCGTGACAAGGGCACGAAATTTATTGACACGCAAGAGATTGGGCGAGTATTCAAGAAGCAACGGGAACTTCTTATACAGACTGTATAAGCATTGTTGGCCAAGGAAACAATCTATCACCTCTTGATGGAGACCTGGATCATGAAGATGTCACGCAGTGTTCTCGGCATAGCTGTGGTGGTGGCGGTTCTTGGGTCGGTGTACGTCGGTTGCGCCGAGACGAACACGCCGCCCGTCCCAGTATGGCGGGCAAATCCTGTAGGGGCTGGAGTCCGTTGCGCCGAGACGAACACGTCGCCCGTCCGCTCGTCCATTCCCTATGTGGCCACGCGCCACGATACCGTCCGGGACATGCTCTGGATGGCGAATGTTGGAAAGGACGATGTGGTGTACGATCTTGGCTCGGGCGACGGGCGCATCGTGATTGCGGCAGTCCGCGATTTCGGCGCGCGTCGAGCCGTTGGGATCGAAATTGATCCCGAACTGATCCGCGAAAGCCGGGAAAACGCACACAAAGCCGGGGTGACGGATCGGGTCGAATTCATCCAGGGCGATTTGTTTACGAACGACTTCCGGCAAGCCAGCGTCGTTACTCTGTTTCTGGGCCACAAGCCGAACATCAGACTGCGCCCCAAGATGTTCAGCATTCTCAAGCCTGGCACGCGCATCGTTTCACACCAATTCGGCATGGGCGAGTGGCAGCCGGACAAAACACTGACGGTGCGCACGGTTTTTCTTGGGATGGTGGGCGAGATGTGGAATCCGTTCATGGACAATCCGCACGTGCCCGACTACACGGGCAATGAGAGCCACTTCGGAAGAAGCGACACGCTTCTAATATGGATCGTGCCGGCTCCGGTCGCCGGCATCTGGCGGGGAAAGATTGAGACCTCGCAGGGGCCGCAGGATTGCCAATTGATTTTCCACCAGCGACTGTCACGGGTGGGCGGGACATTTCAAATTTCCGGTCAGACTAAGCTGGCAGGAGACGTACATGCTGACATATGGGGCAACCACGTGCGGTTTTGGTGTACCCTTGATGCCATGCCCATGCCCTATGGCCAGTTCGAAATGAGGTTCGACGGGCATGTTAATGGGGATACCATGCAGGGGACGCTGGCGGTGTCCGAGAAGGACCGGCTTCATGAGAGCGCATGGGAAGCCAAACGAGACAAGGCAAACTTTGCCGGCACGTGGGAGTGGCCCTGTGCCTCTGGGACGCGTTCGGTCAAACTACGCATTGAGCGACGTGACAGTCATTTAGTGGCGACGTATCAGGATCGGGATCAAGCAGTACCTGTCACTGATTTCTACGATTGCGGGGGAGGATTCTACTTCACCCTGCTGATCGGTCGCCAGGGAGACGGCGTCAGAATCACGGAGGACACAGGTTGGTTGATCGGCGAAGGTGTCCTCGATCATGGCGCGCTCAGAGGAACGATCGAGTTCTACCCATACGGAGACATGCACGGCGTGCCTGGGGGAAGAGAGGCATCCAGGCCAGTGATTCAGAATTGGGCGCCACGCTTGATTAAACCATGAGGGGCCGGGACATGGAGAGAGGCCCTGTAATATGGGGACGGGTTAAGAAATACAAGTCATTTGCAAGCAAGGAGAAACAGACATGGGTGATAAGGGGAAAAAAGATAAAGGCAAAAGAGAACAACAGAAAAAGGCCAAGCTTACTCAAAAGGAAAAACGAAAATTGAAAAAAGAAAAGAAGAATAAATAATTGCCCAGTGGGAAGGAATATATTCCCTGTCCTCCTATTGAATCATAGGTCAGGGAAGTGGATCCTATGAAGAATTGCTCTCAGATTTGCTCAAAAATATTCCTATCGATCATACCGTGTGTGTTGCCATGGATTGCGGCTGCCGTCGAGACAGGTCCGCTGTGGAATTATAACACGGTCGGCGACGCTCCACTAACCTTGATAGCTTTGCCCGATGTCACCGGCGACGGTTCAATGGAACTACTGGTGGGGTATGACTCCGGTGCTTTGCTATGCCTGGATCTCGCTTCAGTAACCGCTCCGGCAGAAGTATGGGGCACGACGCTCGAAGGTTCGATTCTGGCATTGCTTGCAACACCGGACTCAGACGGTGACGGATTCCCGGAAGTAATCGTCGGGACCGACCTGGGACAGGTGGCGAAGATAAACGCCAGTGGGGCCACAGCAGGGCAGCAGATACTCTGGTCATTCTATTCCACCTGTAATGTTTCGAGTCTCGCTCTTATGGACGATACGGATGAGGACGGAGTTAACGAGGTGGCTGCGGGAGGGGCCGATCACCGGGTCCATATGTTGAGTGGAAAAACCGGCGCAAATCTTTGGTCCCGCTTTTTTGATGATGCCGGTAGTGGTCCAGCCTACGTAGATAAAATTGTGAATGCCGGTGATCTGAACGGTGATCTGGTTAGCGACCTCTTCGTGAGAACCTGGGTCGGAGTCAGTATCCGTTGGGCGATCAGCGGAACCGATGGCAGTGATGTGTGGGCGAGCAAATCGGGCAGCGGTCTAACCGGTGTTTTGGCTCGAACTGGCGACCTGAATGGCGACGGCCGTTCAGAATTTCTTACCGGTGGAAACAACGGCATTCTTTATCTTTGTTCAGGAGGAGACGGTTCGACGATTTGGAGCTGTGCCTTGGGGAGGCCGCTTAGAGAGGTTCTGGTAACTGAGGACGTTACCGGTGACGGCATTTTCGACTGCTTTGCAGTAACAGCCGGCGGTCGGGTCGCATGTATTCCCGGAGCAGGTGCTGGAGGAGTCACACCCCATTGGACGGCCGAGGTCGGCGATGTCTGCCGAAGCATTGTCTCTCCGGGAGACATCAACAAAGACGGCAAACCCGATGTGATTGCTTCAGCGGAAAACGGCACCGTCACGGCATTTTCAGGTCCAAGTGGTGAATTGCTCTGGCAGTGGACGGGTGGAGATGTCGTTCCAGTCCTGACGACTCTTGAGGACATTGATGGTGATGAAATTTCGGAAGTCGCTGCCGGACTGCTTAATGGGAATCTGGTCCTTCTTTCTGGTATTTCCAACGATCCAATTGAGTCGATCAGCCCTCATGCCCAAGAAGCAATAAGGTTCTATTCACCGAATCCCGTTGAATTGATGCAAACTGTGGAAGAGGTTCCAATCCTTCTCTATCACGATGTGCTGCCGGAAGCCTTTTTCTCTTGTTGTTCCATTTCCACGGCGAATTTTGAAGCTCAAATGGACGTGCTTGTCGAGGGAGGCTTCACAGCGGTATCGCTTGATGAGATTGCCGACTGGATCGAAGGAAAGGGTACGCTGCCAAACAATCCCGTGTGCATTACCTTCGACGGGTCTTACGACGGGCACCACACGCATGTATTTCAGATCCTCCAGGAGCGGGAATTGTTTGCGATCAGCTATATCACAGCCGACTGGATCGGCACGGCCAATCATATTGACTGGCACCAGCTGAGGCAACTTGAAGAGGCAGGCGTGATGGACATCCAGAACCATACTCTCAACCATCCGAACCTGACTACGGTAAGCAGCGATGAAGTGATTCGACAGGTTTCAGGCTGCAATGAATCGATTTTCCGCCATCTTGGAGGGAAAGTCTCAGTGCATCATGCTTATCCAGGCGGCGCCCATAACAGTGCGGTTCGCCAGATTCTCAGGGATCTGGGGATGCGAACGGCTACGACGTGTACCGCGAGAAAGGCTAATCGTTCCGACGACCTAATGGCCCTGCCTCGTTATATGATTTCGAGAACGACTTCAATCGGGAGCTTCAAGCAAATGATAGGCTTTGAGGAACCACCTTTGCCCCCTTTGCCTTACGGGTTTGTCGGTACGGTGGGAAGCGGATGGATTTATCCCGGTTATGGCGACTTGGACGCTGAAGGCAAACTGTGGATATGTGATTATTCGGCGGGAACCGTTCGTATTTTTTTGCAGGATGGCAGCGAGGCCCCCTTCTCTCCGATCACGCTAGGATTAAAGCAAGACAACACCAGCCTTCGCATTGAAGCCCCTTCGGGGGTGGCTGTCACACCTGAAGGCGAGGTGATCGTTACAATCGCCGATTACTTGGGGCCAACCCTCTACTTCGGCCTGTTCCGGTATCGCGCTTCGGATGGCCAGGCGCTGACGGGAATCGACCTAACATTCAGACCGGGAGACGTCGATTGCGACGCGAATGGACTGATTTACCTGCTCGCCAAAGTTGTGGACGAATGGCACGTGTATACTCCCGATTTCGTGGAAATAGCAGGAAGTCCCTTTGGACCGGGAACGCTGAACCATGTACAAAGAGGAATCAGTGTGCGGCCTGATTCATCGAGAGTCTATGTGATCAGTGAGAGCAGCCGCAATGTAAGAGTATGGGCAGGCAGCGCGACGATCACATCTGTGAGTTACGTACGGGGTGATGACCTGGTGGATAATTTAAGCCCGAGCAGCGGTGGTGTGGACGTCATGAACGATGGCATCATCCTGATCGGGTATGACGAAGAAGGATTGATTCGGGCTTTC
Source organism: Candidatus Sumerlaeota bacterium (assembly GCA_030613245.1). Taxonomy (GTDB): domain Bacteria; phylum Sumerlaeota; class Sumerlaeia; order MWCT01; family JAUWMI01; genus JAUWMI01. The sequence continues at coordinate 7,037 of JAUWMI010000013.1, forward strand.
GATGCTGATCACCATCCGTTCGGTGACTTGACAGGCGGGACACCTCCATTGAGCTCCCCCAGGGGAGTAGCCTTCACTCCGGATGGAAGCACCCTTTGGGTTATCAGCCGGTCTGGTTTCGTGCAACGCTGGGAGCGGACGGCTTCCTCAGAAATCGCAAACTGGAGTATTTATTATTAGGTAATATGGGGTAATATGGGGGCAGACTACGAAATTAAGTTGAAAATGGGAAAATAAAATATACCATTAATTTATAGGTAATATGGGGACGGGTTAAGAAATACAAGTCATTTGCAAGCAAGGAGAAACTGATATGGGTGATAAGGAAAAAAAAGACAAAGGCAAAAGAGAACAACAGAAAAAGGCCAAGCTTAATTTAAAAGAAAAACGAAAATTGAAAAAAGAAAAAAAGAATAAATAAATGCCCGGTGGGAAGAAATATATTCCCGTCGCCCTATTATTGCCCGCCTATTGCCCCTATTATCCCCCATCGCATTAGCCAGTAGGAAAGGATGGAGCGGAATCGCAGAACAATTGGTTCGAGGCGACACTTGACCGCGCGCCTCACCCGTGACGTTACGCTTTAATATCAGAGGATTGTATAATGATAAGTGGACCTAAAATATTCCTTGAAGTAATTCTACTAATTTGGATCATTTTGGTCTTGAATAAAGAAGGCTGGAGAATTTCTAATAATAAATTCCTCTACTTATTTACTTTCATTTCATTAATATTAAACATAGGTTTTTACATATTTGGCGCATGGCCTTTATATGTCTCATTTGGTGAGCAGCAAGGGATAACGAACCAATTATTATTTATCATTGTGATTTTTGATATCTTGAAATGGACAATTTTAGTCTATTTTATCACAAGATTTGCTCTCAAAATTGAAAATAAAATTACGGGTGGGGGCTTTATAATTACACAAAAAAGATTTCCAATCTTAAGAACAATTCCAATCGGAATTGTTACTGGTATACTAATGGTAATAGCATTCTATGGGATTACTTATTTAATGTTTAAGGACGGCTTATTTGAAAAACTAAACGAAATGAGACAAAGCAATTTATATTTAAAATTGGGATTTTGGGGTGGATTTCGGAATTTGATTGGTGAAGAAGTTTTAGCCCGTCTGGGTGTTCAAACTTTAGTATTATACATTTTAAGAAAAAAATCTTTTGGTGTTGTCCTTTCTATCATTTTATCATCATTATATTTCGAATTTTGGCACAATGGATTTAGGGAATTATATTTTCTAAATTTTGGCGCTTCTGTTATTTTTGCTAGTGTTTATTATAAATATGGCTATGAAAGTGCTGCAGTTGGTCATTGTGTAGGGGATTGGTTAGCGCTGTGTATAGTTCCATATTTATTGATTTGAATAATAAAAACATATTAAAAAAAAGCCTAACAAAAAAATGCAGCCGACCCGCCGCGGCGGGCGGCTGATTTTTAGCGTTCGGCCACTGAAAGGAAATAGAATGAAACTTCACGAGATTGGACTGTTGGCTAAGGATCCCAAGGCGAGCAAGAAGTTCTACCACGACACCCTTGGACTTCATCTTCATCATGAGGAGGATGGCCTATCCGTTTTTGATGGTGGGTGGCCGAGCAACATTCGCTTTGACAGAGCGTCTCCTCGATATGAAACACAAGAAGAATCCCAACAAGACGAGTCGAGGCGACGACCAATAGGCCGCGCCTCACTCCCAACGTTAAATGAAATAAATAATGAAATATTTACAAAAAAAAGGAGGCTATGAAAATATGTTTATCAATAAACTTAAAATTCTGATCGCATGTTTAATATTAATTTCTTTCCCATTAGTTCTACGAGCTGAGACATTAAATTTACCCACTCGACCCCTTAACGCTATGGAGGGTAGCGTTTTTAAAACTTATATAGAAAATATGTCATTAACGGATAGGGAAAATGCTATTATTCAGGAAGTTACCGCGGGGAATATACCAAATTTTATGCGTAATTTGGTACCTGTTACAGTCAGCACGACGATTAACAGTCAATCGCATACTGCAATATATCATGTCATTCCCGATTATCTGGCGGTTGGCTCAGATACGGATTATTTTCTGATGCCGATGACTCCATTGACAGCACAAAAAATTGCCGATGCTCTGGGTTGTAATTTGCCGACCAGGAAAATGGTTAATGATATATGGTCTAAAGCTTCGGTGAAATTATCACCAGCACCAATCCCACCCAGCCCTGAAATGACCACAGTACCGGTCTTTTGGGACCATAATACGATTGTCCGGGTCCAGAGGGCTGCCTATTTGGGATCAAACCCTCTGGGACATCTGGTTGGTGGTGATAAAAAAGATGTGGTTGTTACAAAATTATTGGCGACCAATACTGGAAAAGTTGCTATTTATGGTTGGCATTATACCAGTGGTACGCCGATCCAAAATTTATATCTCGGTCATGATGAATATTATGCAGATTATAGTCATGGGATACGATTGGTTAAGTTGATTATGACTCTTGATGGTAATACCACCACAATTCCTAATATTCTTCAGGATACGACTTATAATGTTTTGCTGAGTGATGAAGGAGTCGTAACGACATACCGGTATCCTGTGCTATCACGCTTGAATTTTCCCGATCGGGACTCATTTCCATCCACACCTCATTGCCTCCAGCTGTAGGGGCGTTCAATTGAACGCCCGAACAAACCGTTCGCAGTTGACAATTTGAATAATTTCGGGGACGGGTTAAGAAATACAAGTCATTTGCAAGCAAGGAGAAACAGACATGGGCGATAAGGGGAAAAAAGATAAAGGCAGAAGAGAACAACAGAAAAAGGCCAAGCTTGGTCTGAAGGAAAAACGAAAATTGAAAAGAGAAAAGAAGAATAAATAAATGCCCGGTGGGAAGAAATATATAAACTGTCCCTTAATCGCTCTTTCCCCCTATTGCTCTAGGAGTGGCCCAGATGAGAAATGCGTGTATACGACTTGCTTGCTGTGCTTTCGCATGGATGTCTTCGTTCGCGGCTGGTGGGGAGGAAGAACCACGATTCGAGCCCATCCCCGAAGAGCAGTATCCCGCCTTGGTGTTCGTTCAAGAGGATATCAAGGCTGATGCACCTGACCGAAGCAGTCTAATGGTTGCGACCTTCGTCGGGGACAAACCTACTGTACAGAAGGTCATGACAGCGCAGAACGTCAAGGCAGTGCAGTTGAGTGATGCTGTATTTCTATTGGAAGCAGATCAGTACCCTAAAGATCGCGCCCTGTGGAGCCAGGCTCACTTCCTTGTCAATTTCCACACGGGTTCCAGCGTGTTACTCTCAAGAAGCAAGTCGCGCGACAAACTCGTGCACCTCCAGTGTCTCCTCAGTATGCCGAACAATGACGAAGCTATCATCCTTCGATATGGACAGGGAACAGAAGAAAGCACGTTGATACACGTGGATTTGAAGACACTCGAGACCACCCCACGATACACGCTGCCAAGAATTGATGCGACGCGCGAGTTCCATGGTCCCCACATCAAGATATCCCCGGACTTTAGACTGATTGCGGCCATGGTCCGCCGCGAGCAACGGGAGCCACGAACGGCATCTAGGCGGTCCTCCTTCTCACTCCGTGTGCTTGACCTAGAAACCATGAAGGCGACCGAACTTGATGACAAAGTCATGGTGGAGATCAGTCCGGCTTCTTCCTTTGGTTATGGAACGCCACCATTTGAGTGGATTAATGCTCAAGATATCCTATACCAGCACATGATTCCAGAGGATGTGGAAGAAGGCAGGTTCCGTCACAAGGCACAGTACGTGTTGCAGTGTGTCAACGTCAAGAGCAAGAAGATCACAGAATGGGATAGGAGGCGTCTGCCGCTGACCTTAGCGGGGGGCGATATTCGTCGTGATTGGCTTACCGGAGAACTGCGGTATCAGGACTTCATAGTAGACACACGCAGCCACAAAGTAATACCCTACCGCCCATGCTACTCCGTGAAGCTCGGCTCTGGCAGCACTGAGATACGTTTTCGCGACAAAGTGCTCCACCAACACAAGGGTGGCTACTCCTACGCCCAAGGATGCATTTCGCACTCGCGAGAGCAATTTGCCTACTTCGTACGCTTCGACAACAAGGCTGGTACTCCAACTGTCTTCGCAAAAATAAGAGACATGAAACAACAGGTGGTAGTTACAGAAGTGCCGTTCTACACCACGCTGCTGACGTGGATTGAGGACACAAGCAACTTACGAAAAAAACAGCCCAACAACTGGATGAAGTCGGACGAGTAAACGCTGCGCGTTTACTCGCCGCTTATCCAGAACGTTAGCCTGCGCATCGCTGACTTTAAGCTTGACGCTTGCGGCTGGGTAATATGGGGACGGGTTAAGAAATACAAGTCATTTGCAAACAAGGAGAAACAGAAAAGAAGAATAAATAAATGCCCGGTGAGAAGAAATATATTACCTGTCCCTCTATTGGCCTCCACCGGAGTGCGGCACAGCACCAGACCGGTTCTTTACCTGAAATTCTGTGGAATTCCTCAGGATGCCACCAAAAAGGGCTTGACTCTGCGGTTATCTATGTTAACTTCATGAGTCGAGGTTAACTTGGGTTAACCATCGCCCAAGCGGTTAACTTCTCTTAAGCTAAGGGACTTGGGTTAATATTGTGAGTGAAGGCAAAAAAATGGCCAACGAGACCTATATCACTATCCCCAAACTGGCTGAACTTTTGGGGGTCAGTCGTATCGCGATCTACAAAAGGGTAAAGAAAGGACAGATCCCTGCCACAAAGATCGGTCGGACTTACGTCATTACCGACAAGACTATCGCACATATCCTTGGCAAGAGAGTGACAGAACGAGGTAAGAAGCATATAGATGCCGCTATTCATAAGGTAGTACGAGAATACGGGGAAGTACTCAAGAAACTAGGCAAGGAATAGTGAAAATCATCTCTCTGAAAGAAGTCGAATACCTTGCCTTCCGGCTTGCAAAAGAACATCTCTCTTTCAACGAGCCAATACCCGATTTTTCGACTCGGTTCCCAAAGATACTTGAAAGCTGTGTGGTGACCCCTTTTCAGCGGTTCTCTGGCAAACGTCTGTATCCGTCGCTTGTTGCTAGGGCCAGTATTCTCTTCTACCTTATGATTAAGAACCATCCTTTCCAGAATGGTAATAAGAGAATTGCAATAACCACTCTGCTTACGTTCCTGCATGGCAATAACAAATGGCTCAAAGTCGACACCCAAGAATTCTATAATTTGACAGTATGGGTGGCACAAAGTCCGGCTGGATTCAACGAACAAGTTGTTGCGGCTATAGAAAAATTTATTCGAAGCCATTTGACAAATTTGTGAACTGCTCCCCTCGTGCTTTCATGTTCAAGGAGCACACAAGAAAGATACAGTAATGAAGAAACGAGACTGGTTTGCGCAAGCAAGGCATTGAGCTAACCAAATGGATTCCGTGGACGGGTTAAGAAATACAAGTCATTTTCAAGCAAGGGGAAACAGAAAAGAAGAATAAATAATTGCCCAGTGGGAAGAAATATATTCCCGTCGCCCTATTATTGCCCGCCTATTGCCCCTATTGTCCCCTCTATTGTCATGACATGCTCTCAACGAGATTGGCACATTAAAAAAAAAGGACTCTTTTTCAAATGAGTTAGCATTTCATAACGAAGGGAATCCCCCTCACCTTTCTCCTCTCCCCTCAGGGGAGAGGGATGGGGTGAGGGGAACATCAGGAGCAAACTGCTGTGAAGTTTCCGTTACCCTCGAAGCCCTAAACATTCTAGAGTTGCTCTATGTCTAAACAATTATTTTGCTAACCTTTCTGACAAAGAGCCAAAAAAAGATTGATAACGCATACGGGATTAGGATAATTGGCCAAGGATGCTGGAACCATGATTTGTACTCGTGTTTTGAATTTGAGTAGAAAAGGAGCTCGCACTCCGGTCGATAGGCTTTGACCCGGTTTATTCAGATTGTATAATCATTGTTAGGTGAGGGATTTAGATGAAGATACTCGGGATAGTTCTCATGATTGTGGCTGTCATAGGATTCTTTCTTTGGTTGAGTCGAAATAAGAATGAGACGAGCAGCTCCACAATGTTTGATATGTCTAAGCCTGATTTCCAAATCGACGCTACTCCAGACAGTCCATTAAGCTTTGGTTACAAGATATCCTGGTTGGCCATCAGAACTAGTGATATGGAGCAAGTTGCTGAAAAGCTTGAATTGGAAGACACACGCGAAGCAAACTGGCAAACAGGGCTTCAGACAGCTTATGAGACTTATGATGGGACAGTATTTGTAACTCCCCCAATCAAGGAGTGGGTGTTTGTAGTCGGCATCATGCTTCCTGATGCTGGGGATTCAAACAATCCAGATAAGGCAAGTCCATTCTTAACACATGTTGGCACTACGTATGACTCGCTCTACTATTTTGCCACACATCGAGTAGTAGAATATCACGCTTGGGCTAAAGTAGAAAATGGAGAGATCGTACGAGCATATGCCTATTCAGGTGAACAAGGCAAGACTTTTTGGAACAAAGGTGAAAAAACTGAAATAGAGCAGCAATTGAAGTTTAACTTTTTTGCTGATGAACCTCCAAGCGGCGAAGGGGATAAATATTGGGAAAGAGAGGATCTGCGGTTTCCAAACGAAGAAGATGTATTAAGGATATCTGGTGCATGGTGTTTAAATCCAATAGAAATAGAGAATATGAATCTTGAATCCAGCACGGGAATCATTGGAAAAGTTCCTGAGAAGTGGAAATAATGGCGGATTTCGGAGACAAACAGAAAAAGGCCAAGCTTAATCTAAAGGAAAAACGAAAATTGAAAAAAGAAAAGAAGAATAAATAATTGCCCGGTGGGAAGAAATATATAACCTGTCCGCCTATTGCCTCAAACAGTCTGTGCTTCCCATTTTATACAGACTGTATAATTATTGTTAAATGCCATGAAATAGAGGTGTTAAATGTTTAATGATATATATTGTTTATAAATTGCTGTAATGTAATAAGATACGAAAATATATGTTAAATGTTGTTGACTTCTGCTGCAAATAATAACACATTCTATTCTAAATGTGATCTGTAAATGGATAACGAATTCAAACACTTTGATTTGAGGTTGATTACCCCTAAATTTGAATCTGGGGCAACAGATCTTATAATCGAACTGGACTTTCTACGCAGAAGTGTCCCTAGCGGGACAACACCTCGCCATATCTTCTTTCAAATCAAAGATATCTTTCATATGTTAGAGAGTATCGGCTCGGCACGTATTGAAGGTAATCGTACAACTATACTTGAATACATTGAAACTAAAATCGAGAGGCAAGAGGAACAGCCTGAACCATTTAAAGAAATTGAAAACATGGAGCATGCTTTGACTTTTATCGACGATCACATAAATGATTATCCCTCAATCAATCGAGCCTTTTTAAGTGAATTACATAAAATAGTTGTTAAGGGTCTTTCAACGGAAGGCAGCAAGAACCCTGGAGATTATCGAAAAACTGCTGTGAGAATCCGTGGATCTAATCTTGTGAATCCTGATTGCAACCAAGTTCCAATCTATATGGATGGACTATTAAATTTCATAAATCATAATGATCCCCCTAAATATGACCTATTAAAAACCGCTTTGGCTCACCATCGGTTTGCATGGATTCATCCTTTTGATAATGGTAACGGTAGAACTGTTCGCCTTCTTACCTACGCTATGCTTGTCAAACAAGGTTTTAGAGTTCACCTTGCACGTATTCTAAATCCCACTGCTGTTTTTTGTCACGATAGAGAAAAATATTATGATTCACTAGCCCGTGCAGATGTGGGCGATGATAAAGGATTACTCGATTGGTGTATGTATATGCTCAAGGGGCTAAAAAGAGAAATTACAAGGGTAGATCAATTAAGTGACTATACCTATATAAAATTGAAAATTCTAAATCCTACTCTTAATTTTGCCCTCGATAGAAAATTAATTACTGCTATGGAATATAAGATTCTGAAATTGGCTGTTGACAATGACGAAATCGCAAACTCTGACATTAAGAAGATTTTTCCCACTCGCAATACTGCTGATATATCCAGAATTATCAGAAATATCAAAAACAAAAAAATGATTGCTCCGAAAGTTGAGAAAGGGAGAAAATATATCCTCCGCTTTGATAGTAATTTTCTCTTACGAGGAATAATAAATGCTCTTGGAGAAAATAATTTTCTACCCATCAATGAGTAAAAGTATTTAACATCTCGATTGAGCGGACCTTACCTACCCCGCTGGGCGGCTTCCTAGGGGCTGCTCATTTTGTGTGTTGGGCGGCTTGAGCCGTTGCGTTATCCAAAATTTAGAAGATGTTTTAATGTCACGTATTGTGATCTCAGTTCCAGACTATTTCAAATCACTCAGCCTGAAGTATCCTCCGCGAAAATCGTTGTGGTAATATGTAGACAGACTACGAAATTAAGTTGAAAATGAAAAAAAATAAAACATATCATTAATTTATTGGGAGAATAGCGAGGGTATCCATGTCACGATTTACACGATTTGCCTGTCTAGCAATTCTCACTTTCGTCGTGTTCGGGAATTCGGTTCCTGCCGAATCATCCAAAAACGCACCGCGACTTCCAATGAAAGACGAGTTTGTGAATTCACTCCGCTATGTTTGGCTTAACAAGAAAGTGCATGAGTCTCGCCTTCTCCATGATATGGAGCGTCTATCCGGTTGGTCGGTGACAGGAATTGCTAAAATTGAGCTTACCCACGATCGTTCCATTGATGGTTCCACATCGCTCAGATTCCAGACCACCTTGCGGGATGACGAGCTGATTAAGCGGAGTCCGGGAAGAAGGATGATGGGTTCGACGTCCGTAGTGCTGAAATTCCCCAAGCCACAAGACTGGAGCGACTACAACCGAATAGCGCTCTGGGTGTACATCCATCCTTCCGACGTTCGTGCTCATACCTTTTATCTGCGCTTTACCTGTCTGGATGCCCCTTCCGAAATCACCGATCCCAAATACGCCACGGTAATCCAGGGTCTTACGCCTGGACAATGGAGTTACGTCCTGTGGGAGATCCCTAATCTGCGTCGGGATCAGGTTACGCAATTCGCAATCATGAAGCTGCTCACGGGTCACGCTGCGGAAGAAAACGTGAGTGCAACGTATGATTTTGATCGTCTCGAACTACAGCGTGTGGATGCGGAAAAGTATGAAGGGTGGGAAGTCGCGCCAGGAAAAATCGCCTATAACCACGTGGGGTACAAACAGAACCACTCAAAAGTAGCGTTGGCCAGCGGTTTATCGGCTTCGCTATTCCAGCTCAGAGATGCGCGCTCTGGAAAGGTAGTTTTGACCAAGCCGGTCAAAACTGTGCTAAATAATCGTGGCGAGTTTCAAGTACTCGACTTTTCAGAAGTTCGGGAACCGGGAGAATACGTCATTTGGGCAGGTGACCGCACAAGCCGGCCTTTTGTGATTTCCGACACGTTATGGCTCAACACAATTCGCAAAGTGCTGAACTGTTACTATTCACTAAGATGCGGGTTTGACGTGCCTGGCGTACACCCCGAATGCCACAAAGATTGGCAGGGAATCCACGACGGCAAGAAAAAGATTATCAACGGTGGATGGCATGATGCCGGCGACCTCTCCCAGGGATCTTTTCGAACCGGCATGTCGGTTTACGCGATGCTGCAACTCATGCAGCAGCTCGAGCGGCGCAATTTGGACCAAGCATTACAGGAGCGCATTCTGGAAGAGGCACTGTGGGGGTTGGACTGGCTGCTCAAAACCCGATTTGGCGACGGCTATCGCATGACATGGAGCGGTATGCAAATATATACGGATGGCATAGTCGGCACGCTTGACGACGTGGTAAGATCGGCGCAGAATAATCCCTGGGAAAACTTCATCGCTTCCAGTGTCGAGACGCTTGCTTACATTGTATTGAAAGAACGGAATCCCGACCTGGCCCGACAATGTCTTAAGGCGGCTGAGGAGGACTGGGAAGCGGCGGTGAAGCTCCAGCCTCAGTGGTTGGACGCTGGAAAGGTCGTTCTCACCGGCGGTGGAATCATAGATAACCGGGTGCCATTTTCCCATCGGTGGTTTTCCGGCGGAATGTATGTGACGCTCTCCTGGGGGATCGTGTCTTCCATTCATCTTTACGAAGCCACAGGGCGGAGTGCGTATGCCGAACGGGCGGTGGAATACGGACGTCTTCTGATGCAATGTCAGCAGCGAGAGTTTCTCGACAACATTCCGCTCACGGGCTTTTTCTATACGAGTCCAGAGAAGCTGGCCATTGTAAACCATCGTCATGCGGCGTTTGAGGAGTCGCCGTTGCTTGCGTTCATGGCTTTGTGCAGAGCATTTCCCGATCATGAGGATTGGATAGACTGGTACGGTGCGACGACCCTTCATTCTGAATATTTTCTGGAACGAGGAGCTCAGTTTACTGCCCCATACGCTGTTCTTCCGAACGCTGTTTTTCGGAAAGCTGACATACTGAGTGTGCCGAATCCTGAGTTGCGGAAAGCCATGCTTCGCCAATTCGAGGAGGGAACGCGCCTGACCGATGAATATCATTTGCGCATGTTTCCTATCTGGAGCACAAAAACCCATCACGGGAATACGGCGGTGCTGCTGTCGCAGACTTTGGCGCTGGCTGCTGCGTCGCAGATCAGGAATAATCTATCTTCGGAAGACCTCGCGGCAAGACAGCTTCAATGGGTGATGGGCGGCAATCCCTTCTCACAGAGTTTCATGTACGGAGAAGGATACGACTATCCGCCGCTATATGCCTACAATCCCGATGACATTGTCGGCTCGCTCCCCGTTGGCATGGACTGCGTTAGAAACGACGAGCCTTTCTGGTCCGGCTCGAACCATGCGACATTCAAGGAAATATGGATTGTTCCGGTTAGCCGGTTTCTCTGGAATACTGTTTACCTGGCGGTGCCGGCGTCGGTTAAGGGAGAGTTGAGAGGTGCAGAGAGCGACACGATCGTATTTTGCGACCGAGCAACTGAGAAATGCAAGGATGTCAAAGTGGATGCTGCGGGAAAGTTTCAAACGGAGCTGCCAGCAGGAAAATATGAGATAAGATTCGGCGCCGCTTCCCGGAACCTTACAGTGGTTTCCGGCGGGAACTACAATCTCACATTGAACCCGGAGCAGAGTGTTGATTTTATTGCTGGCGTGAAAAGCCAGGACTTGGGAAGGAAGATTGTTCGGGTTCAGATTACGGCTGCGGGGAAAGGCCGCCATGATTTCTCCATTCGAGTTTTCAATGGTGCGGTGTCGGAGCACGAAAAGCCGGTGAATCTCAAAGCTGGGCAGAAGCTAGAAATCATTTGGGATATTGCCGTAACAAATCCAAAGGTGCCTTGGGTGGCAGTTATCCTACCCGATGGCGATCTTACATTGAAGCAGGAACTGACCGGAACACTGGAAAGCCTATGAAGAAACACAATGCGTCCCAAGCCGTTGGGCATGATGTCACGCTGAACCTGAATCCGGCACAGTGAAAGCGAAATAGCACATGACCCTGACGATTGACCAGTTGCAAGCACACGGATTTTCGCCTCGCGTGATTGACCTGTGGAAGGCAACCTACGCTGAGACTCTCCTTCCACTTCAAGAGGAAGCCGTTACCCGCTACGGTTTTCTCCAGGGCAAAAATCTGATCGTGTTTGCCCCAACCTCGTCAGGCAAAACATTTCTGGCTGAACTTGCAGCCGTGAAACACCTGGAAGCAAATCGCCGTGTAATCTTTCTCGTCCCGCCCAAAGCCCTGGCAGAAGAGAAGTATAGCGCATTCACCAGCCTCTATGGCCCCCTTAGCCTCCGCATTGTGATCTCCACAAGGGAACGCCCCGAAGCAGATGCCCTTGTCCTTGACGGCCGCTATGATTTGCTGATCGCGGTCTATGAAAAAATGAAATCCTACCTGGTATTGCGTCCCGAGATATTGCAACAAGTCGGTCTGGTCATAGTTGACGAAATTCAGATGATGGGCGATAGCACGCGCGGTGACATTCTCGATCTGCTTCTCACCAAAATTACGCAGTCTCCCTCTCAGACACAATTCATCGGGCTGTCAGCAGCTCTGGGCAACCCTGAGCGCATTGCCTCATGGCTCAGCTGCGATCTGCTGAACTTCAATAAACGACCCGTGGAACTACGCGAAGGCGTCTTTAACCTGGCCGACAATTACTTCCATTATCGCTGCTTCAATTCAGGCAAAGAAGGCCGCGAACGCCTCTTTGTAGGAGGGGATAATGTAGGGGCGGTTAGCGAACCGCCCCTACTCCTGCCTGAAGGCGACGAAGCGTTCGCGCGCGAACCCATCCTGGGTCTCGCACAGTACCTGGCCGAACAAAAGAACGAACAGGTACTCATCTTTGCCCCCACCCGTGCCGTGACACGGGATTGGGCATATCAGATTTCCCAGCGTGTCCGCCTCCCGGCAGTCGACGCAGCCCTCCAGGCCTTAAGCGTCTTCGAAGATTGCCATTCGAAAGAGCTGCTTGCCGCATGTTTCCAGGTCGGCGTTGCCTTCCACAACGCGGAACTCTCGTGGGACTTGCGCCAGATGGTTGAAGACCATTACAATAGCGGAGCCATTCGTATCCTCATCTCCACCTCCACTCTTGGCCAGGGTGTTAACTTAACCGGCAGAAATGTAATTAATTGCCTGCAGATGGTAGACACCGATCCATGGACAGGGTCGTACACCTTCGTTCCTCTTAGCCGTCACCGCTTTAGAAACCAGGGAGGACGGTCGGCACGCTATCTGAAGGAGGAGAAGTTTGGCCGCTCAATTCTGATGGGCCGAAATGCCGCTGAAGTCGAACGGCTGATGCACGACTACGTTGCCGCTGAGCTGGAGTCCATTGCGCCCCCCATGTCACTGAAGAAACTCGACCGCTACCTGCTGGATCTCGTCTCCTCAAAAATCGCTCTAACACGCCGCACCTTGCTCGAGTTCTTCCAGCGTACCTACACCGGCTCTATAGAGACAGATTATGATCTGTCCCTACCGTTCCAATCATGGACTCGCCGGACCGACGCCTCATCCGGCCGAGATGCCGAAACGAGGAGTCGTGCCGATAAATCGGAGGTTCTGCGTGAATGGATTGACAAAGCAGTGGCGCAATGCCTCGCGGGCAATCTGCTGATTCAATCTGGAATTCAAGAAGGAATTAGCACTGAGGACGAAGAGATCGAAACCACGGGCCTCGGTACCATTGTCGCCACTACTGGTCTAAATCCCACTACTGTACAGCGCTTTCATCGCTGGCTGCAATCTAACCCTGGCCCTGACGTCAGCCCCCTGGCCATATTGCTTGTTGCTACCTTTACCCCTGATGCCTACGACTTCCCGATACCTCTCTCCTATCGCGAGAGAACTTCAGCCAATTACATTACACAGGTTCGCACCTTACTCGGCTATGACGATTCGTCTCAGGCAGACACGGCCAGAACCGATGAAACTCCTGTGCAGGGTCTTGACGACTCCGAAGATACACGGACGCGTACCGTCAGTACAGACAAGCCCGGCAGTGCGGGCAAGCCCATGACCACAGCAGACGACTACGTTCGTGGACTGATTGAAAAGAAAGGTGGGTATCGCGTTGAGGATCTTGAGGCACTAAAAAAGGCACTTCTTCTGGACATCTGGATTCAGAAAACTGATACGATGACCATCGAAAATACATACCATCTTTTTTCAGGCACCATAGGAAATCTAGCTTCACACTTCCAGTGGCTTCTCCAAAGCCTCGCATCAATGATCGCCTCGCTTGGTCTTGCACCTACATTGCGGCAGCGAGTTGCCAATCTTGCGGAACGGCTAATCTACGGCGTGGACGAGGACGGAGTTGGGTTGACCAGGCTGCGCGTCGAGGGACTCTCGCGAGCATATATCCAGGCGCTCATCCGCGAAGGATATAACACGCCCCAGAGCCTTGCCGAAGCACAGGTGGCCGGTCTGGAGCAGTGGATCCCAACGCGCGTGGCACAACTACTAATTCAAGAGGCAAAGGCATTCACTCAGCGTGCCTACCAGAAAGACAGGGTCGTTACAGAATCCATGATTCAGACGAGGCCCGCCAGGGCGGGTCGCCCAGAGCGCATACAAGTGCCGCTCGGACGAGTCCCAGCACAACCAAAGGCCGTCCCAAAAGGCAGACCCGCAAAGCCTAAAAAACGCGCAAAGCCCGGCCAGGAACCAGTAACTCTGGAGATTGACTGTAATGCACCTGGCACGATTCTATTTTGCGGAAAGAAGGTTCAGCTCACCCGGCTTCCTTACAAACTGCTTCTCCTGCTCGCCTCCAGGCCAATGGTCGGCATCCGATACGAAGATCTGGACGACAGCCTGTGGGAAGATGCGAAAGTGGAACGCCAGCAGGTCTCTGCGCATAAGTCAGCCATTATCAAAGCTTTTGCAACTATCATTGGCAAGCGGCAGGCCTCACGGCTTATCAAAACCCACAGCGGATTTGGCCTTTCCTTGCAGATCAACTCCCAGGATATCCACATCACCCCTATTTGTAGGGAAGGATCATAATCTGTCCCTACTGCTTCCGAAACACAGGTTTACCCTCGGCAACTAGAGCTTATTGCAGTAAACGTCCCTACCATAAATCTCTATTCCAATTGCCAAAAAATCAGGAATTGACTATAATATTAATAGTCACGACAGCAGGGGGTTTAATGCGCCTGAGGCGCGTTAAGTCATGTTAAACCCCTATATTTGTGACGTGGCAATCAGGGAAGGCCTGTCTGCTACAGACAGAGATTTCCAACTTGTAGAGGCAGTTCACGAACTGCCCTGCAATCCAAAGTCGAAAATGGACTCTGAAGAAAAACAGTATTTACGGAAAATCGGGTCATACCACCTGATTTTTTTACTGGGCAGGGGCGGAACCGGAGAGGTCTACAAGGCCTTCGATCCTGGACGTAACCTCTATGTAGCAATCAAACTATACTCCACTGCCATTATGTCCGACGAAGAGGCCCACAAGGTCAGGCTGCGCCAAGCTGTAAGCTCTTTTGAGCGAGAGGCGCGGGCCATTTCCGCTCTGACCCACCAAAATGTGGCAAAGATCTATACCGTCAGATCTACTGACGATGGCATACCCTACCTCGTAATGGAGTACGTTGATGGCCCGTCCTTGTCTGATCTGATCCGCAACAAAGCGGAACTCACGTACTCACAAATTGCGGATCTAATGGCACAAGCTGCAATGGGACTCCAAGCCGCGTATCAGCTCAAGATTCTTCATCTCGACATCAAGCCGGGCAACATCATGCTCACCTCTGATAACGTGGTAAAACTGGTTGATTTTGGCCAGGCAAAGTTCCTCATGCACGAAACAGGGCCAGCAGGCGGCCCCATGGATCCGGAAACGCCTAGTACGGGCGAACGGCCGGTCACCCCTACACTCGGTACCCCCCGTTATATGTCACCTGAACAGGGGCTTGGACAAACTGCAGGACACCCAGCTGCCCCGTCGGGTGACCATCGCTCCGACATCTACTCGCTCGGTGCAACATTCTACCATCTCCTCGCCGGTCAACCTCCCTATGATGCTACAACCGCGCAGGAACTCATCCAGCAACATGTCGTTGGCACCTACGTCCCAATTTACCTGGTCAACCCCAAGGTGCCAGGTGGCCTGTGCGAAATTGTCGCAAAGATGATGGCCAGGGATCCCAATGATCGCTATCAGGACTACGATGAACTCATTCACGATCTTAACCAGGAAAAACTGACTCTTCTATCTAAGGAAGAAGGCGATTTTGTTCCCTACACTGCATCTTCTGACGATTCGTTCCAGACTCACTCTGATACCGACTTTGTAGAGACAGATCATGATCTGTCCGTGCCGCCCCCATTGAGCGCACAGCAATTCTCCAAACACTCACGACTGGCACCAGAGAAACTGCGCAGGATTCTGGATGTACAGGTTGGGCCACCTGCGAAAAGTCCCGTGGGGCGCTCTATATTCATCGGCTTCGGCGTACTGCTGATGTTGTTAGGCTTCTGTACTGTTGTGTGGCCACATTGGTGGAGCTATTCTACTCCTGATTCTTTACGGCCAGGCACGGCACTTAAGCCGCTCGCCTTGTTTGTAGATCGGCTGAAACAATTGGGCGTTCCCCATAGAGATGGCTCTTCGCGAGAATCTTATTTGGCCCAAATTGCAGCAACGAAAAAGCGAATGCAGAAACTGCGCAACGCCTTCCTGACGTACGAAGCCGAAATGGGAAAGGCTGCCAATTCACTTAAGGAACTCGCTCGAGCCCGCTATGTTGAGCCAGATGCTCTTGCAGACACGTGGGGCAATAACATCGTGCTGCTGCGGTTTGAGCGCAAATTCTTTTCATACGGATTGGACGGCACAGAAAATACAACTGACGATATCTTGCTCGACTCCTCGGGCCGTTTCCTCAAACTCCCCGCTGAAGACATCATCCATACCATGGAATCTCAGACACGGCAAATAGAGTCTGATTCGGCACCTATGACAGCACAACCTTTCCAGTAACCAATGGCGCCATAATGCTGCCGTGAATCAGTAGGGACAAATTGTAATCTGCCCCTACTGTCCCAGGCTGGTTTGTCTGCCTCAGGCGGATCTTAACAGCGAAAACTATTGACAATTCTCACGTGAGACTCTTATTAATAAAAGGTTAGAAGATGCTAACAGCGAGTTCGTTTTCGCGAAAAGTAACATGCTAAGAGAAAAAGATTACATATTTAAGCGCGTAAATATGCTGTTGGATTTCCTGCTTGCCGCCCTCGCTTTTCTTGCAGCGCATCTTCTCAAGAACCGCATTCTTTCACCCTATATCGCTCCAACCATGCTCCGCTGGAGCCCACTGTCGCACTACTACTGGCTCCTCTTTCTTATCCCACCCCTGACCGTGCTCATGCTCTACCTGAATGGCTATTACGAGGCCCAGCGGATCCGTAAGGCCCTTGATACCATCAAGATTATCCTGCTCAGCGTGGCCGAGACAACGTTGATCTGTGTGATGATCATCTATATAATATACAGGGGCGACATTATCAGCCGAGGTCAGATTCTTCTGACCCCAATTATTCTTGTTAGTCTACTCCTAATAAAGACGTTCGCCGTGAGACGCGTGCTCTTGCGGCTTCGTCAGCAAGGCTACAACTTCAGTACCCTACTGCTCGTTGGCGGGGGAGAGAAGATGCGGCAATTCATTGACCTTCTCGAGAGCCATCCCTTCTGGGGCTTTCGCATCGCCGGTATTATAAGTGACAACCCAAAAATGACCCCTGGCTCTCTATTAACCCAGACCACGTCAGGCAAAACCAGGCATTACCCAATCGTCGGCTCACTGGACGAGACACTGATCTACCTCGAACAGCATACTGTGGATGAAGTCATTTTTATTCCCTCAGTGGCATCCCTGGACCGGATCGTCCCTTTGCTCGAAGGATGTGAGGAGATGGGAATTCGCACGCGGCTGGCCCTGAACTTTTTCAATCACAGGATCGCCTGGCCCTCACTCGATAAATTTGAGAACACTGCGCTCATCACCTATAATCCAGTGCGCGAATTGAACATGGCCCTCCTGTTGAAGTACACATTCGACCGCATTACCGCCTGTCTCCTGCTTATTCTATGCTCGCCGATCCTGATTGCTACTGCCCTCGCAATTAAGATCACCTCCAAAACCGGCGATCCCATCTTTTACCGCCAGACCCGCTGCGGCCTGAATGGACGCACATTTACCCTCTGGAAATTTCGCTCTATGAAAGTAGGTGCCGATCAGGAGCTGAAAAATCTGCGGGCCCTGAGCGAGGTGGACGGCCCGGTGTTCAAAATTCGTAAGGATCCTCGTATCACGCCGGTTGGCCGCTTGATCCGGCGATTCAGCATCGACGAGCTCCCGCAACTCGGCAACGTCCTGCACGGCGAGATGAGCCTGGTAGGTCCGCGTCCCCCCATCCCAGAGGAAGTGAAAAAATACGACCGCTGGCAGCGCCGCCGCCTTAGCATGAAGCCTGGCATTACCTGCCTGTGGCAGGTCAAAGGCCGTAGTCGGCTGAACTTTGATACCTGGATGAAACTTGACCTGGAATATATTGATAACTGGTCTCTATTCCTCGATTTCAAGATCCTCTTAAGAACCATCCTCGTCGTGACTACAGGCTACGGCGCAATGTAGCCGCACAATCATTCTAATAGGGGCAAGTTCATAAACTACCCCTACAAAAACACCTATTGCCAAAAAATAGGGATTGAGTCAGGGACTTGAAGTGAGATTCAGAACAGCTCGAGCTGTTCGTGAGTAGCCTTGTCTTTGGGGAAAATAGTGATGGTGCCAAACTCGCCGTCATAGCCGGGCAGGATGTGCAGTTGCCCCTTGCGGACGCGGAGAATTGCTTCGATGACGCGCGGCGAAAGGCCCGTGCGCTGCATTGTTTCTTCCTCGGCATCAAGCAGTAGCGCAAATTCGCTACCGAATTGCCCCACCAGATTCTTGTACATCTTCTGTACACCAACCGTATCTGCATCTCTCCCCAGCACCTCGCCCAAAATCTCCCGCAGTGGCACCAGGTTTCGATACGGAATAGTGTTCGGCAGACGCGTTCCTTCTGGCCGATCCGCCAGCTGTTCAACACGATGCATCACGCCACGCGTTAAAGGCCTTCCGCAGCTGGGACAGATATTCTTCAGCCGCATCGTTTCTTTCGGGGATAACCGCTGGTTACAATTGCGATGGCCATCGTAGTGGTACTTGCCTTCTTCAGGGAAAAACTCGATGGTGTACAGAAATTTCTGGGGATCTTTTGACCGTATCGCATCAACGATGGCCGGATAGTTGAGCTCCGTATCAAAGACGTTTGCTTCGCGGCCGAGCCGGGAGCAGGAGTGCGCATCAGAATTCGAGATCAGCGCCACACGATCCAGAGCTGAGAGGCGCCAGTTCATCGCCGGATCGCTACTCAGGCCTGTCTCGATTGCAAAAATGTACTTCGTGTATTTGCCAAAACACTCTTCCAAGCTGTCAAAGCCCGAATTCGAGCCAAACACGGAATACCATGGGGTCCAGGCATGTGCCGGAATGAGGACGCACTCGCTCGAGATTCCGAGAACAATATCCACCAGGTCTTCTGCCGCCAGTCCGAGCATAGGCCGCCCATCTGATCGTAACTTACCGTACGTTGACAGCCGATCGTTAATTTTCTCCACCACTTCGATGGTCGGCGCAAAAATGAGCATATGTACCCGCCGACCACGGCCACGCACCTGAAAAATGTTCGACACCTCGCTAGTCAACATTAACGTGGTTCCGTTATATTCATAAAGTCCCTTAGCCGCAGGCTGGAGCTTTTGCTTCATCTCGCTGAGCCACATAGGGTGCGTGAAATCGCCGGTGCCGAGCAGCGTGATGCCTTTCCATTTTGCCCACTGGCTCAGGCTATCGAGGTTCATGTCGCTACTGGTTGCGCGGCTATATTTTGAGTGAATATGCAAATCGGCAATTATACGCATGCCTGTGTGCTCCGCGTATCACGCCTGGAATAAGAGAACCGACAAATTTAGGTGTTTAAACATCTGAACGAGTGCTACCAGCCATAGGTTGTGGCGCACAGCGCTATGTCCCGTCCGCTGGGAGTATTTGTTGGATCACTCCAATGATGTTCACGAAGGACAACTTTCTGATACTCAGTCAGCCTCCCTCGTTCTTCATCCGAAGGATATTGCGCACTTCCTTTCGGACCGTCTTGGGATAGCGAGGTGAGACTTGAGAAATCTGGGAGTCGTCAAACCGTTCCAAATTACGAAGCGTGACTATTGTTTTCGGGTCAACACCTTTCCGGCGCATTAAATATACGAAATCGAACATTGCTTGCTCTGGTGAAGCAATGGCCTTTCCCATGGGTTTAGAATAGATCGATTTACTAACGCATACGAATACATATAGTCCCAAAGGTGTCATGCGTTCACGCGAGCGGTTGTGCCGCCTGTTCGTAAAACACGTAAATTGCTTGGGAATCTGAGTTATCAATTGGTGATAATGCAATGCAGAAGCGCAGGTTATGTACGCGTGAGAATCAAGGCTCTTCACCAGATCTTCTGGGGTTACCATGTTCGGCAGTCCATACTTCCCGCGAGTATATCGCTGGATCACTCCGCGCTCCACGAGTCTTGCCAGTTCGACATTTAGGGCGTGCGCAGACGTGTGGGCAATATTAGCAAGCTCAGTGACGGTAAAAATGGTTTTGCCCTGGACTCGGCTTTGTTCAGCAAGATACTCTTGCCATTTCAATGCCTTCATGATGACTCGCAATCCAGTCGGAGTTTCAGCCTATTGTGTAGAACCTTCAGGATATCTTCAAAAACCATTGCTGCTCCCCCCGCCTCACGAATACGATCGGCAACCTGGAGATCAAGTTGAGTGTCAATTACCTCCCCTATATTGCGGATATGATAGTCTCTCGAGCTTACGATCTTCTTCAGTCTGTCGGACACGACTGACCGATCGAGGGAAATCTTCGCCAGTTTTTGATCTATTCTACCGGCCGAATCTGATGTCAGTCGATCCCCGAACAAGAAGATGTCTACGAGGTCTCGCTCTTCAATATACGTGCGATTGAACAATGCGATAATCTTGCTTTCTATCATATCTTCATCTGAAGCCGTTAGATAAACGACACCGCCTTTGGTGCGTACGATTGGTTTGTCGAGACATTCAATCCGCGTGATATCCACATTGATTTCGATTCCACTGTGCGGTACGTCGCTTCGATAGAACACTAGTTTAACAATCTTAACCATAGGCGAATCGGCGTCCTGGCCAGTCGCTGGGGCAACGGTCCCATCGTATCCGAGCCGCTCTTTCACCTCGGGAAGCAGTTTTCTTCTTAATAATGACACAATCTCCTCCTGCTTCTCATCGAGATCCTTCTCCCAGTGATAGTCCAGATCGACTGACAATCGGGGGCTGTCGTCCAATAGCCGAAATCGAAAGCCACCAATTAAGGACAGACTGTGGCCAGCCGGGCTGGTCGCAAGAATCGCTGCGACAAGTCGCTGGATGTCCTCGGAAATTTTTGCTTTATTATTTTTCATGTAATATTATACAACATTTCTGTTATAGAAAGTTACTCGGGTCTAATATTTTGTCAAGCAAAAAGATCACTTGCGTAATTTTCTACAACAAATCGGCTGTAATAACGTGCCCATGTGAGGCTGCTTACGGAAACATTAAAGGCATAGATGAACCATACGCTTTGTGGCGACGATTGGGAAATTCCGGGGACAGAGAGGCTGTCCGACAATTCCAAATCATCCTAATTTAACTCGACGGTAAACTTTGCGGAAATTCTGGGACGGGCTGCGAAATTCTTAGCGGTACATGATACTGTTCTCGATTTTCATCCACGATAAGAACATCTTAATAACCCCCAGGCGTATAAAATTTCACGCAAAGAAAGGACTTGGCTTGTCTGTCTCAGGTAGGTCGGACCCACGTTGATCGTTCTCTCTTGCAGCATGCCATTGAATGTTAGCTCTGCAGTTGCAGTTGAGCTCAGTTAAATCAATTTGGGAAATCTGCGCTAGAACTCGACGGTGTTAAAGTAAATACCGCCGTCGCCACCGTCAAGGGCATTGGAGCTCCAGATCACGTACGCCGTACTGGTGCCCTGGACAGCTACCTGAGGATGGGAATAAAAGAGAGGTTCACCATTGGAGGCCATAATACTGGGCGAGAACTCTTCGCCATTGCCCTGAAGAACAAAGACCTGGTTACCGTAAAGCGTATCACCACACCAGCAGATGTAGATCGTTCCGTCCTCAGCAATGGTCCCGCTCGGCAACCGATTTGGGCGTACAGGATTATCATCTGCTATTCGTCCTTCACCCAGGGTCTCGGAATCCTGGACTCCCAGAAAAATCCGCTCGCCGGACCGCTCTGCATCATACCAGAGCCCGAAAAACTTCGCGTCATCATCCGCCAGAATATAAGGCAACCGATTCGCGGCCATGCGGTCGAAATCCGCAATCGCCTCAGACACCCAACTGAAGTTGCCAATGTGAAAACTCGCTTTGCGCAATACAAAGTCCGTATTTATGGCTTCATACCAGACCAGGCATGGTATCTCAAAAATAAAGATTTCAGGATAGAGATTGTAGTGGTCAGCCTGTCTACCGGCTACCACGCTGATTGCGAAATCACCCCCACGGTTCTGCGTGGCACACAGAATGTCATAATCCGTGCCCCGGCCCTCCTGCCAGGCAATCAACACCCGCGTATCCGGCGCAACCGCAATCACCGGAAATTCACTGTTGCGATCGCTATTAGGATTAATCCCCCCTTGAACAATCCACTCCTGCCCAATACGGTAGGCATACATCACGGTTGTGCGCTCGCCATCTGTCCCCACCGGCTGTTTCCTTACCCATACAATGTGGGGATTCCCTTTGATGTCCAGGGCAATAGCCGGATCAATATCATCAACATCCGCAACCTGATTGAGCATGAGCTCCTCTTGCCACTCGCCATCGCGGTTTTCACGGAAGAAGATGCGTGAGTGCCGCTCGTACAGGCCCTCCCATACCGCATAAACTCGGCCATCTGCTGTAACAGCTATCTTAGGATTGGTGTTCTGCGTGGAGAGCACACTGATCTTAACTGCCTTTTCCCCGACTTCATTCTGGGCAAAAAGAGCGCCTCCCGAAAGACAGAGAAATACCGCCAGTGCGAATACTGCACATGCAATCTCTCGATATGTGGCTCGGTATACCATCATTCTGCGACCTTCACGAACAATATTATGCAATGCCCTTCCCCGAATGCAAGCCTTTTCTTCCTCTGCAGGGATCAAGCGGGTTTGTTCTAATCCGCAAGTCACCGTGTAGAAGCGTTCAATTGAACGTCCCTACCACAATTAATAATTTATAGCATTATGCGAAAAGCGACATCCCTTACTTGACGAGAACTACGCTACGGTAGGTTAAGACCTTGAGTTTTCAATATTTTGCCGCCTATAATATCACGAAAAAAGACTTGATTGATATGCAAAGACTCTGATAAATATTAATGCACGCATTCAGAAAAGTGGGGCGTTAAATTTAGCGCCTCTGCAATGGAAAAGAATTCGCATGGCAAAAGGGAAAATCACCAGAAGGCAACTGAAGGAAGACGAAATCCGGACCTTCGGGATGAAACTGTACACCTTCATCCGTGAGAACATTCGGTTGTGTCTTATTATACTGGCAGCCTTAGTGGTCGTAATCATCTCTGTAAAGATATATAGCTATCGTCAGGATATGGTTCTGCGGGAATCCAACCAGCTGTTCACGTGGGCTATAAATATCTTCGAAAATGGCCTGATGGAAACTGACCAAACGAAACGCGAAGCTGAACTGAGGCAGGCAATTGGCTATGCCGAGCAGCTCGTAGACGAATTCCCCAAGTCCAAAGCTGCCCGACAGGCTCGGTACCTTCAGGGAAATGCCTACTACTTTATGAGTGATTTCGATCGTGCCATCAGTTCCTTCCAGCACTACATCGACACAGCACAAACCAATGAGGATCGCGCCAAGGGCTACGTCGCCCTGGGATACTCATTTGAAGACAGATTCTTTTACAATGAACAAGACCAGAGCATCCTGCGCCAGGCTGAAAAGGCCTACGACCAGGCAATCGAGTTAGGAAAAGAAACTTATATTGAATATCAGGCATTGCTCTGCAAGGCACGTCTGCTGGAACTCCGCTATAAGAATACCGAAGCTATGGAAATCTACGAAAAGATTATTGCAGACCGTGAACAGCTTAAACTGAAGATGGCAAAGACCTCTTCTGTTCAGGATTCTGGAACGGACGAGCCGACTCAATGGTCGCAGAAATCCCAGGCAGAGATGCTCTCGCAGCAGATTAAAATGTTGATGGATCTATTTAGCTTTGCCAAAACTGCCGAGTTGAATCTTGACCGCTTGAAAGGAGAAAAAATCTAGCAAGATAGTCAACGCTCTAAAAGACAACACACTTTTGGGGACAGGTGGAATTCCGTACCGGCGGTAAAGCCCGCGAGCCTCCACCAGGGGTTGATTCGGTGCAATTCCGAAGCCGACTGTAACAGTCAGGATGGGAAAAAGCTGTGCAGTCTTAATCCTGTTAAATACGTACGATCCCCAAGAGTGTACGCTCTTGGGGATTTTTCTCCATCAGAGTCAGCTGCCGTCTGTACAATCGGTAGGATATTGCGAGGCGATGTATGTTCACTGGAATTATTGAAGCTATTGGCACAATTGAATCTTTCACACTCGGAATGGCCCACAAGGCCAGGCTGGGGCATGCAGGTGCGCGACTGGCCATTCGATGCGATAGCGTGATACCATCAATTGCAGTGGGCGACAGTCTGGCGATTGACGGTGCATGCCTGACCATCGAAGAGGCGAGGGGCCCTGTGTGCCAGGTGTTCGCGTCCCAAGAAACTCTGGACAGAACAACCTTAGGCCACAAGCGGCGTGGTGACAGGGTAAATCTCGAACGGCCTCTGAGTATAGACGGCCGGTTCGGCGGGCATATCGTCAGCGGCCACGTTGATGGGGTTGGCTGTGTTAAATCCATCAAGCTGCAGGGCGAGACCCGCATTGTAACCATCGCTTTTCCTCCCATGCTGCGGCATTTTATCATTTCCAAAGGCTCGATCTGCATAGATGGGATCAGCCTGACCATCATCAATCTGCATGAGGAAATGTTTAGCGTCTGCATCATCCCGCATACGTGGAAGACCACGACGATACAGTGGAAAAGGCCTGGAGGTCCGGTCAATCTCGAATGCGACATTGTGGCCAAATACCTGTATGCGTGGACGCATGGAAAGAATGTAGAGGCAGTTCGCGAACTGCGCCTACAAAAAGGTATGGAGGTGACACGGCAGCTCCTCGAACGGACAGGATTTGTCTAGGACGCCTGTAGGGGGCGTTAAATTTAACTCCCCTACTTTTGCTGTGCGCCAGAAGTACCGAATATAAGGAGGAGTACTTGCATCGTATGATCGGATCAGTTGAAGAGGGCATTAAAGAATTCCAGGCCGGCAAAATGCTGATCATGGTGGACGACGAGAATCGCGAGAACGAGGGTGACCTGGTGATTGCGGCATCATTCGCTGATGCGAAGGCGATTAACTTCATGGTGACGCACGGGCGCGGGCTCGTTTGTCTCCCGGCCACGCCCCAGCGTCTGCGCGAGCTCGATCTGGCTCCCATGGTTCATTATAACACGGCCAAAATGGGCACAAATTTCGCAGTCTCGATTGATGCGAGTGACCAGACCACTACCGGCATTTCCGCTGCAGATCGCGCAGAAACCGTTCGCGTGTTTATTGACCCGGCAAGCAAGCCTTCAGACCTCGCGCGACCTGGCCACGTTTTCCCCCTGGAGGCTAGAGAGGGTGGTGTGCTTCAACGAGCAGGCCATACTGAAGGGGTTGTGGATCTGGCACGTCTCGCACGTCTCTACCCAGCAGGAGTGCTCTGCGAAATCTTAAATGACGACGGCACGATGGCGCGCTTGCCTGACCTGGAAAAGATGGCCGTAAAGTTTGGCTTGAAAATCGTCACCATCAAAGACCTCATCGCCTATCGCATGCGGAAAGAAAAACTGGTGCACCGGGTCGCCTCAACAAAGATCCCGAATAGGCATGGCATCTGGGACCTTCATCTCTACGAGGATAGCATAAGTGGAGAGACGCATATTGTGCTGGCCATGGGCAACATTGCAGAAAGCGAGAGTGTGCTGGTGCGTGTCCATTCGCAGTGTTTTACCGGCGACACGCTCGGTTCGCTCCGTTGTGATTGCGGGCCGCAATTGGACAAAGCAATGGAAAAAATTGCCGCAGAAGGCCATGGCGTGATCATCTACCTTCAACAGGAAGGCCGCGGAATTGGCTTAAAAAATAAACTCATTGCCTATGAGCTACAGGATCAGGGCAAAGACACTGTAGAAGCGAATGAAGCCCTTGGATTTCAACCTGATTTGCGCGAGTACGGAATTGGAGCGCAGATTCTAGCTGATCTCGGACTGCACAAAATACGCCTTATGACCAATAATCCAAAGAAATTGATCGGCCTCGCAGGCTATGATCTTCAGGTTGTGGGTCGTGTGCCGCTCGTGATCCCCGAGCATGAGTATAATAAAGACTATCTACGCATTAAAGAGGAAAAATTGGGCCATATTTTTAAAGACGATCTCAAGGAGGAGACAAATGGTAAAGACGATTGAAGGGAATCTCACGGCCAAAGGACTAAGAGTCGCTCTTCTCGCCAGCCGGTTTAATGAATTCATTACTGCCAAACTTCTTGATGGGGCTCTCGATTGCCTGCGCCGCCATGAAATCAGCGAAGATGATGTGACAATCATCTGGGTTCCAGGTTCGTTCGAAATTCCCTATCTCGCCTCCAAGCTCGCGAAAACCAACGATTACGATGTCATTATCGCTCTGGGCGCCGTAATTAAGGGCGATACGGAACACTATCACTACATTGCTACAGAAGTCACCAAGGGCATCGCGACCATCTCGCTGCAGACCGGTGTCCCTGTCATCCTTGGTGTGCTTACCACCGATACTATTGAGCAGGCCATTGAGCGTGCTGGCACCAAGGCAGGGAACAAAGGCTTTCAAGCAGCCCTCTCAGCTATTGAAATGGCGAATCTATACAAAGCTATTGAAGTGCGGTCCAAAAAATAGCCATCCCTTGTGGGGGCGTTCAACTGAACGAGCGCCCATGCTCTTGGGACGACCGTATGAGTTTATGTTTGACATGGCGAGTAGAGTTTGAAGAAAATAGGTAAAAGTCACAGGAGAAAATCAATTTTCTCCTTTCTGGCCTGACACTTTATCTCGTAAGACGATAAGAGTACGTTCGATGCCCAAGAAAAAATCAGTTCCTGCTCCTCCAGCGGCAATTGCTGCCACCCGGGCAAAGCAACTTCTTGCTGGAGGCGAGCCACGGTATGCGCTCGTTCGTGAAAACGAAGAAGTGCTTCAGCTTATTACCCTCTTCTACAAAGCGGTGCTGCGTTTCAAGGATCTCTACGGACGCTATACCACTGAACACCACCTGACGTTTGAGGATCTCGATGATTTTATCGAAGCCAACCTGCGCGGGATTAAGGACATAGCCCACAAGCTCTTCCGCACCAGCACCCGCTCGGAAAGCGATCAGATTCTCCAGATCTGCTTCGATATGTACTTTGGCTCTATGTTCCACATCCTGCTCAAGGCCAAGGAGAACCTGCGCCTTCAGGAGAACTACAACCTGGAGAGCATTGAGCCAGCGTTGACAGAGCGCCTAAGCACTCATGCCAGGAACAGTGTCTCGGGCAGTGTAATGGAACTCTTTCAGTATCTCAAGGAAGACTACCTCCAGGGGAAAAAGGAACTTGAGATTGAGATTCTCAAGACGAGATTTATCTTCGAACGATTGGTAGACCTATTTCAAGATATTGTACACATCTATGCCAAAAACCCAGACATTATCCGTAAGCTCTATTTCGAGGAATCGTTATTTCGGGAAGTCTATCCTGATGGGGGACTGGAGCGCTTTTTCGCATACGTTTATCCAAAAAACGGGGCGTTAGAAGCATACGTAGTGCTGGGGTTTGATTTCATTCGCTCAGGGCACGAGGTCGAGGCGCTAAAGGTCTTTAAGCGAGGCTACGAGCTGACGAAGCGCGATGGAGCGGCGTGCAAAAAGTGGGACTCCCTCTTTAAGACTTATAAACAAAAGGCCTTTACCGTGTATCCGACAGGAACACCGCAGGCCCAAAAGATTTCCGATCTCACCGCCTCGATTGAAACACGTCTATGTTCGGCCCCCTGAGTAGTAGGGACAGATTATAATCTGTCCCTAAATCCGTCGCCACCAGTAGTTGGCTTAAGAGGTGCGCATGTCAGATTGGGAATGGCTGCAGGAACTGATTCGGGCAACGCAGCAGAGTGATGGCGTCGAGCGTTGGAATGGCCGCATTGCCAAGGAGCGTGAGAAAAGCCCAAACCACGTCGTTGATCTCTCCAAAATGAATCGCGAAATGATTCATCTGGAGGGATTTGATCTACGCCGTATCGTATTTTCCGGCTCAAGCATAGACTATGCGACAATGAACGGGTGCGACCTGAGACAATCGAATTTCACGGGTGTCCAGCTGCAAAGCGGCTCGCTGCGCAAAGCTAATCTGGCAAACGTGAGCTTCGAGAATGCGATGCTCTGCCACACCCATTTCGACGAAGCGCTCATGGGCCCGACGAAATTCACCGGTGCAGATTTGCGTGGAACCTCCTTTGCCAAATGCAACTGCACGAAAGCAATTTTTAGAAATGCCAACCTCTCCGGCGCAGTGTTTCAGGAAGCCGTGTTGAACGGCATGGATCTCAGTAGCTGCTCCTTGCAGGAAGCCAGAATGATCCTCTGTGAGGCAAACCGGGCAAAATTCCTGGGGCGAAAATTGGTCAACAATAGCTTCCAGCAGTCGCAGCTTGTCGAGGCCGATTTTACTGGCTCCCAGATGGTTGACGTCACTTTCCAGAAGGCCATTCTGCGCTCTGCCTGCTTTGCCAATACTGACCTTAACAATGTTTCGTTCCAGGACGCTGATCTCAGCAATGCGGACTTTAGTGGTGCTACGCTGACAAAGGTTCTTTTTGCCGGTGCTATTCTTCATGGTGTGAAATTCGACGGGGTCGCGCTGGACGGTGCAGTCTTTTTCATCGGCGATGGCCCTAAGCTAGAGCCTCTCAAAAAATGCAGTAACCCGGCTCGAATGTCCGCCGAGGTAGTGGAAGCCCTTGCCATAGCGCCTAAACGTAAGGCTCATCTTAAGACCCTACTCGGTTATGTGCCGGAAGGTGGCCTGTTAAGGAAATTCTTTCCGAAGCGACGCTGAGAGCACCCCTCAAACACTCTTGCCCTGTATGGATTCGTCATGTTGAACATCCATTGCCCCGTAACGGTCAAAAGCATTTGACTTCACCAGGAGTGCGTGATTACATTGATACTGGCTGCGTGCTTGATACCATTATGTTCTAATGGCTTTGGCTCTTGTATTTGTCAGGGTTCAACATTTTATTTTGACACGAAGTGAAATTCCGGAGGATCGATGGGCGCAGGAAAACCAATTCGACTGATCGTTGCAGATATTGATGGCTGCCTGATCCCAGGCCAGGGCGAGACCTTTGACCTGGAAATCTTTCAGGCGGTGCAAGAGGTCAATCGGCAGGCCCAGTCTGATTCGCATATTCCCGCCATAACGCTTTGCTCGGGTCGTCCGCAGCCTTACGTCGAAGCCATAATCCAGCTGTGCGCTACCCCCTATCCGGTGGTGTGCGAAAGTGGTGGTGTGTTCTACTCATTGAAAGGTCGGTACCTCGAAGTTCATCCCAATTTCGATAGTGCAACACAGAATGCACTTCGTGCAATCACCATTGCAGCAAAGACTCAATTGGCTGATCGCCTGCCAGTGGTGATTGAACCAGGAAAGATTACGCAGCTAACGCTGATCCCCATAGCGCCGTTGACTGTCGAGGAAATTTTACCTACGGCACAGCAAATTCTGCAGACCTCAAATGGACTCTACAGCTTTGACCATACATCAATCTGTATTAACTTCTCCCCTCGGACAATCAACAAGGGAGTCGGACTGCAGTGGCTGGCCGAGAAAACCGGAATCCGTACCGACGAAATGGCTGGAATCGGTGATGCGCCAGCTGATCGAGATTTTCTCGAGCTCGTTCAGTTGGCCGGGGCAGTACAAAACGCCGCAGAGCCAGTGACGCAGATCGCACACTATGTATCGCCTTACGCGTACGGCCGCGGTGTGCTTGATTTTGTCCACTATTGCATCGCGCAAAACAAGCGACTGTGACCCAGTAGGGGTTCAGAATTTTGAACAGCAACAACCGTTCTTAAAACTTCTGAGGCGTTGCACAAGTCAGTATAAAGGGTTCTAGTACTTACGCCAAACCAGGGCACTTAAACACAATGATCCGCTTGCATAACCACTGCTACTCGTGGCTTCTTTTCCTGCTGATTACGCGGGCTACCTTAGCCCAACCCCAAACCAACCTGGATCTCCTCGCTGCGCACAACATTGCACCTTCCGCATCGGGAATAATCAGCTTTCTCCACTCCGGATGGGCCGTTTTGCCCAGCAAGGCTACCATGCCAGAATTCCCTACCGAAAAAACCCAGCTCCTTATTCTGGCCATTGAAGAGCTCGGCAAGGCCCGCGAACGCCGGGCAGTTGACGTGCTCCTGAATATCGCACAAGGCAAGCTGAGCGATGGTGTTGAGGAGCTCATCCAGCACGATCTCGCCAGACTACCACTCGAACGGCAGGCGACCCAGCGTCAGTTCATGCTCGCTCTGCTCCGCTACAATGCGGTGAACGCTCTTGGACTGATTGGCGACGCGCGTGCCCTACCTGTTGTTCAGCAGTTGGCCACCGAGGAGACCAATGCGCGCCTCAAGTGCCGCTATATACTTGCCCTAGCTTGCCTTGGCGGTGCTCCGGATATTAACTTTTTAGCCGCACAAATTAAGCGCGCCAACCAGGCCGAGTCGGTCACCGCCGCCCAGATATTTTACCTCATC
The DNA here is from genome assembly GCA_030613245.1 of Candidatus Sumerlaeota bacterium. GTDB lineage: Bacteria > Sumerlaeota > Sumerlaeia > MWCT01 > JAUWMI01 > JAUWMI01. The sequence goes on from JAUWMI010000013.1 coordinate 37,705, forward strand.
ACCGGTGTTTCGTACCGGCTCACACCCACCACACCGCTGAAAGCCCGCAGGCTTGCTGCCGAGAAGTACGAAACATGGTGGAGGCAAAACCGTGAGACGTTCAGCGTAAATCCCGGCGCAGTAATTCGCCGTCGCCTTACACCCTCCGTGGAGGCGAAAAGACCTCTCACCTCGCTGCGCAATCTGCTCGATGCCGCTGGCCACATTCTTGACATCAACGGCCAATACCAGAGTTACGAAGCGCGCCAGCAGCTGGAGACACTCGGCCCCTCTATGTTGCCCGACCTCGAAAAGATAGTGTGGGATGAAATGGAAGATCTGCGCATCCGGCGCCAGGCCATCATCTATTATGCGCAGCTATGCGGCAAGAAGGCCAAAAGAACCCTCAAAAAGCTCCGGAAGGACAAGAACCCCGAAATCTCGCAATTGGCAAGATCACTGCTCCTCAATCTACGGTAGCCCTGGCCTCGTCTTTATTTGGGAAAACTGAGTAGGGGTTCATCCGCCGCGGCGGATGAATCCCTACAAATGCGAGCCGCCGGATATTATCCTACTTCCACTGCGGTAATTGCTGCCACCAGGACAATATCTTCAGCCGTACATCCGCGGGAGAGATCGTTCACAGGCAGTGCCAAGCCCTGAATTATCGGACCGTAAGCCTCAGCCTTCGCAAGACGCTCAGTCAACTTGTAAGCGATATTCCCAGCATTTAGGTCCGGGAAAATCAATACATTGGCTTTACCGACGACAGGGCTCCCTGGCGCTTTCTTTTTACCAATCGCTTCTACCAGCGCTGCATCGCCCTGAATCTCACCATCAACTATCAAATCCGGACATTTCGTTCGGGCAAGTTCCGTTGCCTCTTTCATTCGCTGAGCAGCTGGATGCTCTGCGCTTCCGTAAGTCGAAAAAGCCAGCATGGCAACGTACGGCGTGACCTGCAGGAGCATGCGTGCAGAGTCGGCCGAAGCAATCGCAATATCCGCCAGCTGCTCAACCGTCGGCTCTGGGATTACAGCGCAATCCGCGTAAATAAATGCACCGTTTGCTCCGTACGGACAATCCGGCACGATCATAATAAAGCAGCTCGAAACGGTCTTTATTCCCGGTTTGCATCCTATGATTTTAATGCTCGCGCGCAGCACATTGGCCGTTGTATTCACTGCGCCCGCGGTCATGCCATCCGCCAGGCCTTTTTTGACCATCATCGCTCCGAAATAAAGCGGATCCTCAAAAATCTTGCGAACCTGTTCATCTGTCAGATTGTCCTTTTTGCGCAACTTCTGGTAGCTGGCAACAAAATCGCCAATCTTTTCATACGACAGGTGATCAATGGTCTCAATGTCGTCCAATTTCACGCTCGCCTCTTGCGCTTTTCTTGAGAGTTCCTGCTTCGGCCCAAGCACAATTGGGTTGGCAATCCCTTGATCTTTCACTTTACGTACAGCGATGCACGTTCGGCTATCCAGCACAGCTTCTGGAAACACAACACGCCGCTGCGCCGCTTTAGCTCGTTCAAGAATACTGGCGATTATGCTCATCTTCTCTATCCCTTCCCAAGATTTTCCGCTTATGACCTGAAAAAAATGCAAGATGATCAATAGGTGATGAAACCCACAGAATCAAGGAAATTCTTAGTTATGGTGACGGACAGCTCGAGATGAAAAATATGTATTTATTAGTAGGGGCGTATTGCAATACGCCCCTACTAATAAAGCAAGCCGTCCATATAGACGCACGTTGTAACGCATTGACCCGTAAAGAGGTTTTGCATGATAACTTTGGCTTGCAGTACAACCCTGCATCTTATAAGATAGCACATGATAATATGGAGGAAGCAATGAACTTATTCAAATTCGTTCTATTTCCAATCATACTACTTGCTATTGCGATGCTTGGGATTAAAGAGTACACTACGTACGTCTCAGCAAAGGCCCGAGGCGAGGAGATTTTGTATTTCAGGCGACGAGTGATTCGTCGCCTGGTAGGGCTTGGGCTTCTCATTGTCATTGTGGTGCTAATCTCGCTCCATAATAAAGTCTCAGCTTTTCTGGGATCTGCAGGCATGAATCTCCTTTATCTGCTCGGATGTTTGGCCTTAACGTTAGTAATCTTTGTGCTTGCTATTATTGACCTGAAGGAAACGGGCGAGATGGTTGTGAAAAAGCAGCGCGACCTTGCCCGCGATTCTATCTCTTCCCTTCAGCAGCGAGTCAGAGAATTTCAGAAGACTGACGCAGAACAGCAGGCTTGCCACGGCGGCACCGCTAAAGGTGGCAGACAGACCGACGCCCACACACAGAGCGAAGACTCACGAAGTGCCTCATAAAAGTGACCCTATTGGCGGCCTTATCAATGTTAAGGTGCGTGATAACACCATGAAACGAAGCGTCTCGCTAAAGACCAAAACGGTGCTTCTCTGCATCTGTGCGCTGGTGCTGCTGGGTTTTGTCACCACGCTCATCGGCCTCTACTACGTCAACGTGCTCAAGGAGAATATCGTCAAGGACGCCCTGCTGCTTGCCGAAGAACAGGGCAAGCAGATCTCACAAGAGATTCATGCGCTTATGGCAGAGGAAGAACATGCTCAGCTGCAGGATTTGTGCAATCTTCCCGTATTCAACGCGAAGCTCGAAATCCTGATCAAGCGCAACGAGAACATTGTGGGGGCAGCGTTCGTTGATCCTGAGGGAAATGTAGTTGTGGCTCACTATCGCGATTCATCCGATGACATCAAGATGCTGCAGCCTGATTCGTCGTATCAGATTGACCTGTCGGATACTGCACAGACACGCTGGGAAATTCTGATTAACAGGCCTCTCGACCTACACCGGATCACGCTCCCGATCAGAAATGGTGAAGTAGCGCTTGGCCATCTTGAGTACGGGGTCTCTGAGAGCTCAATCTTTCGCCGTATCTCGGCAACCAGCCAGCTCTTCACAGCACGCATTATCATGATGGTCGCTATTCTTGTAATCTTGGTAGGAGCAACATTTCTCTTCCTCTGGAAAATGTTCAGCCACCACCTGGCCCTGTTGAAAGAGAAAGACCAGCTCGATAAGATGGCCTATGTGGGCACCCTGGCCTCGGGGCTCGCCCACGAAATCCGCAATCCGCTGAACGCAATGAGTGTAAATCTGGCAGTAATTGAGGAGGAAATTGAAGAGCAGCCCAGTGAAATGACAAGACGCCATAAGGGTGTCATTGGATCGCTGCAAAGGCAAATCGCGCAGCTTAACACCACGCTCACAAACTTCCTGCGATTTGCTCTGCCAGCTAAAATCCAACTCGTGCAAATCAGTCTCATCGAACTGCTGCGCGACACACTCGCACTGCTCGAACCAGAAATGCGCCGGAAGGGAATCCGCTACGCGCTCCAAGCCCCAGAAACGTGCGATCTTGTTGCCGACCCAAATGCCTTACGCCAGGTGCTCATGAACGTACTGCTCAATGCCATACAAGCCTTGAGTCGCGGAGAAAAGCGCATTGACATAACCGTGGATGTGCACGATAAGCACTGTCGCGTTGCCATAACTGATACAGGCGAAGGTATTCCGGAGGAGCAGCTGGAAAGCATCTTCGAGGTGTTTCATTCAACAAAACCAGGAGGATCAGGATTTGGCCTGGCCATTGCGCGGCGTATCGTGTCGGATCATCGAGGTAGAATCTGGGCTGAAAACGTCAATGGTGCTGGAGCCCGAATCGTCATCGAGTTGCCGCTGAACCCTGTGGCTCAGAGGCCAGAGTGAGTCCGCACAATCGGTCTAAGCAGTAGGAAAGTTTAATTGAACGCCCCCACCAAGGAGACGAGCAAAATGGGATTCTTAAAATCTGTCTGGGTTATGATTAAGAACAGCATTATCGCCGGTATCATTACCATTATCCCCATAGCTATTACGTATCTTGTGGTCAAATTTCTGTTCGAAAAAATCCATCGGATCTTCGAGCCGGTGGTCGCGAATGTCTTTAACATCCAGAGCTCCATCATCGGAATCGGACTTTCCCTGTTTCTTGCATTTGCGTTCGTCTACATTATAGGGCTCCTGTCAGCTGCCCTGGTTTTTCGGCGTTGGCTGGCAAAGGCCGAGACGATCCTTGCGAAGATTCCATTTGTCAAATTTCTCTACAGCACTACCAAGCAAGTGATTGATTCACTGGCAATGCCCAAGCGCAAGGCCTTCAAGCGAGTAGTCTTTATTGAGTACCCGCGAAAAGGTATCCGCAGCCTCGCGTTCGCTACCGGGGAGATTCGAGTCAAAAAGAGCAACGAACTGTTTGTCAGTGTATTCCTCCCTACTACGCCGAATCCAACGTCTGGCTTTCTCCTGTATCTTCCGATAGACCAGATTCAGGATACGAATCTCACAATTGAAGAAGGTATGAAAATCGTCATTTCCGCTGGAATTCTCGCGCCCATGGGAATAGAAACATATGAACACGATTCCACACCGCTTCCAGCCAGTGAACCATCCGCATCCACGGAACCCAAGGTAACCTGACTTCTTTCAGGCTGCGTTATCGCAGGGCGGTCTGGAATAAGGATAAGGACGGAATCTACATGGCAAATACGGTACTCATTGTTGACGACAATCCCGACAATCTGAAGAGCCTGGAGCTTGGGCTATCGCGCTTGGAGTATCATATATTGACGGCTGACGGCGGTCCAGCGGCCCTGGAGCGGCTGAAAAATGACGACGTGGACGTTGTTATCACCGACCTCAAGATGCCAGAGATTGATGGCATGGAAGTTTTGCGCTTCGCCGGACAACTTACTCCCCCACCTGATGTGATCGTGCTGACAGCATATGGGACTGTTGAATCGGCAGTTAATGCCATGAAACAAGGAGCCTATGATTACCTCGGCAAGCCGGTCAACATTAATGAGCTGCGCGTTAAAGTTGACAAGGCCATGGCGCACCAGAGCCTCCTGCAAGAGAACATATACCTGCATACACAGATTGATAAGCGCTATGGATTTGAGGAGATGATTGCCGAAACACAGGAGATGCAAAACATCTTTGAACAAGTCCGTCTCATTGCGAAAAGTAAGGCGACTGTACTGATTTCTGGAGAGAGTGGAACAGGAAAAGAACTTCTGGCAAAGGCCATCCATTATAATAGCCCTCGCGGCAAGAACCGCTTCCTCCCGGTGCACTGTGCCGCCCTGACCGAGACCCTGATAGAGAGTGAACTTTTCGGCCATGAACGTGGAGCCTTTACCGGCGCTGTATCGCGCAAACAGGGACGATTCGAACTGGCAAGCGGCGGCACCCTGTTCCTTGATGAAATCGCTGACATCCCTCCGTCTATGCAGGTAAAGCTCCTGCGCGTGCTGGAAACAAAAGAATTCATGCGCGTGGGCGGGGTCACGTCCATCCATGTTGACGTGCGCATTATTGCTGCCACCAACCGCAATCTCCAGGAAGAGGTGGATGAAGGACGATTTCGGGAAGATCTCTTCTACCGCCTCAAAGTCATCGTATTTGAGCTACCGCCGTTGCGCAATCGTAAGGCAGACATCCCCATCCTGGTGAAGAAATTCGTTGATGAGTTTGCGCGAGAAAACCAAAAACCCGTCCACTCGATTTCCCACAAAGCGATGGCCCGCCTGATTGCCTACCATTGGCCGGGAAACATCCGTGAGCTGCGAAATTGCATTGAGAATACCGTCGTCTTTCTCGACAAGGACACAATTGATGTCGAAGACCTCCCGCCAAACTTACAGGAAACCGACACTTCCTCAGACACTTTCTCTATGCCTGTGGGCCAACCCCTTGAGCTGATTGAAAAGCAGTACATCCAGCAAACTCTTATGATAGTTGATGGCAACCGAACAAAAGCCGCCCAGCTGCTGGGAATCAGCCGGCGCACACTTCAGAGAAAACTGAAAGAACTGGGGATAGATACGGGTTAATGTGACAATTTTGCCCATCCCCGAGGGCATTCGCCCTTTGCTGCGACATTTTGTCCCACATGCTCTCTCTCGCCGCCCTTTACCTGGTTCTCGCTTGGCAATAGGTCTCTTCTAGCACTTGAACAGAGTAGGGACAGATTATAATCTGTACTTGCTTGTACACCTTTGATATTACAAATGATAAGATAACAAGGCGTGCCAATTCCAGTGAAGCCTCAATGGCTTTCGATAAGTTGGCTCATTGTAATCCTGAAGATTGTGCTAAACTGGTATGATTCTTGTATTGAAATAGTCAGTCTCATTATAAGCATTCAACACTCCCGCATAATCCGAGTGCCGGTAATGGCCTGCAAAGGGCCCAGACAAAAGTAAAAATACCAAGAAAGGGAGGACTTTAAGAATGGAACTTTTCACTCAACGCATCATCAGAGGATTCTTCATTTCGCTTATTGTGCTGGCCATGGTGATTCTTCCCTCTGCAAGTTTCTCATTGGATAAGAACAAGCCTCTAACTTCTCAGACGTTTATTGACGTAGCCAAAGCGACCCTACCAACTGTAGTCAGCATTCACGCAAAAGGTCATCTGGATGCTCCTAAAATCATTTTCAAGCGTGAAGGCAAGGAGAAAGCCCCGCCCAAAGAGAAACTGCCAGGCCCTGAGGAGTTCTTTCGCCGATTTTTCTTCCATTTCGGTGAGCCTTTTGAGTTACCTTTCCATGAGGAACTGGAATTTACCACCGCTGGCTCAGGGATCATTATTCGCCCCAACGGATATATTCTGACAAACTATCACGTGATCCGACAGGCCGAAGATGATGGGATAGAAATAACACTACACGACGCGCGTTCCTTTTCAGGCGACGATGTGAAAATCGTCGGTGTTGACGAGTTCACTGATCTCGCTCTGCTCAAAATCAACGTTGATGATCTTCCCACCGCTGAGTGGGGTAATTCCGACGAAACCCAGGTTGGCGAATGGGTGCTGGCCCTCGGTGATCCCTTGCAGTTTAACAATTCCGTAACACAAGGCATCATTAGCGCCAAGCATCGTGTCATCGGCAAAGCCCTGATTGAGGATCTGCTCCAGACCACAGCGATCATCAATCCGGGTAACAGCGGCGGGCCACTGGTCAACCTGGATGGAAGGGTTATTGGCGTCAACATGGCGATTGCCTCCAATGTTGCACGCTGGCAGGGTATCGGCTTTGCCATCCCATCCAATGAGGCGAAGAAAATCAGCGATGCGCTCATTGAAAAAGGAGCGGTGGCGCGCGGCTATATTGGCGTCGGCATGGATGCGCTCACCCACCGAATTGCATCTTACTACGGATTAGAAGAGCCTAAGGGAATTGTCGTCTCCTACGTACAACCTGATGGTCCGGCAGAGAAAGCAGGGATTAAGCGCTATGACGTCGTTACAGAGGTTGACGGCAAACCAATTGAAAATCAGTATGACATGCTCCGCAGCATTGCCAGCAAAGACGTTGGCGAAAAGGTCAAGCTCACGCTCCACCGCGAAGAAGACGGCAAGGTAAAGGAATTGACTTTAACCGTGACCACCACGGAGCGGCCGAGCGAAGAAGAGATGCAAGAGTTGAAGCAGAGAGAAACGGTCGAGAAGGAGACGTACGACAAGTTGGGGCTAAAGCTGGACAACATTGTGCGCGAAACAGAGACTGGCAAGGTCAATGCTGGGGTGGAAGTGAAGGGAGTCAAACCAAACAGTCCGGCAGCAAAGTCCGGCTTGCAGCCCGGCGACATTATCGCTGAGGTTAATAAGATCGACATTAAGAGCATTGACGACTACCGCACTGCACTGCGCAAAGTCCAGAAAGACAAAGACCATCTGGTCATGTTCGAGCGCGATGGGGTCATGCGCATTACGACTATTCCACAGCAAGAAAAATAGGACCCGAATACTATTAGCCTGTTCTTCTGCCACAGAATTGTAGGGGCGTATTGCAATACGTCCCTACCGATAGAAGCACGGATCACACTGATATGAGACGGCACCGACGGCATTTGCTGGCGTTTATGGTCATGGGCCTGGCCTTTGCCAGCATGGCCATGCGCGAAGAAGATAACCCAGATGTCTTTGGCAGCCTGAGATCCCCCTCAGAATCCCAGACAGGTATTCTTCCAATTTCCACCCTCGCATTCGATACGGTTTCCACGCAGGGCATACCCGTTGCGCGGCCAAGCGCTGCGTTGCCGCTAGAGCGATTTGAGATTACCGCCAGCGCCTTCGTTAAACAGGCTGAACAGCCCATTCACCTCAACGATACTGTTTCATTTATAATCCGTGTCAGCTGGAAAGGCGCCATTGGTGACGTTACGGTTGAGAATCCCGAACATCCCATATTGACCGGGCTCGAGCTGCTCAGCGTGCAGCCATCGAACAAAACCAGCCCGGAATCGGGCAAGACAGTAGCGGAGTTTCTCTACCTCTTGCGTCCCACGCAAAAGGGGACAGCAACCGTTGGTCCTGTTGATATACATTATAGACTTCGTCAATCGGGTGAGGAAGGAACGCTCCGCACTACGAGCCAGGCGCTTGCCATTCTGCCAGTGCCCATCAACTGGGGGAAAATCCTCCTGGTGGCTCTGGCCATAATCACAGCAGTCATTATCGCCTTGTGCGTGGTGGCCAGTGTGATACGACGCCGCAGCCGCAAGGCCATGCTCGAAGAAGAGGCCAAACCTTCGCCTTATGAACGGATTCTGGGAGAGCTCTCATCCACGCGACTGCTCCTGATTGAGGGCGAACTTAAGAACTTCTACCATAAGATCGCCCAGCTGACCAAGGGCTTCCTGTCGGTCACTGAGGGGAAGCAGGTTATGAATATGACGTCTGAAGAACTCGCCACGTACCTGGAGAGCCGCGATATTGATCAGCAAATGCGGGCAAAAGTGCTCTCAATTCTGTCGCGCTGCGACAATGTCCGGTATGCCGGCTCTGTGCCTACTGAAGCGGAGCACAACGACATTATGGCAGATCTGAAAACTTTGATTGATGCCAAAACACGACAAGAGAAAACAGGAGGTCAGGAATGAATCCCGAAATAGCGTCTATTAATGAGCGCGTGAAAGAAGAAAGTCAATTCGTCGAGTCACTTGTCAGCGAGGTAGGCAAGGTCATTGTGGGGCAACGCTACATGATCGAGCGCCTGCTCATTGGCCTTCTGAGTAATGGGCACGTCCTGCTCGAAGGCGTACCCGGACTGGCAAAGACCATGACCGTGAAAACCCTGGCCGCGGCCATTGACGCGAAATTTCAACGCATTCAATTTACTCCCGACCTTCTGCCAGCTGATCTGATCGGCACCATGATTTACAACCAAAAGGACCAAACATTCGTGCCCAAGAAAGGGCCGATCTTTGCCAATTTCATTCTCGCCGATGAAATCAACCGCGCACCCGCAAAGGTCCAGAGTGCCTTGCTCGAAGCCATGCAAGAACATCAGGTAACTATTAGCGATCACACTTTTGTGCTCGACGAGCCGTTCCTGGTCATGGCCACCCAGAATCCCATAGAACAGGAAGGTACGTATCCACTCCCAGAAGCTCAGATTGACCGCTTTATGCTGAAACTCAAAATTACATATCCCAACAAGAAGGAGGAGCGCGAGATCCTGGAACGGATGACTACCTCGAATGATTTCCACATCGACCGTGTGGTCTCGCCTGCTGACATCATGAAAGTACGTCGGGTGGTCAACCAGATTTATATGGATGAGAAGATTAAGAATTACATTATTGATATTGTGTTTGCTTCGCGAAATCCAGAACACTATAAAATTGACGTTGCCGACTATATCCAGTACGGCGCATCACCGCGCGCTAGCATTTACCTCACACTCGCTGCCAAGGCGCACGCATTCCTTCGCCACCGCGGCCACGTGACGCCCGACGACGTCAAGGCCATTGGCATGGACGTCCTGCGCCACCGCATCATCATCACTTACGAAGCCGAAGCCGAAGAATTAACCTCTGAGGATATCGTTAAGAAGATCTTCGACGAGGTCGAGGTACCATAGTAGGGGCGTAATGCAATACGCCCATACCGCCTCTGCCGAAGCAGGTCGTTCCCAGCTTGTCTGCCTCAGGCATGGCGTGCGTGAACCAGGAGAATACGGATGATCCCGAAGGAGCTCCTGAAGAAAATTCGCCGTATCGAGATCGTTACCAGCCGGCTGGTGAACGATTTCATGGCTGGTGAATATCATAGTGTGTTTAAAGGCCGGGGTATGGAATTCAATGAAGTGCGCCATTACGAGCAGGGCGACGACATTCGGTTCATTGACTGGAACGTGACGGCACGTACCGGCTTTCCCCACGTGAAACGCTACGTGGAGGAGCGCGAGCTGACAGTTATGCTGGTGGTGGATGCGAGTTCTTCGGGCGAATTTGGCTCGACCGAGCAGATGAAGGGCGAAATTGCAGCTGAGCTGTGTGCACTCCTTGCCTTCGCAGCCATCAAGAACAATGACCGCATTGGTTTGCTTATCTTCACGGACGAGGTGGAAAAATTCATTCCCCCGAAAAAGGGACGCATACACGTGCTGCGCGTCATTCGTGAACTCCTGTATTTTAAACCTGAGCATCAGCGAACCGATATCCCGATTGCACTCGAATTCATAAACAAGGTGCTGCGGCGCAAAAGTGTCGTGTTCCTGGGCTCCGACTTCCTATCCGAAAATTTCAAACACGCATTGAACATCGCCAATAATCGGCACGACCTGATTGCCATCAAAATAACCGATCCCCGCGAACTCGCACTGCCAGCCATTGGCATGATAGAGCTGCAAGACGCTGAAACAGGCGAACGCGTACTGATTGATACGTATGATCGCTCTGTCCGGAGCAACTTTGCAAAGGCCAGTCGTCAGGAAAATACCGCTCTGGCCACGATGTTGAAGTCGCTCAACATTGACTTTATTGATATCGCAACGGATCGGCCGTACGTTGATCCGTTGGTCAAGTTCTTCAGACAACGGGCAAAACGGCTGTAGGTGAATGAAATGTGGGGACGTATTGCAATACGCCCCTACATAATGGGTTGCGATATCTTATTGCTTTTCGCATAAATAAAGAAACAGCCAAAGCCGCTGAAGGCCTTGTTTTTGTGCGAATGTTTGGCCTTCAACTGTGTCATTCAACGTGGCACGGGCATCACGCCACAGGCGCATTTTCAACTTGCCCGTGTAGATTCATCTGCCTAGGCGGATGCCACGCATAGTTGTAGGGGCGTTTAATTAAACGCCCCTACTATAGAAAGCTCAATAAGACTGATTTTCATGATAGCGACTTGTAGGGACAGATTATAATCTGTCCCTACTCCGAAGGAGAGTTGGCTATGGCGAACAAGACTGCAGCTGTCGTTCTCTGGCTGATTTTGATTTGTGGACTAGGAGGTCTGGTTCTTGGCGTGTTCCCACTTTCAAAGACAAAAGGTCAGGAGAAGCAGGACATTCAGGAGCATATAGCCATGGCCAATGCTCTGCGGCGAGAAGGACTTGCGCAGGAAGCTATCCGGGAATTTGACCTTGCGCTCCAGAGCAACGAGCTTGCCAAGAGCAAAAAGGCAAATATCTCCTATCTGGTAGCGAATCTTTACTTCGAGGAACTAAAAGACTACAAAAAGGCCCTGGCCTATTACGTGAGGGCCAAGCATTTCAATCCCCAGAGTAGCGAGCGTCAGAAGATTGAGCAGCGCACCGTGGAATGTCTCGAAAATCTCGGCCGCTCCGCTGATGCCCAGTACAAACTGTCAGAGGCAACCTACCTGGCTGGAGAAAAGGCCGCAAAGTATCCCGGCCGCGTAGTGGCTAAGCTTGGGGACCGCGAAATTACGATGGGCGAGCTCGAAGCGGAAATCCAGAAGCTGCCGCCCTTTCAGCGCGAGCAGTATCAAGACGACGACACGAAATTGGAACTTCTGAAGATGTACATAGCGAATGAATTGATGCACACTGCGGCTCTGCGCAAAGGATATCAAGATGACACGTCGCTACGCGAGCAAGTCAGCCAGCTTCAGAAAATGCTGATGATTCGCAAACTCTATGACGAGCAGGTCAAGAACGCCATTTCGATCACCCCAACTGAAATGGATCTCTATTACCAGGCGCATAAACAAGAGTTCACGATTCCTGAGAAGCTCAAGGTTGCCCACATCCTGCTCGCCAATGATGCAGATGCTCAGCAAGTGCACACTGCACTTCAGAATGGTGCCGATTTTGCCACCTTGGTAAAAGAACGATCTCTTGATGAACAAACGAAAACGCGCGGCGGAGATCTCGGGTTCGTGAACACCAGTACTGGCGTCATTCCGACCATTGGAAAAAACGAAGCCCTCGTCAATCAGCTCAAATCACTGGGCCAAGGCGAATACAGCGAGATCGTCAGCTCTGACCGTGGCTACCATATCTTCAAAATCCTTGAAGTTCAGCCAGAACGCCCGCAACGCTTTGACGAAGTGAAAAGCCAGATTGAAGGCGCTCTTCGCCAGGTCAAAGAACAAGAGCGCGAACATCAACTGATAGAAAACCTGATGAAAACGCAGAACGTGATCATTTACGAGGGGGAATTTGCAAAATCTCCGGCATCGCCAGGCACGCCGGAGCTTACTGAATAAGGGCCTGGACAGCCTCTCTCCATTGGCCCGCGAGAGACCGGACCCGAGAGGCAACTGCCAGGAGGAGACTCTGTGTTCTACCGCCGCCACAACGTTTTTCTGATCGCCATGAGCATGTGGATCGCTCTCGCAGCTCTTGCGCAGTCTGCTGAAGAGCCAATTACCATTACGGCCAGCAGCAGCAAGCAAGAAATGCTGATCGGCGACTCCCTGCGATACACCGTGACCGTGGAATGGCAAAGAGGCATTGAGCTCAAGAAGGTGGAGCCGGGAGCGACAATCGGAGTCTTTGAAATCCAGGACGTGCAAACGACCGAACAAAAGGCCCTCAAGGGCGAACGGTTTGAGAAATCGTATACCTATGTACTCTCAACGTTTGACACCGGGGAATTCGAGATTCCACCCTTTACCGTCGAATACCAAACAGCATCGGGTGAAGTAAAAACTGCTCAATCGCAACCAATCAAGATTACGGTGAAGCACGTTCCCCACACCAGCACAGATCGCAACGACGTGCGCGACATTAAACCGCCGCTTTCGATTCCCGCAGACACGCAGTTACGCAACATCCTGCTGGCCAGTCTGGCTGCTCTCCTGGTGCTGGGCGCACTGGGCGGATTCCTGGCGAGAAAATGGCTCCTCAGCCGGCGCGCCGCTTCGGCTCAAGAGTGGATTCCGCCAAAACCGATCGAGGAATTGGCCTATGACGACCTGAATGCATTGGCACATTCCAACCTGTTGTCAGAAGGAAAAATTAAGAAATACCATATCCGCCTGTCGGAGATCATACGGATTTATCTGGGACGTCGCTACAAGCTCGCGGCAATTGATATGACCAGCTATGAGCTGATGTATCGCCTGGAAGAACGTGTTGTAGAAAAACCCACGCTGAGTGTGATCGAGGATTTTCTCGACCACTGCGATATGGTTAAATTCGCTAAATACGTCCCTGAGCACACTCAGTGCGTTGCAAAACTAGACAAGGCGAGAAAAATTGTGGAGCAGACTACGCCTAGGCCGCTTGTGCCTGTGGAAGATGAACACGGTGGTGTTCCTCCTGCGGACATTGCACGGCAAGAGAGCAAGCCAGAGAAAGAGGTGACGGTATGAGATTCGCCAGCCCTCTCTATCTCCTTCTGCTGGCTGTTTTGCCCCTGTTAGGCTATTATTTCTGGCGGCTGGAGAAACGACGGGGAGGAGCCGTGAGGTTCTCCGACATTCGCCACGCCCGTGCGCTGGCTCCCTCACGTATGCTTCGTTTTCGGCCAATCCTCTGGGTTTTGCGCCTCCTGGTGTTGGCTTTGCTGATCCTGGCGATGGCGCGTCCTCAGCATGGATGGGTAGAGCGGAGCGTGAGTTCGCACGGTATTGACATCGTGCTCGTCCTCGACGTTTCCTACAGCATGAAGGCTGCAGATTTTCAGCCCAATCGCCTTGAAGCGGCAAAAAAGGTCGTCAGTAACTTTGTTAGCGCACGCGAAGCTGATCGCATCAGTATCATAACCTTCGCAACCACGTATTTTACCCTCTGTCCCCTAACGCTCGATTACGGCGTACTCCAGGAATTTCTCGACCAGGTGGATTTCGGAATTGTGGATGGTAATTCCACGGCGATCGGTATGGCGCTCGCCAATTCTGTTAACAAGCTCAAAGACAGTGAAGCAAAGAAAAAGGTCATTATCCTCCTGACCGACGGGGAGAATAACGCGGGGAAAATTGAGCCTGCGACTGCGGCAGAAATCGCCCGAACATTCGATATCAAGGTCTACACTATCGGCGTAGGCAGTCGTGGCACGGCCCTTGTTCCCGTAGACACCGTCTTCGGCCTGCAGTACGTGCCGCAGCGTGTATCGATTGACGAAGACACGCTACGCGAAATTGCAGGCACTACCGGCGGAAAGTATTTCCGCGCAACGGATGAAAAAAAATTGGCTAACATCTATGATGAGATCGACCGCCTTGAGAAGACAAAGTATGAATACACTGAACACCATAATTATGACGAGCTCATGGCCTATGCGGCTATTCCGGCGCTGGCATTTTTATTGATTGCAGTGCTTCTGGCGTATACGCGATTTCTGAAACTGCCCTAGACTCGCAAAGGAATTGATAGATGAATTTCGGAAATCCCAATTTTTTGATTGCTCTGGTCATCGTACCGATTCTGCTGAGCTTTTTCTTGCTGGTCTTCAAGCGGAAACGGCGTTTACTGCAAAAATTCGGTAACTACCGAGTACTGCAGAAATTGATAAAAAACACCAGTGTCAAGGCGCAGTACCTGAAGATCGGCCTTGTGTGTTTAGTAGTGGCATTGATCGTCGTCGCTATTGCGCGGCCTCAATACGGTGCTATTGAACGGCCTCTTGTGCGTAAAGGCGTTGACATCATGATTGCCATTGACACGTCACTCAGCATGCGCGCCCAGGACATTGAGCCCAGCCGGCTGGCGCGCGCCAAGGAGCAGCTACGCGGCCTGCTGTATCGCCTCCGCGGCGACCGCGTCGGAATTATCACCTTTGCCGGAACGGCGTTCGTGCAGTGCCCACTAACCCTTGACTATGGCATCGCCTTAGACATTCTCGACACCATTGATACCAATTCTGTCCCCGTGCAGGGTACGGCAATCGGCGCAGCTATTCGCAAAGCAACTGATGCGTTCAAGCACACCGAAAAAGGCTATCGCGTGCTCATTCTGCTAACCGACGGAGAAGATCAAGGATCCGATCCTATTGACGCTGCGAAAAAAGCGGCAAAGGAGGGCATCAAAATCTACTGCATTGGTATTGGATCAACTCAGGGCATGCCAATACCTGTTGAAGGAGCTGGTTACAAAGAAGACAAGCAGGGTCACAAGGTGAATAGCCGCCTGGACTTTACCACACTGGAAAAGATCGCCCTGGCTACTGGTGGAAAGGCTGTCAAAGCCAACCCTCACGGTGAACTCGAACTCGATCAGGTCTATGGTGATATCAATACAATGCAAAAGAAGCTCCAGGAATCCCGCATCTATACAATTTACGAAGACCGGTTTCAATATGTCTTGCTGCCAGCTATTATTCTGCTGATCCTGGAAGGGATCAAATCAGATCGCAAACGGAAACGCAAGGAATGGACCGGACGGTTTGAATAAGGAGTAGGTGCGTATTACAATACGCCCCTCACAAGGCAGAAAGTATGAACATGCGTAAGAGACAATTCTACATATGCCACTGGCCCCATATATGTATCCTTGTCGTAGTCCTTCCAGTCATCTGCGGTTTTGGCAGTCCACTTAGCCGTCTGACTGAACAGGGCAACACAGCCTTCAACCAGAAGCGCTACGACGAAGCGCTGGAGAACTACAAGAACGCCCAGGTGGAATCGCCGGAAGCACCCGAGCTCCATTTCAATATCGGCAATGTCCTATTTCGCCATAAGAAATACGACAAATCAATCGAAGAATTCCAGAAGCTCCCCGGGAGCACGAACAACGCACTCATGGAGGCCGAAGCCTATTATAATATCGGGGTCGCACAGTATCGCATTGCCGAACAGCACGAATCTCTAGGCAAGATCAGCGAGGCGTTGAAAAGTCTTGAGGATTGCATGGAGTCAAATCGCATTGCCATGCGCAAAAATCCTGATGACCCGGATCCGAAATTCAACTTTGAACAGGCAAAGCGAAAGTGGAAGGAACTCTACGCAAAATATAAAGACCAGCAGGAACAGCAAGAGCAACAACAAGAGCAGGCAGAACAAGAGCAACAAGCCGAATCTGAAGAGCAGAAACAGGAACAGGCCCAGCAGGAACAACAAGAGCAGGAATCACAACAACAGGAACAGGCTCAAGAAGATGAACAACAAGAAGACCAACAAGCAGCGCAGGAACAAGGGGACCAACAAGAGCAAGAGACGGGCGAGATGACCAAAGCCGATGCCATGCGCCTGCTAAATAGCCTGGCTGAGGAAGATCAACAGCAATACCGCAAGCTATTTAATCAACGCTTTCGCGGCCCATTAGATATGGAAAATGACTGGTAAACTATTTCCTAAACCCAAACGTCACGCCATTGGTCTGCTCCGGCGAGCATTTGTAGGGGCAGTTCATGAACTGCCCCTGCTGGCCGTGTGTTTCGTTTTTCTGGCGAGCATTACATACGCACAAGATATTCAGATCACAGCCAGCGTAAACCAGACGAAAGTGGAGCTCGGCGACTATATCACTTACACGGTGAAAATTTCCGGATCCAGCCAGAACCTTCCCTACCCTCAGCTCCCGTCATTTGACCAATTCAGAGTTGTCAGACCGCCGTCGCAAAGTAGCCAAATTATTCATGCTCAGAATCAGATGACGGTGAGTATGCTTTACACTGTCGTCCTTCAGCCAAAGGAGATCGGTCGGTTCACCATCGTGCCAGCCGCAGTCGAGTCTCGCGGTCTCCGGCTCGAAAGCGACCCTATCACTATCGAGGTCGTAAAGGAAGTGCTCGCAACACTCCCGGCAAGCCTGAGCAGCGAAAATATTATCTCTGCCAGAACGGCCTCTCCGGAACTCAACAAACAGCTTAAAGGGAAGCTATTTCTCCGGCCCACAATAAACAATACCACCCCTTATGTGGGTGAACAAATCGTGGTCTCCTACTATCTCTATAACACCCGCCTGAAAGTGGGAAATTTGGGGTTCGCATACGAACGGATAACTTACAAGGACTTCCTGAAAGAGGATCTCTACACCGCCAAGTCACTCAATTACAGAGAAAAGGCCATCGAAAACGTCTTCTACCAAATAGCATTGATCAAAAAAATTGCCCTGGTTCCGACCAAGACCGGCACATGCATGATCGATGCGATAACCTTAACCGGTACCCTGGAGGTTGAAAGGCCAACGCGCCAGCGTCGTTCCTCTCGCGATTTCTTCAGAGATCCGTTTCCACGTGATCCCTTCGGCGACTCCTTCTTCGACAGCTTCTTTGGCAAAAACACAGTCAGGGTCAACATTCCCTCTTCGCCAATTGAAATTAGCGTCCGACCGCTGCCTGAGCCTAAGCC
This sequence comes from Candidatus Sumerlaeota bacterium, assembly GCA_030613245.1. Taxonomy (GTDB): domain Bacteria; phylum Sumerlaeota; class Sumerlaeia; order MWCT01; family JAUWMI01; genus JAUWMI01. Next base: position 55,281 of record JAUWMI010000013.1, read on the forward strand.
GGATGAATTCTCCGGTTCCATAGGCAAGTATAAATTGGAGGCTAAGGTTGATAGAACGTCCGCGTCGCAGGACGACCTGATCACCCTTAACCTGGAATTCCAAGGAACAGGCTACGTTGAGGCAATTGCCGAGCCGAAGCTGCCGCCTCTGGACGGTTTTCAGCTCTACGAGTCAAAGGCCACGGCAAAGCCGCGCATCGTCGGGGACAACCTCGGAGGTGAGAAAACCTTTGAGTACGTGCTGCGGCCCACGAAAACTGGTATCCAGACCATCCCCCCGATTCACTACACAATTTTTGATCCTGAGACGGAGCAATACAGAACGCTCACAACCAAAGAAGTCGCTCTTAAGATTACGCCAGGCAAGACTCCTGAGATGCCGGTTGTCGTAGGTCCCAGCGAACAAGCAAAGCCTGAGGAAGTCGTCCAACTCGGACGAGAGATCAATTACATCAAAACCCGCGGCTTCGCCGGCGCTACTCAGTACAAACTGCTCATACAAGAGACCCCATTTCTGCTGTTACAGACGATTCCACTCGGTGCACTGGCGCTCGGATTCTGGATGAAGCGCCGCCGTGAGATGATGGAAAGCGACCTTGGCCGAGCCAGAAAGCTCAAGGCACGTGGCATTGCGGCCAGACGTCTCAATACTGCAGCGAAATTCTTGCGTCAGCACAATCACGATCAATTTTTTGCTGAACTCTCCAATGCTCTGCGTGGCTATCTCGCGGATAAGCTGAATCGGCAGGCAGCTGGGCTGACCACTGACGACATCGTAGATGCACTTGCGGAAAGAGGCATCAGCCCAGAGGTCTATAAACAGATCGCAGCGCTGCTTGATGAATCCGATAGCGCCCGCTATGCCAAATCTACACAGCACTCAGCCGATGAGATGCGTGCCGCGTATCAGGCATCCCTGCGCCTGATCAACCAGCTGGAGAAGCTGTTGCGCCAATCGCCATGACACCTGGCTTCGGCCCATGAAGGGAGTTATATGCGTTGGTTTGCACTTTTTATCTTGATGATCGGCCTACTTGCCGGGGGTGCAAGTGCGAGCAACGAGGCCACCGCAGCTATGCAGGCAGATGACCAATCTGCTCACAGCCTCTTTGCCAAGGCTAATGCGCTCTACAAGCAAAATAAATATGAAGAGGCACTCGCCCTATATGAACAGCTCCTGGCCCAAGGCACTGTAGACCCGGTGCTCTATTATAACACTGGCAATGCATATGCCCAGCTCCACCGACCGGGACCCGCAGTGCTGATGTACGAACGTGCCCTGCATCTCGACCCGCGCGATGCAGACGCACAGGAGAATCTGGCCGAAATTGCTCCGGCTATAAACAGCCCGCGTGTCTTTATACTCCTGCGCCCATTGTATCAAGTCAAAGAGGCATTCACACTGAACGAATTAACGCTCGCGCTGGATCTGGTCTATCTTCTGTTTGTCACTGCAATGTTGTGGGTATTCCTGGCTCGCAGGGCCGCATGGCACCGCGTCTGGAAACGTGCAGCTCGCATCAGTGCAGTACTGCTGTTCTTTGTGGCATGCTTCTTCGGTGTCAAACTATACGAAACACTTGCTGTGAAAGAAGCTGTAGTCATGCAAGAGACGAGCGCCCGGAGCGGACCGAGCACAAGCTTCAGTGATATTCTGAAATTGCCTGCTGGAACCAAGGTACGCCTCGTGGAGCAATCGGAAGAGGGCTGGGCGCGAATTCGATTGCGCACCGGCCAAAGCGGCTACCTCCCCGCATCGGCGTTCGAGATAATTTGAGCAGTCGGGGAGTTTTCTATAACGCCGACTGCTCATCCTGAGGAGCGAAACGACGAAGGATCTTACTCCTATAATGACTAACGATATGAGAAATAGATTAGGATATGTATATGTTCTTACAAACAAGAATAATCGTGTGTTATATGTAGGGTCAAGTAGTAACCTGGTGAGACGAATCAAGTTCCATAAAAAGGCATACCTTGGAGGATTTACTAAGAATTATAATGTAAATGAGCCATCGGGAGGTTTTTGCATAATTTCCCGATGGGTCATTCTGAGCGAAGCCGCCGTAGACGGAGAGCGAAGAATCTTAATAATGAGATCCCTCCCCTTTACTTTGTTCAGGGTCGGGATGAGGGGTCGGAGGTAAAACTCCCCGACCCCTCAGATAATTTAAGACCGCCCGCCTCAACATTGATCTCATTCCATCGCGTTCTTTCACCTCGCGAGGTTGCTGCTTGCTCTCGCCCACCAAGAGCATGCAATGGCGTCTACTCCAGTGGTCTGGAATCAACCCCTCATTCTAACTGCCGATGTAGGGGCAGATTATAATCTGTCCCTACGAACGTGGCGACATTAACAATCTTATTGACTCCATAGCTCTTTTTCCATAAATAAGAGGTTGTTGTTTTGAAAAGACAGCAGAAGAAAAATATTCTTCGCGCTACCCTGCTTTATGCGGATCCGGATGTAGTATAGGCATATTGCAATACGTCACTACTGCCATCTGACGGAGGTCCCGTTCTTGTGGTGAATAAGCGCCTGCTGAGGCGTCCGGAGCCAAAGAAACAATCTGACCGGATACGGCCCTCTGAATCTTTGATGCACGATGTCAAGCAGATCGAGCGCCGTCGGCTGCGTCTGGTCATCGCCATCCCCACACTGGTTGTCCTCTTCACCATTGGTGTGGGGATTTTGAACTATCAGGTGGCAGATTACTACGCCGGCAAAGCCGACAATCAGGCTCTCAAGTCGGTGCTCGATGTCGTGGCCGTCAGGATTCTATTATTCTCGCTCGTGGTATCTATTGTTGCCCTGGCATTTGGCATGGGCCTCGCCTACTCGATTATTCATCCGATCAGGCGCATGACAGAAACCGCCCGCTCGATCGCCACGGGCGACCTCTCGCTTAAGGTCGAAATCCCCTACACCAACGAGATTGGCGAGCTCGGCAAGAGCTTCAACACCATGATCGACTATCTCAACGATATCTTCCAGGAGCGCAACCGATATATCCTTGAAAGCTTCTCTGGCGGGCTGATCACCACCGACATCCGGGGCAATATTACGACCATGAACTCCGCAGCGGAAAAAGTGTTGTGCAGCTCCGTGGATACTGCGGTCGGACGTAACCTGTTGGAGATCGTGAAAAAATGGGACGAGGAGGGCGCGTTTTACGAGATACTCTCTGACATTATCAAAGAGCAACGCCCAACATCGTCGCGAGAAATCCTCTTCACCTCTCCCCGGCAAGAAATCTACTCTCTATCCGTGTCAACTTCCCTCCTGAAGGACAAGTCGGGAAATCCCTTCGGCTGCGTCGTAAATTTCCGAGATCTTTCGGCGTTGAAATCCTTCCACACACAGATGCAACGCGCCGACCATCTGGCAGCCATTGGAACCTTTGCCACTGGGATTGCTCACGAAATTCGTAATCCCCTCAGCTCCATTAGAGGCATTGCCCAGCTCCTCGCGGAAGATTTCGCAGAAGGCGAAAAGGGGAAACAGTACGTTAATCAGATCGTCCGAGAGGTTGACCGCCTGGAAAAAGTTATTCGCTCCATCCTTGACTTCTCTCAGCCCGAGTCCACACGACCCGTACCGTGCGACGTCAACCAGCTCCTCGCCGGAGCACTCTCCCTGTGTAAGAGCCGCTTCGGGTCCGAGAATAATTGCGATTTCAGGATCAGGGAAACCTACGGCGTCCTTCCCCTCTGCAGGCTCCAGGCCGATAAAATCACCCAGGCGTTTCTGAACATTATCCTTAATGCCTTCGAAGCTACCCCACCCCAGGGTACTATCATCCTGCGCACCTATTTCGATGAACGCGAAAAGAAAGGCAAATCCATTACTATTGAGATTGCCAATACCGGCTCCACTATTCCTGAAAGTGAAATCGAGCGCATCTTCGAGCCTTTCTACACAACAAAGGATACCGGCACTGGTCTTGGCCTTCCTATCGCCTATCAGATTGTCTCCTATAATCAGGGAACCATCGAAGTCAGAAGTATTCAAGACTGGACGAAAGTCATTATGAAATTCCCGGCGATTGAAGATCGCTAGGTCCTGCCGACCAACGGGCGGTCAGCCGACCGCAATTCTGTAACAAACCACAAGTACATAATTGCGCCTTGGTGCTACGAGCAAATAGTTCGTCGGCGAGCTGTAGGGCCAGCGCCCCTACATGCAACAAGGCCAACCCCTGGTATGTCAGGAGTGAGGGGCCTCGACCCCATGTTGCTCAATCTCTTGAATTACTGATTGTGGTATGGGATGATGGTAGGCACGAGCCAGCTGAAGATGCTGAGCTGCACGACGATAGTCTGGAGGGTCGAGCCGAGCGTAGCAGAGCGCCAGGTTGTAATGCGCATTTGCATACCCAGAATTTTCCCACAGCGCTTTGCGCAGCTCAAGGATTGCGCGTGCATAATCGTGCTGTTGCATGTAGATGACACCCAGATTATTGCGCGCAACGTAATTATGAGGCATGTACCCGATAGCTTGCTCAAACAGCTCGCGAGCCCTGGCCAGCTCGCCCTGGCGCAGATACAAGGCCCCCAGATTGGTTAAGGTTGACGTACCCCGCGGCTCGCATGCGTAGGTGGCAGGCCAGAGCGTCTCGTCCCGACTCCAGATAGGATTCCTATGAATGGTCAAATACGTGTAGGCAAGGAGCTGAATACAACACATGCTGATAATCACGGTGCAGGCCTGTCTGGCACGAGATGTTCCGTTCGCAACATGAAACTTCTTTAGAATATACTGCAGAACAATGGCCGCCAACAGTGCAAACCCGACCATTGGAAAGTAGAGATAGCGTTCAGCCACAGGATTAGCAAAAGGCAGGAGCTGAGCCACTGGCAGTATCGCAACAATCACCCACAGCAGGGCAAGGGCCTGCAGTGCCATTTTGCGGCGTACCAGAAGCACAATCAGTGCCAGATAAACGCCAAGTCCGACCATCCCAAGCAGAAGCACTGGATGGCTAAGCCGCACAATCGGCTGAAACGCATATTCTGCACATAATTGAATAGGCAATAGCAGCAACGACCAGTAAAAGAGAAAAAAACGCGGGAAATTCATCTGAGCAATAGCAAAGCTGCCTCCAAAATACGCATAGCGCGTTGGGTAGTAGGGAACCATAACGAGAAACCGGATAATCCCATAGAGCATAAGCGCGCATGCGAAGGCAAAGGCGATCCAGAAGCGCGATCGCGCAGAAAGCAATGGCAGGTCAAGCAGCTTGCGGAACAGATTCAACTCAAGCAGTCCAATCAGCACGGGCAGCACAATAGCGGATTCCTTGGCAAAAACAGCTGCCAGATAACAGAGAATCGGCACTGCAGCAAGCGGAAGGCGCATCTGTGCACCTTTGCGCAGCAGGATATAGCTCAGCATCGCCAAGACGCAGAAGCCCGTCGCCAGCAGATCTTCGCGGTAGGAAATCACATTTACTGCTTCCGTCTGGACCGGGTGTAGAGCGAAGACGATTGCACCATACAGAGCCAAGCCGCGCTCACCAAGGAACTCTCGCAGCAGCAAAAAGACTGCGATCACAGTTGCAAGATGCAGCAGCACGTTGGTCAGGTGGTAGCCGAAGGGCAGCTTTCCCCAGAGAGAAAAATCAGCGAAGTAGCTCAGCGTCACAACAGGCCGATAGCTGATTTCAATCCCCTGATCAAAATAGTGGCGCGAGAGCAAAAGCGGTAGATTTCCCGGTGAGGTAATCAGGCGGTTGAATTCAATGGTGTCATGGTCATCAAAGACAAACTTGTGAAACAGTGTGTTGCCATAAGCCACCCAGACGAGCAGAATGAGCAGCAAGATTTGGTTGACAGGCTTTGCCAGAATCCTCTCTAATAGAGCCATGATTCAGTCGAGAAAGAGGGTGAGAAACCGACTTGTTCAGATTTCAGCTATGACATCATTTCTCTGACACTAAAGTCAATACGAATTTCGGTGCGGCGATCCCAGTAGTCAGGTGACCAGCTGGCGTGTAACAGAAAGATCCTGCTCATGATAAGCACATATTCCAGAGGGAGAGGTGACTCACGGTGCAGAGAGCGCGAATCCTAGTTGCTGATGATGAAGATGGAATTCGATTTTTGCTCAGGGAGCTACTCACAAAAGAAGGCTATCAGGTTGAAGAGGCCAAGGACGGGGAAGAAGCCGTAGCCAAAATGCGGCAGAATGAGTTTGACCTGGCGATTCTTGACATCAAGATGCCAAAGCTCGATGGGATCGAGGTGCTGAAACAGCTTAAGAAGTCAAACCCAAATTTGATTGTCTTGATGATCACGGCTTTCGGCACGCAACGGATTGCTATTAATGCTATTCGAGAAGGCGCATACGATTATTTCAGTAAGCCTTTTGACGTTGAAGAACTGCGGATTATCATCCGCCGCGGCCTGGAAAAACGCCGCCTCCTTGACCAGATACATAATCTCCGGGATGTGCTCTCCAAAGAGTATCAGTTCGACCGGATTATTGGCGGCAGCGCTGAAATGCAGGAGGTCTATTGCCTGATCCGCAAAGTCATCACCAATGACGTCACGATCTTGATCCAGGGTGAAAGCGGAACAGGGAAGGAGCTGGTTGCTCAGGCCATTCACTACCATGGCTACCGCAAGAACAAACCCTTTGTAAAAGTGAACTGCGTGGCGATTCCGGAAACGCTGTTAGAGAGCGAGATGTTTGGCCACGAAAAGGGCTCGTTTACCGGTGCGTTTAGTCAGAAAATCGGAAAATTCGAGCAGGCAGAAGGAGGAACTCTCTTCCTAGACGAAATTGGCGACATGCCCCTTGCCCTGCAGGCCAAGCTGCTGCGCGTCCTGCAGGAACGTGAGATCGAGCGCGTCGGCGGCACTAAGACTGTCAAGGTTGACATTCGCATTATCACCTCTACCAATATAAACCTGATCAAAGCCGTTGAAGAAAAGACGTTCCGCGAAGACCTCTATTTCCGCATTAACGTTCTGCCGATCTACCTTCCCCCTTTGCGCCAGCGCCACGATGATATTACCCTCCTGGTTGACCATTTCATAAACTATTACAATGGCAAACTCCAGAAGAACATCCAGGGCGTCTCAAAAGAAGTAATGGATATGTTCATGCGCTATAGCTGGCCAGGCAACATTCGGGAAATGGAAAACCTGATTCAGCGCGCCATGATCCTCTCGGCCTCGAATCTTATCAATGCGGATTGTCTGCCCTCAGGACTAAAAAGCTTGAGTGAATATGGCGACGATCAGGAACTCATGGAAGACTTCTCAATCCCACTGGCCAAGAAACTGCAAACCATTGCAGACCGCATTGAAAAACGCGTGATTATCACAGCATTGGCAAAAGCGAGCTACAAAAGACAGGAGAGCGCCGACCTCCTTGGCATCAGCCGAAAAAGTCTCCATAATAAGATGTTAAAGTACAACCTGTTTGAGTAATGCCAGTAACAGAAATTGTGAAGTTCGTTACACAATAACAGCCAAAAGCCCCATTCCGATCTCTACGCAGGTGAGAGATCACCACGCGCACAGAATTTGTATTCGCTCTAACCCCTGAAAAATGAATCCTCTATGTCCGGTATGGCGCTTGCCTGCATAACGCTTATGCTATGGCTGGTTTCTGGCACCCATATTGCTCCACTCACATAATGAACATTTAATCACGCAGAGGAGGTGAATCAGTATGAAGCGGAAGAAAACAAAAGGTTTTACCCTGGTCGAGATCATGATCGTCGTAGCAATCATCGGCATTCTGATCGCGATTGCCGTACCGGGATTTCTGAGAGCAAGAGAGAATTCCCGTGGAAGGGCCTGCCAGGAAAACCTGCAGAAAATTGATGGTGCTAAGGAGCAATGGGCGCTGGAAAACCGGCTGTCGAACGCCAGTACTGTCCCTTCCGGTTGGTTGGACGACGTGGACATTTGTGGTCCCAATGGTTATATTAAGCGGACTCCCAACTGTCCATCCGGCGGAAGCTATACGCCGAATAACATCGGAACCGATCCGACCTGCTCGATCGGAACAAGCAATTCGCCATTTACTGCGCACACTCTTCCTAACTAAGAATGGCACATAGGCAATCAGCGGGATGGGCGATAAATCGGGCACCCTGTTTTATCGCCCATTTTTCTTCACGCTCGTACAGAAACCCATGGAAAGCACAATGACAAATGGCATAATACAGGCGCTGCCCCGAACACTGTGTGGAAAGCGACGTGCCCATTACCATGGCTTTACCCTCGTTGAGATTATGATTGTCTCTGGCATCTTTTCGATCATCCTTGCCATTGCACTGCCCACGTGGCTCAGGCAGCGCGAAAACAGCCGCAGCAGAGCCTGCCAGGAAAATCTCGCGAAAATTGATGGCGCGAAGGAGCAATGGGCACTGGAGAATCGGCTGTCGAACGGCACTACTGTCCCTTCCGGTTGGTTGAGCAATACGGACATTTGTGGTCCCAATGGCTATATTAAGCGCGAGCCCAACTGTCCAGCCGGTGGAACCTATACGCCAAACGCAATCGGGTCTCCTCCTTCGTGCTCCTACTACGGTTTAGAGCTATATGGGATGCCAAAGCACCAAATACAACAATGAGATGGAGACCCTGCCTACAAAGTCCAGTCCCCATTAGAGACGCAAGCAGACTGCCCGCATCCAGGCCGTACCTGTATTCTTTCCTTGCATTCTTTCCCACTCTCCCGTATATGCCTCATTATTAGTTTTGTCTTAAGAAGAGGCGCATTCCGTATCGCTATGTTGCTATTCCAGCTGGTAAATTAGCGCTGCGCTATCCGCGATGCCGGGCAATCTACACCAGCTCCAATGCATCGCGCGTGCTGCTGATCCTGTAAATGCTGCTCATTTCCGGGTCCGAATAATCGTACCGTGACAATGCCGCGACTGCTCAAACCGCCCCTTCTCATTCTGCTCGGCGCCCTGTTGCTGCGCCTTCTGTATGTGAACGATATGGTGCGCAGTCCTTACTTCGGCGCGCCGTTTCTGGATGAGCTGTATCATTACACCTGGGCGCAATCCATTGCCCAGGGCCAATTGGTTGGCGAGAAACCCTTCTTTCGTGCCCCGCTGTATGCCTACCTTCTCGGCGTTTTGTTTAGCATTACTGGCCCCAACCTGCTTCTGCCAAAACTGCTTCAGCACCTACTCGGAAGTCTGGCTGCCGTTATCGTGTACTTTCTTGCACGCCGCGTCTTTCAGCGACAGGCGGTTGCTCTACTGGCCGGAATTTTTGCAGCCTGTTATGCGCCGTTCATTTTTTTTGAAGGAGAGCTGCTGGACATCTCGCTCCAGGTCTTCTTCTACCCTTTGATCCTGCTACTTGCACTCCAGCTGCTTGAGACACCGACGCTGCGCAAGGCTGCAATCTTGGGTGCCCTGATTGGCCTATCTGCTATTGCGCGCCCTGCAATTCTCGTTTTTCTCCCCGTGCTCCTGGTCTTCGTCTGGGTCAACCTGCACGATCGCCTATCCACTTCAGAGCGCCTCAGACACCTGGGCTTGATCCTGTCCCTTACCGTCGTGGCCATCGCTCCCGTCACGCTTCATAACGCCATTGTGGGGAGGAGCTTCGTTCCCATAGCAACGTATGGGTCAATCAATTTCTACATTGGTAATAATGCGCATGCCGACGGCTTTAGTTCCCAGACGCCCGTGCGCTATCTCTTTTTTGGCCACTATCGCGACTCGGTGGAACTCTTTGCCGAGCGCGAAGCCGCACTCACGCTCGGACATACCCCCAGCGCGGCAGAAATTAGCCACTACTGGTACACGAAAGCCCAAAGGTTCATCATCGAGCACCCGCTGAGCTTTATTCGTCTGCTATGGAAGAAGTTCGCTTTGTTCTGGAACGGTTATGAAATCAAGAACAACAAGAATATCTACTTTGTCGCGCGCTATTCCCCGATCCTTCATGCACTGCTCACCGTGTGCAACTTTGGCCTGATTGCTCCGATTGCGCTCCTCGGCTGCATGGTAAGCCTCTGCCGCCGTCGCAATCCCTCCAGCGTACTCCTCGCGATATTTGTGGCGATCTATATGCTCACGGTCATACTGTTTTTCGTCAATGCGCGCTACCGCCTTCCTGTTGTACCCGTGCTCATTTGTTTTGCCGCGTTTGGTGCCGTGTGGGTGGTTGAGAAAACCAGACAACTGAATCTGCGCACGCTGCTGCCTGCTGTGCTGTGTCTGGGGCTCTTCGGCTGGTTCGTCAATGCGAATTGGTTTCACATTCGCTCGCAGAACGTCGCAAAGGACTACTGGAGCGTCGCGAATTGTTACAAAGAAAAACAACAATACGAACAGGCGATCGTCGAATATCAAGAGGCCATCGCACATGATCCAGAGTATACAGATGCTTATCACAACAAGGGCGAGACCTATTACTTAATGGGCGATTTCAAGGCCGCAATCGCACTCTTTGAAAAAACTATCGAGCTCGATCCCAGCGACCCGAAGGGATACAATAACCTGGGTGCCTGCTACGAAGCCCTGGAGATGCTTGCCAAAGCTTGCGCCTCATACCAACAGGCGCTCCGCATCGCTCCGGATCACATCATGGCGCGATGGAATCTTGGCGAGTGTTACCTCAAGCAGGGCGATATTGCCCGTGCAGTGCAGACCTTGCAGGAAGTACTGCGCCTCGACCCAGAAAATGCTCGCGCCCACTACTGGCTTGCAGTATGCTACCTGCACGCAGGCAAGAGCCAACTGGTGAAAGAGCACCTCAACCAGGCACTGCGCTTTGCCGACGCAATGCTGCGTGAAAAAATCGAACAAGATATCCGCTTTATATTATACTTGTAGGGGCACTTCACTGTTGCGCCCCGCCCTGGTGCGACGAATGTGTTTGTTGACTCTGGCAACCAGAACTATCCTCAAAATACCGGCGAAGCCGTTGGCAGATGACCGCTCCTCTGGGTGGGCTACTCGGCTTCTCGCGCTTAAGGTGCAAAGATGATCAGCCAATCCGATACTCTCATACCTCATCCGGCATTACGAAGTACGGTGTATCTCCTGCTCGGCCTGTTCTGCCTAGTTCTGTATTTTATCATTGGCTATCAATTCAACGATTTTGTTGAGCAAGATATGATTTATGTTGATCCAACAATCGAACGCTACGCGTTGGGTAATTTCGTAGAGAGCCGCATGGAATATTTCACCAAGATTGAACTCTCAGCTATTCTCTGGCAATGGGTATTGCTCATTCCTGCCTCTGTATTTCTTGCGCTCGGTATCTCACTGAAGCTCACTGAGTCCAGCCTTGAGACGCTTCACCAGCGCATCGTCAAGATGCGCCTCGTCTCGTTTCTTATGGTAATTAGTCTCGTTACGCTCTTCCTGATTGTCATCATCCGCATGACGGTACTTCACAATACACCGGTCACGGATGATGAGGGATCATACCTTTTTCAGGCAGAGATTCTGAGAACTGGAAGGCTTTACGCTCCTGCGCATCCTCTCAGCATCTTCTTCAAACGCTACTTTATCCTCGAGAACGCTGACGGTCGCTGGTATAGCGGCTATCTCACGCATCGGCCTGGCTATATGTTCTTTCTCGCGCTGGGCACTTTGGTGAGAGCTCCGTGGCTGATCCCGGCTCTGAGCAGCGTGCTGACACTGCTCCTACTGGTTCTAATTGCCCGCGAGCTCCTTGGTGCCGATCAGGCGCGCTACGTTGCCCTCTTCCTTATCATCTCTCCTTTCTTCCTCTTTACGTCGGCAACACTCCTGCCCTACGCCACGTCGCTGATGCTCACGACCGCTTTTTTCTGGGCGTACGTGAAAACCGTGAAAACATCCTCATGGCCTATTGCGATTCTTGCCGGGATTGCATTCGGCGTTGCCGCCTTTACCAGACCATTCGAGGCAGCTGCCGTCGGTCTGCCTTTCGGCTGCCATGCGATCTGGCTCATGTGCAAAGAACCCAGGCGTTATGCTGCTCGGTTTGTCGTAATGGCAATGCTGGCAGCAGGTATTGCCTTCCAGGTGGTTTTCATTAGGATGGTAGTCCTGGGCTACCAGACTCCGATTCCAATGACTATCATTGGATTCGCGCAGCAGGGCGAAGGGTATCGCCACACGGTGCCGCTTGCGCTGGCGCATCTGGGAGTTAACTGGCTGCGCGTGAATGGCTGGCTATTTGGCTGGCCGATTTCGCTGCTGTTTGCCTCGATGGTCTTTTTTAAACAGCGGCGCGATCAGTGGGATTGGCTACTGATTGGCTGGATGGCATCAGTCTCAGCGTTCTATTGTCTGTACAAGTACCCAGGCGTGAATGACACCGGGCCAGTATACTACTTCACACTCATTACACCGCTTGTTCTGCTCACAGTCCGGCACGTCTTTTCTCTTCAGCAATTCTGGCTCCGCAGGAATCTTGGCGAAACAACTGGCCCGCGGTTCTGGCCAGTCTTTGTTATCGTTTCTTTTGCAATCAGCCTCTTAACCTTCTTTCCCTATCGGGCGATCTATCTCATGAACCTCACAGATCGTATTCGCCAGCCATACGAGGCCGTCAAAAATGCAAAAGTCCATAACGCCATTGTATATATTAAATCGTTACCCAATGTGGGATGGATCTTTAACGGTCGCCTGAATCCTCCAGATTTGTCAGACGATGTCCTCTACGTCTACCTCCAGCGCGACCCTGCACTTAACCGCAAACTGGCAGAGATGTATCCCGATCGCTCGCTGCACATCCTCACTCATGATGCCCACGAGAACAAGTCGAGCGTGATCCCCATTCAGCCTGATGATTTCACATCATCTAACCCATCCGGGCTGCCGGTTTCTCATTCCAAGTTGTAAAATCGTCGCGCTATTCTGAAATGAGCTTGAGAAATTCACGCATGAAGGCAGGGTGATCCGGCCACGCGCGCGACGTCACGAGCTGTCCGTCAACTACGACCTCCTGATCCATAAACGTTGCTCCGGCTTCTTCCATATCAGGCCGCAGTGCAGGGTACGCAGCTACTTTCTTACCTTTCAGCACCTTCAGCGGAATCAGGATCAACGCGGCATGGCAAATTGCCGCCACCGGCTTCTTGATCTGAAAAAAATGCTGAACAATGCGCCGACAATGCTCATCGTTGCGGATATACTCAGGCGCCCGCCCGCCAGGAATCACCAGCCCCACGTAGTCTGCCGGTCGCACTCCGTGAAATGCCAGCGTGGCCTGCACGCGATATCCCCTTTTCTCGGTGTAAGTGTCAAAGCCCGGTTCAAAATCGTGCACCACCGTCTGAATCATCTTTTTTGAAGGGGCGGCAATGTCCACTGAAAAACCGGCCTCCAGCAAACGCTGATACGGATACATTACTTCCAGTGCCTCTCCCCCATCACCGGTCAGTATGAGAACTTTCCTCATAGGCCCACCTCCATGGTGGAATCATTGTTACAAATTCACGTGCGAACTACGGGCCTTAAATATAGCCGTGCTCACAGGATGTGCGCTCTCCAGATGCTTCATCTCCTTTGGTAACATCCTCATTCGGCCTGTGTCAAATGAAACCATAAGGATATGCGACTTCGCTATTCTGCCTCAGACAGCCGAGCCGCAGCCCCACACCTGTCATGGCAGAAAATACTGGCGTGGCCTCTTTCTCTAATAAGCAAATCATACAACCAGGCAATAGCAAACTTTGCGGTCTCTATATGGAAGGGCATCGTTCTTGGAAGTAGCTTTTCCTTTGACATCACGCTGAGTCTCACCGAGAGTGGGAGCATAAAGAATATAAGGATTTGCTGCACATTCCATACCTTTCCTGGAGGAGAAAAGCAGATCACCACCATGCAGAAGAACAGAACCAAAGGGAGAACCTGGAGTATCCACCCGGGCCAATTGTGTGCCTACTGGTTGAATTGCGTTCTTGCGCCGTTTCTGTATATTCTCATGCTGGCAAGTTCAGCAGCGCTGGCCGCACCTGATTCCAATCAGCACTCACCAGCCACGCTGGCTGCTCACATCAGCAAGCCGGACCTTCTATCTCCACCTCCACTATCCTCGTATTATCCAGAGCATCCTCACCAGCTTCCCAAGGCTGTCTATCAGGATGTTACGGTCGCGCCGGTCACGTGTGGCGTCAGCCATCACCATGTTCAGGTAAAGACCGTTCTCGGCCCGCTTAATATCAACATTTTGCAAGTCAATCTGAACGAGCCGACACTGGAATGGCGTGTCGTTCAGGCCCATGATCGTATTGTAAGTAACAACGAAACGGTGAGCTCAATGGCACGTCGAACCGGCGCGCTGGCTGGTATTAATGGCGACTACTTTCTCATCGGCACAACCGGCGAGCCGATCAATGTAACTATCATAGACAACGAAGTGTGGAAAAGCCCTATTAATCTTGCCGCCCTCGCCATTACAAAAGATCAAAGGATTCTCTTTGACAAATGGCAATGGGACGCCACGATTTCCACAAAAGATGCGAAACGCAAAATTGATTGCCTGAACACAACCTCCCCTCCAGCCGACTCACTTGCAATCTACACAATGCGCTACGGCGCCCCTGTTCCTCCTGCAAAAAATCCTCAGGCATGCACACGGATGCTCCTGCGTCACATCCGTAAAAAGAAATACCAGGCAGCCAGCTTTCTTCCTGCTGACACTGATTTCCCCGTGCCCCCGGGCTACCTTACTCTCTCCGCGACAGGCAGCGCCGCTGAGTGGGTCCGCACGAATCTCGCAGTTCGGCAAACGGTCTCTATTGACCTTACACGCGCCAGCCCGAACCGGCTCGATTTACTCCGCTACGCTATAGGCGGTGGCCCTATTCTCATCAAGGATGGTCAGTACTTTGCTGATCCAGAAGCGCCCGCACCAGCAGAGCACGACCAGCTATATCCGGTTGTGGCGGCAGGGCTGCGCGCAGGAGGCGATGAATTATTGCTGGTGACTGTTGATGGACGACAGCCCGGCCTTAGCGTCGGGCTCACGCGGCCGCAACTGGCCGAATACATACATCATCTCGGCTGCACCCAGGCAATCGCATTTGATAGCGGTGGGTCTGTAACTATGGTGGTACGACCACTGGGCGAATCGGATTTGTCCGGCAAGTCGGAAGCCCGGATAGTCAATAGTCCCTCCGATGGCACAGAGCGCCCCGTCGCGAATGGGCTGTTCCTCTACAGCACTGAACGAGTAAAAAAAGCCAGAATACTGAACATCACACCGGACAAATTGTATCTGCTAGCCCGCAGTCATCATCCCATCAGGGTGATCGGCCTCGATCAATATCTGAATCCCATACCTCTGCCTGATGAAAAGTTTCGGTTGACCATCACAACAGAGGGCATGGGTCAGTTGGTAGGAGCAAAGTTTCACGCTGGGGAAGCAGCAGCCATGGGCTTTCTTGAAGCACGATACAAGAAACTCAAAGCATGTATTCCCATAAACATCATAGACACCCTGGATACCATTGTTCTCGGCAATAATTACATCACGCTGGAGCCTGGCGAGCGCCACGTTTTTCAGCCCGTGGGTTACGACAAAGCCCGCAACCAGATTCCTTTGACTCACCAAGAGGTTGAATGGAAGATCACCGGCGGCATTGGCCTGTTTGATAGTGATGGAACTTTTGTCGCAAGTTCCCACAAAGGCGACGGAACAGTTGTTGCAACGGCTGGGCAAGTTTCCGCAACTGTCGCTGTATCGGTTGGAACAACAACCACTCTTCTCAGCCGCTTCGATCAGCCAGATGAATGGCATTTTAGAAAAGCCCTGGATAGCGTATCCGGATCATTCGACATTGTCACGTCACCTGTACATGGCATGAACCGCACTGCCGGACGTTTGCGCTACGATTTTGCCGGAACAGACGTAACTGCCGCAGCTTACCTGGTTGGAGAAATACCAATTAGCGGCAGGCCGCTCGAACTCGGCATCTGGGTATACGGCGATGGACGAGACCACTGGCTCCGTGGCGTCTATGCCGACAGGATGGAAACCCGCATCACTATAGACTTTGCCCGGGAAATCAGCTGGACCGGGTGGAAGTATGTACGATCCCCTCTCTCCGCAACCACAAACTTCCCCATTGCGCTTGAACGTCTGTACATTGTTGAAACGGACAATGCAAAAAAGGACAGCGGAATCATTCTTTTTAGCGAACTGCAGGCTCGATACGGTTTTGCCCCGCCTCCACGCGAAACATTTCGCTATGCTGCAACAAATAACCCCTCCTGGCTCACCTTTACGAACCAGCCGCTGCAGCTTCAGTCTGATGCCTTTCGCTTTTTCGTATTTGGCGACACCAAGCTGCAAAGAAAGAATCCCCGGCACGTCTCAACGGAAATCATGCAGCATATCATTTCGCAGATAAATCAGCTCGGCGGTGCGTTTGTGCTCTACACGGGCGATCTCATCCCCCGAGGCGACCTTGAAGAACTTCACTACGGCAAAAAAATCCTTGATCAGCTTGACATGCCGTATTTCCTGGCGCTTGGCAATCACGAACGTGTAGGTGACAAAGATGCTGGGAATTTCAAACAGATATTCGGTCCTACGCACTACCGCTTCGACTATCGTGATTGTTCGTTTTTTGTGCTCGACAACTCTCCAGGAAGCTTCCACCGGACAACGTCATATCAACTTCCGTCTGAGGAACAACTGACATGGCTGATGCAGCAGCTCGAGCAATGCCAATCGCGGTATGTCTTCCTCTGCCTCCATGTACCCGTCGTGGATCCCATACCCATAAGACCCACTGACCTGAATTCGTACGAGGCCCATCTGCTCCAGACAATTTTACAGGCACATCGCGAGCGCGGCAAACGAATCGTTGTCCTCTCAGGTCACACTCATATGTTTAGCGAACAAGTAGTCGATGGCATTCCCTATTTTGTGAGCGCTGGCGGGGGAGCGGCTCTCTATGCGCCTCCAAATCAGGGCGGCTTTTATCATTTCCTGGCCTTCACCGTGCAGAGCGACCAGCTTTCCTGCCGTGTCGTACCATTGTTCACTGATATCACCATCAGCAGCCCGGAAAATGGACATATACTCCACCCCAGTACAACGCTACCCCTTACCGCAGAGGGAATATTTGAAAGCGCCCTGCCATCAATACGCTTCACCGTACCCATTGAGGAACCCATATCACACTCCTGGCATAGCTCCGATGAGCAAGTAGGATGGATTGACCCTGCAACTCAAACGTTTCAGGCTCGAAACGATGGGGAAACGGTCATTACAATCCGGTCAGGAACCGCCAAAGCAAATGCTCGTATTAAGGTCTCCAGGTAATAGGTTCTGATACTTCTTTTAAGGCAATAATAAAAATGATGTACACTTAATGCGGACAGGGAAGAAGATTTGAAATGCGTTATTACTTTCCCACGTAGTGATGAGGTGATTTGCCAAAACTGGTGCATTTTTTTCATTGACATCGTAAAACAAGCTAAACTATTCTAAAAACACAATAGAATAGATATGGTCTGATTTTTCCCTGCTCGCTTGGCAAAGCCATACACTTGCAGCTAATAAGGATTCTGAAGAGCAGGTATTCTTTCACGGCTGTCCAAATTTTTATAAATGCTCGTACGGACATCTTCTAAGTAAAATAGTTTTGCAGGCTCTTTTGCTTCGAATAGATACATTAGGGGAGAAAGACGCAGCGAAAGAAACTTTCTTTTATTAGTCGAGCCCTGGGATCAAGTACTCCTGGCTCGTTGCTAGACAGATTTCCGAAAAAGCGAACAGGGGAATTGCATAGAATCATTTGCATTCTCTGACAAGTCATTCTGCCAGTCTTGTCTCAAGGAACACGCAAATGGTGCGGTGGCGCATATTGGTTGTTGACGATCATATTGATGCGCTGGAACTGATCCGCATGACGCTGGCAGATGAGTACGACGTTCTCACACTATCTAATCCACTTGATTTTTATACGGTGTTGCAACTGTTCGAGCCAGACCTTATTGTTCTTGACATCATGATGCCGAAAGTAACCGGCTTCCAGATCATGGAAATCATGCAACGCAATGAGACCTACCGCGATATTCCCATCGTTATCCTCTCAGCAAAAGACAGTGCGCGCGAGATTAGATACGGCTATAAGCTGGGAGCACGACTCTACCTGACCAAGCCATTTCAGCCTGAACGGCTAAAGAAGAACGTGCAAATTCTCTTTGAACACACGCCCCCTACGCGCAAGCCGAAACAGCTGACTATTGCACAGGTCAAGATGCAACTCCAGCTTAAGAAGGCCTACGAAGTGGGTACTCCGGGCGCGAGCTCCACTGTGCTCCAGGCTATGGAAGAGGAAAAGCAAACGCGCAAGAAAGAACAAAAACGCCCAACGCCACCCCCTGAAGAAGACCAACATTGGGAGGGTTAGATCTCTCCTAATGGTTGTCACATCCGCTACTGGCTGTTCCTGCCTGACGTGCACCTTGCCGGCTTATCGGTTGACACGGCCAGCGAGCAGCATGCTTTAATATCCGCTGCCATATCCTTTCTTAGAAATCTACAGCAAATTCCGTACCTCTGCCTACCTGATTGAGCTCATTAAGCAATTTCAGGAAGCAAAACGTTCATCTCTGGTTTTGCTCGGAATGAAAGGGGACGCTTGGGTACTCTGCAGTGTGGGACGGGGCTGAACAAGATGCCTGCTTGCGATCCTGCGCCTGCTTTCCGTTTTCGATATTACGGCATAAGAAGTTCAAATTCGATAATACGCCATTCTCCGCCGCCACTGCTGCCGGGCGGAGCTTCCTTTTCCAAAACCAGACGCGCCTTATCCAACTCTTCCGGATCTGCGTGGGGAAGACCTCGGAACTGGAGTCGATCGTAGATCTTTGAATCCAGATACACTCCAGTAACTTTAAAATAACAGAGGACGTCAGCTTGCCCGTCTCGAAAGGCAATCTCGATCTTGTTAAGATTGATCTTCAGATCTTCAAGACTTTCCAGATTGTCCCGCGCCATAAGTAATCCTTCTTCTTTGGTCGTTCCATAGTAGCCGTAGTATTTAGCGGAAATTAATGATCCAATCGTGTCAATATCCTCATCTTCAACTGCAGTCACCCCACGACGGATCAGATCGCGAATCCGGTCTTCCTCGGTTCTGAACAACCCACGCGCAACGAAAAAGATCGCCACAACAAGAACCACCACCAGCGCAACGTATATGCGCTTTGTAGGAAACCCGACGGGCTTTTTTAATTTTATACGCCATCCCATAGTGCGTTCAGCTTCTTTCTGCCCCTTGTACCATGAAAAGGAGCGCAGTATGATAAAGCCCTGATGGACATCTGGATGCGGCTACCAAGTCATTCCTAAATGTAGGGACAGATTATAATCTGTCCCCTACTTTGCTGGCTCCCCTTTTCCCGCGAGGAGCTCTTTGCTGTCGAGTACGATGGTCACCGGGCCGTAATTGCACAGAGTCACATCCATCATCGCCTGAAAAACCCCGGTTTCAACACGCAAGGAAAATCCTTTGAGCCGATCAACAAACCGGTCAACATAGCGCTTAGCCATCTCCGGCGCCGCGGCGTCAATGAAGCTGGGACGCCGGCCCTTTCGGCAGTCTGCCAGTAACGTGAACTGAGAGATCACCAGCAGCGCACCACCAACCTCCAGAATTGACCGATTCATCTTTCGCTCTTCGTCCTCGAACACACGCAAATGCGCCACCTTCTCTGCCAGGAAATCAACATCAGCCTCGGTATCGTCACGGGCAACACCGGCCAGCACAACAAACCCCACCCCGATCTCGCCCACGCGTTTACCTTCCACGTCAACGCTTGCATTCCGCACCCGTTGCACCACCAGTCGCATTGCGCTACCTCGTGCTTGGATTTTTCACGAACTAATTCTCGCCTATCCACCAATTAACACACAAGAAACCTTCTTAGAGACTTTAATAATATCGCCGTTTTCTCTCTGTCAAGGTTTTTGGCGGCCGCTCCATGGGTCAAGGCACAGGTATCCGGGACAGCAACGACTACGAACAGGAAGGCAGAATTCCTGTGAAGAGCATGTAGGGGCGTTTAATTAAACGCCCTTACTATGGAATCCCAAGAACCTCTTTTTGTTCTATGCGTGGCATCCGCCTAGGCGGATGCCCGTGCCACGTTGAATGGCACAGTTGAAGGCCAAGCATCCGCATAAAAATAAGGCATTCAGCGGCTTTGGCCGTTCCTTTATATATGCGAAAAGCAATAAGACATCCGGGCGCATCGGAGCACTATGCGCCCTGGGGCACTAAAGTGCCTCAGTGCCCAATTCGCGCTCGAGTAGTTGCTGGTCCGCCTCGTCGCGAACAAAGATGCCGACGTTACCGAGTTTAATCTGCTCCAGACCTGCCGACTTGCATGCTTTGTACGCATCAAGCATCTCACGCGTTGTTGGCGACCGATATCCCTGCATCCGATATTCAGAGACTTGATCAGGCGCTCCATTTTGCCATTGCGCGACCGCAACGTCACAGTGCACGCAGGGGCCAGGTGTTTCCCTCGCCTGACCTCGCAGCTCCCGCGGGTAAAACCTTGCCGTTCCAGCTGGCAGATCGGCGTTTCCGAAGCCATGAGTAATCCATCACTATCAGTTTCCGCAATACATACGCTTCAGACTGGCTGGCTGAATACGCGCATAGTGTTTCCGAGCGCTCCTGAAGCATTTACCAGGGATAATCAGCTCACACAAGCACTTAAAAAGTCCAGGGAATTATAGTTTACGTCTCCCTCATTTCTCGCTGCGCTCCTGGTTCCAAACCCGGAGTTACTGAGACCGAAGCGCATGCCACCTGGCAAATGACGAAAATGTTTGACATCGGTCATGCGCGTTACGTAATGTATATTTCAGTTTTCGTACAAGAAGCCAGAAAGTAACTTGAAACAGCTGCTTAATCAACAGGCTCGCGCCGTTTAGCTCTTGTAGACCGTTTCCTTTCCTGAGGAATGTTGCGATGGTGGAAAGAGTACCTGCTATAGAGATCGAGGATCTGACGGTTGTCTATAAGCGGGGGTTAGGCAGACGAGACCTCGTCGCGGTTGATGGATTGAAGCTTCATGTCAATCCGGGCGAGGTCGTTGGCTTTATCGGGCCGAATGGTGCGGGAAAGTCAACCACCATTAAGACGCTCATGGGCTTCATTCTGCCGACGAACGGTCGTGTGCGTGTGCTTGGTGCTGAAGCCGGCTCTATTGAAGCCAAGCGTCGCACCGGCTACCTACCTGAAGTTGCCCTCTACTACCCCTTCATGAAGGCCAGCGAAATCCTGACCATGTATGGCCAGCTCATGGGCATGCAGGGACAGACCCTGCGCGAAACAGTGCAGGAGATTCTAGGACTTGTTGGGCTGGAGGAGTGGGCCACTGTGCAGCTAAAAAAGTTTTCCAAGGGCATGCTCCAGCGCATTGGCATTGGTCAGGCCATCATGGGAAATCCTGATCTTCTCATTCTTGACGAAGTGACATCCGGGCTCGATCCTGTGGGACGGCGCGACCTGCGCGAAATTCTGCTGCGCTTCAAGCACGACGGCAAAACCATTTTCTTCTCCTCCCACGAGCTCTCCGAAGTCGCGCTCATCTGCGACCGCATTATCATCATCGACGCAGGCAAAGTTATCGAGGAAAAATGCATTGGCGATCTCCTGCTCAGCCTAAATAAATTCCATCTGATCTTCAAGTCCGAAGCACTGCCCGATGACTTCTCCTTTCCCTGTAAGCAGATTAAAGCGGATCTCTATCGCATTGATATCCGGGAGGACGATAAACCGGTTGACATTCTGCGCCGACTCATTGAGGCTAACTACGAAATTGTCGAGTTCGCCAGCGATTCACTCTCGCTCGAGGATTATTTCGTAAATGTCGTTGGCAGAAAAGTGACCTGATAAAGCGCAGTTGGATGGTTATGCACGCTGGTTGGCGTTGAAGCGTGAGGTGAGCGATAGCCACTACTCACGCTCCTGCGCAACAGCATTCAGAGCATTGGAAGCTCACTGCCATGAGGAAAATCTGGATTCTAGCTCGGGCCACAGTCCTGGAAGCGCTGCGGCGAAAAGATCTTTATGTTCTCCTCATTCTCACAGTAGTTATTATCGGTGGCGCGGCACTGATTAACTTCTTTGGCGTTCAAGCCTTGCAGAAGAAGTTCCTCAAAGACATTTCCTTTACAGTCATCAATATCTTCACCATCATCATCTCGGTGACGGTCACAGCGCGCCAACTCCCCTACGAGCTCGAGAATCGAACAATCTATCCCTTGTTGGCAAAGCCGATCAGCCGTCTGCACTTTCTGCTGGGTAAGTACCTTGGCGCGCTTATTATTTCAACGTTCACACTTCTATTGTTCAGCACCATCTTCCTGGTTACGCTGGTACTCTTCCAGGCGAGTACCGACTGGATCTTCCTCCAGGCGATCTATCTGCGTTTTCTTTCTCTCGCGTTGATCGTAGCTCTGGTACTCTGCCTCTCGCTCTTTGTCACGCAGTCAGCCAATGTGACAATCTCGTTGCTGCTCTGTATTGGAGCAAGCGTCATCAGCCGCTCGATTACTTTGATGTATGAAAAGCTCGATCCCTTCTTTCAAGCGCTCGCTGCAGCTATGTACTGGGTGCTTCCGCATCTTGACCTATTTGATCTTTCGAAAAAGGTAGTGCATAATTGGCCTCCAATTTCTGCGTACGTCCTGATCTTCCTGACGATCTATGCAGGAATTTATACCTTTGTATTCCTCACAGTTGGCTTGCTCCGCTTTCGACGCCGCATGTTATAGAGGCCAACGAATGATGCGACTTACACGCGCAGAACAGACGCTCCTGGTCGCCTGTCTCATCCTGGTTGGGATTGGCGGAGTGATGGCTCATTATTTGTCTGAAGTGATCCAGCCCGCAGAGGAGTACAGTGCCGCAGAACTCAAACAGATGAACCAGAGTGCCTTGGCTGCGCTGTTCGGCGAATTTCGGGTTAGCGTCGCCGATATGCTCTGGCTGAAGACCGATGAATATATCCACAAAGGAATTGAGTACCGCCTCCCAGACTTACACACAAGTGCACCAACCAACCACATCGACCATGCGCACGAACATCACGCCCACACGGAAAATCTCGCCGAACCCACCAGCGACACCTATACCATCGAGCACGCCATGGGCTGGGACCACACCCATGAGCATGTTGTGAGTGTCATCCCGCCCAAGGAACGCGATTTCCGCGGCCTCCTAGGTGACATCGAGCGTGCAGTTAAACCTTACAGCTCAACCCACGTCGAACACGAGAGCCTCGAAGAACTCACTCCCTGGTATCGCCTGGTAACTTACATCAATCCCAACCATACTCGTGGCTACGTCATCGGTGCTTATGTTATTGCAACTCATGCCAGCAGTCTCGAGCAGGCTCTAGAGTTCCTCAAGGAAGGTGAGCGGAACAATCCGAAAAGCCCGGAAATTCAGGAGGCGCTGGGCCGACTCTATTTTTTCAAACTGCATCGCTACGACAAAGCGATCCCACACTTTCAAAAAGCGATTTCCCTGTTAAAGTTCAAGTCACCCCTGACTGAGGATGAGGAAGAGGTACTGCTCAACGCTTACCGGAACCTCGCGCTTGTATACGGAGAGAAAAGAGAACCGGAGAAGATGGCCGCCGTGCTCGATGAAGCCTGGCCACGCTTCCCCGGCGATATTTCTCTCAGACATTCCAAAGCTCGAGTCGAACAGCTGCGCCGCGAATTACAGTAAGAAAAAAATGTGTCCTCTCTGAGCGGTCGCGTAACGGATGATTGTCACCATGCCCATCGAGGCGGAGACACCCGGTCGCAAGCAACTGAGCGAGCTGGTCTACACATAGTAATAAGAGCCAGAGCGTAACCCGCGGAGTGGCTACTGTTGGTTTCGCTGCACGGCGCCACCGTAGCAGCCTCAAGCCCGTGTGATGAATTAAGACAGCTCTCTTGCGCCAAAGGTTCTCACCCTGCTCTTTCCTGCGCTTGGATTCTCTCTAAGACGTCCTACGAAAATGTGCGCCTGAGGCGAATTAACCACTACGACACAACGTACACGACGGAGGCGTAGGGGCAGGCCTTGTGCCTGCCCTATTATTTTGGCAGCATCGTTGAGCGACCCGCCGTCGCGGTTCGATATTTCTTCTTGTTAAGTGCTCTAAATCATCTCGACATGGGTCTGGGGCCAGTCCATCCCGAACCAGGTCACATCTTCCTGCACCAAATCCCACTTAAGCTGGTAGACTCCGGGACTCGATGGAGCAAGAAGTCGCGCTTTCACAGCAACCGAGGCTCCTGGCGCAAGATCGTTTCCAAGCGATGTGCGCAGCCCGTCGTGTACGGCCATCTCGCCCTGGTCGCTCAACCAGTGGTAGGCCAGATGCACCGGATTAGGGCCTGCGGCGGGCCAGGCGGTTTCCGAGGTGTTGGTGAGCACAACTTCGACAGCCACCTCGGTCGCCGCGCGAAGCCGCTCGGGACGCCCATGAACGCGCAACTCACCGCGTCGCAATGCCCTGACGCGCACGGGTAGCTTAATAGCGCTGTCACCCCTCTCGCCGAACCAGGCGAAGTGTTCCCTGACCATGTCCACCTTCATCATGTACTCACCTGGTGTCTCAATTGGCAAGATCGGGAGCTCCATCTCAATGCTTTCACCGGGTGATACGGCCTGCGGAAGCCCGACGTGAGCACCTTCTTGGACAGGCTGAAGGCGGCCGCGAGAGTCGGGCTGAAAAACCTGATATGCGAGCGAGAACTCCTGCTCGGGTGCACCTGCGTCGCCTTCCATGGCAACAGACCAAGCAATCCGCCCTGTGTTCGTCACCTTAACGAGCAGGCGGCTTCCCAGGCCGTCCAGCAGTTCCAGTACTTCCGGCACACCTTCAATCCGTGCTCCGTACTGCTCTGATGCTCCTGGCTCGAGCCATTTGCATTTAGCCTGCTGGCATGTCTTCCAATATTTTCCTTTTACTATTGAGCGCCGCAGCGAATGATACAGTAGACCATTCCAGATTTCATCAAACGATTGCCGTGTCAAATCCCCCATCACTACGGAGGAATAACAACAGGGATTCACCTTGCCGTCCAGCCTGATGTAGGTATGGGTCCAGGGAATACCGCATCGCGACAATGGTGCCTCATACGGAGTTGGATGAAGATAGCGGCGTGGCGGGAAAATATAACTACGCAAAAAGCGATCGTAAAGATTGATCACTAGCATTGCAGGAAAAAGCAGCAATGATTTACCCGCTGCGCTATAAATCTTGTATAAGCGGTACGCGGTCGGACGGAAACAGCGCACAAACCGACGTAACTTTTCGGCCCAGCCCCTTTGTAGTCTCCCAAGCTCCTTTTCAAACTCCTTCATAGATTTCTCCTCTGCGATGTCGAACGGAACTTGGTAAAGATTGCTATGAATTCCTAATTCAATTGCCCTAGCGTAGCCAGCACGAAACATAGCGTTAGTCTTGCGTTTGGCGTGAGTCAGCGAGAGGTAGTCCATGTCCTCATCGTCTATCCAGGCGTTAGCATCCACCTTGAGAGAAGCAAATTCGTAGCGTTTGGTAAATTCGACGAAAAGCGGAATTTCATGGACGTTAGCTGTTAAACCAACGACTGCCAAATGGAGGATCGGGTAGCGTGACCGTCGTTCACGTTTGACGCGATTGAGTGTTTCCAACGCCCGGATCAGTCTTTCCCATTTGCCGCCACGGCGTATTTCTTCATATGTTTCAGGAGTTGCTCCATCAATCGAGACGTTCAGGTAGGCTACGCGGGAATCCACAAGCTTGCGCGCCCAATCTTCATCCACGAGCAACAGGTTGGTGAACATGCCTAGCTCAAGCCTGGGAAAGCGCCGCACAACTTCAAGCAGCGCTCCAATTTCAGGATAGAGCAAAGATTCGCCGAACGAAGAGACGCATAGATTCTGCGCATGAGGGAAAACCTCGGCCAGGACGCGTTCGAGAATCGGGCCTTCCAGGTGCTTTCCGGAGCCCTGGTACTTCTGGCGTGAGCACATGATGCATGTCAGATTGCACTTTGTCGTTGTTTCTAAATATATATCGAAAGGTTTTGCCCTCAAGACGATGCGGTTTGCGCGCATGTCGAGCGAATTCAAGAAACGGTTGAAACTCGACCGGTCAACAAGACGGCCGAGCACCCTCAGCAGGAGACCCCTACCGACGGATAAATTACTCGTAGTGCTTTGACCCTTAGATTCCGCCAACGTCCACCTCACAAATATCTCGAGAACACATCTACCTTGCCCGCCTCTGGCCGACTTGCCCAACCTCCACTGCTATAATCTTCATGACCAGGGACCGCCATCAGTCCATGATTTATGGTAAGCCTCATCATGGGCAGCGGCAAAGAGCAGAGGAGTGAGGAATGTACGCAGTTCACCCACGACCAGAGAGAAATCAACTGCTGTGTCCTCCAGTCGGCTGCGCTTAAGAAATGCCTTCCATTGCGCGACCTTATCTGGATCCATGGCGAACTCTTCACTTAGAGCGGTCGGCGTCGCAGTTGAAATCCTAGGGATTCCCCGGGAAAGACTACGAAACCATTCGTGCTAATCCTCTGTCCCATTTGTCAAACAATTTACCAGTAATCCGCTGCCTTTTCTCAGAGATTTTCGTAGTATGCCCCTGTACTTCCGCAGTTATCTTTTCTGCTCATGTTGCTCGATATATCTTATAGCTTTTCTTAGAAGATCTGGGTCATCTTCGAATAGCCCTATGGCGGCATTGCACCTGGTACAAAGAAGTCCTCTGATATGCCCCTTTTTGTGGTGATGATCGACCGAAAGCCTTGCCACGCTACCCTTTCGCTTACGTGTTTCCTTCTTGCCGCAAATACCACAGACCCCAT
Source organism: Candidatus Sumerlaeota bacterium (assembly GCA_030613245.1). Lineage (GTDB taxonomy): Bacteria > Sumerlaeota > Sumerlaeia > MWCT01 > JAUWMI01 > JAUWMI01. Next base: position 82,113 of record JAUWMI010000013.1, read on the forward strand.
GTTGTTCCGCTTCCATTCTTCTGAAATCTTCTATGCTTATCCCAAAATTCGCCTTAATACTCTTTATTTTTGCTCTTTTGTTCAGGCACTCCCTGCAAACAGCCCCATAACCGGTTTTGAAACGGGAATCCTTGCCAAAGTTTTCAATCGGCTTGTCTTTCCCACACCCAGTACAAACACGATGCGTCACGTACTTCACTCTTCTGCCCGGTTTCCGCAGACTAGTATTGCTCCCCTTGAGAACACGTCCTATGGTCTTGTATGAAACCCCAAATTCCGGAGCTAATTCTCTTAATGTCCGCCCTTCTTTATACTTGGCGATAACGCTTTCCTTTTGCAACTTGTTTAAAACTTTAACCATAATATAGCAGTGTCGCGAGCCTCCTTTATCTACCTTATGATTATGCGGCTTTAACAATTCGACAAATATTTCTTTTATGCTACCTGACTGATGCGAATTGCACAGGACTCACTGCAGTAAGTATTACCATTCGCACATTACCTTGGTAATTCACGGCAATTGCAGTAAGTATGCAACCAGAAAATTATCATAATACTGCGCTCAAGATGAACTCCAATTCATGCGTTCCTCCCGCACAAGGCGATAAAGCAACCGCTCCACCGCATAGCGGGTCAGAACGATCTGGAAATCCTCGCGCCTCTCTCTGCTCAGATTCAGCAACCGCTGGCGAATCGAAGCCGGTAGATTGGTGGGCTGCGCCTTGCTCACACGACCGCCTCCATGTATGGCTTCATCACCTTCGCTACCCGGCAGATTTTCGCATAGTGCCACAGCTCGTCGTTGGTACATTTCCGTTGGCTGCGACAATCCCGGAGGGCCTCTAGGGCAACATCGAGGCCGATTTTGTTACGGTACTTGAAGCAGTCTGCCACGGTCTTGGCAGGGTTGTAAATCTTCACCGGAACACCTTCGATTTGATGTTCCTCGATGCCTTCGGTCAGGGCTTTCCCTGAGAACCGCATGATCCGCAGTGGTGGATAATCAATGCGTGGACGGGCAGCCGTGCGATCCAGCGCCACCCACACGTCAAACGGATTCTGCGTCCCCAGATCGTGAAAGCGCAGCGCCGAAAGCAGGCAAACCACCCCACGTGGAATCCACTTACATGTCTGAGCAAGCGTATGGTGCGCCGTCACATCAGCGTCGGCTGGAACGTAAAGCCCTCTCCCCGATCGCACGAGCATTCCCTTTGCGCACAGACGCCGAAGATACTCCGGGTGAATCCCCTGTTCGGTCAGATCCCGAACCCGAAGCACTCCTCGCTCCCGCGCTATAGTCATTACTTTTTCAGGAATTGTCAGTTTTTTTTTCATGTGTAAATTTATCCACACTTAATGATTTATGTGGATACTTTTACACAAGCTGCCCAGCAGATTCAAGCATAAACTTTCCTGAGCCGACCAGCCTTGGGGATGGTCTCGATTGCGGTGGTGCTGCTGGAAGCGCTGCTGCTAGTACTGACAATAATGATGATGAGGAAATGAGGAGGGGAAGGAGCAGGAGGAGGCGGCAGCAGCGGCGCAGCAGCAGGAGGAGCAGCATGAGCTGGAAGAGCAGCACGAGCTGGAAGAGCAGCAGGAGAAGGAGAGCGACGGCGCTCCTCCCGGCCATGCTCCTGCATATTTAGTCCTTCATTCCTGTCTTTAATGCTTTCACATTCGTCTATTTCTTTACATAATGGGATTAAGAAAATTGTGGCAAAAGGCAGGATAAATAGAACGAAACAGATAGCGGTCAGCCCTGTGCTTAAAATTTTATCTCGCAGGATTTAGAGTTTCAAGAGCTGTCCCCTATCAATGTTTCGTTGTTTTATACAATCTCCAGAGATTCCTCGATGAAACTGACGATAGGGAAGACACTAGCTAAGGATTTTCAAGAATACCCCAGAGTTGGCTGATTTTCAGTTATACGTATGTCCGCCATTATCAACCAGCAAATTGCTGATACCATTGCCTGAAAATGTATTTCTATTATGATCTTCGGTGTAAGAATCATACCGGATTTCTATGCCATATTCAGCATTGTTACGGATTTGGCCACTGTAGACAGGGGGAAACCCGGAAAACCAAGCTCGTGAATTATGGAGAATGTGCATGCCGCTCTTGCTATTATTCGAGAACTCTCCGGATCCGAAGAAACTAAGCGAGCCCGTTATGATTGAATATACTCCAAAATGCCCATTGTATTGGGACTCACAGTTTGTTAAATTCGCAGAGGAATTTCTAGTAATACTAAACCCACTTCCGACACTATGCTCGGCTACACAACCCGAGAAAGACCCGCTTGAGTTAAGGGAAAGAGAGAATCCACCTGAACAGTGACTTGCTTTGCAGTTGTATAGTTTGTATGATCCTTCATAGAGACCAACACCTGCTCCATTCGTATAATCAAATAAAATACCCTTCAGAACAATATTTGAACACTTCTGCGCCCTAAAAGCGTTATCTCTAACTATTGTGGCTGTTGTATCGTTGTCGTTCCCTGTAATACGCACTCCCGGATCGCCGGGAGAGGAGGGAGTCCAATTCTCATCACCCATAAAAGTGAGGTTCTTGCCCGGCTCAACAGTGATGCCAAAGACTTTCACCTCTTCCCGATAGACTCCATCTGCGATATCAATGGTCACGTTACAGCGCAAGCGCTCAGGAAGCACGTCCACAGCCGCCTGGATTGTCCGCTTCGCCGTAGCAGTGGTCAGACCGTTGTTCTCATCATTACCCGTAGCGTCGTTCACATAGATGGTAAAATCTTCCGTACCGCTGACCAGTCCTATTAGCTGAGGATTGATGATTCGCCGGTCAGGTAAGAGACGCTGAAAGCCATGTGTTC
>JAUWMI010000067.1 GCA_030613245.1 Candidatus Sumerlaeota bacterium
GCTCTGGGAATTTTGTTCAGTTTGCATTCAGGGCTTAAAGTGAACGAAATTCACCGCGCCAAAGGCGGGTAAATCGCCTCGACGACCTTGCCTAAGGCTCACAATAGCTTTTTGGGCTTGAAGCATTCAAAAAGTTCTAAAGCTCAGAATATTTAGGGGCGTTTAATTAAACGCCCCTACAACTACCCACTATGAAATCCCAAGAACCAAAAGAATAAGCATTTTGAAAAGTGGCGTTATGCGCCATTACTGCTGTGGTGATGCACTAGTCCTGCAAGGTCTGCGTTCCTTATTCCTTCAGTCCGGTCAATGCCATCCCTTTTACAAATGCCCTCTGGAACAAAATGAAGAGAATGACAATCGGAAGAATTGAAAGCAAGGAGACTGCCATCATGTAGTTGTGTTGCGTTTCGTACTGCTGATTGAAACGCAGCAGGCCAATGGGGATTGTGTACATACTCTCGCTATCGAGAATGATGAGGGGCCAGATGAAGTTGTTCCAGCTGGCCATAAAGGTGAAGATCGCAAGTGTGGCCAACGCAGGTTTGCACAGAGGCAGCACAATCTGAAAGAACACGCGGACGTCCGATGAGCCATCAATTCGCGCAGCTTCAATCAGGCTCGTAGGTATCGTGGTTATGAACTGCCGCATCAGAAAAATTCCGAATGCCAGCGGCAGACACGGCACCACAAGCCCGATGTAGCTGTTCAGTATTCCAATGAAGCCACACAACAGGAAATTGGGAATCATTGTCACCTGGTACGGGACCATCATGGTACTCAGTACGAAGAGAAACACCAGTTCCTTTCCTCGAAATTGAAATTTCGCAAATGCAAACCCACCCATTGAGCCAAGGAGCAGCGTAAGTCCGGTTACAGCCACTGCAACGACTACACTGTTCATCAGGAATAGGGTGAAGGGCTCTTGAGTCCAGCCTTTCCAGAAATTCTCGAGATGCCAGGGCGAAGGGAAGAAGCGTGCTGAGATAAGCTGTGCTTCATCCTTGCTCGCCGTGACGATCATATAGAAAAACGGAAAGAGCATCACGAGCGTTGCACCAATCAGCAGCGCGTAGAATAATGTTCGCAGCAGCCCTTTCCCCATTAACTCTACTCCTATGCATCAACCATCCGTTTACGAAAGAACCGAATCTGAATGATTGTCAGCACCAGAATAATCGCAAAGAGCACGTACGCAATGGCACAGGCTTGCCCCATGTGGAATCGGCGAAACGCTTCGTGATAAATGTAATTTACCATGACGGTTGTTGAATAGCCCGGCCCACCTTCGGTCATAATGTAAACCTGGTCGAACACCTGGAACGAGCCGATGAATGCAATTACCATGACGAAGAGCGTGGTGGGATTGAGCAACGGCAGTGTGATGTGCCAGAACTTCTTCCAGCGCGACGCACCGTCAATCTCTGCCGCTTCGTAATACATATCCGGAATACCCTGGAGCCCTGCCAGGTAGATTACCATCCCATAGCCAAATCCTTTCCAGATGCTCATGATCATGATGACGGGCAGCGCAGTTTTAGAGCTTGCAAGCCAATCCGGTGTTGCCGAAAGCCCGAGCCCGGTGAGAAATGTATTCACGATGCCGTAGTCTTTATTAAACATCCAGCTCCAGATCAGCGCTACTACGACCATAGAGATGATAACCGGAAAGAAGAACACTCCTCGAAAGAAATTCCTGCTTCTTAGCTTCTGGTTCAGCACCAGCGCACTCCCAAGCGCCAGCACCAGGCCTGCCGGCACAGTGACGACGCTATAATAGGTGGTGTTCTTCAGCGCTACCCAGAATTCATCGGTCTGAAAGATTTTCGCATAGTTGGCAAGCCCGGCGAGGCGAATCGGTCCGATCCCTCGCCACTTTGTCAGGCTCAGGGCGAACGAGGCGAAAATCGGAAGAAACCAGAAGACACTAATGATGATCAGACTGGGCAAAAGGAAGGAATAAGGCGTCAAATTGCGTCGCTTAGTACTTAGAGGTTTCAGGTGTACTGGCATGCTTTGCTAAATCCAGGCTTTTTAGTGGCCATATTGGCGAAACGTCTCGCCCCTTGCAAGCATTTTTCAAGAGAATAAAGCAATGGCTCTATGACAAATCGTCTTCATTCTATTGTATTTCTGGGAGGTCAACTTTTTCAATTGTAACTGTATCCAGGAACAGCGTGGCTGTAGGATCATCGGTCGCATCAAAATTCAGCAGATCAATTGCCAGGATGGGACTCTGGACAACAGAATCAGGAGGTGTGAAATAATAGATGATGTACGAGCTGTTCGAGAGCCACGGGGCGCTGGAACCATCTCCTGTGCTGAAGATGTCATGCACAACGGCCCACTGGCCTGCGCTATCGTTCAGGCGAAAGCGGCACTGCGGTACGGTGGTTGAGGTGACGGCATCCGTGCGCACCACGAACGTAAACCGGTAGAGCGAAGACGGCGAATCAAGCGTGAAATCGCCCACTGAACTGGTCCAGAAGCCAAAGGTGTTCGTGTTGTTTGTAGCGGTCAGAGTAAGACACCCTTCAGCCAGCCCTGGTTGCGGGAGATCGAAGACCTGCGGCGCACCCCCTGCTGCCCATCCTTCGCTTGTCGTCTCAAAAGTGTATTGCTTAACAGGAGTGGCTGTTCCAAGAAGTGTCAGAGGGATGCGGTCAACATTCACGTTGGTGAGTTCAAGGGTGGCCGAGCTCGCATCGTCGGGATCGAAATTCAAAAGGTCAAAGCATGCGAGAAGATGGGCTGCTGCACCGTCTTGACCAGCGCCTGGTGCCCAGGGCGAACAGTAGAGCTCGTACTGTTGCGGCTCAGGGCCAGGAGAGAGAATGCCATCGCCAGTGCTTTGAATCAGGAGATAATCTGTCTGCTGAAAGCTCTCTGCAGTTAATCGTAGCCGTAGCGATGGTATGCGGCTTTGATCGTCGGGCGCTGCACGCACCGTAAATCTAGCACGATAGAGTGAATCCGGTACAGCCGGGAGCAAATCTTCCGGACTCTGCCAGAAGCCGAAGCAATTGGTATTAGTGGTGGATGTAATGCGCAGGGCACCGCCAGCCGCAGAAAAGATGGGTTGCGTGAATGGCACTATAGGCCCACTTGACATCCATCCCTCCGCATCGTTTACAAACGAGTGCCACAGCAGCGGATTGAGCGGAGCTATCGGTTGCAATTTAATTGCGTCGGCAACAATCGTACTGCCAGCAGGTACAGCGTCGCTTCTCAGAAGAATCTCTGCTTGGCCAGGGTTGAGGTAGTAGCGGCCAAGCAGATTCCACCGCCCCCCACTGCCCTTTTGATCAACCACAACACTACTCGTCCCTCCGGCGTGAGAAATGGCATACGTCACCCCAGAAGCATTATTCGCAGTATCTTCCACCCACCAGGCGTAGGCCTCGTATTCGCCACCTTGCTCAACGTCCGCATGCCAGACAACAGGATACGATTCTGATGCAGCTGGCAGGGTTAAATATGATTTTCCATAAGAATTATCTGCGTAGCTGCCGCTGGTCCATGCCTGTCGGGTCCATTGGCCTGTGTCATAACTGCAAGCCTGATCATCATTGTCGGTAATGTACGGATCCAGCGGATGGCGTTTGCCCCAGAATTCAATCTTCTGCTTGAAATCCTCCAGGGTATGAATATCCAGTACAGTGGCCCGATTGAGCTGAAACATGTCTTGCCCGCGTGGACTCAGCCCATAGCCGCCCGCATCAATTCCCGCAACATATCCTACCTCAGCAGTGATCGCACGTACCAGCGCATTATCAGCGCCATACGGATACGCAAAGAAGCGCGCGATCTTATTCATCAGATTATTCTCGACAGCCTGCTTCGACAGCGTGAGCTCCTGGCGAAGCTGCGTCTCAGAGAGCGAAGTCAGATTTGGATGCGTTACAGAGTGCGACTCAACGAGAAACAGGCCAGAATCTTCCAGCGCTTGCAGCTGAGACCAGCTGCAATGGGCAGCGTCACCCACGCTTCCCGTTTGAACGAATGTGACGGCCCAGAAGTTGTGCTCCGTAACAATGGGATACCCGTTTTCAAAAATCCCTTTCTCATTGTCATCGAATGTCAAAACGAACGATTTCGCCGGTGGTGTGCTTGTCCCCTGAACGAAATTCATCAGATCATCCAGGGTGATCGCCTGAAAGCCGTGGCGTACAAGGAAGTCCAGATGTTCGCGCAGATTATCCGGCGAAACACGGTATATCGAAGGTGCGTTATATGTGATGTTGTGATAGAGAAGCATGGGTACGGCACGCTCAAGGCTGAAATTCATTGTCACCGCGCCCCATACGTTTTCACTTTGCGAAATATAGCCGGGGGCATGGACTTCAATCATGTGATGACCAGCTGGCAAATCTTCAATCTGGTACGATCCATTCTCATCAGAGTATGTGATCTGATCCAGATCACTCACATAGACAGCCGCATCAGCGATCCCCTGCTCAGTTTCCGCATCCAGTATGCTGCCTGTAACGGTGTATGGAATTGGCAAATAGCTGCCGCGTGTAGATAACTCTGCTGTAGCAGCGGCGATCAGTTTGGCAACCTTGGTCACCAGCACCATATCGAGCGTCGAAGGCAAGTCGCTTGATTTATGGTAATATGGATTTGCGACGTAATAGGGATTATGACTGCTCCATGGTCGGTCATTTTCAATCGCACAGATTGCATCGTAGCCGGCATACCAGAACGAGCTATGGTCGCTCCACGTCGCCGAGGGATTGACCACCTTGGCCATATCCAGCTCCACGCTATAGAGCAAATTCATATTAAGCAGCATATCCGCAATCCATTCAGACGAAGAGTTGGTGATAATCTCGTCATAGTCGTACGCCGTGCCGGTGAAGCCAACCATGTCAACATTGAGCACCGCAACAATATCATCGCCGCTGGCGGCTGCTGCATTGGCGTAATGCACGCTGCCGTGGTGCGAACCACCTATGACCATCGGATTACTCTCTTCTTTGGTAAAAGCTACGAACTTCACGGTGCAGCGCTGCGTGTAGTCGCCCGGTGCATTGGCAAGCATGCGTGCAATCTCGAGCATAACGGCAATGCCACTGGCGTTATCATCCGCGCCCGGAGCAGGCATTGTATTCCACTCTGTAGTCCAGTTGTATGCACCATCTCGGCTCCCCGAACTATCCAAATGCCCGCACACTATAATGATCTTATCTGGATGTGTGGTACCGGGCAGCGTGGCAACAACATTCTTGAGCTCATAAGTGTCGTACGGCGACAAGGCTAGCGAACCAAGCGTGAAGGAATCGTAGGCCACCTGGAGCGATGGACTGATTGAAGCAAACGCGTCGTGAATATACGTTGTTCCCGCCTCGAAGCCGGACGTGAACGTTACACGCGAATTGTGGCCGTCTGGGGGAGCCAGATCGCTAATCGAAGCCTCTATATTCGATTGACTGACACTGCCGACCATGCTGGCAATCGTGGAATCGTATTCCTGCGCCAGGGTGGGACGCACAAACTCGAGCGCCCGCGCACCTTCCTGCCGAACCTCTTCCAACGTCTGCCCGGGCTGGAGCTGCATGAACACCGGAAACTCCTGCGCATGCGCATTGAAAAACATGTGAAGCGACTCTGGTGCCCGAACTTCGTATATATCGTCCATCTGATCGGCTATCACGCAGTCCAGTGGTAGGAGACTTGCATCTTCTGCGTCTGGCACCACTATCCAGTAACGATACTCCTCCTGCGCCGCCAGCGAACTTGCCAGACTGAACAGCAAGAACACGCCAGCACACCAGATCCAGAAGCCGTACCGCTGTCTCATTGTAATTTTGCTTCTACGTTTCGATTGCCACACCGTAAATCCTCCCATTTAGCGTAATTGCAACTGGTTCTTAACTATGCTTTGCAAAAATCTGCACGTTTCAAATTGTATTTTAAGACCCCGCTTTACCCCTGTCAATAAGGGAAATAACGGCAAACCCCAAGATCCGTCAGGCTTTGCTTCATATTAGAACATGACGTTGAGTTAAGGGGCGATCCAGTTGGGTAATGGTAGGGACGGGGTTTACCCGCCTCAGGCGCGGTTTCCCCGCCCAGGGCGAGGAGACCTCGCCCCTACTTTCATACGCCATATTTTTTGGGCAAATCATGCCGACAACCCAGCAACAGCCAATCTCTTTACCTGAGTTAGAAGCTCTTTCGTCAGGTTGGTGGATTAGGGAGGGCTCTTTGTCAAATGAGTTAGCATTCTTAGAGGAAAGATAATCCCCCTCACCTTGATCCTCTCCCCCCAAGGGAGAGGGAAAAACGCAAATGAGTTTAAGTTTTCTCTAAAGACCCGTCCTTCTCCCCACGGGGGAGAGGAAAAAACACTGAGCAGACTGCTGTTCATTTTCGCGCAGCCAAATCATGAGAGACAAAATCGCAGACGTTCGCCCGGAGATTATATTCCAGCCGACGGAGCGCCCTACTTCCCTCTCCCCCAGCGGGAGAGGGATAGGGTGAGGGGGCTACAAGAACAGATTGTTATGAACGTAATCCTATCTGCAAAAGCCCAAGGAACCAGTGTTTACCATGTGTTTCGATCGTTATTTTGCCACCCTATCTGACAAAGAACCTCAGGTAGTGACGTGCGCGGGTTCTCTACTATGGTAAGATCGAGATAGCCAATGTCCGAAGAGAAAGTCAATCACTTTTGCTGAGCATCCAACCTTGACAATTGCCAGGCCTAACCCTATGCTTTTTTGGACTTTTCAGATAATGAATGGGAAAGATTTCTTGGGGCGTATGGCTTTGCAAAACGGTGCGACACGTTATTGTATTATTACCTACGGCTGCCAGATGAACGATTCCGATTCGGAAACGATTGGGGCGATGCTGGCTGCCAGGGGATGGGAGCGTGTGTCTGGCGAGGCCGAAGCGGACGTTGTGCTGGTCAACACCTGCACGGTTCGCCGCTCTGCAGAACAGCGCGCACTGGGACGAATCAGCCAGTTGCAGCGACTGAAGCAGCTGCGTCCGGAGATGATCATTTGCGTCTGTGGTTGTGTTGCGCAACAGCAAGGCCAAGAGCTGCTGCGACGCGCCCCTTACGTTGACCTTGTCATTGGCACACGGGATCTGGCACGCCTGCCACAGCTGCTTGGAGAAGTTGACTCCACGGGAAAGAAAATTGCAGCTACGGACAGTCTGAGCCGGCCTGTTCACTACGAGGCACGGCTTGTTCGTCCTGCTCAATTAAAAGCATTGGTCACGATCATGTATGGCTGCAATAATTTTTGCAGCTATTGTATTGTGCCGTACGTGCGGGGTGGGGAAGTGAGTCGTCCGAAGTCCGAGATTATTGCAGAAATTCGGGATCGCGTATCAAACGGGTGTAAAGAGGTGCTCCTTCTCGGGCAGAACGTGAATTCCTATTGCAATGGAGACGTTGACTTTCCGAATCTGCTGGCAGAAGTATCTCAAATTGAAGGGCTAGCGCGCATTCGCTACATAACGTCGCATCCAAAGGATGCATCGCTAAAGTTAATTGAGCGGGTGGCTGAGCTTTCTGCTGTATGTGAGAATTTTCATCTTCCCGCCCAGGCGGGCAGTAATCGCATCCTCGAGCGGATGAATCGCCACTATACGCGCGAGGACTATCTCGGTTTGGTGCGGGAAATTCGGTCGCGAATTCCTCGTGCCGTGATTAGTACGGATCTCATGGTTGGATTTCCGGAAGAAACCGAGGCTGATTTCAACGATACGATGGAGCTAGTTGAACAGGTGCGATGGGACTCGGCGTTCATGTTTATGTACACACCGAGGCCGGGGACACGTGCCGAACAGTGGGAAGATTCCGTGCCAATGGAATTGAAGAAAAAGCGGCTCGCCCAACTGATTCAGCGCCAGGAGGAGATTAGCGAAGCGAAGAATCAGGCATTGATCGGTCACGTTGAGGAGGTGCTTGTAGAGGGCTACTCAAAGCGGTCGCGCAAGCAGATGATGGGTCGTACACGCGGCGACAAGGTGGTGATTGTTCCCGGCGACGAACAGTTGATTGGCCGAATTGTCTCGGTTCGAATTTCCGGCGCATCGGCGCACACGTTGTTCGGGGAGCTGATTAGCGGACAAGATTAAAGCACAGCCGGTTGCTTTTCCGGCATCCTGCGCTCTTAAGAGATATTTTTCCCTCATTCTTACAGACGGTACACTCACTGTATTGATGACAGGATTGGATTGGGTATGAACATCTCGTGGGGTATTCTCTATGTTGCAGTGTTCGTTCAGGCACTGGTGCTTTCGCTAATTTTAACCCCACTGGCACGGCAGCTAGGGTTGCGGTGGCAGCTCGTTGATCTGCCTGATAGGAAAAAGATTCATCGAGATGCAAAAGCCCGCTCAGGTGGGCTTGCAATTTTTGCCAGTTTTATGCTTGTCATTTGTGGTGATCTTGTGCTCTTGAGGCTGATTTTGGAGCACACCTCCTTCTTTTCAGCCGATGTGCTTCGCTTCTTCTCCAATATTCCCGGGATACTGCCGAAATTGGCTGCCATTTTAGTCGGAGGCAGCATCGTCTTTCTGGTCGGTCTTATTGATGACCGCTATGGTCTTCGTCCCTACCAGAAGCTCATCTTACAGGTGGCGGCTGCCTTGCCTTTGATAATCGTGAATATTCGCATTGTGATGTTTGTTCCGATTCCGCTGATAGGTGGCATACTGACGGTACTGTGGGTGGTGCTACTGACGAATTCGTTCAACCTGCTTGACAATATGGATGGGCTTTGCAGCGGCGTAGCAACGATCATTCTGTGCGTACTAGCCTTTGTATCCTACCGATCAGGCGAGTTGTTCATGGTTGTAATCTTCCTGGCCCTGGCAGGGAGTGTACTCGGGTTCCTCCGCTACAACTTCTATCCTGCACGCCTGTTCATGGGTGATGGCGGAAGTCTGTTCATCGGCTATATGATCGGGGCGCTGACGATTCTATCAACGTACTATCATCAAGGGGTCCCAACAGGCCTGCCAGTACTGATGCCGCTTATCATCCTGGGGGTACCGATTTTCGACACGGTTACAGTGGTCTTAATTCGTTTGAAAAACAGGAGGCCCATCTTGCAGGGCGACACAAACCATTTTTCCCACCGACTGGTCTCAATTGGGATGAGCCAGGCGGGGGCGGTCGTTTTTATTTACCTGGTAACGTTGTGCGTAGCACTCGGGGCGCTCGCGCTACAGTACCTGCGCCTGGGGGCTTCACTGCTCGTCACGTTTCAAACGTTTTTGCTGTTTGTCTTGATTTTTTTGCTGGAACGGGTTAGCCGAAAAAAGAAAGCCAACGAACACCGAGAAATGAACGAGGGATAGTTCTATGAACATGATGCGTTGTATGATTCTTGTGGTTTGTGGTATGCTTCTGCTTGGCTGTAGAGAGCTTCAGACGCTACGCGCCATTCGTGAGAAACAGGATCAGTATATCAAGGAGCTTAAAGAGCGCAATGTGCAATACCAGGAGGCGTACTATATCCTGGTGGCACAGCGCAACACGGAGGTCGAGCAATTTCGCGAAAGGATCAACGCTCTGGAACGGGAAGTGGCCCGTCTGAACGCTGTACATACGGAGCGCGAAAAGGCGCTGGCTGATGCCAATCAGGAGCTGAAACAGACCTTGCAGGAAAATCTCCGGGAAGGAGCCCAGCATGAGGCGCAGTTGAATCAACGCATTGTCCAGCTGCGCAGCGAACTGGCTGAAAAAGAAAAGGAAGTTAGTAGCCTCACAGAGAGCCGATCCGCTCTTGAGCAGGAGAAATCTGCCCTCAACCAGCGGATCACGCAGATTCAGCAGATCGTGACCAAACGTGACAATACAATCAGCCAGCTCAAAACACAAAGCACCACATTGCAGAATACGCTGACCAAGCGGGATGAAACGATTGCGAAGCAGAACGAGCGTATTGCATTAGTGGAGACTGAGTTAAAGGCGAAGGAGAATATGGAGAAGCAGCTCCAGCAGGAGATTAAGGAATACTCGGCGAAGCTCGAAGCCCGGACTTCTACCCAGGAAGAGATGGAGAAGGCCAAAAAGCGCCTGGAAGAATTGAACAAGCAATTGGAAGCGCTGAAACAGGGGCGACCAGTGTCTGATGAGGAGCTGGAAGCCGCAAGTAAAGACGTTCAGGAAGCTCTGAGTACCGCGATTCAGAGCGGTGATGCAGACGTGATACGCGATGGCCGGGGCATAGTTGTGCGGCTTCCAAGTGACTCTCTCTTTGAGCCCCAGTCGGTCATTGTGTCTTCAAAGGGCCGAAAGGTGCTAAACACCCTGGCCGTCCATTTTAATAAGTACGCGGAGCATCACATTATTGTTGAAGGGCATACAGATGATCAACCAGTGCTTGATTTGCCGTTCCCAGATAACTGGGGCCTGTCGGCCCAACGGGCAAACAATGTGATTCGCTACCTTGTTGAGCGAGGCGGAGTAGATCCAAAACGGATCAAGTCTGGTGCCTGCTCGATGTTTCAACCCATTGCGTCAAATGCCACGCCAGAAGGGCGTGCGAAAAACCGCCGCGTGGATATTATTCAGAGCCCGTAGGACGTCCACGACCGGCCCCATCAATTTCGTTTGCTTGCCCGTGTGGTTGTTTTCTCCTTGTAGCCGAGCAGCGGGGTTATCACGCTTCCTGTGTTTCTGGACCTGCAAAGTCTAAGGCAGATATCCCTATGCGCAATATGATTGTCACGGTGACCCTCAATCCAGCGATCGACATGAATCTAACGGTGCCCGACTGGTGGTTTGATGATACGAACCGGGCGGTCTCGGTTCGTAAAGACGCAGGGGGCAAGGGCATCAACGTCTCACGGGTTGTGGCTGAGATGGGTGGGGCTACGCGGGCGCTTTGTCTCCTTGGCGGACACAGCGGTCGAGAGTTTAATGACCTTCTGCGTGCAAAAGCTATTGAATTGAAAAGTGTCAGGATTGAAGGCGAGACACGGCTCAACGTGGTGATCACGAATCAGGCTCAGCAGAAACAGATCAAGGTGAATCAGCAAGGGCCCAGAATTAAACAAGCAGAGTTCAGACGATTTGAACGGTTGCTGAGCCGCGAGCTTCCCGAGGCGGCGTTTGTAGCTTTTTGTGGGAGCTTGCCACCCGGTTTGCCTCACGATACGTATCTGCGCCTGGTGGAGCGCGCCAGGCGGCGCAATGTGCGAGCAGTTCTGGATGCCGATGGTGAGGTGCTGAAACAGGGAATCCTTGGAAAGCCATTTCTGCTGAAACCCAATCGTTTCGAACTCGAGCGGCTGATGGGACGCAAGCTCACGTCAGAAGGCGCTTTGATTGATGCAGCCCGGCAGCTTCTTGCTCGCGGAGTAGAAGTCGTGGTGGTCTCCGACGCAGGGCGCCCATGCATCGCAGTGAAAAATCAAGAGGTCTGGATTGGTTTTCCTCCAAAAGTAAAAGTCTTGAGCACTGTTGGTTCTGGTGATTCGCTGATTGCCGGGCTGGTGATGAAGTTCGTTGAGGGAAAGCCACTCAGAGAGGCCCTCCGCTATGGAATTGCGCTGGGCACGGCAGCAGCAACGACGCCGGATACGCAGCTCTGTTTTCGCAAAGATGTCCCACCAATTTACAAGCGCGTGCGAGTAGAAAAAGGCTGAGGCTGCGCAACAACTGTGGAATGCCTAAGTCGCCAGGATATGAGCAATCTTGAGCATTTTGCGATCGAACGATTTGCTCTTACGGACGGCTTTGAGTAAAGTAGTAAAACGCAGCTGCCCGGCTGTAATTCCGACCATGACGTCTGTTTTCCTAGCGCGCAGTGCCATGACCGCTTCGTAACCAAGTCGCCCAGCCAGAATTCGGTCAGCTGCAGTTGGGGACCCGCCGCGCTGAACGTGACCCAGCACAGCGATACGGACTTCGTAAATTTCTTCCAGTGCGAGTTTCTGTGAAATTCTAAATGCATTTCCAGCATCGTCACCCTCAGCGATAATCACGATGCAACTGCTCTTTCCGCGGTCTTTGGCATGAGCGAGAACACGACGTACTTTGCGTAAATCTGTCTTTTCCTCGGGCACGAGAATCTCTTCTGCACCGCAGGCAAACCCGACGTATTCCGCAATGTAGCCTGACGTTCGTCCCATCACCTGCACCAGAAACAGTCGGTCGTGAGAGGTGGCTGTATCGCGGAGCTTATCAATCGCATTAAGCGCAGTGTTAACGGCAGTATCAAACCCCAGAGTAAAGTCTGTACCGTATAAATCGTTATCAATGGATGCTGGGATGCCGATTGTCGGGACATTGTAGCGCTGAGAAAGAACATGGGCGCCGGCTAAAGAGCCATCGCCACCAATGATGATCAGTCCGTCAATGGCATGTTTTTTCAGTGTCTCCAGTGCTCGCCGCTGTCCCTGCCGGGTTTTAAATTCAGGACAGCGGGCAGATTTTAAGATTGTGCCGCCACGGTTGATAATGCCGCCAACCGTGCGGCTTGTCATGGTGGTTGCATCATCATTAATCAAACCACGGAATCCTTTTAAGAATCCAGTGATAGTCATTTTGCGATGCACGGCAGTTCTTACAATGGCACGAATCGCGGTGTTCATTCCCGGCGCATCGCCACCACTTGTGAGTAGTCCAATCCGTTTCATCATTTGCTTCCTCTCTTGTCAGAATTATTAACCTGATGCTGTGAAAGTGGGGAGGAAGAATCAAGCAATTTCTCTTAGCCGTGGCCCTCCAAGGCTACACCTTGAGGGCACCCGGAGCGACCATGACTTTCAAATAAAATAGCGATAATAGTTGCGGATGATATGGTATCTCCTTGTGCGTATTACTTAGTCATCCATGGGCGAGAAGTCTTGCCCCGAGAATCTTGCTCGGTTAAAAAAACGATTAGCTCCTTGCGCGTCGGAGAAAAGGGGTCAATTTCTTATTGACAAGGTCTGAAAGCCCAGCATACAGTCCTTTTTACAATCGAATATTTTGTGCATCCGCAAATCGTCCCGTATCAAGTTGACACGTAGACGTTGATCCTGTTCCCGAAGGAGGAGATTATCGTGCTCTCGCGGAGATTCTCAATCAAGCGGGTAGTTGAGTTAACGGGGCTGGAAGAAAGTGAAATCCGTTATTATGAGTCGGTCTTCAAAGAATTCCTTACGTTCACCCAGATGGGCATGGATGATAATGAGTTCAATGAAGACCACATTGAAATCCTCAACCGCATAAAAAGCCTCGTTCACAAGCGTGGCTTCTCCGTTGTAGAAGTCAAAAAAGAATTAAAGCTTACCCTGAAGCCCTTCCGAGTGAAATCCTCAACAGGCTTGCCCCCCTCAAAGCCCTCGGGCTACGCACGAGTGATTGCAGTTACGAGTGGCAAAGGAGGTGTGGGCAAGACAGCAATTGCCGCCAACCTGGCCATCTGCATGGCGCAAGAGGGAAAACGCGTGGCGATCTTTGACGCGGACCTCGGCCTGGCGAACATTCATATTCTCCTCGGGGTTAAGCCGCGCTTTAATCTGAGCCATGTAATTCAAGATGATTTTTCGCTCGACGACATTCTCGTACAAGGCCCTGCAGGAATAAAAATAATCTCAGGCGGCCAGGGGATTCGCGAAATGGCCAACCTGCAAGAAGAGCAGCGACGTGTACTGCTGCGCCAGATGGATGCGCTGGAACTGGAGGTTGATGTGATGATTGTGGACACTGGCGCCGGGATTTCAGAGAATGTGCTGCGCTTCGCCACCTTTGCCGATGAGGTTATAGTTGTTTCTACACCCAACATTGCTGCCTCCGCTGACGCCTTTTCGATCATCAAAATTTTGCTCGAGATGGAGCCAAACAGCAAGGTCGGGTTCCTCGTTAACATGGTCGAAAATCAATACCATTCGCGCAACGTATTTAACCGTGTCAACACAGCGGTTCGGAAGTACCTTAAATACTCGCTCGGATACCTTGGCTATGTCGTCTACGATCACCACATGCAGGCATCGAATCAGATTCGTCGGCCGCTGATGTTTGCTTATCCAGAGTCGCCTTCGGCACGCTGCATTAGCAACATTGTGGACACAATTCTGCGCACCGAGGTCTTTGTCAATCGCCGCAAAGAATCATCATTTCAGGATCTTATGGGTGCACTGCGGCGTACAATGGCAGAAGCATCGTAACATCCCGGGCAAGCAGATGGCTATGATAACTCACGTTTCCCTGGCGAGTTTGGAAGTGCACAATTCCAGACGATAACAATCGCACAGTCCAGTTGGCAAGGGAGAGGAAAGATGGGCAATTCCGCAGAAGAAGCCAAAGTGGTTGATCTGGTAGACAGAGTTCAGGCTGGACCCCGTGAGGCAGAATTTCCGTCTGAATCGTCAGTTCCCATAAAGCATTTCAAGCTTCACGTCAACCCCTTTATGGATAGTGTAAATCCAAATTTCTTCTTTCGGACAGAGGCACACGAAGATGCCTATATTAAGATGAAGAAGTGCATTGAGGATGACATCTCGCTCGGGTTGACCACCGCCATTAGCGGCACCGGGAAAACTCTTTTGACTCAGATTCTGCTCACAGAACTCCACACGGCCAGGCACAAAGTAATTCTATCTCTCGTTTATCCTCAGATGACCCGGAGTGCATTGTTGAAGGAAATTATTAATGAACTGGGTCTGAGGAGTCTGGGGTCTCGGCCCCTGGTTCATACTATGGTGAGTACAATACACAATGAGATCATCAAGTTGCACAAACGGCACATCAAACTGGTGATCATTATTGATGAAGTACATTTTCTCAAGGCCGATTCCTTGCACATCCTGCGGACACTTAGCAATATTGAGGTGCCAGAAAAGAAGCTGGTGACAATCCTGCTATTTGGAGAAGATACCTTTCTGGAACGCATGCATCACCCGTCGTATCGCTCGCTGTTCAGTCGGATGTTCATTAGGGCTCGCTTGCGTCCTCTGAGCCGTGAGGAGGTTGAGCAGTACGTGAAATTTCGGTGTCTGGTGGCTGGTGGGTCACCCCAGCTCTTTGCGTCCGGCACGTTTGATCTGATTTTCGAATATGCAATGGGAATTCCGCGCGAGGTCAATCGGGTGTGTCATAATGCGCTCATTGAGTCTGCAAAGCTACGAAAGCCCTCCGTTGACCGCTCGGTGATTCAGTCGGTCATTGCGAGCTGGTAAGGGGGGAGCCATGGGGAGTACTCGCCGGCGCAAGCGGCAACGGGCGTTGATGCATAGCAAGACAGAATTGCGTCGCGGGACGCCGCTTAAGAGGCCATCTAAGCGCAGCTCTAAACGAAAAGCCAGCATCTGCGAAATTTATCCGGCTATTCCAGATGGGCTGGATGAAATTCTTTTTGACGTGTCAAACGAGTCGCTATTTTCCGATCGAAAGAAGCCTTCCTGATCCTTGCATTTTGTTCAAGATGCAGGGTCGTTCTCTTGTGACTTCCTACGACTCCTACAGTAGCTTCCGCATGGTGTTCCAGCAATATTTTCCCTTGCAATCGGACGAGTTATACAGGTACAGTAGGAAAAAGAATTGTTTGCAATTTCCAGGCAAGCCAGCTGATTTTTTTTCTAACTCAAGATGCAACGGAGCATTGTCGGCTAGCCGCTAACTGCAGGGCTGCCCTATACCAGAATGCGCGAGCACACTGTATGACGTGGGAAGGTGTCAAGCTTGTCGCAGGTAAGTGCAGGTGGGGATGGATATGCCTGGCAGTATCAGATAGCGGTGTCTGTTGCGTAACTCTTCCGTGCTCAAGCCGGAGGGAAGCCGAAAAGCAGGCTCGGCATAGTGTGCACGTAACCCGCGCGATCACGTTTGAAGAACCGACTCTGCAAGATCGGAGCTATTTGAAACAGATAGTCGAGTACGTTGACAAGAAGCGCATGCGGTTCTCCGTGCCGCTAGACCTGCAGGGGTTTTCACCATTTGTACAGCGCGTATGGAAAACTGCGCAACAGGTGCCGTTTGGTCAGACCCGCAGCTACGCCTGGATTGCTGCGCGGCTGGGAAATCCGGGCGCGTATCGGGCTGTGGGCAACGCTCTTGGCAAAAATCCGGTACCAATCGTGGTTCCGTGTCATAGAATCATTAGATCCAATAGCACCCTCGGGGGCTTTGGTGCAGGATTGGCCTGGAAGAAGAGACTGCTTGCGCATGAAGGGATTCTGCTTTAGCCACAGGCGTATATGAGGCGGCGATTGATTCGTTGTGCGCCGCAGTTGCCGATGGGTGTAAGTTAAAGGTATTTACAACAGTGACGGGTAAGGCGTTAGGAGCTGTGACACTGTTTTCGTATCAAGGATAGGATGGCAATGATAAGTAAAGTAATGGCGCGACTGTTCGGAACGAAGCAAGAGCGCGACATGAAGCAGCTGCAGCCGATTATTGATCAAATCAATGCCTACTGCGAGCAATATCAGCAGTTGTCTGATGACGAGCTCAAGGGCAAGACGCAGGAGTTTAAGGAACGGCGGGCTAAGGGCGAGACCCTCGACGACCTGCTGCCCGAAGCCTTTGCAGTGGTCAAAGAGGCGTGCCGCCGACATCTGGGCCAGAAGTGGGTGGCGGCTAATAATGAAATTACGTGGGACATGGTACCTTTTGACGTGCAGTTGGCTGGCGCTGTTATTCTCCATAGGGGCAATATCGCAGAAATGGCCACCGGCGAAGGCAAAACCCTGGCGGCTACCATGCCCCTTTATCTGAACGCTCTGACCGGTGGCGGCGTACACCTGGTGACGGTGAATGACTACCTGGCTCTGCGCGATCGCGAATGGATGGGGAAGATTTACGAATTCCTCGGTCTGACCGTTGGCTGCATACTCATGAATATGGATCCTGCAGAGCGGCGAAAGCAATATGCCTGTGATATTACGTACGGCACAAACAATGAATTTGGCTTCGACTATCTGCGCGACAATATGGCCATAAGCGAAGAGGGCCTGGTGCAAAGGAGTCATTATTACGCGATCGTGGATGAGGTGGATAACGTTCTCATAGATGAAGCGAGAACGCCGTTGATCATTTCCGGGCCGGTGGATCGCTCAACGCATCGCTACGATAAAATGCAACCACGCGTTGCAGAGCTGGTACAGAAACAGAGTTTGCTAGCCAATCGCTTGTTAACCGAGGCCCAGTCGCTTCTCGAAGAGGATGGCAAAGAATACGAAGCAGGTATCAAATTACTCCAGGCGCAGAAAGGCGCACCGAGAAACAAGCGTTTCATGAAACTGCGCTCCGAGCCCCGCAATCAGCGCTTAATAGAGCGCGTGGAAAACGACTTCATGCGCGATAAGCGCGTGCCAGAGCTGGAGGCAGACCTATTTTACGTGATTGATGAAAAGGGTCACAGCACTGACTTGACCGAGAAGGGGCGTCAGGCCCTATCGCCGGATAATCCCGAGATGTTTGTTTTGCCTGATCTGGTGGAAGAAATCGCCAAAATTGAGGCACGCACTGACATTGAAGATCGCCAGAAAGAGAATTTCAAAGAAAAGGTGCGCACGGAGCACGACGTTCGCGGTGAGGAACTGCATAATATTTCACAACTGTTGCGTGCTTATTCGCTCTTCGAAAAGGATGTAGGCTATGTGATTCAGGATAATAAGGTGATTATCGTAGACGAGTTTACCGGCCGTCTCATGCCTGGCCGCCGTTACAGTGATGGTCTCCATCAAGCCCTCGAAGCCAAGGAACACGTTCAGATCGAGCGGGAGACACAAACTCTGGCTACAATCACCTTGCAGAACTACTTCCGAATGTACGATAAACGCGCAGGCATGACCGGGACTGCCGAAACCGAAGCTCAGGAGTTTCATCACACCTACAAGAGTGACGTGGCGGTGGTTCCAACCAACCGACCAGTGCGGCGCGTGGACTATAATGATGTTGTTTATCGCACGCGGCGCGAAAAATACAGTGCCATTGTTGACGAAATCGTGCGGCTACACGAAATGAAACTGCCGATCTTGGGCGGAACCGTAACAGTCGAAGTATCGGAGACCCTTAGCCGAGTGCTGCGACGCAAAGGAATCTCCC
>JAUWMI010000062.1 GCA_030613245.1 Candidatus Sumerlaeota bacterium
ATGACCCTTGAGGCAAACTTGCTGAGCTTGAGGGCTTCATTAATAGCCGCATTGCCAGCCTGTCCGAGTTCCACATTCAGGCGGGTGCCGCTGCCGATCAGGTAAAAGCATGAAAATAATACCGCCAAAACCAGTACCGCCTGCATTTTAGACCGATTTGCCCATCTCTTCATTGCTCTTCTCCCGTGCACAGTATTGGTGCTTAATATAAGAATTAGGTAAGAATAGAACCTCCCCTGCTTAAGACTGCAAACTCTAAACTCCAAAATAGCACTTGTCAAGTTTAATTGTTGCGCGATTCAAAAATATTTTTGCTTTTTCTCAAAATTGAGTTAGCAATTAAGGAAGTAATCCCCACGCAGAACGCGCATTTTCAACCTCACATTGATCCTCTGGAAATGGTACGTGATGCCATTCGTATCCCCCAATAGGATTTGCAAGAATGAATTTGCGTCGGTGTGATAAGTTGTTAGTTCCGCAAATTAGGAGGCGTGGCGGGGTAGGATAAAATAGTTGTCTTTCTCAATTATGTGGGGGATGCTAATATGTGGCGCGTTTGAATGGCATTCCTATAGGGTAGGGCAAAAAAAACTCACGATTGCTCCACTGATGGCGAGAGAGAATGTTACTGAGCAGCTGGGATCAGTGGGGCAAATGGTCATGTATCAGGAACGGTCGCTATGAAGCATCTTCAGAGACGAGTGGGAAAGACTCTTTTCAGAGGCATGAGGCTACATAAATTCGCTGAGCTGCTTTTGTTCCTTGCCTTGATGCTATGGGCGTCTGATATGCGTGCTGAGCAACCTTCGCTATGGCCGCAGAGCTTGCCGCTCAGTTATTATGGCCTCCTGACACCGCAAGTCGCTGTCGGGGGACAAGAGGAGCAGTTCCAGCGTATTTTTGCCAATGATGAGGAGTGCGGATTTGCTGTCAGAGGAATGGCACCACCTACCCTTATATCTCTCAAAATCGCTAACACAGGAAATGGGCTGGTCCGCAATCCTCGAATCATTGTGAATAACCAGAAGAACTGGTACTCGGCAACAGATATTGCAGATGAGGCTATAGCAGGAGCGTCCACTCCAAGAGAGAAGGCGTTTGCGATCTGGAATTTCGTGCGACGGAATCGCTACCACTGGTATCCGCCGGAGCGACATGTTGAAACTGCGGATCTGGTGAAGCTGTTCAATGTGTATGGATATGGATTCTGCGATTCCGGCGCGTATGGCGTAGAGGGACTTTACAAGAAGGCAGGTTTCTGGGGAGGACGCACGTGGCTTCTGGCAGGGCATTTTATAGGCGAGGTATATTATGAGAATGCCTGGCACATGCTGGACGCGGACCTGCAGGTGTTCTATCCAGCGCGTGATAATGAAACCGTGGCCAGCGTGGAAGAGTGTGAGCAGGACGGATGGCTGGTCAGGCGCGTCTCGGGGCCGAGCATAGAGAGGTTGTATACGACAACAGAAGATAACTGGTGGCTGGGTGATCGATGGTCGGAGGCGCATACCATGGCGATTACCTTGCGTCCAGGTGAATCTCTCACGCGGTATCGGACGAATTGGGGAAAGTATCATGATAATCTTTATCACCAGGAACCACCGGTCTATAGTAATGGCTTATTGACCTATAGCCCTGACCTACGCAGCAATACATACCGCCTGGGGGTTCAGGTTGAGAGGAATGTGGAGAGTTATATGGATAGTGGCACCACGCCCAACCTGCACATAGCTAATCCAGCAGAAACGGCTCTTTTAATCTGTAAGATAGAGAGTCCATACGTATTAGTTGGAGGGAATATACGTGTCACCTGGTTTCGCGCAGACGAGCACGCGTTTTGCAGGTGCTTTTTCCGGAAATCTGAAGGGGCATGGAATGAGCTGGCAACGGCGGATTTGCCGGGTGAGTCAACGGTTGAAGTCGATTTTTCGGAGTTGCTGGAGAATGGTATTGATCCTTCAGTTTACTCATATCAGATCAAATGGGAATGGGGAGGGGCAGGAAAGTTGGATGCAGGGATTTCCGATTTCGTTCTGACTTCTGAGTTTCAGCATTCCACTAATGCTATGCCAACTCTGCTGGCTGGCAAGAACGTGCTGCGTGTGGTTACGGATGAGACAAGCGCTTATCAGCTGGGTGTAGAGCTCACTTACCGTATAGACAGGAGATGTCCGCCAGAGAGTTCACCTGGCCCTATTTTCCCATTGGATGGAGAAAGAGTTCTTGATACCGCGCCTGAGCTGCGCTGGCAGCCTGCGTACGATCCAGACGACGACATCTCCCAATATTACGTCATAGTCAGTCTGGATTCGCAGTGTCGTTGGCCGGTTTCTCCGCTGCTGGAGACTGAGACGAGCGGCGGCACCCCCGCATTCAGAGTGCCGGATGGATGGCTGAACGACGGCCGAACGTATTATTGGCGCGTTCGTGCCATGGATAGTGCGGGGCACTGGGGCGCGTATAGCGCAATCTGGTCGTTCGCCGTGGATCTCCCTCCTACCGGAGCTCGTCTCTGGCCATTATTCCAGTAGCCAGCGGATGACAAGATCGAGGTACGGCTCAGAATCTGGTTATGTGTAATTTATTTGTGTTTTGCCACACCTCATTGAATGCTTCTATGATTGTTCCACAACGTGTGTTGGTGACAGACAGGATTGGGTAGTTTAGGTCTCTCCATTGTCTGGGACATGATCCGGCCGCGCGTCTAGGGCATCGTTTGCGTGTGAACAGATTGTCAGCGCTATTCTTCGTTTGACATTCCGAGTTGCACCCGCAACTGTGATTCTCAAATACGTGAAATTTAAAACCCGGCCAGCATTTATGAGCCTTAGGCTCATTTATAAGAAAGGGGAGTACGATGCGTTTGAGTAGATGGATTCTGGGAGTGATGTGGATTCATATTGTGTGTTCATCCGTGGTAGGGCAAGAGGTGCGGCCTGTGGTAGGCACTCCCCCTCCGCCTTATTTCCCGACGCAACCCGTGGCAGGGGTAACAACGCTAAAGCAAGGCGATCCCTGGTTACAACGGCCGGCAATTGATTATCGCGTGCCACCGTATGCGCGCTATTTGGCAGGGCTGAAGATTTGTTTAGACCCGGGTCATGGTGGCTACGGGAAGCGACCTAATTATAAGAGTGGCCCAACGGGTCTGCGTGAGGCTAAGGTAAATTTGCGCGTAGCGAACCAGCTCAAGGAATGGCTCCTCGGGGTCGGGGTTACAGTGTTTATGACGCGCAATGGGGATTACGATCTTGCGGCTGACCTTCGCACGGCGTTAAAGCTGCGAGCCGAGATGGCAAATAAGAACGACTGCGACCTGTTTATTTCATTGCACCATAACGCTTCACCGCGGCCTGAGGCTAATTTTCCTTCGGCCTGGTATCACGCGACACCGGATCATCTTTATTCGAACGTTGATCTGGGACGATACATCGTTCAGGAGCTCGAGGAGATTCAGCGTTACGTGGAAATTCAGCACATGGGGTTGTATTCGGACTACCTGATGTTTCCCCGTGCAGGCTTTGGTGTGCTGCGGCATCTCAGGGTACCTGGCATTATCATCGAAGCCTCGTTTCATTCAAACGCTGAGGAGGAGGCACGCCTGAAGGACCCCAAATATAACAAGCGCGAGGCATGGGCCTACTTCCTGGGGATTGCAAAGTACGTAGCCGTAGGATTGCCACGCTACGAATTGGCGGAACCAACGGATGGGAAGCTGACACCCACGGGAACCCTGAAGTTGCGCTTGCACGACGGCATGCACGTGGGGTGGGGATCAAAAGGCTCGCCGCGTATCTTTAGCGATTCGATCGCTGTTTTCCTGAATGGAACGCGGGTGCCAGTAAGCTATGATTCCAAAGCCGGAGTTGTATCATTTACTCCTACCACTGCGCTCAGGCCGGGAGCCTACACCGTGGTTGCCCGCTTTTTCAATGCGAACAAGAACTCGAGTCTTGTAAAGCCGATTATTGTGACCGTAGAAGAGACCGGTGGGATGTAGGACGGGCGCAATGCATATTCAACCCGGGAATTGTTAGGTATGGGGCGTTCAATTGAACGCCCCTACTGAGACAAGTAGCGATTTTCCTTTTCGCGCGCTGCAAGGACCCTGAGATGAAGCAGAAAACGATTTTGTATTTCTGTGCAGGTGATTGGGACTGGTCGGGTCCGTTTGCGGCAAACCGGTATCACATTTATTTGCTTGCGCGCAAGAATCGGGTTTTGTTCGTGAACCAACCCATCTCGCTGCTGACTCCGATTCTCCAACGCAGCAAATGGCGCAAGTATCGGACGTATGGTCGGATCAAAGATGTGATGGCTGGTTTGAAACCTCCGCCTCCTGAGAGATTTCAGATGACGGTGTTCACGCCGATTGTGCCGTTGCTGTTCAACCCTCGATTGCCGCTACCTCTCGGATTCAAGCGGCTGCTCAACCGCTGGAACAATCGGCTCATTGCACGACAAGCCGTGCGTGCTTTACACCGTTGCTACGGTGGCGACATGACAGCTGATCTGGTGTGGGTAGGCTCGTATTTCTACGGATCGCTTGTAGATCAGATTCCTCACCGCTTTTCCTGCGCGCTCGTCTACGACGAGCTACCGCAGAGTCCGATCTTTACGTCTGTACAGCAGCGATTGGTGGCAGACTTTGAAGCCGAGCTATTGCGGCGCGTTGATCTGGTATTGACCACTTCGATGCCTCTTTACGAAACGAAGCGGCAGCGGAACTCACACACCGTGTTGCTGGAAAACGGCGTGCCGGAGCATTTCCTACCCGAGAAGCGCAGCCAGCTGGATGCGATGAATGTCCCGGTAATTCCCCGGTATCGTGAAATGTTAGAGAGAATCAGACAACTGCCAGGCAAGAAGATTGGCTACGTTGGGTCTATGAATCTTCGTCTTAATGGGCGCTTGTTGGTGAAGCTGGCGGAAGCAATGATGGACACACAATTTATATTCATCGGAAATCTTGACCGAGATTTTGACCGGTCAGCCCTTCAGAGTCTTAGGGCGATGCGCAACGTCCATTTTTACCCTCGTGTTCAGCATTCCATGATTCCCTACTTTTTTGAGCTGTTCGATTGTCTGATCCTGCCTTTTGCGCTGAACGAGTTTACCCGCAACATCTACCCGGAAAAGCTCAATGAGTATCTCTCCTCAGGGAAGCCAATTGTGTCAACCGGATTGGAGGAGGTCAAGCGGGTGACTCGAGATCATGGCGGCACTGTGTACGTGGCGAAAGACGGTGAGAAATTTGTGGACTTGTGCCGTCAGGCGCTTGGTGAAGACGATCCTACCCTCGTTTCTGCCCGCCAGAACCTTGCTCGAGCAAACACCTACGAACGCCGTGCTGCGATTCTGGAGCAAGCACTGGATCAGTTATTTGTCCTATGAACGACTTGGAGATTTTCTTTTTGGCTGTATGAGATTGCCGGTCAGCGGTGGTGTTTGGCTGTTCGACGAGGTTAATTGTAGGGGCAGACCTTGTGCCTGCCCTTCGTTATGTAAATGTTATGATAATTTGGGCAACCACGAGGGTTGCCCCTACGGTACTTTATAATATGTCCGGCATGACAACAGAAGGATTCAGGAACACAGGTGTGATTTAGCGCGGAGGCAGTTCATGAACTGCCTCTACCATGAATCTCGATGGCGTTTCGCTTGTGTGTGGAGTTTGCATAGTCTGCACAATGGCGTTCGAGGCAGGCTCGATGATGTTAAGGAAGGGTTTAGGATAGAGGCCAATCCAGAATGCGAGGAGCACGAGCGGGATGAGGGCCCAGAGCTCATGGCTCCGCAGATCAGCGAGCTTCTGATTTTTCGGATTGTCATTAGGTCCAAAGAAAATCTTCTGATACATGGTGAGCAGATAGACTGCAGCAAGGATGACTCCTGAGGTAGCGAACACGGCATACAGAATATTGTGTTTAAACACGCCGAGAATAATCAGAAATTCGCCAATGAATCCGTTAAGACCTGGTAGCCCGACTGAGGAGAGCATAATGATCATGGTTAGCACGGCGTATTTATGGAGGTTTTGAGCCAGCCCCCCGAAATCGGACATCAGGCGTGTATGACGGCGCTCGTAGATTATGCCTATGCAGAGAAAAAGACCGCCTGTGCTGATACCGTGGTTGATCATCTGAATGATGCCGCCCGAGACCGACTGCAGATTGAAAGCAAAGATTCCTAGAATAATAAACCCCATGTGGCTGACAGAGGAATAGGCAACCAGGCGTTTAGCATCCTTCTGGGCCAATGCAGTAAGTGCTCCATAGATAATCGCCACAATGGCAAGCCATGAGATTGCGGGAGCGAGTTGACGTGCGGCTAGAGGAAAGAGCGGTATGCAGAAGCGCAGGATGCCGTAAACGCCGGTTTTCAGCAAGACGCCAGCGAGGATTATTGAGCCGGCGGTTGGTGCTTCCGTATGCGCATCTGGTAGCCATGTGTGGAGCGGGAATAGCGGCACCTTGATTGCGAATGCAAAGAAGAGTGCGAGAAACATCCAGAATTGTTCATGCGCTCCAAGCCCGAGCTCGTAGAGTTTCACGAGATCAAACGTACCATGCCCGAATGCGGCGACCGACTTGAAGTAGAGCATCAGAATGCCAACCAGCATCAATACAGAGCCGGTCATAGTGTAAAGAATGAACTTCATGGTGGCGTAGATGCGATCTGCCGAGCCCCAGATCCCGATGAGAAAGTAGAGTGGAATGAGCATCAATTCCCAGAAGATGTAAAAGAGAAATAGGTCGAGCGCTAGGAACGTCCCTAGAATCCCGGTCTGCAGAATGAGCATAAAGATGTAGTACTCTTTCTGGCGATGTTTAATGGCAGTGAAAGAAGAGAGAATGGAGATGGTGGTGAGCAAATTCGTAAGGAGTACCAGCAAGAGACTCAGCCCATCAATCCCTAGATGATAGCTGATGCCCCAGGCGGGCACCCAGGAGCATTGCTCCTCAAATTGGAAACCGATGGCCGTGGGATCGTAGCGAGTAAGGAGGGCGAGCGAGAGAATAAATGTAATCAGAGAGACAGTGAGGCTGCCCCAGCGCGGGAATGTACTTTCCTTGCGCCGCACAGTCAATGCAAGAATCACAGCTCCGAGCAGAGGAAGGAAGATAATAATTGAGAGCATGATGTTATCTTTCTTTGCGCCTTGCTTTAGTACGGGCAGTTCGCGACTTGTGCGCCTCAGGCGTAACTGCCCCTACATATTGATGCAGACTATCGGGTTAACAGAAAAAGCAACACAATCAGATTGATCCCAATCAACATTCCTACTCCATAGGCCTGCAGCTGTCCGGTCTGGAGTTTTCTCAGACGACTGGCTACGCTGCGAACCATGAAGGCTGTGCCGTTAATTACGCCGTCAATGACAAAGATATCGAATTGCCATGCAGCTTTTGCCAGCCGTATTGTACCCTGCACAAATGTGCTGTTGTAGAGGTCGTCCCACCACCATTTGTGGAAAGAGAGCTTGTAGAACACACCGAACCGCTGTGCCCAGGCTTTCGGGATCTCCGGCCACCCTTTAATGTATACCGCATATGCGGCTGCAATGCCGAGCAGAACGATCAGCGTGGATGCACCCATCAGGAGAAGTTCTAGCTCTGGCACGTGCGGCGTAGGATCTGCAACGTGTAGCTCGTGAAGAATTTCTGCACCCCGGTTGGTAACAGGGTGAAGGAAATGCTCAAACCAGGCTGAGCCTTTGAGGACTTTCGGTATACTGAAAAATCCGGCTACAAGTGAGAAAAATGCCAATACGACTAAGGGGAACGTCATGCTGCGCGGCATTTCGTGAATGTGTGCTTTTATTTTTTCCGGAGCGCGGCTTTCGCCATGGAACGTCAAGAAGAGCGACCGAAACATATAGAAAGCTGTCATAAAAGCTGCCACCAGGCCAACGAGCCAGAGGATTAGATGTCCGGAGCGAAAGGTAGCCCAGAGTATTTCGTCTTTTGAGAAGAAGCCGGCAGTCAGCGGAAATCCGGAGATAGCCAGGGTGGCTGCAAAATAAGTTAGCCATGTAATCTTCATCTGCTTCCGCATGCCGCCCATATGAAACATATCGTTGTCGCCCGCCATGGCATGGATCACGCAGCCAGCGCAGAGGAACAAGCAGCCTTTGAAAAAGGCGTGCGTAAAGATGTGGAAGATACCCGCGGCAAAAGCTCCAACACCGAGGGCAAGAAACATATAGCCGAGCTGGCTGATGGTCGAGTAGGCGAGCACACGCTTTATATCGCGCTGGGTAATGCCGATGGAGGCGGCTATGAATGCGGTTGCGGCACCGATAATGGCGACGATCTCCATTGAGGTGGGTGCGAGGGAATAGAGCACGTTGCAGCGCACAACCATGTAGACGCCAGCAGTGACCATGGTGGCTGCGTGAATGAGGGCGCTGACCGGAGTAGGGCCGGCCATGGCGTCGGGAAGCCAGATAAAGAGCGGAATCTGGGCGGATTTCCCTACTGCACCCATGAAAAGTAAGAGAGTAATCGCTGTAACCACGCCTCCGCCATATTTGTAGATCACGGGAGCCTGGTCGAATACGCCACTGAAGGTGAGCGTCCCACTTGTCCAGAAGATCAGAAATATGGCGAGCAGAAATCCGAAATCACCGATGCGATTTACGATAAACGCCTTGCGACCAGCATCCGCGGCCCATGTTTTGTCCATGTAGTATCCGATGAGCAAGTACGAGCATAGCCCTACGCCTTCCCATCCGATGAACATAAGGACAAAATTGTCAGCCAGCACGAGCAGGAACATTGAAAAAGCAAACAGTGAGAGCTGGGCAAAGTATCGGGCATAGCCACGCTCGCCTTTCATGTATCCGGTTGAGTATATGAAAACAAGCGATCCAACAACCGACACCACAAGCAGCATAACTACTGACAGCTGATCCACAAGCAGCGCTGCTTCTGCCTTGAACTCGCCAACCGATATCCACGTAAAGAGGTGCTGGGTAAAAGGCCCTTTGCCGTGCAGGATATCCCAGAAGCAGCCGAGTGAGACGACTATGGTGCCAAGCATAGCTGCGATAGCCACGTAACCGGAACGGGTGCGCAGCCATTTGCCGAACAGGCCGATCACCAGAGCAGCACAGCCGGGAAGAAATGGCACTAACCAGACGTAGTCAAGCATAAGGCTTACCTTACCATGTGTATGCCCATCTTATTTAAGTCCAAGAAACCAGAACGGAAAAATTCCCAGCAAAATGATCATGACCGAGCTCACGAGCAGGGCAAGGCTATTGGCTGCCCCCACTGGTTCACGAGCTGTTTCAGCTGCCTCGCGACTGGGTTCGTGCATATACATAACTACGATGACGCGGAGATAGTAGACCGCCGAGACCACACTGGCGAGCAGGCCGATAATAGCCAGCTCGAGATAACCCGCCTGAATGGCAGCGGAGAAGATATAGAACTTTCCGACGAAACCTACTGTCGGCGGCACACCTGTTAGTGATAGCATGGCCAGGGCCATGGCGGCAGCCAGAAGGGGAGACGTCCGGGCTAAGCCGGCATAGTGCTCAATGTTACTGTCTCCCTTGCGGCCGCATGCTATCGCCACGCCGAAGGCCAGAAGGTTCATCAGCATATAGGCCATAAGATAATAGAGGAGCGCCTGAGTTGCATTGGTGCGCACAGCGGGCACGCTAGCGATGACCAGGATGGTAATAAGAATATACCCACTGTGGGCAATGCTCGAGTAGGCGAGCAGGCGTTTGATATTCTTCTGCACAATAGCAGCGAAATTTCCGATGACCATACTGAACACTGCAATAATCCAGAGGACGTAGAAGGTGTTTTGCGTCATGGCTTGCCAGTCAGCCAGACTCATGACCACATGCCAGAGCGCAGCAAAGCCCGCAACTTTTGATCCTGTGGCAATAAAGGCAGTGATGGGGGTTGGTGCGCCTTCGTAGACATCAGGCGCCCACATGTGTAGTGGCGCGAGTGCAAGTTTAAAACAGAACCCCGCAAGAATGAGTCCGAATCCAACAAATACCCACAGGGCTGACTGTTGACCTGCTGCAGGCAGGCGTTCTGCGATGGTGACAAGGAAGGTCGAACCCGTGGCGCCGTAAAGGAAGGCAATGCCCATAATGAGAAATGCAGTTGAGAATGCGCCCAGGAGAAAATACTTCAGGGCCGCTTCACTGGAGCGCGGGTTGTGCCGCTCAATGCCGGTGAGAATATAGAGGCTGAGCGAGAGAATTTCCAAACTCAGGAGCAGTGTGATGAGCTCATTGCTCACGGCCAGCAGAATCATACCCAGCATGGCAAAGAGGAGCAGAGCTGTGTACTCGCCATGGGGAATGTGCTCGCGTTGAACGTAACGGGGCGAGATGAGAATAGTCAGCCCTCCGCCAACAAGTATGACCACGATGCAGAAGAAAGCGAACGTATCGAGAGTCAACATGCCGCCAAATGGATTTCCTGGAATTTCGAATGCCTGAATGGACAGGTATGCAATAAGAACCACACCGAGGAAACCCAGTGGCAGGGCAACGCGTCGGCGCTCAGCTGGTAGAAACAGATCGGCAAGAATAATTGCCAGTGCCCAAATGCAGAGTACCACAAATGGAGCGACTTCGACCCAGAAAAGCTGAGGAACTGTTGGTTGGCTCATCATTTTATGCGCTAACTATCCTTAGTAGAGGCAATTCATGAATTGCCCCTACAACCTGTGCCTTGTGTTTTATCCGTGTAGGGTTGTCATCTTATCTACATCAATCGTGCCACGGCTACGATAGATGCGGATAAATATCGCCAGACCCACCGCGGCTTCTGCAGTAGCCACGGTGATGACGAACAGCACCAGAATCGTGCCATCCACGCTGGCGAATGAGTAGGCAAATGTTACGAATGCCAGGTTGGCGGCATTCAACATTAATTCGATTGCCATTAGGATGGCGATGGCGTTGCGCTTGACCAGGAATCCAATAATGCCGATGGAGAAAATTGCCAGGCTCAACACTAGATTATTAATCATGTATGACGTCATAGATCACACCTGATTCGATACGCGTTTATGATGACCCTTTTGTAGGGGACAGTTCATGAACTGTCGCTATGTTCTGCTGGTTCATCGTGTCTTGCGATCATTGCGGCACCAATAATCGCAATGACCAAGAGAACCGACACCAATTCAAATGGTAACAGGTATTTTGTTAACAGCGTTTTGGCGATGAGAGGAATGGTATCTGGTGGCAGTTCAGGCGGATATACGTCCCGCATTTGCCGTAAGACAATGAAACAGGTTGCTCCAACCTGGACAAAGAACACCAGGACGAGCAACACCACCCATATTCGAAGCGAACGAAAGTCTGGAAGCAATATTTCGCGCTCACGCAGGTTGAGCAGCATAATGACAAAAAGAAATAGAACCATAATAGCGCCCGCATAGACAATCACCTGGATTGCCGCGACAAATTCCTGGTGCATCAGCAGAAAAATGCCTGCCAGGCATAGCATGGTCAGGATGAGAAAGGCCGCGCTGTAAACCGTATTGCGCGAAAGCACAACCATCAGCGCCGCACCGAGGGCAATCACGAAAAGCGCATAGTAGAGAATAGAGACGGGCATCTAGTATTCAAACTCCTCTATGGTAAACCTTCAGTAGCGGGCAGTTCATGAACTGCCTCTACGTCGTACTCGCCAAATCCTTCCTCAGGTTTAACGAGCATGTCTTCTTTGTTCATAACAAACTCTTCGCGTCGTGTGCCGGCCAGTTCATACTCAGGTCCGAGCACAATGGCGTTTTCCGGGCATGCTTCTTCACAATAGCCGCAGAAGATGCAGCGCAGAAGATTAATTTGATAGAGCTCGGCATAGCGTTCCCCGGGCGATACGGGATGCTCCGGCGTATTTTCAGCGGCCTCCAGGTAAATGGCTTCAGAGGGACATGCTGATGCGCAGAGGGCACAGCCCACGCACCGCTCCTGGCCGTCGGCGTAGCGGTTGAGCTTGTGCTTACCGCGAAAGATCGGCGCGTCAACGCGCTTCTGCTCAGGGTAAAGCACCGTAATATGCGGCTTGAAAATATGCCGGAACGTCACGGCAAGTCCTTTGAGAAACTCAAGCAGCACGCAACGTACTCCTTCTCAGCATTGTTACAATCCGGTCAATGACGAAAATAACCGCTAGCCCGGCTAGGCAAAACACCCACCATGGCGAGTCCAATGCCACGAGGCAGGCAGTGAGAATGATATTTGCTAACGCGAGGGGAAGGACTATCTTCCACCCGAAAGCCATGAGCTGGTCGTAGCGCAAGCGGGGCCACGTGCCGCGAATCAGTATGAAGAAGAAGATAAGGACGAAGACCTTTGCGCCGAACCAGAGAGGCCCTGCCAGCCATGGTGGCAAGAGGCCGTGCTCAATTGGCGCCGTCCACCCGCCAAGGTAGAGCGTCGTCACGATGGCCGACATGGTCATTATATTTATGTATTCGCTGATGAAGAACATGGCGAATTTCATACTGCTGTACTCGGTATGATAGCCGCCGGTGAGTTCGGTTTCGGCTTCGGGCAGATCGAATGGGAGACGGTTGGTTTCTGCAAATCCAGCGGCTAAGAACAGCACAAAGCCCAGCGGCTGCTGAAAGATGTACCAATGCCAGAATCCTCCGGCCTGCTGCTCAGCAATTGTGCGCAGGTCAAACGTCCCTGCCAGTAGCAACACGCCTACCACTGAGAGCCCAAGGCTAATTTCATAGCTCAACATCTGGGCTGACGAGCGCATGGCGCCGAGCAGTGAATACTTATTGTTCGACGACCATCCTGCTATTACGATTCCATAGACACCGAGCGAGGCAATGGCGAAGAAGAAGAGAATGCCGATATTGAGATCCGTAACTGACATATTGATATCGCGTCCCAGTACGTGCACGGTTGGCCCGAACGGAATAATGGCCAGCACCAAGAACGCCGGGATGACAACCAGTGCCGGGGCAAGAAGGTAAAGCGGCTTATCTGCCTGGTCAGGTATGATTTCCTCTTTGAAGAAGAGCTTGATGCCGTCGACAATACACTGAAGCAAGCCCCAGGGGCCGACGCGATTCGGGCCAGGGCGCACCTGAATCCAGCCCAAGAGCTTGCGTTCGAACAACACGACGAAAGGCATGGCACCAAGTGCAACACCTACGACGAATGCGATCTTAATTGCACTGATCAGGAAAAGCTCAAGCATTACAAGTAAACCCCAATTTGGGTAATTCCGTAGGGGCAATTCATGAATTGCCCCTACAGTTATGTTTGTTTTCCCTCGACTTTTTTCAGCTGCACACGGGGCAACCGGGTCAGATAGTCTCCGAGGGGAAGATCTACCAGATTGCTTGCGACATGCACAGTTCCGGGTGCAGGTCCCGCGCATACAATAGCTCGCAAGAGAAGGCGCAGTTCGCCCATGCGCAGCTCAACCGCATCGCCCGTCTGAACAGCCAGCTCCTTAGCATTCGAGGGATGAATCTCGATATATGGAGAAGGGCGCAGCGGTGCCATGGTCGGCGACCGGCCGCCCCAGTGGTCTCTACCTTGCAGGATAGGTGCCCAGGTGAGAATCAATCCTGGTCCGGATTCAACCGTTGGCGGGATTTTCTCTTCGGCATGCGCTGTGGGCAGCTCAGCAAAGCGAACGTGGCATGTAGGCCGAAAGCTACTTGCCAGGGCATGGTATTTTCCTGCGAGCACATGGAATCGGTCGCTCGGCTTGGTAATGCATCGAATAGGACACTCTGCCCCGGGGCCTTCAGGAGCGAGTTCTTCAAGGGTGAACGGACAGGGTGGGTGCAACAGATTCATCAGCTCTGCAAACACGTCATCAAGCCGCTGGTACGGAAACTCGGTTCCCAGTGCTTTCGCCAGCTCTCCCAGAATCTGCCAATTGTCTCGCGCATCTTCTGGCGGGTCATCGCCTTTGCAGAGTCGAGCAAGCCGACCTTCCGCATCAATGTACGTGCCGTCCTTCTCAGTGAACAGCGCTCCAGGAAGAACCACATGAGCCTGTTCAGTCGTCGAGCTCGGAAAAACGTCAATGACAACGAGGTGCTCTAAGGTTTTCAACGCCTGATTTACACGTTCGGGTTTGGGATGGCGAAGCAGCGCATCACTGCCAAGCACCACGAGTCCCTTGATTTCACCCAAAGATGCTTGCTCAAGAATATCCGGCGCACTCAGTCCTGCGGCGCGCACCAGCGGCACCTTTCCCCAGAGCGACTCGAGCTTTTCCCAGGTCTTCTGATTATCGCAGCCGGAACCGGGAAGCCGGTCTGACTGACAGCCGGTGGCGAAAGCGCCTGAGGCATTGCGCTCCGGATTCACGGGCAGAAGCGCCCACTGTGGGCCAAGGGTGTTTCGTAGTGCTACCAGATCATCAACAACAGTGGAGGCGAGGTGGCTCCAAATCTCCGATACGCCGTAGACAATAACGCCAGAGCCTGCGCTCCGAAGAGAGGTAATCAAGCTCTCAACCGTCTCTTTTCCAGCACCTGATAGTTCACGTATCGTATCAACGTCTGCAGATGTCGGCTCTGGTTCCGCCTTGGCAATGGCCTGATCGAGGGCATAAATCAGTGCATGCTCTTGATCCGGGAGGCATTGGAGGTACGCTTTAGCATGTGTGGCAAGCCAGCTATCAATATGATGTCCGAGCAGGAGCAGCTCAATATTGGCTTTTCGA
The DNA here is from genome assembly GCA_030613245.1 of Candidatus Sumerlaeota bacterium. GTDB lineage: Bacteria > Sumerlaeota > Sumerlaeia > MWCT01 > JAUWMI01 > JAUWMI01. The sequence continues at coordinate 14,694 of JAUWMI010000062.1, forward strand.
GCGGCCTCCCGCAGTTTCAGTGCAGTAACCGGCGCCTCGTGGAGCAGATCGCAATTTAAAACTAGCACGCACTCAATTTCCGACAGGTCGTCCAGCATACCATTTGCAGTACTCATGGCGAGCGAGAATGCGGCGGCGATGTCCGGGGAGGCGAGATGTCCGCGCCAATCAATATTATTTGTCCCAATCACGGATCGCGCCAGCCGCTGAAACAGGTAGAGCTCTTCGCAGGTGGCGCTTGGACTCGCCAGGAACGCCACGGCCTGAGGCCCGTGTTCGTTGCGGATGCGGCGAAGTCCTTGTGCTGCTGCCTGAATCGCCTCGTCCCATGTGACCGGTGCATCCGGTCCGTTGTTTCGAATGATGGGATGGCGTAATCGCTCGGCATGATGGCCGATGTCGAGCCCGAAGCGCCCTTGATTGCAAATGAATTCAGTAGTATCTTCGTCAAGTACGTACTTGCCCTTGTCTTTGCGAATAGGTGGAGTGGTGCGGCAGACTTTGCCGTCGCGTGTCCAGCACGTCACCGGGCACCCGCTGGCGCAGTACGGGCACGTGGTCTGCAGTTGGTGCAGCTCCCAGACACGTGCCTGAAATCGAAATGGCTTACTCGTGAGCGTGCCTACTGGACAGAGATCAATAACATTGCCAGAGAAGATATTCGACACGGGACCGTCGCCGTACGTGCCGATGTAGTTCTGTTCGCCACGATTGAATACCCCCATCACGTGCTCGCCAGCAATTTCATCGCAGAAGCGGACACACCGCGTGCACAGAATGCATCGATTGCGCTCGATGTCTATCAGGGGGTCGAATTGCGGCTTGCGGAACCGGCGCTTCTGATCCATAAACCGGGTGTGTGCGATGCCGTAATCTACGCTGAAGCGCTGAAGCATGCATTCGCCTCCGCGGTCGCAGACCGGGCAGTCGAGGGGATGATTGGCGAGCAGAAACTCCATCATGCCAATTCGTGCATCTTTAACCTCTTCCGTATTTGTGAACACCTCCATGCCTTCTTTTACAGGGATAGAGCAGGCTATCTGGAGCTTCGGCATTCCCTTGATTTCGACAAGGCAGAGGCGGCAGCTCCCGGCGATTGAGAGCGCTGGATGGTAGCAATAATGCGGGATGTAGATGCCGATGCTTTTTGCGGCTTCTATGATCATGGTACCTTCAGGCACGGTCAGTGAGCGTCCGTCAATGGTCAGAGTGACGTTAGAAGTTTTCTGTGTTGTCGCTGCGTCGGGCATTAGTGTGCCTCTGTTGATCGAAATGGGCAACGGCCCATTGAAATATGTTGCTCATATTCATGGCGGAAATGCTGAATCGTGCTGATAATACAAGGAGTTGCTCCATCGCCTAGCGGACAGATGGAGCGGGCATTGATCTTGTGACAAAGGTCGAGCAGGAGATCAATTTCCTCCGGTCGCCCCTGGCCGCGTTCCATGCGCTCCATAATTTTTCTAATCCAGGCGGTGCCTTCCCGGCAGGGCGTACACTGGCCGCATGATTCGTGGTGATAAAAACGCGATAGCTTCATCGCCACCCAGACCATGCACACTGTTTCGTCCATCACGATGATCCCTGCTGAACCTAACAGAGAGCCTGCCTCTGCGATCCCTTCGAAATCTGCAATGGCATCCAGTGAATCAGGCGTAAGCACCTGGGTAGAAATGCCACCAGGAATAATGGCTTTTAATTTCCGGTCGTTCCGAATACCGCCAGCATGGTCGTAGATCAGCTGGCGCAGCGTAGTTTTCATGGGTACTTCGTAATTGCCAGGGCGTTTCACATGGCCGCTTACGGGGTAGATCTTAAAGCCGCTGGATTTTTCGCGTCCCAGACTCCTGAACCATTCAGGGCCTTTCTCAATGATGGAAGGAATGGATGCCAGCGTCTCGACGTTATTGATTATCGTGGGGCGGCGATAGAGACCCTCAACCGCCGGAAAGGGTGGCTTCAGGCGCGGATAGCCGCGCTTACCTTCGAGAGAATCGAGTAGTGCCGTCTCTTCACCACAGATGTACGCGCCAGCGCCAGGGTGAACGTAGATGTCAAGATCAAATTCCTTGCCCAGGATTCCTTTGCCGAGCAGGCCGGCCTTATACGCTTCGTCAATGGCTTTTTCGAGCACTTCTATGGCCGTATAGTATTCGCCGCGCACATAGATGTACGCGACTTTTGCTTTAATTGCATAGCATGTGATCGCCATCCCCTCCAGCAGGAGGTGTGGATGCTTTTCCATGATCGGCCGGTCTTTACAGGTGCCGGGTTCGCCTTCGTCGGCATTGCAGACCAGATAGCGCGGCCCCTGATAGCCTTTAGGAAGGAAAGACCACTTCACGCCGGCAGGAAATCCAGCACCCCCGCGGCCGCGCAACCCCGACTGTTTCACTATTTCCGTTACATCGTCAGGCGCAACTCGGGTCAGGACTTTCTCCAGCGCTTTGTAGCCACCGCGTGCACGATACTCGGCCAGCGGCTCGTAGCCTTTTCGGTCAACATCGTGCAGCATTACGGGTTTGAATGGGTTCTGATTGCTCATTGTTTCACGGGCGTATAGCAATACGCCCCTACAATATGGTCCCAACGTATGGAAAATGCGCCACTGTAGTTTTGCATAGTTTCTTGGCCCCACGCCGATTTTGTAAGGGCAGTTCACGAACTGCCCCTACAAGTCACGTACAGTTCTTCAGAATCTGGTCAATTTTCTCCGTGGTGAGATTCGGGTACAGTGTTTCGTTAATGATCATCACAGGAGCCATGTTGCATGCGCCGAGGCATTCAACAGTTTGCAGTGAAAAGAGGCCGTTGGCAGTTGTTTCTCCTGCGCGAATGCCCAGCCTGCCCTCAAGGTGCTCGACAAGTTGCTCTGCGCCTAGCAGCGAGCACGATATGTTGTCACACACAGAGATCAAATACCTCCCAACCGGCTTTTGATGAAACATGGTATAAAAACTAACGATTTCCTGTACCTGGGTAAGGGTTACGCCTGTGATCTCGGCTACCTCGGTGATCCCATCGGGAGTCACATAGCCGGCAGTTCGCTGCACTAGCCACAGCAACGGAATAATGGCCGAGCGTCTATCAGGGTAGCGCTTGAGGATTTTTTCAACTGCCTTAGCTTTCTGTTCTCGAAGCATCATCATAGGTTCCTACACCTTATGGTACAGGCGTATTGCCATACGCCCCTACAGAGCTCTAGCGATCCGAATCTCCCAGCACAATATCCAGACTCCCGATCACGGCGACTACGTCGGCAAACAGCCGGCCTGTGCACATTTTTGAAAGAGTCTGGAGGTTGACAAAACTGGGCGAGCGAATCTTCAGGCGATATGGTTTATTCGCACCGTCGCTGTATATATAAAAGCCAAGCTCTCCTTTTGGAGCCTCGATGCTGTTATAGACCTCGCCTTCAGGGGTGCGAAATCCCTCGTACGCCAGCATGAAGTGGTGAATCAGATCTTCCATGCTTTTATGAACATTATCACGTGGCGGATAAATCACTTTTGGATTGTCTATGTTGACAGGCCCGTCAGGCATTCGCTGGATGCATTGCTGAACAATACGATTGCTCTGGCGCATCTCCTCCATGCGCACCAGGTAGCGTTCGTACACATCGCAGCCTGTGCCAACTACCATTTCCCAGTCGAGTTCACCGTAGGCGAGATAGGGATTGCTCTTGCGAATGTCCCATCCCACATCCGAGGCGCGGAGGCAGGGGCCGGTCAGGCCGAGGTCTATTGCATCGGCAGCTGAAATCATGCCCACGCCCTTGGTGCGCTGGAGAAAAATTTCGTTCAGTGTGAGGAGATCTTCGTACTCGGTCACACGTTTTGGAAAATCATCAGTAAATGCCTGAACTTTCTCCAGCCACCCGTCAGGTATATCGCGTGCCATACCACCAACACGCATGTAGCTAACCGTAAAGCGGTGGCCGGAGATCGCCTCAAACAGATCGTATATTATTTCGCGCTCGCGAAAAATGTAAAGGAACACAGTTGCCGCGCCTAGTTCCATAGCTTGTGAGCCCAACCAGAGCAGGTGCGAAGAAATGCGCGCCAGTTCGCAGAGGAGGGTGCGGAGATACGTAGCACGCGGCGTTACTTCAATCCCCAGCAGCTTCTCAACTGTTGATACAAACGCGTAGTTGTTTGACATCGGCGAAAGGTAGTCGAGCCGGTCGGTATACGGGATGAACTGGTGATACGTCTTGACTTCAGCGGTCTTTTCCTTGCCGCGATGCAGATAGCCAATGATAGGTGTGATCTTGCGGACCACTTCCCCTTCCAGATCAATAACGAGTTGCAGCACGCCATGAGTGCTGGGGTGCTGCGGCCCCATGTTCAGGGTCATTAGCTCGAGATTTTCGGGAAAAATTTCAATCGTCTTTTGCATTACTTATCCTATCAGACCAAATAAGACCTGACATGTGTGTCTGTGCAAAAATATGATGGCAAGCATGCCATGGTTAAACATCGCCCTTCTGTACCCGTATGCGCGGGATCAAATCTTTGGGCTCTCCAGCATGAGGATCAGTTGAGCGTTTGAAGTAAAAGCTCTTCACCCCGCCGAGCGGAAAATCCTTACGCAGCGGATAGCCTTCCCAATCCTCGGGCATAAGAATGCGAGTAAGATTCGGGTGGTTCTTAAATATAATTCCAAAGAAGTCAAAAGTTTCGCGCTCGTGATAGTTAGCGGTTCCCCACACCGGGATCACAGAGTCTATTACAGGATCATCTTCAGGCACCGCAGCCTTAAGGCGGAGTCTGTGAAAGTAGGTGAGCGAGAAGAGATGGTAGACTACGTCAAACCGTGGCACGATGCCGAGAAGAAGGTAGTCAACAGCGGTTACATCACTCAGCAAATTGAAGCCCAGGCGCGGCTCATCGCGCAGGAACCGGCAAATGCTAACTACTTTTTCGCGCTTGATGCGAGCCGTTACCTCGCCCCGGAATTCGCTGATCTCGAGGATCGCATCGGCGAATCGTCCACGGAGCAGGTTTTCAATGAGTGTTTTCAATTCCGACATAATAGCTTACGTTCGCGCTCCTGGCTTGTAGAGACAGACAATAATCTGTCCCTACCGACATGTTCAGGCCAGTCTAAAATACCCGCTCTTTTGCAATTTTCTTCTGCAGTTGGATGATGCCGTGAATCAACGCTTCAGGACGTGGGGGACAGCCCGGTATGTAGATGTCAACCGGAATAATTTCGTCAACTCCTTGCAAGACGCTGTAGACGTTATACATGCCGCCACACGAGGCACAGGCGCCCATGGCGATAACCCACTTCGGCTCGGTCATCTGGTCGTAAACGCGCCTCACTACCGGCGCCATTTTCTTAGTCACCGTGCCGGCGACAATCATCAGGTCAGCCTGTCGTGGTGAGGCCCGAAAGACCTCAGAGCCAAACCGCGCCAGGTCGTAGCGTGAGGCAGCAGTTCCCATCATTTCAATGGCACAGCACGAGAGGCCCATCGTAACCGGCCAGAGCGAATTCTTTCGGCACCAACTGATGACTTCTTCGAGATTTCTTACCAGCTCAGGAGCACTACGTGGAAAGTTTAGCGCCATTTCAATGCTCCTTTTCTCCAGACGTATGCATAGCCCACCAGCAGGATGGTAATAAATACGACCATTTCAATCAGCGCAAATACCTGAATTGATTTATCGTGGAAGGCCACTGCCCATATCAGGATGAATATGGTTTCCATGTCGAAAAGCAGAAAGAGAAGCGCGATAAGGTAGAATTTCACAAAGAATTGAATCCGCGCGGTACCAATCGGCTTGATACCACATTCATATGGTGAGAGCTTGACCGGTGTGGGCTTCTTTTTGCCAATGAAATGCGAGAGTAGCATGGTGAAGACAGCAAAGCCCACGCCAAACAGAAGCAATAGAAAAACAGGGAAATAGGCTTGGAGCATAATGAGTAGGCGAGAATCCTCTGGTTATCGTTTTCTTATCTTAAGGCTTCCGGAAGTGTATTTAAGCAAATCCGATTTTGTCAATCCCAATTTGTTGTTTTTTGCACAAGCATATTATTCCAGTGTGGCCCGTCTCTGAATTGCTCTTGGCGTGAATTGCTGCGTGTGGCCAAATTCGGAGGATCGGCTAACGCCTAAAGCAAACGTTTGTTTTTCAGATAGGCAAGCAGTTGTTTGTGCAAACAGGCACTCTGGCTAGCGACATCGAGATTGGCTTTGATGAGCCCCATGGGATTTCCAATATCATAGCGGGTGCCTTGGAATCTGTAGGCGAGTAGTCCTTCATTATTTGCCAGTT
>JAUWMI010000032.1 GCA_030613245.1 Candidatus Sumerlaeota bacterium
CAGGTCTGAGCTTGCAAGCTATTACACTCGCTGAGGGCCTGGAAGGGTTTCATGTTGACTTCAATCAGATAGGCCAGGAGGTTAGAGTAATTTTAGTATCCATAGGAGAAGACCTCATTAGCGCCGGCGATGGGCCGATTATGGAGCTGGAGTTTGAAGCATCTGCAAAGAAGCTCCGTAGCCGTCCTGGCTTTGGGGTGTTTAAGAATGTCCAGGCAGCCGACGAGGAGAATAAGCCACTAAAGGTAAAACTAAAAATTAAGCACAAGAGATGAGATTCTCGGTTAGGTAATGAGCATCGTTCGGCCACCCTTAAGGACTATTGCAATTATGTCAAATTTTGCGGCAGGCCAGCGGCTGAGAAGCTCTCATTAGCCTGAGATCTTTATGACACCGAACTGGTGGTGCGCAGGCTGGATTTACCGTAGCAGCAGCAAATTAAGTCAAGGATAGGGCAGGTAAGGGACAATGTCTTAGATTGTCCCTTACCTGCTTTTCTGTTTCCAGGATGGCAATTGATACTCTAACAATGATATTTTTTGATGGTACAAATTCCCCATGAAAGAAGAGAGGGTAGGGAGGGATTGAAAGTAGGTAGGGGCACCCCGCAGCGTGCCCCTACCTGCAAAACTTGTCCGCCGAAGGCGGATCAGGGTGAGGCTGGAGGCGAAAGCGTCTCAATTTTTGCGCGGTCGAGGATGAGCGAGGCTTCGGCTGCATCGTCAGGATTGAAATTAAGTATGTCGAATGAAACAATTAAGCCTTCCCCAACGCAATTTGCTGGGGGTAAGAAGTAGAGCCGGTCGTATGTCGTGTTTGTGGTGCCGGGGGAATTTGTTCCGTCACCTGCGCTCACGATGCCCAGCGTGTGCGATGCTTGCAGATTCCCCGTGTTAAATCGTAGACGCATCTCTGGTACCAGCACCGGATTGGTTACGTCTGTACGCACTTCAAATGTCCCTCGATACAGTCGGTTAGCCTCTATTGTCATATCTGCCGGATGACTCACCCAGTAGCCAAACGTATTCGTATTGGTTGTTGCGCCCAGCTCAAGCGCGCCGCTAGAATAAATATAGTCCGGCATACTGAAGAATATTGGTGCACCACCTATTGTCCAGCCATCTAATCCCAGCTCGAAGGTGTAGTCCTGAACTACTGTCGGGATTGAGAGCGAATCCAGAGCAAAGCGATCAATGGTAATTGTATCCAGCAAAAGTTCTGCCTGCGCTGCATCATCAGGATTGAAGTTAAGCAGGTCAAACGCGAGCATGGCGGCAGTATCGTTCGCCGGTGGGACAAAATAGAGGTCGTAATCCGTGCCCGCCACAGCAGGAGACGCTCCGCCGTCACCAGCGCTTTCGATTGAGAGGCAATCATACTGCTGCATATTCAACGAATTTATGCGAAGCCGTATCTGCGGGACGAGTGATTTATCCGTTATATTAGTTGAGACACTGAAGCGCGCGCGATAGAGATAGTTTGCATTGGCAGGAACTGCATCCTCTGGACTCTGCCAGAAGCCAAACGTATTCGTATTCGTCGATGAGATCATCTTCAGGTAGCCAGATTCCCAAACGCAGTCAGCACTCAGAGGAACGGGAGTCCAACCTTCGGAATCCGCGGTAAAGTCAAACACAATCGGCAAGGTAGGTGTGGGAGTTGGTATGGGGGTTGGTGCCACTTCGGCACTAAGAAATGACAAAATATTCCTGGCCAACTGTGCATTACTATAACTGCCAATATCAGCCTCAGCAGATGTTGGATGGTTGAAAAATGTCTGCTCGTCTGAGTAGGCAACCACTTTGCCTGGTCCAATATAAGCGCCCGCAAGTACTGGATTAACGCCTGAAAATGCCAGCGCTGTTGCTGGTGCGCTTACAGACAGGATGTTCCCGCCGCCGAATGATATTCGGGATAGCCCCTCCGTGAGAAGATGCTCAACGAACGTATCGGCTGTTGCCGTAATTGAACCGAAGAAGGTCACACCGAACTGTTCGAAAATACTTGAGGCAAAGGCCGCCCCAGGATTATTACCCTCACCCGATATGAACAACCCACCTCCGGAGTTGACAAATTCGGCAACTGCTTGCTGTTCTGCCGCTGACAATGTTCGGTCGGTTCCTTCGGATGTAATAATCAGTACGTCATAATCAGATAACAGGGTGGATGTAAGCTCGACTGACGTCTCCATTTCGGTATTCGTATAGTTGAACTCATCCGTGGCAATACCCGCAAACTGTGAATACCCGGCATTGCCCGTTTTGAAAATGGAATTGTTGAATGTTGGCCCCGACTGGAACGTAAGCCAGAGTGCATTTATTGGAGGGGTAGTTGATACGCTGAGGAAGATACACACAGCATCATTCTGTGTCATGCTAGCCGCCAAGTCCGGCAGACCATCCCCATTGAAATCCGTAGTGACAAGGACGTATGCTGATGCAGGACAGGCGAGTGGCGCAAGTGACTGGAAATTGCCTGTTCCATCCCCAGCGAGGAGGGATATACTTGAGTCTCCTGGGGCGGTGATAGCAATATCCATATCTCCGTCGAGGTCCAGGTCAATTATCACAAGGGTTCTGACATTCGACCCTACTGGCAGCATCTGTGGGGAAGAGAAGTCCCCATTGCCATGGCCGTATAGAACGGTTACTGCCCCGTCGTTGCCTGCAGCTACGGCTAGATCAATGTTGCCGTCTTGATCGAGGTCGCCTGCATCCACGTCATTAGGATATGCCCCCGCTGCGAATGTGCCACTGACAACCAAGTGTCCCGTACCATCACCCAATAGCACAGTTACGTTATTGCTGAACGGATTTGAGCCGGCTGCGTCAAGATTGCCGTCATTATTGAAATCGGCAAGGACTAAACCGTCAGCGCCAGACGCTGTTGCCAGGGTAATAGCCGACTGGAAGGTACCGTCACCTAAACCCAATAAGACCCATATTTGCTTGGAGTAAATGCCAACCACAACAATGTCCGGTATCCCATCATTATTCATGTCCCCAGACTGAAGTCTATGCGGCGCCCAGGGAGCTGGAAAGGTCGCCGCGCTCTGGAAGGTCCCATCTCCATTTCCGAGCAATACACCCACTAAATGCGGTCCCGGCGTACCAGCACTTGTTCCTAAAGCTATGTCGAGTGAGCCATCCTGGTTGAAATCCTCAGAAACCAGTCGCGTGGAATTCGGCCTTACCGGCACAGACGTCACACTCCCCAACGTGAACCCACCTACTCCGTCACCCAAGAACACCGTCACGTTCGAGGCCTGGTTGCTCGCTACAGCCAAGTCTTCATGCCCATCACCATTGAAGTCACCCGTTGTTAGTGCATATGGCTCACCAGAAACAGAGATTTCTATGGGACTCTCGTAGTCGGGAAAAATCCCCTCCCAGAAATCAGCTATGCCGTTGTCATTGTCATCCTTAGCCAGCTTCGCTATCTCATATGACGACAGTGCACGGTTGAAGATGACAATGTCATCCAGCTGCCCGCTGAAGAAATACAGACCATTCCCCACATTGTAACCGATACCTATTGGTCCATTTATGTCTAAATGAGAACCCGAGTATGAGTCTTGAGCCACTGGGATACCGTTCAGATATATTGTTCGCGTCCCGTTTTCAACCACAGCGGCTACGTGGAGCCACTCTCCCGAAGGAAATGGCCCTGAATAATCGAGAAAAGTTGGTGATACTCCCGACGCACCAAAGCGAAGTCTTAGTGTAGGACTGGGATCAAACCGCAGGTCGAAACCAAGCTGACCTGCCATATAGCTCATTACTGTTTGGTCTATCCCGAAGTTGCTCGTACGCAACCAAGCAGCCAGTGTATAAGTTTCACCTAGAGACAACTGACTTGCCGCAGTTTCCACCTTACCAATCCCACCAAAGTCATATGCCTGGCCAAACCTCCCGTCCACAGTAACAACATTCGAGGGAGTGCCATCTAACCCATTCCCGCTTACATCATTTGCATTCCCATCAAACGGCCAGTAAGCGACAACTCCATTAGCAGCGAAATCATAGTCGTAGTACCAACATGGCTTTTGAATTCTCTCCACTTCATTCTGGGTGTTGAAATGTTCCCCACCTATGGCATAGAGCCTGCCGCACAGGTCGAAGGCCGCTGCGAAGTTGTTGATAGACCGGTTCATGTTGGAGTGAATTTGCCAACTGTCGGTTGCGAAGTCGTAAATCTCTACGGATGACAGGTGGGGGCCAAAGCCGCCAGCCCAGCCGCCAAGCACGTAAATCCTGCCGTCATAAGCGGTGGCGTATGCGCCAACGTGGCGTTTCTGGTTAAGGCTTGGACCATACACCCATCCCGCTGACGGATTTGACGGATCAAATCGCTCTACTGTGACTGTTTCGCCAACGCCAGATGGGTTAGTATCTCCAGCAATAGCATAAATACGCCCTACTTGGTCAGTGCCCGATCCAAGACCAGTCCTTGGTTCGTTGAGACTGTAACCAAGTATCTGCCATCCCAGGCTCGGATTACCAGGATCAAACACCTCTATAGATCCAAGATAGCTACCAGCGACTGCGGTCCCGCTTATGGCGTAGATCTTCCCGCTGTGATCAGTAGTCACCCCAAAATATTTCCGCGGAACATTCAGCGTATACGGAGAGAGAGTCCAGGTGTCAAGCGTGACGTCATAGGTCTCCATTGTTCCCAGAGTATTAATCCCATCGGTTCCACCAATTGCATAGATGAGCCCTCCGACATTGATTACCCCATGGCCGTACCTTGGAGTGTTCATCGGCGCAACGAGTGTCCAATCGTCGGTAGCTGGATCATACCGCTCCACGGACGAGAGCGTGATATGTTCTGGCCAAACGAACCCCCCGACGGCGTAGATGAAACCATCATCCCCTAGTGCCGCACCGAGCTGTTGCCGAGCCACGTTCATTGAGGAGACGAACTCCCAAACTGGCGTTGGTGTAGGAGTTGGCGTGGGAGCTGAGGTGAGAGAGAAGTGGGCGTCGCACCAATCCTCACCGATACCTGTCATTCGGGCTACATTGAGCCAGTAGTTGGAGCGAGGCGTATAGAGACCCGGGTCAATGTACCAATTATAAGACGTTGCTGAAGGAGAAATCCAGTCATACGTGGTTATACGGGTGGAATTAATAAAGTCGCCCACAGGCCCGTACATAACCTGGATCTTTATGTCGCTGGTGTTCGTTTCGTTAATTGTCCATTGAATGGTTTGCGTTGACCCAATCATCCACGACTCTCCACCGTTTGGAGATATAACGGTGAAGGGCCGTGGTGTTGGAGTTGGCGTAGGAGTAGGTGTGGGTGTGGCCGTTGGAGTCGGAGTTGGCCCGGGGAAGAAACGAACAACGCCATCATCTGGATCTCCATTGACAATGACGTACATTTCGCTGCCATCCGAACTGAATTGACCTTTCCCATCCCAGTCAAGACCGCTCGGAAGCGGCAGGCTAAAATCGGGCTGGAAAATCGCAAGGTCCCAGACTTGAAGAGAGGTAGCGTGCTTATCCGTCATCACTACTCGATTCGCATCAGCGGGACTGAAAAAGGCTCTAATTCCGGAATAATAATAAGGAAGCGGGCCGCGATACTGCAGCGTGTCACCAACGATGCTCACGACGTGAGTGAGCATTATGAATTGGTTGTTTACCGGATCGAAGCCATGCATCGTTTCGCTGCCGAGAAAAGAGCCCGTAAAATGCCCGTCTAAGGCGGTAACCGTGCTGGTGCTCCGGTCAATTCTCTTGAGCGAGACCCCGCCCTGCGAAAAGCCCCATGCGGCTATGATGAACTTATCCGTGGGAGGCACTCCCTGGAGGAAATTCTGAGCGCCCTCCTCCACTGACAACTGAACAAGAACAACCTGCTGCGTATCGCCGTGCCAAACGTTCAGCCGACCTCCCAGGGCTGGGCTGCCGAAGCTATCCGGACGCGTCACAAAAAGAAGGTCAGAAGTTCCAATCGGTGTTACGCGAAAAACTTTGTCGAAATTTCCGGAGTTGAAGATGCCCAGCTTGGTGTTGTTTTCCAGATCAATTACCGTGATATAAAAATTTCCGCGAGATCCAACCCCGAGGTACTTCTGGTCGTACGTGATGGCAAAAGATTCAGGCTCGAGGCCGGTAGTGAATGAGAACAGCTGATCCCCGGTAACTTTGTGATAAGCTTCCACACGGCTTGTGTCTTTGCGCAGGATCCAAAAACGGTCTCGGGTATCATCAAGAATAATGTCCTGTAGCTGTCCGCCAAGCGCGAAGAATTGAACTCCATTGTACTCTTCCGGCCCGGCCCACGCCTTATTAGCGATCCCAGCGGACAGTATGATAGATACCATGAAGACAGCAACTTGAATACGACACAAAGCCATAATCATAAGGGTGCCGGGACTCTTTAAGATTTTACTTTCATCTCGCGTCCAATATTTATCTACCACATGTTTCTTCGTCTCCATTTCTAACTCCCCTTGAAATCTTATGCGGGCCCTATGCCCCTTCGATATTCCACTGCCTTTCGCAGATCTCTACCGGATTCACGTTTAGTTTGTCTAATATTTACTTTCAATTGATTCTACAAATTTGGACAGCTGCTACGCAAGTAAAAAAGAAACTATAGAAAGATTCCGCCATACCAAAATTGAATTTTACCCAAATCTTATTACATGCTATACGAAGAAAAAGCGAAGCCCTTTATGCGCTTTTTATCAAATGCTTAGCATTTCAAATCGTAGACTTAAGAGATTTCAAGCCAGAAGTATTGGAAGGTTGCAAATCGCAAAGGCTTAGCGCGCAAGCAGTCGGTCCTATCTAGAGCAGCCCCTAACAAAATCAATGTTTTGAACATCTCCGTGACTTAGATATCTCGGAATCTTAATAAGGAGGTGGCACGGGCATCACGCCACAGGCGCATTTTCAACCCACCCGTATAGGCAAACAGAGAATGACATGGGATGCAAGTCTTCTTGTTAGCAGCTCTTAGTCATATATGCCAGCCATTGGTCTTAGCAAGTATTGGCGAGCTAAAAATCAGTTCCTTTCTCGCAAACAGCCATATTCTTATGACCTTTTCGGAACTTCTTGCGTCTAATAGATGAAGAATTCAATTATGCATTCCCTTTATTCTTCTGTCATAACCGCGGGGACATAAAAAAGCTAGCGAAAATGCTCAAAAAGAAATATGTAAAGAACATCATTGGTGGCTGGACTCCATTAATTTTTTGTCCGTACCTGAAATTTTTGTGCAACAAAATAGCCGTAAATGCTACTAATAATACGGAGGGTATAATTCTGTAAGAGCCTTTTGGAGGTAATGAGGTGGTGCTTTTTAAGGAAAAAGAAACGAAAAAGGCGTTTACGCTTATCGAATTACTGATTGTCGTTGCCATCATTGCCATACTTGCTGCTATTGCGATTCCCCATTTCCTCGAAGCACAGACGCGATCCAAGGTCTCACGCGCCAAGGCCGATTTGCGCACAGTAGTCCTGGCAGTAGAGTCATACCGGGTGGACTATAACCACTATCCCACGTATCATTACGCAGATATGGAAGATGGTCATCTCGAGTTTCACATCGGGGGCAAGGTGACAGCATGGGGCGTGCCTGACCCTGACTGGGACGGCCGCAATCCGCTCACTACCCCTATTTCCTATATAACCAGCATGCCCGAAGATCCTTTTTCCACGCACCGCGGCGAACCTAAGGAGGGGGATGAATATCTCTACGTCAACTGGCACTATGCGATTAAGCAGGTTACTTCGCCAATGTGGCAACCAGTATTCCGCTATTCTCTGGAGCGTGATGGGGCCTATCGCCTCCACGCCCGTGGCCCTGACTGTTTCGGGCCTGACCCAGGCACTCCGTATGACCCCACAAATGGCACCCGAAGCCGTGGCGACATCCTCTATAGCCCCAAAATCGGCTATGACCAGTTCATCCCATTCCCCTTCCCATAATGAAATAGAGGTTGCTGAAATCAGTTCTACAGCACTCCGCAACTAACCCGTCCGGCCAGGCAGAAGAATCGTGCTGCTGGTCGTTAGTCTTCCTTTTTCAGGGATTGGTGACAGTTCACCAATCCTTTTTTTATTTACTCAGGAAGAATATTTTGCGACAAAATAGAGGATTTGTTCACAAATACTATGAGGGACATAAATCACCTGGCTCAATCCATGGATAATCTTTCAGACAAGCAAATAGTGGAACTAGTTATCAGCGGCGATAAAGAATCATACGGACTTCTGGTAGATCGTCATGGGAATCTGGCCTATCGCCTTGCACTCAATATTCTTCGGGACTGTGATAGCGCGATGGATGTGACTCAGGAAGCTTTCATGATCGGCTATGAGAGCCTGGATCGTTTGAGAAATCCATCTTCTTTTGCGTCGTGGATTGCCGGGATCACCAAGAATCTATGTCGGCACGTCCAGAAAGATCGGAAGAATTCCCCTCTTTCGTTGGACTACCTTGCCGACATTGGGATTGAGCCGGGTGATCCCGGCACTCTGGATCTTGCGGAGAAAGAATTGCTATTAGCGATGCGAAAAACTATCGCCAAGCTACCCCAAAAATATCGTGAGATCCTGGACTTACGATGTACCGAGAACTTTTCCTATCAGAAAATCGCTGATTTTCTCGGAATTTCTATGAGCGCAGTCAAGTCTCGGCTCTATCATGCAAAGAAGGAAATTTTGAAGAGATTAAAAAAAGAGGGCCTGGTATGATCGTGCATCCGAAAACCAAAACGCTCATCAGGTACGCAGACAAAGACCTCTCTGAGGCGCAAGCGGAAAGAATTCGACGCCATTTAGATCGGTGCGAAAGATGTAGGAAAGAGTATCGCATCCTACAGCGAATAGAGGCTGTTAATGCCCCTAAAAAGGATCTTATGGATAATTTCAAGGATCGCATTGTTGCCAATCTCAAAGAAGCAAAGCGGGTTAATCAGCCCATCTGTGCCGATATAAAAGCAACGATTGGCAAAGTTCTGGTTTATCAGACTGGCGATGATGAGGGGATAGAGGGATTTCCAGGCATGGGACTAAAAAAGGGAGATACGGTTCGGCTGCTCGGGGACAGCCGGGCTCTCATCGAACTGAATGACGGAAGCACCGTATATCTCAATAAAGACACCGAGATTAGCCTGCCGTCAGCTCGTTATGATATGGCGATGATGGTAGGCGAGATATTTGCAATGATGAAGCCGCAGAAAAAGGCGTTCGAAATCTGTACCCCTTCCGCAATCCTGGGAGTTATCGGAACCGACTTCGATGCTAGAGTGACGGAAAAGAAAGAGACCATTCTGCAGGTACTAAAGGGCAAGGTTTCTTTTAAGAACGCATCCGGCAGCACCATAGTCAGAAAGAAGCATCAGGTGGAAGCCACGAGAAACACCAAACCCATTCCCAAGAAAATCAAAGATACACAAACCATATATAATTGGACAATACCTATGAAACGCAAAAAAACTGAACGAGGATGGATTATGGATAAGTTATATCTGGTAATTCCGGCACTTCTGGCGGTCGGGATTTTAATTGGAGGATATTTTATTTATCAGGCCTATTTTACCTACGAGCCGTCGTATTATCCGACTAGTTCTGGGGAAAAGGAAATCCAACCACCCAGCATCTCTGCAACTGAGACACCTTCGACAGAGGGTAAATATGCTAAATGGCTGGGCGATTGGGTGCCTGAAGAAGAATTAGATCCCACTGAGCCCTTCTATTTACATGTTGAATTGAACTCATCAGGCCTTCCACGGTTTGACATAAAGATTTTGGAAGGTTTTACTGAAAAGCGTCCGCCAATCGTATTGGAATTGGTCGGAACCCTCGATGATTCTTCGGTGAAATTGAAGTTCGAAGTGAAAGATATGCCCAAGGAAATGTCCATGGAGGTAATTCTCAAACACAATCCAGCAACTGACAAGCTGGAGTGGATGGGAATCGCATATAAGAACGGCGAAAAGATTGAGCAAGAAGGAAAGGTGTTTTTTATCAGAAAAGAGCGATGGGAGGAATTGGCATCGAAGGGACTTTTGCCAAGCGATACTTCAGAAGTTCAGATAAGAAGTAAAGTATCACGGGGCAAAGCTGATATGCGCGTAATGGCTGTGGCACTTGAAGCCTACTATGTGGACAATAACAGCTTCCCCGCCTCGGTGCCTGGTAGTCATCCATTTGCCTACAACAAAGCATCAGCGACCCGAAAAATGCCATCCTTCCGATTAGGCGTGAAAACAAAATCACCCGATGGACGTGAGATAGCAATTCCAATGACTGTAACAACCCCGTTGGCTTACATTACCAGATATTTCAAAGATCCCTTTCAAGTGAGCCCCACAGACCCACAGCCCACTTTTGCATATTATGGAGACAGGAATGGCTGGATTCTAATCAGTCCCGGACCCGATGGGGATTATGATATTAATCCTGCAAAAGACTATAGCTCAGACATCCGCCAACCTACTTTGCAACTCTTGCTCAAAGCCTATGATCCTACCAACGGCACGGTGAGTGGCGGAGACGTTTTCCGGGTAAAACAATAATCAAAACTAGCTCAAGAATATCGGATGCCGGCCAGTCACTCAAGGCTGAGAAGTTCCCCACAGTTTTACTTCCACAATTTATTTCTGTTCACTTTTGCGGATTCTAAGCTGCAAGATTTTGGTTGCAGCAATTCCTTTAACCACGCCGCTGAGCTATATGAGTAGTATTCCTAATGATTCTTTTTCGGTGCGCCGTGCGCTTTGGCCAAAGCAGATTTAGAGTTTGGCCAAGCCTAATTACAAGCTACACCGACTTTTGAATCTTATTTTCTTATTGACATTCTCTGCCAATTGGGGTGATCATTTTATACTTGGTAAGGCCTATTTTTGCGCCTTGCAAATACCCAGAGGAATGAAGGGAGGATCGCATGAACAGATCTGTGATATTTATTTGTGTAGCGATTTTGGTGTTTATGTTGGTAGTTGTAGCTGCCCAGGCATTGACCTGGAACGCAACATCCTCATTACCCGAAGGTCGCCGCGGAATGTCTCTCGTATATTACAACGGCTACGTCTACTGCATTGGCGGCCGACCAGTAGGTGAAACGGCAACGACTCACGCGGTAGACACAGTGTACTACGCTGCGGTTAACTCGGACGGAAGTATTGGAACCTGGGTCGTCGCGTCTTCATTGCCAGGGGCTCGCGCCAATGGTGGGGCTGCCGCCTATAATGGTCGCCTTTACTATTGGGGTGGCTGGGGAACGGATTACACAACGCATAATGATTGCTACTACGCGACGATCAACCCCGATGGAACGCTGGGTTCCTGGGTCACATCATCCGTAACCATTCCAGATTCGGCTGGCCCAATTGCCCAGATGGATGCCTTTGGAACCGGTCGGATGATCTTCGGCAAGTATCTTTACATTGTTAATGGCGAGGATAACAGCGGAACGAATCAGACTGCTGTCTACTACAGTGAGATCCAGCCAGGTGGTGATTTTGGCACCTGGAACAGCACCACTGCAACTCCTGACGCCTTCTGGTTCCACGGCGTTGCTACCTATCACGGGACTTCCAGTAATTATATCTACAGGGTTGCAGGAAATGAGAGGTTCACAACCGAGAACGGCGTTATCTACGCGACGATTAATCCTGACGGAACTATTGGGACGTGGAATACTGCAACAGCGAGTATACCTGGGCCTGTGCCCTCAGGCCGCTACGATTTCGCCTGTGCCATCGCCGACGGAAAGATCTATATTATCGGTGGAATAAGAGGATTCGGTCCCCAAGATGAAGTGTTCTACGGCGCCATTGATCCGGCAATTGGCGACATCGCCACCATTGTTCTGGACACTGATGTGTATCCGGCTGAGCGGTGTCGCTTTGCAGCCACAGATTACGTTGCAGGAACCGGATGGTATATCCTCGCAGTTGCTGGGGGAGGCTATGCCGAAACTGATCCGGTATCTGCCGAGTGCTACTATACCCAGATTGGCGCTGCCCCCGGGCCAACTCCGACACCGACCCCGATGCCACTGGGCGTAGACACCGATTGGCAAATTTACCGCTAATTCTGCAGCCGAACGCCTTGGCGCTTTCTTCCATTAAGGCTCTGACCCTGAACCTATTAAGACCCTGTGGGGGCGACCTGGGCCGCGCTGAATTAATAAGGGATACAAAACTGTAACCCATTCGGTGAGGTGTCCACAGCTTTGAGCCAAATGCCAAGAGAATGTTTTCTTATATTATGTCCATCAACTATATCTTACAATTCCGTTTGGCCAAGCCAGAAATAAGTTTTAAGCAAATCGTAGTGCATGCCACAATAATCCCGGCCCTAGATAATTCTTATTGACATTACCCGGCAATCGGGGTACTACGATACTATCGTCTTAGGTAAGGTCTATCTTTAGGCCTCGCAAACAGCCAGAGAAATGAAAGGAGGATTGTATGAATAGGCCAGTAATATTTATCTGTGTAGGGATTTTGGTGTTTCTGTTTCTTGTCGTAGCTGCCCAGGCATTGACCTGGAACGCAACATCCTCATTACCCGAAGGTCGCCGCGGAATGTCTCTCGTATATTACAACGGCTACGTTTACTGCATTGGCGGCCGACCAGTAGGTGAAACCGGAACGACTCACGCGGTAGACACAGTGTACTACGCTGCGGTTAACTCGGACGGAAGTATTGGGACCTGGGCCGTCGCGTCTTCATTGCCAGGGGCTCGCGCCAATGGTGGGGCTGCCGCCTATGATGGTCGTCTTTACTATTGGGGGGGCTGGGGAACGGATTATACAACGCATAATGATTGCTACTACGCCACGATCAACCCCAATGGGTCGCTTGGTACCTGGGTCACATCATCTGTCACCATTCCAGATTCGGCTGCCACAAATGCCCAGATGGATGCTTTTGGAACCGGTCGGCTGATCTTCGGCAAGTATCTTTACATTGTTAATGGCGAGGATAACAGCGGAACGAATCAGACCGCTATCTACTACAGTGAGATACAGTCAGGTGGTGATTTTGGCACCTGGAGCAGCACCACTGCGACCTCCAACTCCTTCTGGTTCCACGGCGTTGCTACCTATCAAGGGACCTCCAGTAATTACATCTACAGGGTTGCAGGAAACGCGAGCGGAACAACTGAGGATGAAATCATCTATGCGACGATCAATTCTGACGGAACTATTGGGACGTGGAATACTGCAACCGCGACTCTGCCCGCGGGCCGCTACGAATTTGCCTGTGCCATCGCTGACGGAAAGATCTACGTTATCGGTGGATTGAGCGGAGCCGATCCCCAGGATGAAGTGTTTTACGGTGCCATTAATCCAGCAACAGGCGACATTGCAACCTTCGATGAAGACGTTGATATGTATCCAGCTGAGCGGTGTCGCTTTGCAGCCACAGATTACGTTGCAGGAACCGGATGGTATATCCTCGCAGTTGCTGGAGGAGGCTATTACGCCGCTGATCCAGTATCTGCCGAGTGCTACTATACCCAGATCGGCGCTGCCCCCGGACCAACTCCAACACCAAGCCCGATGCCGCTGGGCGTAGACACCGATTGGCAAATTTACCGCTAATTCTACAGCCGAACGTCTTTGCGCTTTCTTCCCTTCAGGGCCCTGACCCTGAAGGGAATTTTCTTGGAAAAGCTGGCGAATTACCGAGGTGGATTTTTCTGTCCGTCCCATTGCACTCATAATGACCCAAAGAACGCCCGGAACTTCGCGCTCCCAAACCACGCTGCGGCCTTTGATACCTGAGCCGGCCGATGCCCAGGCCAGGGAAACCACGAAATCTCCAGAGGGCTGGAAATCGCTCATGAGTGAGCTGGACGTTGTAAAAGTCACTCCGATTAAGGAGGAGCTTGCGGCCCTGGAGAATTTCCTATTAGCCGAGCGGTTTATGAAGAGCAAGGCTCTTGAGGGTGTGCCTTCGGAGAAAGAGATCCGCGCGATTTACAGGGAGAGAGCAAAGACATTCGTATACCCTCCTTGTCGGAAAGCACGCGAGATTCTGTTGACTGCGAAAGACTGGACACGTGAAACAAGCCGTGAGGGTTGGATCAAACGCCGGGCCGTTCGTGACCGTGCCCGCGGGCTCCGCGAGCGCATTCTAAAAGGTGAGGGCTTTGCAGAATTCGCGCGCCGGCTTTCGGCTTCAAGCACAGCTTCTCAGGGCGGCGATCTCGGCTGGATTCAGGCACCTTCCTCTCCCCTCTTTGATACCGCCCTTGCTTCACTGGAAGTAGGAAAGATCAGCCCCCCAATCGCTACCGACAAGGGGTACTTGTTGCTGCAGTTACAGGATGTTCGACTGAATCAGCCAATACCCTTCGAAGAAGCCCGCAAGAAGTGCGAAGAGATATGGAAATACCGCCAATTGAAGCAGATTAAAGAGGAACTTCGCGCTCAATTCATAGCCCCCTCACCCCTTCCCTCTCCCCACTGGGGAGAGGAGTAAGGTGAGGGGTATCTCTCCCAAAATGGTAACTCATTTGAGAAAGAGCCAAAGAATTTTTCCCCACAAAAAATTAACTAAGTAGGGACGAGGTCTTCTCGCCCTAGGGTGGCCCCCTACTTTCCTCAAGTACGTCATGTCGTAGTGGTTTATACGCCTTAGGAGCATTATAATTTCATCTTGATGGGGACTTTAAGTCTTTCAAATCCAATAATCAAAGATCATGTTAAGTCTCGACCTGAATACCAATAAGTCCCCATATGCTTCCAAAAAGTGGAATCAGAAATGCACAAGTATTATTGATTTTTCATTGACAAAGTATGTTCATATGGGTTGCATTAAACAAGAGTATAGTGTCAAAGGACTTACCGAGTTTATTTCAAGGCGGGTGCATCTGGCGGAAAAGGAGGTGGTGTCCTTTTATCGTTCCATTTTGTACGTGGCTAAATAAAATCACCTGAAAAAGGAGAAGCATCATGAAAAAGGTGGTATGGATTTTTTGTATGTTAGGATTAGTTGCATTTGTCGGGACGAGTTACGGCGCCACTACTCATTACCTCTTTTACGCCGGCGGCGCAATAGCAGAGACAGGAGATGCTATCATCGAAGACGGAACACTATCAGCTGACAATGCGGTTCTCAGTGTTTTGGTAGCCGATGTGGAGTTAAGCGGCGGATCAGTAACCATCAGCAACTGGCGTGGTGCAGGCCAATTGCCATCTACACATCCCACTTCATCAAACCCATTAAGCTGGATGTACATGGGGACTGCCGTTAGCTTTTACAACGGCTATCTGTACGTCGGGCCCGGCGATTGGAATGGTGACACCAGCCGCGACACCGCGGATTTTGTGGCCTATGCCCCGGTTGATTGGGATGGTTCTCTTGGAACTTTTCAACTTTCTGCCGAGTTTCCCACCACACCCGCAGATCAGGCAATATGTGCAAGTGTCATCGTTGATTTTGGTGGCGGTAATGCCTATCTCTACGTAATGGGTGGAACTGGCGGCCAGACTACGCGTGTCATCAAGTCCAAAATCCAACCGGATGGTTCCCTTGGCTCATGGAGCACTGATACAGATCTTCTAACTGGAATGTGGTTCAATAGGGCTGTGGTGAGCGGAACCACGATTATCCATGGATATGGACATCCCTCTACACTTGATCGCCGCATTATCACCGCAGCACCCAGTTCAAGCGATGGCTCTATCTCAGCCTGGACTGATCGCGGGCTTTATGATTCAACTTCCGGCGGACGCTGGGACTATGCTATGACGACTGTGGAATCCGGAGGAAACAGCTTCGTAGTCATCGCTGGCGCTAATACAGGCGGTGGTGTAATTGATGATGTGCGCATTGCACCAGTAACTGGCGGCGTGCCTGGCACATGGAGCTCGGGTGGAACTATTGCGACAGCTGCCCGTGCCCTAACAGGTACTTCAGCAGGAAATTTTGTCATTGTTCCCGGAGGCTCAACAAGCGGTGGTTTTGCTGGTACCTTCGATTCTATCAACATAGGCGATGTCGATTCTGCTGGCAATATCACCTGGTCAACTTCTTCTACGACCATGCTTCGTGAGCAGGGTTTTGGCGGCGCTACCATTGTAGATATTAACGATTTGCCAGCAGCTCCAACCCCTACGGCGATTCCACTCAACGTTATAAACTGGACCATCTATGAGTGACACTGTCCTGGAATAAAATGGTTTGTACATACCTATTGGGCCGGAATCACCTGAATTCCGGCCCGTTTATCAAATTCGGAGAGATTCCCTTCCCTCCATACAAAAAAAACTTTCCACAGTCGTACTTGCCCTAATCAGCCTCACTTATTTGGCGGAATTGCAGAGTATGATCCCAACCAACGTCTTGCGGTAGCCTGAGAAGATTCGGGGTGGATAGACAAGTATAAAAATATGGTGCCGGGAGCGGGAATTGAACCCGCACGGGTTTCCCCATACGCCCCTCAAGCGTACGTGTCTACCAGATTCCACCATCCCGGCACGAGCAGAAGACTATTAGCGGTCTCAATGAGCGGAAAAATCAAGCGATTTTATACGCCGGATCAGCCACGTTTTGCAAGCAAAATCTCTCTCCTACTCTCCGGATATCGCTGTTACCGTGGCTTCGAAGCTTCCATGAGCTACTACGATGTGCAGTGGGTCATGTTCGCGCACCTGCATGGAATCCTTGACAATCTCACGCGTTGGTTTCCGATAAACGATGCTGTAGCCGCGCCCGAGCACAGCCTGCGGATTCAACATCTGAATTTTCGACTGCAACAGGTGAAGGCGCTGTTGCGCCTGCTCGAGTACCCGACGGAAATGGAGCGCCAGGCGCTGGCCAAGCTCATCCAGCCGCTGCTGAAACTGCCACACCCGTTCAAGCGGACGCGCCAACGCGTAGCTGCGTGCAAGCCCCTCGATCTTCATGCGGTACATCTCCAGCATGTTCTGCATAGAATTGTTCAGACGCAGTGAGAGTCCCTGGGTGCGCTGCACCAGCTCTTCCTGGTTCTGCACAACCAACTCTGCTGCGGCTGACGGCGTAGGCGCTCGCAAATCAGCCACGAAGTCCGCAATCGTAAAGTCTGTCTCATGTCCGACCGCCGAAATAATTGGAATCTGCGATGCAAAGATTGCCCGCGCCACGATTTCTTCGTTAAACGCCCAGAGATCCTCGATTGATCCTCCGCCGCGTCCGACAATAATTACATCAACCAATCCCAGTTCGTTCAGTAGGTGGATTGCGTGTACAATCTCCCCCGGCGCCTCCTTGCCCTGTACTCGCACAGGGAAAATCATTACCTGCACGTTCGCAAAGCGGCGACTGATGATATTCAGAATATCGCGAATCGCAGCTCCTGTTGGCGACGTCACCACGCCAATTTTCTGCGGTAAAAACGGCAACGGCTTCTTGTGCTTCGGATCAAACAGCCCCTCTTTCTGCAACTTCTCCTTTAATTGCAAAAATGCCTGATACAGCGCTCCGAGCCCGGCTTCCCGCATTCCTTCTACAATGATCTGATATTGTCCACGCGCTTCGTAAACACTCACACGGCCGCGCACCTCTGCCTGCTGCCCGTCCTTTGGTTCAAACGCCACAGTGGACATCACCCCGCGAAACATCACGCAGTTAATCGCTGCGCCTTTGTCCTTCAGCACAAAGTAAGCGTGGCCAGATGATGCTACGCGAAAATTCGATATCTCCCCCTCGACCAGGACACTACCAATAGTCTCCTCCAGCGTGGTCTTAATCATTTGCGTAAGCTTGGTGACGCTCAGCAGCCGCGGCCGCTCCTCCTGCATCGTTTCTAATTCCTCATTCATACTACTAACTCCCCATTCTGATTTATCTTTTCATCACAACGGTAAGATTCAGGTAAAGTAGTAACTATTCAAATGGCAAGAGTCAATGAGAGACTCTGCTCGCTATGAGTTTGTGGAAAGCACCTGTTGGCCTGAAATAGAAAAAGCCTGGAGCGAGGTCAGATAAAGGGTTGGAGACGTGAAAAGAAAATAAGGTTAATAGAATCAATGAATCCGAAGTGGATGGATCTCTATAATGGTTTGAAAGGAGATCCCTTGCTTCGCTTGGGATGAGGGGGTCGGAGGTAAAACTCCCCGACCCCTCAATTACTTCCCTATCACCGACTGCTTGTCAAAAATCACCTTGTCGAGAATTCCGTATTCTCTGGCCTGCTCAGCGCTCATAAAGAAATCCCGATCCGAGTCCTTTTCCACCTTTTCCAGTTTCTGACCGCTGTGTTTAGCCATGATCTTGTTAAGATCGTTTTTCATCCGCATTATCTCTTTTGCCTGAATATCAATATCGCTTGCCTGACCTTGAATGCCTCCCATCGGCTGGTGGATCATAATGCGCGAATGCGGCAGCGCATAGCGTTTCCCCTTGGCGCCTGCGGCAAGCAGCACGGCACCCATCGAGGTCGCCTGCCCAACACATGTCGTACAGATGTCAGGCCTGATGAACTGCATGGTATCGTAAATCGCCAAGCCTGCGGTGATCATACCACCACGACTGTTAATGTACAGATTGATATCTTTATCCGGATCTTCGGATTCGAGAAAAAGCATCTGGGCAATGACCACGTTGGCAATATGATCATCAATGTCCGACCCGATAAAGATAATGCGATCCTTGAGCAGGCGAGAATAGATATCGTAAGCGCGCTCGCCACGCTCGCCCTGCTCGATGACATAGGGGATATAGAATGTCATGAGATTGTCTCCCTTGGATTATGTTCAGCCGTTGTGTAGCTCACGTTTGCATTACTGAAGAGAACTTGCGCGACTTTTTCGTTCAGCAAATCGTCTTTCAACATGTCGAGACGTTTCTCAGCCTCAAGACGTGCTCGAATTGCCAAAGGCTTGCGATTGGCCAGTGCGGCCATCCGTTCGATTTCCTTGTCCACGTCCTCGTCAGTGACCTCGATCTTCTCAAGTCTGGCAATCTCGCCAAGGAGAAGTAGCGTCTTTACCAGCCGAATCGAATCCTCAGCTTTGCGCTGAAGGTATTCTTTGGTCTCCTCACCCAAATCGCTTAGTTTGAGTCCCATACGGGCCAGCCGCTCGGAATCTTCGCGAATCATACCAATCTGGTATGCTGCAACCAGCGATGCAGGTGCGTCAAAGGGAACCTTCGTAATCAAGTGCTCGTAAATATTACTCAAGGCCTCGCTGCGCTGCCGTTCTACCTCTTGCTTTTCAAGACTGCTATTGATGTGCGCACGCAATTCCGTCAGATTCTGAAAATCACCAACGTCTTTTGCAAATTCGCCGTCCAGCGTTGGTAATTGCATGACCTTTATTTCTTTCAGCGCGAGGCTGTAAGTGTCGTGACGACTGCCAATCTCGCCTTTTGGAGTTTTGCGCTCCCGCTCGACTTTTACCTCCGTCTTGTCTCCTTTTTTCATGTCCACCAGTGCCTCGCACACCGGCTTGGGAAGCGACCGGCTGGGCTCTTTAAAAAATACATCCGTCTTGGTCAGCCCGGAAATCTCGCGTCCGTGCTCGTCCCGGACCCGAATGTCGAGCACTACGGCGTCGCCCTCTTTCACCTTGCCTCGTTTCTTGACATCATAGGTCGCATTGGCACGCCGAATCTGCTCCAGCTGCTGATCTACCGTCTCATCAGTGATCTTGCGCTGCTCTACGTTGACCGCAATTGCTTTGTAATCCTGCTCCGTGAGCTTTATCTTTGGCCTGACTTCCATCGAGATGGTAAGCTCAATGGGCTTGCCTTCTTCTACCTGCGATGATTTCAGGGTTGGGTCTTTGATCGGAGTCAGCTCCTGCTCCTTGACCAGCTGATTGACACAAAGAGGAAAGACCTTGTCCACCGCATCACGCCTGGCGTCTTTGCCATAGCGAATCTTGACCAACTTCAGCGGCGCTTTCCCTCGTCGAAATCCTTCTATTATGACCGACTTGCGCAAATCTTCAAAAATATCCGACAGCCGCTTGTCATACTCCTCATACGCAATGCGGAGCTTGTAGTCCACGACCGACCCCGGTTGATTAGTGGTCTCAACAATCTCAAATGGGACTTTCTCCTCCTCTTCTTTCGCCTCTTCTGCAGCCTCGGGTGCTTCCTCAGCAGGTGCCGCTGCATCTTCCGATGCTTCTTCCGCTCGTTCTTCTTGCCCGTCGGCTGCCAGCTCTTTCTCCTCAGTGCTTGACTCTTGCTCCTCGTCCTTTGGTCTATCTTCTGCCAATGCTCTTCCTCCTCTCCTTCCTTACGTAAGCCGCTTTAGCCGTAGATCGCGAAGTCTGGCAAAACACGCGCTTTTTTCGTCCCCTCTCCCCTTCCGCCATACTCAAAAATCCTTTTTGCATACTGAAGTCAAGAATATCAAGGAAAAACATTGTAGCAACTGCACTGGATGGCGATTCTCAAGCCAAATGGAGGCTCTCGCCATCCCCCATTCTCTATCTGCACCGCCCCGTCAGGCAAGAAACCGCCTGTGGCAAGCATATTCTTGCCATGCAATGTAGGCAGCACAGGCAAGAATAAAAGTTGTATTTCAGCCACGGAGTTGATAGGTGACTTGATGCGTACCTCCTCAGATTGCAGGAAACAAACTTTTCTAATAAACCTCTGAGATTGCCTTCGGCTGCGCGCAGAATATTAGATCGAACTACTGCCACTTTAAAGGGCCAAATTATTAGCGAAGATCTTCCATGAAGCGAATTTTGAAAATCTCACTGGGTATTCTGCTAATCCTGCTAGGCTTAATAGGACTATTTCTGCCGATTCTGCAGGGCATCCTGTTTCTGCTGCTCGGCACTCTGATTCTATCCTCCGAGAGTAAACGCGTGCGGCGCCTGATGGCCGTACTCCGCTTGCGCTACCCTAAGCAGTACGAGAAGACCCGCCAATTGGGCAACAAAATCCGCCGCTTCTTCAGGATAAGACCAAAACCCTCACAATCCAATCCCAAAAAGTAATACCCCCGCTGGCTGCGTTTCGTGAGCTTGCACGTTTACCGAGATTCCCCTGTCAATCCGCTCTTCTCTGGAATACGCGAAGCGTACTGCACTTCGCAATCATGCAAAACGTCAACTGATGCTGGCCTGATAGACCAGGGGCAAGGTACGCTAAGAAAACAGGCTTACGAGATATCCTCATAAGCCTGTTCATAACTGCATAAACAGGGGTTTAAAATACGTGGTGCGAGAGGGGGGAGTTGAACCCCCACGGCTTAAGGCCACTAGATCCTAAATCTAGCGCGTCTGCCAGTTCCGCCACTCTCGCTCTTAGACTGCAACTTCCTGCTGAATCTTCATCCGTTCAGACGAAAAATCCAGCCTGTTGGCTCGCTGTTTTATCTTTAACCGCAAAACCAAAGCCAATAATACCACAGGGCGGCCTTCCTCTGTCAATAGTCAATGCAGCCGTATTCTTTCACTATACGGACTGCACTTGCGCGAAGCATTCTGGCACACATAATTGTTTTTAAGCCAGGCTCTGCTGCACAAGAATCATAGTTCTAATACCTGGCATTTATTGCCAGATTAACTTTCGGTTGCAAAATATTCTGCGAATCTACATTATATGGGTCCATATAAATGACGAGCCATGACAATTATTTGCTCTTGAATCCACTCATAGGTTTGGAAAATGAGGTGAGCAATTATGAAGAAAGGCATGACGTTCCTCATTTGTCTTGCTACTTTGGCTGTCTCATTGTGCACACAAGCGGAAAGCAAACAGGAGAAAGAGAAGGAGTCAATTGAGCTATTCTTCGTTATCCAGAATCGTAAGTGGGGCTATATTGACAAGGCAGGAAAAGTAGTTATCGAGCCGCAGTTCGATCAGGCTTATTATTTCTCAGAAGGGCTGGCGTCTGTAAGAATTGGAAAAAAGTGGGGCTATATAAACAAGAGCGGGAAGATTGTCATCCAGCCGCAGTTTGACTTGGCTTGGAACTTCTCCGAGGGATTGGCCAATGTGAAGATTGGCAATAAGTGGAGATATATCGATAAGATGGGAAAAACAGTAATCGAGCTGCAGTTTGTTGTTGCTAATAGATTCACTGAAGGACTGGCAAGCGTAAGGGTTGGTGAGAAGTGGGGATTTATCGATAGAACCGGTAAGTTTGTCATTGAGCCTCAATTTAATTATGCTTACAGCTTCACCGAAGGGTTGGCAAGTGTACAAATCGACGGGAAATATGGTTATATCGACAAGGAAGCGAAGATAGTAATTAAGCCCCGGTTCGATCATGCTTATTGGTTTTCTGAAGGCCTGGCGCGTGTCTATATTTACCACAAATGGGGGTATATTGATAGAACAGGGCAGATTGTAATCGAGCCACAATTTGATAAAGCCGGTGTCTTTTCCGAAGGTTTGGCATGTGTAGGTGCAAGAATTAAAGACAACTGGGAATATGGCTATATTTACAAGACGGGGAAGTATGTAATCGCGCCGGAATTCCCTAATGCCGGTGGTTTTTCCGAAGGGTTAGCGCCAGTAAAATTCGTGCTCAAAATTGCCTCTATAAAAATCAAAGAAAGATGGGGTTTTATCGATAAAAGCGGGACAACAGCCATAAGAGCAAGGTTCGATTCGGTCGAAAAGTTTTCCAACGGGCTGGCACGGGTACAAGTTGGCAAAAAGATGGGCTATATCGATAGGACAGGGAAGTATGTTTGGAAGCCTACAAATTGAGCGATCACACGCTGGCAGAAGGTTCTGGTATATCCCCTGGCCAGATTAGAAAAGAAATGGGTTGGATTGCGGGGAATAGTAGTAGTTCAGCTATTCCGGAGAGGCGGAGGAATTCAGAGATATTCTTGCCTTTTAAAAAGCATTGCATGGAGCGCTTTGCCCGGCATAGTAGGGGCGCAGTCTCTACCGCATACCTTACAATACGTGGGGGTATTATAAGGTCGGTGAGATGGCCGTTGCCGGATTGACGAACTCATTAGCCAACCCGCTTCGGAGCCTACATGCTGAGATTACATATCACTTCCGCTGCGCCCAATGCCGACGAAACGTTCAAAACCTCATCTTTGAAACGCTTGCCTCCTTCTTCACTCAGATACACATCGCTGCGGGCGAAATGTATTGTTTTTGATTTATAATTGTGCGCCGCTTTTGGGACCGAGTAGCCACATATCAAACCCAAAACAATTCTTGGGAATTTCCGGAATGGCTTCGCCTTCGACCTGCTCGGCGATGGTTTGAATTTCCGGTGCATTAGCAAGTCGAGACTCTCCTCCTGTTTCGCTTTCGCACTCAATCACGATCACGATTTGCGTTTTACGATTTATATTGTTTTCTCCTCCAAAGAGGTATCCGAGACCCGGTAAAGAACTGAGAACCGGCATACCCTGCTTGCTCTCCACCTTCTCCTGGCGGGTCAGTCCCGCGAGTAAAAGAACACTTCCGTCGGCCATGCGAACTTTCGTCTGAGCCCTAGATGAGTTAATGATTGGCAAGCCCTGGGGTGTATAACCAGCCACGCTGCTCACATCAGCGAAAACGTCGAGTTCTGTCGACTCCAGCAGGATAACAGGAGCAATTTCTACATAGACTCCTACATGGCCGGTTAATTGTCGCCTCACCGTACGGTCCCAAAGAGCAAGATCACCCGTCCGAGCAACTACGCCTTCCCTAGCCATAACCTCCCTGATGCGAGTTGGCTCAGTGCCGGTGTTGCCCGGATCGTTTGGCAGCGCGTTGAACGTAACCACCTGCTCTGTGGCGCCAAAAGTCGCTGAGGAACCGCTTCGCACCTGGACTACGCCTTCGGCCAGGGTTTTTGCCTTCCCTTTGCTAGCAAGAAAATCAAGGTATGCAGCATTCGCTACGAAGTTAATATACCCGAAGCGGTTGGCATTGGCATTGGTGATTTGGTGATGACCTGTGTTAATTGTACGTTGCTGAAACGGGTTGAGGAATCCAGAGACATTTAGAAATCGTTCCGAGGCGTCATATCCGGCAAAGGCAAACTCAAAAAGATTTCTGCCAGGGCCGTTCTTCCAGGCTATGTAATCAAGTCCGAGGCGCAAGTCGTCACTTACGTTAACCTCATAGACTTTGATGCGAAAACGCCCCTGGTGCTCTGGCACGTCGACCATTTTTGCAGCTTCTAGATACTCTCCTGCCCAAAATGGTTCGTCACGGCGCACTGCGGCATTGTTGGTTCCATCCACTGCAGTAAACCCCTCGCCGCCCCATCTTCTTGCAATGCGGTCTACGCTAGCAATGGAACGGTGCTTCGCCTTGTAGTACGCGGCAACGCTGCCATCCTGGTTTTCCCGAATCCATGACTCATCAATGAGAGGGACAACTTGTTCGATGAAGGGCAGTTGCCATTCGGGGACGATAACCTGTAAATAATTCTCTTTCTTTACCTCGTCTCTGATAATCTCTGCACGTCCGCCTTCCTTGCCTGTCAACTCTCTGAAGATATTGCGAATTTCACGAGGCGTTACATTCTGCAGGGGAAATACTTTGGCAACATAACGGTTGAGCAAAACCTTCTGATTTGCTCGAAGCACAAGAACGTCCTCATCATCAGGACCAAGATTCACCTGCTCGTCCTGAAACGTGTAATTGTCAACATTGCTAGCAGCTGCTGTGGGACTTGGATTTCCGAGTCGGGATTGCACCCGTCCTTCAGCCTCATCAATAGCCAATGCAATGCCCGCTGTGTAGAGTAGGATTCCAAGAATGGTGACGATTGCGATTAGCCTTTTCACGGTATCTCTCCTTTCTTTAAACTTTAAATTTCATTGGTATCACTTACCCTCAAGTCACCGGGAATTCTTATCTTGTTGCATTTGTGCCCATAAGCATCATATCAAAGCCAAACAGTTCCTCGGGCAGAGGGATAGCGTTCATTCCTTTACTCTTCACCATGTCTACGAGTTCTAGTTCTTCATTTCCCATACCGCTGAAATCATTGACAACGTCGGCTGAAATCACAATTGCGAGTAGCGTCTTTTTGGTAGTTGTGATTTCTCCTCCAAACAGCCAACCTAGCACAGGGATCGAACCAAGAATGGGGACCTTACGGGTAATTTGAATGGCGCGGGTTCGGGTCAGACCACCAATTATATATTCCTCTCCCGGGTTTGCTCGAATTTCAGTATTTACTCTCCGGGTGTGCAGCATTGGCAGTCCGCAGTCGTCGAAACCAAGCTGGCTTACAATCGAGATGTCAACATCAAGGTTGATGGATTCTTCGCCAATCACAGGCTGAAGGATAAGCGTCACACCTGCGTTAGCAATGTCAGGCACTGCGCGAGGTATGGTGTCGCCTGAAAGGCTGCGGTTGTCTGGGAAATTCACTGTGTCGCCAAATGCATCCACTGGCATATTTGCAGGGCGCACGCCAGCCAGTCCAGACGCACCATTTTGTACTTTATAGTAAAGAATCTCCTCACCCGTTGAAAAGTAGGCGATTTGTGTGTTCAGCACCGTAGCTCGAGGTGCAGTTAAGATCCTCGCTCTCCCTTTGGCAACAAGAAAGTCAAAGAATGCTGAAGGGGCGTCATAAAAATACGCAATATTGTACCCCACATTCTCGAAACGGTGGTTTGGCAGGCTGTAAACAGGAACCCCGGGTGAGAAAACACCAACGCCCGTCCCGTCCACTCCATTTTGGTCAAGGAGGCTTGTTTTGAAATACTCAGTGAAGGCGCCTAATGCGAAGAGGGTGCGTCCCGGCCCGTTCTTCCAGGCGTGAAAATCAAGTCCTATGGTTCCATCATTGGTGAGGTCAATTTCATAGATTTTTGTATGGAGAACAATTTGTTTTGTGGGGAAGTCCAGTTCTTGTACAATCTTTTCAAGTGCTCTTTCAACTCCTGAAGGCGCATCTTCGATATAAATGGCTCCGGTAGGCTGATCGCTTAAGAGAAGTGCGCTGGGAGTCAGAAGTGCTGCAATGGCACTTGCAAAACCCGGGTCGCCAGGGTCTCTGTGTCTCAGATGATGGTACACCCGTTTCGTGCCATCATAAGAGGTCAATTGTGGCCGATCAATAAGAGCGACGAGTTCTTTAAGCGGCTCTACCTGCCAGATTGGCACATTTGCGAGCAATCGTCCCTTGTTTTGATCGGGCGCAGCAAAGCTCCACCAATTACCTTCTTCGACCTCAATCATACGTCGGATAAAGCGAATCACCGCGTAGGGATTCACGTGCTTCAAATCAAAGGCAACAGGGACATACTGATTAACCTGCGCCTTGTCAGTGGTGCGCAGAATCTTGACTACACGGCGCAACCGCTGATCTGCCTTCTTATCGAAAGCAGACAAGGCATTCTCGTCCGTTTGTGCGACAACGACTACAGTTTGGGCGAGGACAACTGTGGCGAAGATAACCGAAAGCAGAAAAACCAAGACCTTTTGTGTGACGCGCATTTCTTACCTCCTTACATTAGAATGTGACGAGTTTTGATATATTTTATTTTATCGCCCCTAATAGAGGTGGCGTGGTTACCTTATGATTATGTTTGCTCAGGCTCCTCGATTTCTGGTTTTACCTTTACGTTTGGTTTGGCTTCCTTCCGTACAACGCCAAGATACGGATTTACAAAATAGGCCTTTTGCGGCCTTTCTCCTTTGGCAAGGGCATCCTGTGCCACCGTCAAGGTAACCCACCAATCGTAAAAGCCAGCTTCGTTGCTGATCAAAACTGCCTTTTCTGCGACCGCCGGGCGTCCAAGATACTCTGTCACAATTCTGATAGCCTCTTCTTTCACAATCAGTCCATCATTGCCTCGTTCGAAAAGCCGGTCACCGCTAGCTTCATATTTGAGTGGAAGCGAAATGACCATAGGTGATTCACGCTTACCTTTAACAGGGGTTTCGTAAATCGCCTGAAGATAAAACGTGCCTTCCTGTTGCGTGATAGTTGTGAACAGAAAACGTCGAGAAAGTTCCTTTTCTGCAGGCAAATCAGTCATCATTGTCAAGTTTTCTTTGGAGCTGACGACACACCTGCGAATTAGGCGATTCGGGTTTTTATCTGACCACCAATAGAATGAGAGTGACTCGGCGTTCAATTGCCTTACTACTACTTTTTTTTCGCTTATATTTTTGAGTTGCGCTTCGATAACCAGTGCATCCCCAGGATGCACAATAGCCATAGGAGAAGACAGTGTCAGTTCGAACAATACCTCGTAGGTGGAAGTACGGTTGAATAAGCTGCAACCGACTAATGATGAGGCAAGAAGAAACACTGCCACAATATTTCGGAGGGTAGCTGCTGATGAAAAAGACAATCGGCTTCGGTTTATCATAGGTGTTCTTAAGATAAGATATTACACCACTGAGTGCGAATGCCAAATTTTCTATTGCTTTTTTTTATTCTTACCAGTAATCAGAATGGTCGCTGATTATTAAGAATGTATAAAATAAATATTACATTCCTGTTAAGATTCTAGGAGAGACGCGGGATGAAAAAAAAGATATTGATTGTGGAAGACGATGCCGACTTAGCTGATATGATCGGTTACAATCTGCGGCAGGAAGACTTTACTACTCGCGTTGTTAACAATGGACTTAAAGTCCTAAGCATGGCAAAAATGTTTCGACCTGATCTCATTATCCTAGGTCTCGTGCTTCCTGGGATGGATGGATTTGAAATCTGCAAACGTCTAAAATCGAATGAAAAAGTCTCCTATATCCCAATACTTATTCTGACGGTTAAGTCAAGTGAAGTAGATATTGTATTAGGTCTTGAGTTGGGTGCAGATGACTACGTGACCAAGCCTTTTAGCCTTAGGGTACTTCTGGCAAGGATAAAAAATATCCTGCGTAGAGGTGATGATCACTATAAGCCTCCATCTCGTATAAATTATTACTCTCTCTCAATTGACAGTGAGAATCGCGCAGTCTTGTTAAATCAGAAATGTATCAACTTGTCAAAGACAGAGTTTAATATCCTAGCACTTTTAGCTTCGAAACCTGGCCGGGTGTTCTCGAGAGATAGTATGCTAGAGAACTGCTGGCCTGATGGGGTATTCGTGATTGATCGAGCAGTGGATGTGCATATTAATGCAGTCCGAAAAAAACTTGGAAGGATGGCTTCTCGCATAGAAACTGTACGAGGTATAGGTTACCGAATGAAAGAATAAATGTACATATTATAGCAGCAGGATTACAATATTCATACCGTCCAAATTTTATACCATAAGATGGGACGAAAGATGAGGCTTGCGGGAGTATAGATTGGCAATAAGTTTGGCTATATCGACAAAACGGGCAGGTATATTTGGGAGCCCACAAATTAAGCGATTGCGCGCTGGCAGAAGGTTCTGGTATATCCCCTAGCCAGGTGGTCAAATGCATGCTTTAGTGCTTTGAAGAGAAACAGGGAGATGCTGAAGGGTGAAGTTAGATGAAGCAATATGAAAAACCATGAAAATATGGTAATCATATAAGGACACTGACTTGTTAAACGAGGATGAAAGGAGCCAAACCATGGAAAGGTCTCACAGACTCGTCCAGGTTGAAGACTATGAGCAGTTCGTCGGCGCGGAAATGATCGAGCGCGTTCGAGAAAAAGCCAAGCCGCTTCAGGGCCTACATGTGACCCATGTGAATTCCACTTACTATGGCGGCGGCGTCGCAGAGTTGTTGTCGCCGTTGACGCTCTTGATGAACAGCGTAGGCATAATAACGGGATGGAGGGTGATTCAAGGATCGCCGGATTTCTTCAGCATTACCAAGAAGGTGCACAATGCCTTGCAAGGGGGAAAAATCAATCTTTCCGATCGGAAGATGCGAATTTATGAAGAAATTATCTATGAGAATGTAGTTCGGAACCATCTGGATCACGACATGGTAATTATGCATGATCCACAACCCCTTGCAATGGTCAATCACTACAAGAAAAAGGGGCCCTGGATTTGGCGCTGTCACATTGATCTTTCAAGCCCCAACAAGCAACTTTGGAGATACCTTGTTCCGTTCGTAGAGAGATATGATGCGGTGATCCTCACGCTCAAAGAATATAAACAGAAACTCACGACGCCGCAGTTGTTCTTCATGCCGGCGACCAGTCCCTTCTCCCTCAAGAACCGGGAGCTGAGTGAAGACGAAATAGACGAACGCCTGAATCGCTATGATATCCCGACGGATTTGCCGCTGGTGGTGCAGATTTCCCGCTTTGACCGCTGGAAAGATCCGGAAGGTGTAATCAAGGCATTCAAACTGGCGAGAAAGGAAGTAGACTCAACTCTTGTGTTGCTCGGTAACGTCGCCACAGACGACCCAGAAGGCGAAGAAGTATACGAATCGCTCCTGGGCTGCCGGGAGGAACGCATAATCATTCTCAGCCGTCAAGATTCGGCACTTGTGAATGCCCTCCAACGCCGGGCAGCCGTCGTGATGCAGAAGTCTATTCGCGAAGGCTTCGGCCTCACCGTTGCCGAGGCCATGTGGAAAGGAACGCCTGTCATAGGTGGAAATGTGGGTGGAATACGATACCAGATTGAGGATGGAGTAAACGGATTCCTGGTGTCGTCCGTAGAGGAGGCGGCGGCAAGGCTCGTACAGTTGCTCAAGGATAAGAAGCTCAGAGAGCAAATGGGCCAGAAGGGAAAGGAAACTGTGAGGAAACAGTTTCTGATGATCCGTCTCTTGGAACAATATCTTGAGTTGTTCAATTCTTTTAAAACGGTATATCAACTAAGCAATGCAAATAAGGTTTATAAATGAGTTGCGCAAGATGCATCCATATCGCCAAGTTCGGTTGGCATTACGAACATCCAAAATAACCCTTTTATCCCTCTGAAAGTAATAAAAGATAAGGTAATAATTATGGGGGTATTCTGCGATGGCAACCAAGATAGCATTGTTCTGGCCAGGGGATTACAGGAAAAGGCCGAATGAATTAGCCTTGCCGAATATGCAGGCGGCTACGGAGCAATTAGAGAAAGCATTGAAAGCCCTGGGGCGCAAGACCTACAGGATTGAGGGATTCATCACCAAGCCGAACGAAGCGATTGAGAAGCTCAGGCCGATAGATGATCCGATGATAGGCGTCTGTATACACTGGATATACGGCCCCCACACTACGGATGGAGTAATAGGAAAAGAAAATCCGTTGCTTCTGTGTAGTAACTTCTCAGGTACATGGCCCGGACTTGTAGGTCTATTAAATACCGGCGCATGTCTTGAGAGTCTGGGGAGGAAATTCTCACGGCTCTGGACGAGCGCCGATGACTGGACGAAGGACAAAAAATTTATGGCCAGGCTGGAGCAGTGGTGCAACACAGGCCAGATAGTCTACAGTGAAGAGGAAATACATTATAGTGTGCCTGTATCTACAGATGCAGTAAACATAGCCAGGAGGGTGTTTGATGGAATCAAGAAGCGCATGATACTTGCGCTCATGCTTGGGGACACCTCGATGGGGATGATTAATGGGTACTTTGGCCCTCGTTTGCTCAACAAGATAGGGTTTACCGAACACAAAGTAGATCAGGCGTGGATCATTGCACGGGGCAAAGATATCAACCAGAAGAGGATAGCAGATGCCTACGGTTTTGTGAAGGAAAAGGGAGTACTTTTTCATTACGGAGAAAAAGATGCTGAGGATTTTGATGAGCAGGCAACGAAAGAACAGTTGCGGGACTATCTCACGGTTTTAGACCTTATCAGTGAATTCAAGGCGGACTGTTTAGGTTGGCAATATCAGCTGGGTTTGATTCCGCTGCGCCCACCCTCGGATTTCGCTGAAGGGCTGCTGAATTCAGCCTGTAGACCTGAGTCGAATGGAAATCCGATAGTCACTTCCACAGAGGCGGATCAAGGTAATCTTATTCCAATGGAGTTAATGAAGCGACTACTGATGGCTAAAGGATTACATACGGCGGTGATGTTCCACGATGTGCGCTGGGGAGGAGAACATGAGGGTAGGTTCATATGGGTTCTGGAAAACAGCGGATCTTGCAGTGCTTATGCGTTCAATCACAATCCGGATACGCTGAAAGGGGTGCATTCCTATCGGCAGCCCAGGGAATATTTCCCAATACCCGGGGGGACTTTTGCCGGGGAGAGCTTGCCGGGCGAGGTGACCTGGAGCCGGGCCTACATTAAAGATGAAGCATTGTGGATGGACATCGGTAAAGGAGAAGTAGTGACGCTGCCGCCCGAAAAGCGGGACGCCTGGTGGGAAGGAACGACGCGGCAGTGGCCTTTCATGGCAACATATTTGGGCATCCGGCAGGAGACTCTTATGGCTCACTACCTGAGCAACCACATAGCGGTGGCGTATGGGGATATCTTCGAAGAGATGGTCTCGCTCAGCCAGATGTTAGGATTTAAAGTGAGGGTTTTAAAAAGCACTGAATAATGTAGAACGTCAGTTAAACAATTGTACAAGCATTGCGAATGCCGCAATGACTTGGGTGAACCAATCTTTTTAATTCCCCTCTCTTGCCTTATCGCGGAAATACGCTCTGGATGCTACTCTGATCAGGCCAATTCCCAGATTCCGACTCCACCTGACAGCATGATGACATTGAAAGGGCTAGCACCAGCACCACGAAACTCACGGTTTGCGGTTGCCATAGGCGCGTAGTGCCTTGCCCGCACGTTTTTTCGTCATCTTACCTTCTCTGAGAACGGGCTGACCGTTCATGAAGACCCACTTCAAGCCTTTGGGCAATGCAGCCTGATCCCGGTAATCCACGCCGGGATCCAGCGTGTCAGGGTCGAAAAGCACCAGATCAGCGTATGCCCCAGGTTTGATCGCACCGCGGTCATTTAGTTTCATTTTTTTGGCCGGAAGGCCGGTGCATTTGTAGACACCAAGCTCCCACGAACAGATGCCTCTGTCCCGCACGTATTTCGCGAAAAACTCGGGATAGGACCTGAACTTTCTCGGGTGATCATCCCAGTGTCTGCCACTTTCGATGGCTTCAAATGAAGCCAGAGACGAATCGGTGCAGACCATGACGAAGTCTTCCTTCATCGGCCGGCACACATCTTCATCGCCCAGGCAAAGATAAGTTGCGTAGATCTTGGAGTCTCTCGTCAGGTTAAGATCGGCAATGAGTTCTTCCGGAGTCATGTCTTCCCCTTTCAGGAGTTCTGGTAGGGGCCGGCCGGAGTATTTCCTGTACTTGCCCGGCATGTCTTTCAAAAGAACGACATCCGGCGATTCTGCTTTAATCACCTCGCGGACCATGAGCCTGTGCAAGGTGTAATGAGCGGCAGGGCCGGAGGCGCGCCAGGGGTACTGGTCTCCCGTGACATCCAGGCCACGCGCTCGGGCAGCCTTCATGATTTCAAGATATCCCTTCATATCACCCCAGTTGCGTTTGTTGATCACCTTCATGTGAGAGATCTGAACGGGCACTTCGGCGATTTCTCCGATATAGATGGCCTCCCGGATGGCGTCCAGGACTTCGTCCGTCTCACCACGGACGTGAGAAGCGTAAAACCCGCCATAGGGCTTTAGCTGTTTGGACATTTCCGCCAGTTCCCACGCGAAAGCCTCTTCGCTGATCGAGTAAATCAGGCCGGTGGACATGCCGAAAGCCCCTTCTTCCATTACCAGGTCAACCAGCTCTTTTTCGCGATAGAGGTCAGCGTAGCTGAACATTCCCTTTCGCCGGCCCAAGACCTTTGCGCGTATGGGCCGGTTGCCCACAAGCATGCCGATGTTAACGGCCGCACCCTTTTTATCCAACTCCGCCAGAAATGCACCGATCCCAAGGCACGAAGAAGCACAATTCCCACCAAGCACTGTGGTGATGCCCTGGCGAATGTGGGACGGCGCGTAAGAGACCCGCAGGATGTTCCCGTCTACATGGCTGTGGATATCGATGAAACCGGGGGTGAGAAAAAGTCCTTTACCGTCTATCGTGACGTCCCGGGCCGCGTTCTTCAAATCCCCCACAGCGATGATTCTTTCCCCGGCAATTCCCACATCCGCGACAAAACGGGGATTGTCCTTCGATCCGTCAAACACCGTTGCCCTCAGAATCACATAGTCGAGCTTCTCAACCTTGGGCGCCTCAGCCAAGCGCTCTTGATACCTGCTTTCCAAAGGGGTGTATTTTTCAAACTTACCTGGCACGGTACGCACGATCCCCTTCAGCGAAGAGGTAACAAAAGAGCCTTCATCCACCTCGTACCAGAAGTCCTTTTCATCTTTTGTCGTGTCGATAAACTTCAGGGAATAAGGAGCAAGACGGTCCAGACCAGCAATGTAGTAAAGCCCTGAGACGAAAGGCTTCACCACCTGGATAGGTTCGGCGATCTCTTCTCTGCGTTTCCTTTGTTCTTCCTCTGTGTATTCCTTATTGGGATAGAGGTAGTTGAAAACCCGGATTTCGATATCTTTTGGCCGGGCATGGCTTTGTACTTTGTCAGAAAGCAGGCCCATGACGGAATTACCCTCGTCGCCATAGAAGGCGGTGGCGGCGCCGTATATTTTTCCCGCCAGCTGCTGGGCTTGATTTGGGGTGAGTGGATTAGCGGTGTTACAAATGATCCGGACGGTTTTCTTCAGGATTTTGCGAGGGAGATAAGAGTTGGCAGTGGAGGCGAGTTGCATTTCAACATGGGGAAAAAAAAGCGTATCCATGGCCGACACCTCCGAGAGTGATTTATTGAGGCAGATGGCCAACAGCGCTGAGTCCGATCCAAACTTAAACGAATACTCGGGGCTTTTGACATGTTGTTTTGCTATGGGAGGAAAGGGATAATGGTACACCTCAATAGCGGCACGCTTAACATTCCCCTGCGCCTCTTCAAAACGTATCTCAATGATGCCGCCCAGGCTTTCCAATTTTTCGGCAGGAAGGGAAAGAATTTGTTCGGCAAGCGCCTTTGATTCAAGGCCATCTATAGCCACCATCTCCAATCCGGCTTTATCCGCGGAGAAGAGATTCTCCAGTTCTTTTTTCAGCGCTGATGTTGTCTCTACCAGCCGGACAGAATCAGAAACGACTATAAAGACATTGCCTTTGGCATCCTTGTTAGAATATTCCGAACGCTGGGCAAAAACACTTTGAGGGACAGACAACGTCAAGATGATGAGATAAACCAAGATTCCTGCGAAATATTTGTGCTT
Organism: Candidatus Sumerlaeota bacterium; assembly: GCA_030613245.1. Classification (GTDB taxonomy): domain Bacteria; phylum Sumerlaeota; class Sumerlaeia; order MWCT01; family JAUWMI01; genus JAUWMI01. Next base: position 34,030 of record JAUWMI010000032.1, read on the forward strand.
CATTTTCATGCCTCCAACAAGAGATTAAATGAGATTTTCCATGAATAACCTGCCCAACTTACAGAGAAGGCCTTATATTACATCCCGCTTAACATGGCAAGATTTTCCGCATCGGGAAAAGGGTGTGCCAAGGAAAAAAGAGTGGCAGTGGTGATCCTCCCCTTCCGTTAAGAGTAAAACCCCAGTGCAATTTCAGTGCGAATTGTAACTCCTATTAAAGGGAAAGCCGGAGATCGCATCTAGCCCTTTACTGCAATTCCGCTTGAGAACAAGATAAGACTGGACAATAAGCGGCAAAAGAGACAGTGGCCGGTGGAGGAATCGAACCTCCAACCTTCCGATTAAAAGTCCAAAACAGAGAGCTCGCAATTCCAGTATTACCAATGCACAAAATGAGATTTGACAATTGAAAAAAGATGGCTGGTGTAATCCTGTCCCGCCCAAGTTCTGATTATGTTTTGGATTTTAATAATTGAATATGCTCCTTCGGATTTGTGGCCTTCGCTATTTCAACCTCTACCATCTAAACTACCTAACACAATTCACATCTGGAGAGCGTAGGGCTTTTTCCTCTGCCCACGATTAGCCGGGGTTAAACTCCTGAACCCCTTAAATGTAAATGGTGAATTTGTCATACCTGCATGAGGTTTTTCTGCATATTTATACATCCGAATTTGCAAAAATTCAGCAGCTAATTGCCTATTTTTGATTACCAAAATTCGTGTATCGGGATTCGTTATGCGGCAAATAATAATCTTTAGCCCCTATGAAATGTAAGGCACAAGTTTCTATAGGCCAGGCAAAATCAAGGGTATATGAATTCATACAGGGTAATGTGTCGCCAAACTTAATCTAACCGTATTGGATGAAGATAAGATTGGGAATGTTTTTTTGCTAAGTGCACAATTATGGGGCATTTACGATGGCTGGATTCTTGCATTAGGACGAGTAAAAAATCCTTTTTTCTTGCTCTTCCACTGCGTCTCAGGCTATACTTACTGTTTATGAGAGCAAGACACTCTTGCACTCTGGATAAATAATGACTTCTCAAAAAGGGAGCGAAAGCATGAGAAGTGTAAAAACCTCTTTTTTAGCCACCCTGATCTTCCTTTCCACAAACAGGATTAAACGATGGATTTCCCGTGCAACGTTATGCCTTGTTATCCTTCCTGGACGAAGAGCACGATGGGTGCCTCTTGCAGGCGCTCTCCTGTTTTTCTGTGGGTATCCTCAGGGAAACTCCCATCCGCCGAATCAACAGGAGCTGGCGATGAGCTCCTCCAATCATTTCATCAACATGATCAATTCCAAAATCACGGTGCAGGATACGTCCCCCCCCGTGCCTGACTATCCCCGGCCAGTCTCTTTTCATCCTACCAGTATTAAGGACATCAAAGCGGCCCATCCCGGGGCTGGCATCAATCTTATCGAAACTCCTCAACCCAATAATCTTGGCGATGCGCGCCTTAGTTACCCAATAGAAATCCCTCCGGGACGCAATGGAATGCAACCGGACATTACCGTTAAGTACAATTCCAGCAATGGAAACGGGTGGTTGGGTCTCGGGTGGGGCGTTTCGGTTTCCGAGATTACGATTGAAACACGATGGGGCGTGCCTCGCTATAGTGACTCCAAGGAAACGGAAACGTATCTTCTCGACGGCGAGATGCTGACGCCAGTGGCACACCGCGGTTCGCTCCAGGATCGTAGCGAGGAGAAGGTATTCCACACGCGCGTCGAGGGAAAGTTCCGCAAGATCATCCGTCACGCAGATCAACCGAACAACTTCTGGTGGGAAGTAATCCACAAGGACGGAACACGATATTTTTACGGCGGGGTGCCGGAAGGTGGCATTGCAGACCCCGATGCGACGCTCGCCGACCCGCTGAGAGGTAACATCTTTCGATGGATGCTTAGTGAAGTGCGGGATACGTGGGGAAACACGGTCCGCTACAGTTACGATCTTATAAGCGACTACGGCGTTGCTTACGGTTTGGTCCAGGGGTGGCAAATCTACCCCCAAGAGATTCGCTATACGGGATTCGAGGGGACGTCCGGGCCGTATTCGATTCATTTCTTTCGGGACCGTGACCTGCCCGGCTATCCCACGAACCGACGCCCTGACGTGATCATCAATGCCCGTTCCGGGTTCAAGATGGTGACCGCGGATCTCCTGAAACGGATTGAGGTCCGATTCGAGAACGAAATGATCCGGCGGTACGATCTCGAGTACCAGGAAGGGGCCTTTCGCAAGACGCTCCTAAAATCCGTCACGCAATTCGGCGCCAACGGTGCATTTTTCCACAAGCATGAGTTAGAGTACTATGACGAAATCAGGAACTCCGCCGTCGACTATAGCGGGTTCGACATCGCAGAGAGCTGGACTATACCTTCCGACACTGTGTTCGGTATTATGCCTCCAAGCGGCGGAGCCAGCGCCCTGGGTGGGAACCCGTCCATTGAAGCTGGAGGGCACCTTTACGTGGGCTTCAATCCCTTAAAACCAAGCAAGAGTTTTTCCATCTTCGGGGGCAAAGTTGGCTATACAGGATCAATCGGCGATGGCATCCTGACCCTGATTGACATCGACGGCGATTCCCTGCCCGACAAGGTTTTCAAGGAAGGCTTCGGCTTCTCATTTCGGCGTAACCTCTCGGGACCCGGTGAGAACAAGGCATTCGGCTCCAAGGAGTCTATTCCCACACTTCCCTTGATGTTGAAGGAGAGATCGGACTCCATCACCTTCGGTGAGGAGTCCTATTTGGAGGTCGTTTCGTTTATGGCCGATCTCATTCTTACCCTTACCCAGCGATCGACATACTTTAAGGACGTAAATGGGGATGGCTTTCCCGATCTCATTTTCGAGGACATGGTGCTGTTCAATCACCCCGAGGGCAATGACAACATCCCGACCTTCACCTTCGACAGCAACGATACACCAGTTCCGATCGGCTCCGGCGTGGTGGACGCCGACAACCTGCTCAAAGATTTCACGGACCTCTTCGAGAAGCGCGTGGATGCCTGTCCGCTGCTCGACTCGGTGCGGCGCTGGGTAGCCCCCTACAGTGGGATCATTCGCATCACCGGGGCGGTTCGGCTGCTTGAGGACCCCAGTCAGCTCAATCCGCCGTATCTAGACGCCGACGGTGTGCGGGTTGCCATTCAACACAACGATTCCGAGCTGTGGTACGCCGAGATCGCCGCAGACGATCTGGCGTGGCACGTCGCCGACGTGGGCCCCTTCCAGGTGTCCAGGAATGACGAGATTTTCTTTCGCGTTCAGTCCGTGTTCGACGGCGCGTACGATCAGGTGGCGTGGGATCCGCAGATCGAGTACACAGAGGTTAACCCCATGGACCCGGACGCCAACCTCCGGGATCCGTATCTCTACGTGGCGTCCGAGGACTTCACCCTCGCGGGCCGGGGAGCCAGGACGCAAATGCCCTACAACGGCACGATTCGCCTCAGCGGCGACCTGACCAAGCTGGGCGTGACGTCGGACGACATCACCCTCCAGGTTCTTCAGAACGGCACGCCGGTCATCGAAACAACCATGGCCTGGTACGAAACCGGCCCCATCTCCCTGATGGACGACCTAGATGTTGCCAAGGGGGACAATCTGGAGTTCAACGTTCGCGCGGACTCGCCCATAGACGCCACGCTGATGGAATGGACGCCGGAGATCGTTTACATCGCAACCGACGCTGACGTGGGACTCACCGATCCCTACGGCAATCCAACTCTTCGATTTAATCCCCCTTACGATGTAGACCTCTACCCCGAGCACGATCTGATTGTCCCGCAAGAGCCGTGGGTCGCACCCGCAACTGGTGTAGTAGAGGTCATTCCGCAACTCATGCTACCGCCGCCGGTGCCTTTTGGAGATCCTTTCGCCGGCAAACGCCCAAGCACGAAAGCCAAGACGTTACTGCCGGGGTCTCTTGAAGATCGTTTGGACAGCAAACGCACCAGCGGACGCACAAAAGACAAGGGGTTACTGCCGGATCTTTTCGACAGCGAACTGGTCCTGACAGTCAAGCGACCCGGCGAGCTGGTCGCTAAACGCGTGATCTACATCCGGGACGGGGTTTTGGTGCCCCCGTTGAACTTCTCCATGGACGTGGTCGAAGGCGAGGAGTATTACTTCGACTACAGCACCCGGGACGGGCGGACTCATGATGATAATGGGCTGGCGGACAAGCTGCTGATTCGCGCCGTCTATGTCCATTACACTGACTTGCCGATAGGAGGCAGTGTACCCAGCGACTTCCACCGTTCGGTGCTGGTGGCCGAGGTGTTTCCAGAGCCTTACCGGGGCTGGAGCGTCATTACCTACAACGGAAATCGCGATCGGGCCAACCACCCGATCGACCGGGGAAGCCTGGAAATCACCGACACCTACCGGATCCACAACGCGACGGTTTACTTGATGGTGCCCGATCCTACCCTGGGGCAGTGGCGGACGCCCGGCGATGCTAGCGGAATGAACCCCGACACCAGGGGATGCTGGGTGGATTCCAACGTCATGAGTGCCTCGAGGCTCGGAATGGTCAATATCAGTGTCCCGCGGCCGGATGATTTTGCCGGGGCTCGGGCGATGCCAATCATGAGCACTATGGAGCAATTCGTCGTGGGTGGCTCACTTGGTAAGGGAGTAGAATTATCCGGTTCCATGTCGCTCCTTGCCAAAGGTCAGTGCATACTGGACTTTCTCGATATGAATGGTGATCTCTTTCCCGATATTGTGGGACCACTCACTATACAATACACCACTATGACCGGGGGACTGGAAAAGTGGGGTCGTTTCGGCGTAAGTCCACTTTTTGTTCGACAAAGCAACAACAATGCCTGGAACTTCGGAGTTGGCTTCGGCGTTAAGGCAAACCCGGCCAAGAGCTCTCAATCGGCAAAGGGCGACGTCTCACCCTCCAGCGGTCGTCATTCCACGGCCGGCGCCGGCAAGGCTGGTGCGGCTGGAAAGAGTAAAGGCAGCTCTTCGGCGGGTCGCCGTTCCTCGGGAGGCAAACAGGGGTCCTCCGGTAAACAGGGAAGCGAAATGCCCGAACTGGGTTTTGGTGGCAAACTCGCCCGAGGTGACTCGAGTGTCACCGATGACCTGGTGGACATCAATGGAGACGGCCTGCCTGATCTTGTAGTGGCCTACGGATCGACGCTGCTGGTTGCCTTGAACCTTGGCTATGGATTTGCCCTCCCGGAAGTCTGGGGCAATGTGGTTATCGACGAGAGCGAAAGTCAAAAATTCACCCTCGAAGGAAGCTTGGGATACAACGACGGCATCTATGGGTTCGGCGGCGGCGCTTCCTTTACGCGTGGCGAGGGGTGGACAAAAAAGACGCTGGTCGATATCAATGGAGACGGGCTCGTTGATTTCGTCATCCCGGACACCAGCGGATTCAAGGTCGCGCTGAACACCGGTGCCGGGTTCGCCAACCCCGTCCTCTGGCGCGGCGGCTGCAACAACCAGATCGCCGCGAGCGCCAACATCACGGTGGGCGGCGGGGCGTTCTTCACGATCGGAATCGGGCCCCTTTGCAAAGTAGGCTGCTACATCATCATCAACCCGGGCGGCTTCATTAATTTCAACATGTCGCGAAGCGAAACGGACTTCACGGACGTAAACGGCGACGGGATCGTGGATCACGTCTTCTCCGACAGCGACGGGCGGCTCGATGTGGCGCTCAACCGCACCAGGCGCACGAACCTGCTCGAGAAGGTCATCCGCCCCCTCGGCGCGACAATCACGCTCCAATACGAGCGCGACGGCAACACGATTGACTACCCGCCGAGCCGATGGAACCTCAACCGGGTTGAACTTTTCGACGGCCACCCCGGCGATGGAGTCGACACTCAAATCACCACCTTTGACTACTCGACTCCCATCTACGAACCGAACGAACGCGAATCATACGGCTATCGGACCGTCACCGAAGAGCATCGCGATGCCGGCAATGCAGACGCGATCTATCGCACAATAACTCGCACCTATAAGAACGACAACTTTTATAATAAGGGACTCCTTGAGAGAACGTTGCTCCAGGATTCAGCTGGTAACAAGTTCATCGAGCAGGTAAATGGCTATGTGCTCTTCGACATCAACACCGGTGCGCCCATAGTATTCCCGGATAGCACCACCGCCACAGTGTTCCCGCAGCTCGTCAAGAGCGAAACATTCTTTTATGAAGGTCAGCCAACGGCTGGTAAGTTTACTTACGTCACTTATCGCTACGATTCCTTCGGCAATGTTATCGAATTCTTCGACGCGGGCGACACAGGTGCCGAAGACGACCTGCTGGCCGCCATCAATTATTTCGCCGATCTTAATAGTTACATCGTCGGCAAGCCGAATAACACTGTCGTATCGAGCAATGGGATCGAGCTGCGGCGGCATGAAGCGGTCATCCAGGGCGGAACAGGCGCGGTACGCGAGGTACGACGGTTCCTGGAAGACGGTCAAGCGGCAGTGACCGATCTGGACTACTACCCCAACGGTAACCTGCAGCGCGTCGCCGGCCCGCCCAACTTGCATGGTGAGCGCTATGTCATATCTTTAGAGTATGACCCAGAGGTGAAGACTCATATCATCTCGATTGAAGACAGCTTCGGTTACCGTTCCATTGCGACTTATGATCTCAACCATGGCAAGAGAGACATCATCACCGACATTAACGGTAACCAGATCAACTACGATTACGATACGTTCGGTCGGCTACGGACTATCCGAGGTCCATACCAGACCGGCAGCACTGACGCCACTCTGGAGTTCGAATACCACCCCGAGGCGCCCGTCCCGTGGGCCTTGACGCGGCACATTGACCGCTTCAGGGATATCGCAGACCCGATTGATACGGTAACATTTGCCGATGGCCTGAAGCGTGTCCTGCAGACGAAGGAAGATGCGGCTGTTGCTTCAAATCCCGGCGTTCGGCCGGAGGACGTCATGATTGTTTCCGGTCGGCTTACGTTCGACTTTATAGGCCGTATCATCAAGCGTTACCACCCGATTACCGAGCCGTTGGGCACACCAGGCGTCTTCAATGCAGCATACGATGCTATAGCTCCCACTCGGATACAACGCGACGTTCTGGATCGGCTGACGAAATTCACTCGCCCAAACGGCTTGTTTACTACCCGCGAATACGGCTTCGGAGCTGATCGAAACAGCATTCTTCAATTTGTAACTTTGGCCACCGACGCTAAGGGGATTCAAGAACATACCTATAGCAACGTCCGAAGCCTCATCACCGATATTCGTGAAACAAACAAAAGTGGCGCTGAGATTATCTGGACCAGCTATGCTTACGATGCCCTGCGACAGATTGTGCGGATTGAAGATGACATGCACAATGTGACCCGGATATCCTATGATAATTTCGGCCGCAGAATCGTCATTGACAACCCGGACACCGGCAAGATTGAAAAGAGGTACGATCTGGCGGATAATCTGATAAAAAAAATCACCGCCAACCTGCGCAGTGACAGTAAGGCCATCGAGTATGATTATGAATTCAACCGCTTGAAGAGCATCGGTTATCCGCTCTTCCCGGATAATAACGTCAGTTATGACTATGGTGAGCCAGGAGCGTCTTTTAACCGTGCAGGCAGAATCGCACAAGTAACCGATCAATCCGGCACGGAGAAGCGCTTTTACGGAAAACTTGGCGAGATCGTCAAGGAAATCAAGACCGTTGCCAGCGATACCCAGGGGGAAAGTGCCAACTCGCCGGAAGTCTATACCACCAAATACACTTATGACACTTGGAACCGACTTCAGAAGCTCGTCTATCCTGACAGGGAAGAGGTGACGTATCGCTATGACTCGGGAGGGCTTCTAGCGTCTGCAAGCGGCGTAAAGGACGGTTTCCCGACCGAATATATACGACGTTTGGAGTACGACAAATTCAAGCAACAGGTCTACCTTGAAACGTCGAACGACGTGGCCACCCGATATGAATACGACCCGGTTACTCGGCGTCTTGCAAATCTGCGCGCCGGCGGCGCATACAGCGGACTCTTCCAAAACCTCAATTTTATCTACGACGCTGTTGGCAATATTCTTGAGACACATAACGATGTGCCGGTACCGCCTCCCAGCCGTTTCGGTGGGCCCGTTTTGCAGAACTACACGTATGATGACTTGCGTCGTCTGGTCGAGGCCACGGGTTCTCATAAGTACGCCCCGAACAAGACAGACCGCTACAGCTTTGAAATCAACTACGACACCATTCACAACATCACCGATAAAACCCAAAGCCACGAGCTGATCCAGCCCAGTAGTCAGCCAATTCCCCAGCACACGACAAGCTACAGTTGGTCATACAGCTATGATGCACCACAACCTCATGCGCCTACCCATCTGGATGATCGCACCTTCACTTATGATAAAAACGGCAACCAGTTGGGTTGGACTCACGACCTAAATGGCACTCGCAGAACCATCGTCTGGGACGAGGAAAACCGTATCCAGTTCATCAACGATAATGGCCACACCAAGGATTACAGGTACAACCATATTGGCGAACGAGTCATCAAGTATGGTCCACAAGGAGAGACGGTATACATCAACCCATACTTCACCGTACGCAATCGTAGTGTCGCGACCAAGCACTTCTACGCCGGCGCGCTCCGGGTGGCTAGCAAGCTAAGCCCCGGCTATTTTAACATACGTCCCCCAAAGGGATTACCCGAAATCAACTTCTTGTATTTCTATCATCCGGATCACATTGGAAGCTCTATCTACGTAACGAATGTCGATGGAAAACTATTTGAACACCTGCAATACTTCCCGTTCGGGGAAGCCTGGGTCGAAGAGAAAAGCAATATACAGCGCACGCCGTATAGATTCACAGCCAAGGAACTCGAAGAGGAGACCGAGCTGTACTACTACGGGGCCAGGTACTACGACCCAAGGACGAGTGTCTGGCAAAATAGCGATGATGTTTTTGAGGGTTGCCTATATGGCCTAATAAAGGGCGGTGTTTATAATTCCAAAAATCTCAGCCTTTATTCATATCGCTGCCAGAATCCGATCAGAAACGCTGAATATATTAGCTGGCGCTTGTCTGGGATGTATTCACTACTTCGCCAAGAATAGGCGATGACCTAGCCCCCAAAGACTTACCTGGTGCATCACCACAGCAGTAATGGCGCAAAAAATTCTTCGTCTTTTTATGTTTTCGTGTCTTGGTGGTTAGAATTCCTCCCCTTCTTACTTTTTTTTCAGCAGAAAGGCACTAAGATTTTCTTGGTGTCTTTGTGCCTTCGTGGTTAATGTATTTCTCTTTTTCGTCCCGGTTTCTGACGTTTCAGATGACAGCCGAGGAGTGAAGTAGAACCAGATGCGCAATACTTCAGAGCCTTCTCACTTCGTCCTTCATCCTTCGCTCTTCCCTCTTCACCCTTCACCGTGTGCTTCCTCCAGCCCCTCTATCACTTAACCTGTCCCCGCATTCTCGTCTCGGTGATCAGGTTTCTTCTCACCCGCAGAAAGTGAAAACTCGACTTGGAGTAGCACAAGACGACCCCACGGAAGAACCAGACGCAGGGGCGGTTGGTACTCCCCTTTAATCGGGAACTTGAAGTCGAGAGCGTTGAGGCACTTGTTAGGGGAGTTGGCACTCGCCTCAAATTTCTTGCCTTTGGCGTCGAGGAGGACGGGGCGATTCGCGCCCGAGAGTTTTGTCGTGAGTTTTGACACAGAGTTCGTGACAAATATTCTATCGCGCTCGTTCTCCAAATCATACGTGAACTCTACGAGAACATTGAAGATAGAGATATCAAAGACCGCTCCGATGGCCGGCACGGAAATCCGGTGGCCGTAGGCACCTCTCATTTTCACGAATAGTTCCCGCCCCATGTCCTTGGATGCCTGCGTGAGGATCGGGCCACCAGTGTACTTGAAGGTCGGCCCGTGAAGGTTATCGTACTGTTGATCAACTCGTTTCACATCGGCGTAATCATCCCCGGGTTTGGGTATGAAACAAAAAATGCTCTGCTTTTCTTTCGGAGCTGCCGGTTCGACGCTCTTTGCCTCGGAAGCGGTGGGCGTGCTCTTTTCGGGTTCCTTTGCGGTCTGACCCTCGCCAAATTCCTTGTCCGAGATTGGATAGGAGTCGTAGTTTCCTCCCGCGACCTTGTGCAGTGTGATTGTTGTCTGTGACCTTGTGGTTGGCGTCTCCACCACATCGAACTGCTCTCCTTTGGAATAACGGTACTTGCCAGACACCCCGTATCTGACCTTGATGGTATAGCGCCCAGCAGCAGCGTCCACCGTTCGCGTAGCGCCGTCTGGGACTTCGACTTCCCTGTACGTGCTACCGATCAACTTGACCAGTGCTGGTTCGCCAGACTGGTTGTCGAAGGTGACCGTGTTCTGGGCAATTGCCGGAAAAACGGTGCCAAGAACGATTGCGAGAGACCACATAAAAAACTTGTTCATGACCGAGGCTCCTTTCTCATTACACCTAACTTCTATTTATATGGTTTCCAGATATACCCGCTTTAGAAGAGTGAAGGGTGAAGACAGAAGAGTGAAGTAGAACCAGATGCGCAATACTTCAGAGCCTTCTCACTTCGTCCTTCCCTCTTCACCCTTCACCGTGTGCTTCCTCCAGGCCCTCTATTACTTAACCTGTCCCCGCATTATCCCATGATCGTTCATGAGGCCATCCGTTTCGCAATCTTCTCAATCTCACTTGCAGACAGTCGGTCCATTGACCACCCTCGTGCAAATTTAGCAGTCTCTGATTTCGGCAAATGATCTTCGGTGAGATCTCGAATCCGAATACGCGCCGGCATCGCGGCTCCTTCACCGACAAATATGGCCTCCTGTTGTGCAAGATTCGGAAGTGCTTTTGTCATGCCTGACAACCCATCTGGAAGAAAACGTGCCACATGCTGTTGATCTGCGGCGTTTGTAAGCCTCAAAACCAACCATGTCCCGCATTGCGAAATAACCGTGCTCTCGACATCAGCCGGACGTTGGCTCACCAGCATTAACCCTATACCGTACTTTCGTCCTTCCCTGGCGATTCGTCTTATAGACGATTGCGCGACGGCATATTCGGCTTCTCCTCGATTAGGAACATATCGGTGCGCCTCTTCACATACCAGCACAACTGGATCGCGTTTGCGCTCCTCAGTGGTTTGATATACTTTGTACTGAAAAAGTAAACGCGCCAACATTGCGGAAAGTGGACCAGCAACTTCGTTTGGGAGACCAGAAATGTCGAGTATCCTAATGTCACGACCTGTCCCGTCCTCCCCATTAATGTCTCCGACCAGTTGCTCGATGATATTTCCAAGCGATGGACTCTTTTCTTTCGTCCACTCAGCCATCAGGAATTGAATACGTGGATCACGTCGAAGTACCGACAGCTTGTCCAATATTGACTTGAAATTCTTGGAAAAGTCCGTTGCAGTGATTCTTTCAAGGACATTACTCTTCACCCGAGCAGCTTGCAGGTACATGATGTGGTTGTAAAACTCCTTCAGCTCAAAAGGCCGCGGCTTGTCGCGATCAAATTGGGTCAATTGCTCGTCGGTTACACCTTCTTCGGGCCAAGCATCAGGGGCATCATGATCTCGTCCATTCGTGGGCGCAGGTCCGCCGTAGCTATCAGGAGATGGCTTCACAAAATCCGCCGCTACCATTCGAGCATAGGTGATTGCCTTGTAGACAATATTGTTTTGCGATGTGGCCTCCTGCTCCGTTTTGGCAATGACAAGCATACGGAACTCATCTGCCGACATCAGCCAATAAGGCAGATCGATGGGAGTTCCTTCGGTTTCTTCAGTACCCAAAGGATTGTAAGCACGATATACCTCCGCGCGATTACCGAATGCATGCCCGTATTCTCCATGCGGGTCAATGATAACAATCCGTGGTCGGCAGTTCTGTCCATCTACTGCTTCATGCTCAAGTATGCTGTGAAGGAGCGCAGCAACGGCAGCGGATTTGCCTGAGCCAGTCGAACCCAATACAGCGCAGTGCATCCCGAACATTTTGTCGATGTTTGCCCGGCAGCGCGCATTATCAGCCCCGACGTAGTACGCAAAAGATACAAGTGGATCATAGTCGTCTGCGCGTTGTTGGCCTTCAGCTGCGCTGTAGAGCTGAACCGTTTCCTGTCGTGTAAGCAGAAAGACGCCTTGGCGTGGTAGCGGGTAAGTGGTAACGCCACGAACGAACCCAAGTTTTTGGTCGGCTGCGTTCCATATGCCTTCCGCAAACAGTTCGACCTCCATAATGCGCTGATCAGCATCTGGAGGTATCGGGTTCACCACTTCAGGCAGTTCCTCGGAGCGCATTCGAAGTAAGGTAACAAACCCGAAAACCAGTCGGCGTCCAAAGTGAACCTTTACGATACTACCGATTTGACCAATCGGATAAACGCGTCCCTCATAAGTACGAGTCAATTCCGTGACATCTCCCGAAAGCTCGATCTTTATGGTGGTGCCAGAGACTTCGACAATGTCGCCAATCTTTAGTTCACTTATAAGATCAAATGCACTCATACCACACACGCCTCCGCACCACTGTTTAGCATTCTAGACACGCCTTCGAATTTCCACCAGTCCCACTTCTCACCATTAGCTGGCGGAAAGAATGGGCCTTCATTTCCGACGTATAACCCCTCATCAGTGATCACATATAAACGTTTTGCCCACGGCAATTCCCTCCACCGTTTCAACACCGGATTGAGATCTTCGGAAAATGCCAAGATCGTTGTCTTGTTTCCAAGGCGCTGTAGGGCCAGCTCCATTTCCTTGTTAATGTGCTCATCGCCAAAGCTGTATCCGCAAATACCCAGGACGTTCTCTGCTCCCGAACCAAGGGTTCGCCGAAACAGATCAAATTGTGCAGCGAAGGGATCTCTTTGTGTTGCCAGATATTTGGTTGCTTGCGGGTAAATCAGCACCCTTGACGATGTGCTTGGGTATAAGTCTCCATTCCGCACCCGCCACACTCGTTCATCATCGCCAAGATACCAATCAATAGAACCATGGAGTTTGATCACATGAGCGCGAAATCCAGATTCCGGCTCTTGCTTCCCATAATGGTAACTTCGATACGCAACAGCACCTCCTGAAAAACCATCCCAGTATGAAAAGCACCCCAGAGCAAGAGCATCCTCGATAAGTGTGTCGTAATTAATGGTGAAGAGCCTGACGGCACTCCGTCTTTCTGCAACACCAGCCTGACTCCGGTTAAACAGTGCTGAAATGAACTTTTCGTGTTGGTCAACTTTGACGATTGGCTTTTCCTGAGTACCAATTTGTTCAGGCTCATCCCCGTCAGCAGGTACGTATCCCCAGCGAATCGTTTCCGCGATCCAATTCAGTATCTTCATGTGCAATTCATGCAACTTATTGAGCTCCAGTATTTGAGTACCTATCTTGACTTTGTTTTCTTTGGAGCGCTCTGCGATGGTCGCGTAATCGCCAAGTTGACTCAGCATGTGCTCGATATGCGATTCACTTGGCAGTTCCTCCTTTACAGCGTTCAGAACGCCAAAGGCTTCTTTGTTATCAGACTCAGCTATGGCAAATACTCGCGAAGTCAAAGGCCCCATTAAAGGGATGCCTGCATTAACACAGATGCCTGTACCGAAAAACCAAGATTGTTTGGTTGCAGCAAGTAGATCATCAAGTTGTTTGAGGCTATCGTTGTCTTTAGTTTTCATCTGCTAGAGTTTTCCTTCCGGCTGTTGTTGGCGTAATCTGCAAATCATGTGAACTTCTGTTTATATGGTTTCCAGATAAACCCGCTTTAGAAGAGTGAAGGGTGAAGACAGAAGAGTGAAGTAGAACCAGATGCGCAATACTTCAGAGCCTTCTCACTTCGTCCTTCGCTTTTCACGCCCTTGCCGCCGCGCTCAGGCCAAGTGCTCTCAAAAAACTCCGCTGGCGGACTGAGGATGACGTGCAGAAAGACTTTTTAAACATCTACTAACTTCATTTACACTATCATCGTTACTACTTACTATCGCCCAATAAGTCAATCTTTTTCGGGAGACGCAAACTCTAACGAAAGGTTTAGGAGGGGAGCGCGAGGGGTGATGCGCCGCGGCGGATTCCCCTCGCAACACCAAATGCATTAACTGGGTTTAGATTCTTGCCGCGGTGGTGAAACAATGCTGCCTGGCACTAGTTCACCGCCACATAAGTAATGGCGCATAACATAACTTTTAAAAAGCCTATTTTTAGGTGTGCTACTGTTCTTGTGTGTTTTTTCGATTAAGGAGAAGTGAAACAGTTCATAGTTTTTCGCACTTTTGCAGCATTTCTTCGTGTGCTTCGTGTCTTTGTGTCTTTGTGGTGATTAATTTGGATTAGTATTTTACCACGAAGGTCACGAAGGCCACGAAGATTTCTTGACAAAAAAAAGACAGAAACTTTTAGACAGGATGAAAAAACGTAAAGAATCTTGTAAATCTTGTAAATCATGTCCAAAAAAATTTAAAAATAAGCACAACAATTATTAGACAGGATTAACAAGATTAACAGGATGAAAAACATAAAAAATGCTGTCAATCCCAGGTAAATCCTATAAGGAGAAGGGAAACAGTTCGTAATCTTTCCCAATTTTGCAGCATTTCTTCATGTGCTTTGTGTCTTTGTGGTGATTAACTTGGATTAGTATTTTACCACGAAGACCACGAAGATTTCTTGACAAAAAAAAGACAGAAATTATTAGACAGGATTAACAAGATTAACAGGATTAAAAACATAAAGAATGCTGTCAATCCCAGGTAAATTCTATACGGAGATGTGAAACAGTTCATAATCTTTCCGAATTCTGTAACATTTCTTCGTGTCTTTGTGTCTTTGTGGTGATTAACTTGCATTAGTATTTTACCACGAAGTCCACGAAGATTTCTTGACAAAAAAAAGACACAAACTATTAGACAGGATGAAAAACGTAAAGAATCTTGTAAATCATGTAAATCTTGTCCAAA
>JAUWMI010000052.1 GCA_030613245.1 Candidatus Sumerlaeota bacterium
CTGAAATAGAATATCCCCGCAATATTCTGTAATTTTCTTTGCGTCTTTGCGCCTTTGCGTGAGACGCTTTTTTTTACACAAAGTCGCACCAAAGCAGAGCCGCCCTCACCGCCGCAAAAGGCACACGCTCTCTGAAATAGATCGCTCTGTTTACTTAACTGTGTTTATCTGTGTTCATCTGCGGTTTAAAAACATGAATAATGTTGTTTGTGCTCTGTGTCTCTGCGCCTCCGTGGTTCTACTTTTTATATTCAACCACAGAGACACTAAGGCACAGAGTATGCAAAAAGCTCTAATCTGTGTTTATCTGTGTTCATCTGTGGTTTAAATCTCTGAATTTTTAGGACATGATTTACGAGATTTACAAGATGATTAGGATTTACCGGGCATTGACCGCATTCCTGTATGTTTTTCATCCTGTCAATCTTGTTAATCCTGTCTAATCATTTTTGTAATTTTCTTTGTTCTTCTTTCTTATTTCTTTGACAAGATTTACATGATTTACAAGATTCTTTACATTCTTTAATCCTGTCTAATAGTTTCTGTCATTATCTTATCACTTTCTTTAAACCCGACTGAAAAATTTGGGATAATTTCCTTTGCGTCTTTGCGCCTTTGCGCGAGGCGCTTTTTTTCTTTCGCGGCGGACGGCTCTTTAGTTTCTGCTGCTGGTTCCATCTCTCTCAGAACAACTGCCGAACCCTGCCTATTTCCCCTTCGTTCACCCGCCTAAGTGTTTGTGTGTCAGCACATCACAAGGCATCATTTCATTGCGAAATGGCTTGCAAGTAATCAAACAGCCGTGATAAGAATATTCAAATTCGTTTGTCTGGGCATTCTTTAAGGCCTTAATCACCAAGCCAAGAAGCTTAAAGAAAGTAATCTTCTAGTCGAATATAATCAGACGTGATATGGCAGGCGGCCCCATGTAAAACCAATGCAATCCGTTAGGTAAATAGGTGCATAAAAGCCGTCTGCCCGGAGGCCAGGGAGAGAAATAGTGGCTAGTTTAAGAATCCATAGGACGCTATATGCAATTTTTGTTGTATCCGCAGAATTAGGCTTTATATATTTAGTGAAAATAGAGAGTAACATAAGTGAAATCCTCAATAAACTTAAAGAAGGCGATACACTATGGCAAAGAAAAAGAAAAGATGGATTGTACGACCTGCAATAGCGGTTACACAGAATGTTCCCAAGCCATTCTATGCATTCTCTCTGCCTGCATCAAAATTGCGCGAGATTGCCTATGTATCTGAGCGCACAAAGGACAACCCTGAGGAGGGAATTGAACGAAACCTTATCCAGTCGAGATGTAAAAAGATAGGCAAATATATCCAATCGCAAAAGGCACTATTTCCAAATAGCATTATAATTGCCCTGGAAGGAACTGCTAGGTTTGAACCTTATGAAGGAAATGCCCATGGGACAATCCATATTCCTCCAAAGCCCAGCCAAGCGCTCATTCTGGATGGGCAACATAGATTATATGGCTTCGATTATTCTCAAGGAAAAGACATGGAGTTACTAGTCGTTGCGTTTATAGATATTCCTATTGGTCTCAAGGCTCACATCTTCAGAATGATAAACGGTGAACAGAAGCCGGTTAATCGGTCGTTGGTCTATGACCTCCTTGATCTCGACACCTCCTCGCCCAAGTTTGAAGAAGAACGGGCTCACGCATTGGTCAAGGAGCTAGATCGCGATGAGGATTCACCGTTCTACCATGATGTTCAAATGACTGGTAAGAAAGAAGAAGGTTTCATTTCCCAGGCTTCATTAATTAGTTATCTTAAGCCGTGTTTAAGAAAGAATGGCCTTTTCCAAAGGGAAAAATACTCTTCTTTCAATCGGCAGTTTGCCCTTCTATGCGATTATTTTAACGCGCTTAAGGATACTTTCCCGTCCGATTGGGGCAACCCGCAATCGATTCTCAGCAAGACAGTGGGTATCAATGCGTTTTTTCGTCTGCTTCAAGACCTAGTGCCCTTTATAGAGCAGGACGTCAAAAAGCCTAATTATAAAGAATTTCGAGCGAGACTTGAAATTATAAGAGATCTACCCTTGGATGTGAAGAGGCACAAGTTGTACGGCATCGGCGGAGCAATTGAATTTCATAAGTTACTGAAAAGCCAGCTTGGGCTGTAAATCGCCACCCTAGGAGTGCCTACTGTGTCCGACAGTATCCCAAAGGTATTTAGGCCGGATCAATACCTTCACAGATCGGAACGTTTCGAGATAATAGATAAATGGTTTAGCTATGCTCAATTTTCAGCGTTTCCATCATTACGTCACTATGTTATTAACTCGCCAAGGATAACAAGCAAGATGCCAATTACGCACAAGAGCAAATTTCATACAGAGCTTGACTCCGGCGAAATTCCATATCTTCTCTTTCTTGAGTCGCAGCTCTTTCTAAACCGAGCTTTGAGTAACTTCTCTGCTCAAATTGCTCTTCATAGAGCTGGCTATCTATCTTGGGCAATTGTTACTACATATTATACTAGTTTCTTTGCTCTGTCAGGCCTGATCCGTCTTCAGGGGAAGGCGCGTATTGCAACTCACCAGGAGCCTGGTCTTCCCCGCGGTTTTTTCCTTTCTATTTCAAGCACTTCGTCACCGCGATGCGTTGTCTTCACCAATTGGACTCATCATCACAGACAGACATGCTTTGACTTCAGTTACTCATATCGCAACTATGATCTTTTTAAGAGCAGCTTTGCAGATCTTCTAAGTTTAAAACAAGATGATCTCTTGGAAGAAGTCAGACGACGTAACTCTTTCAATTATGGTCTAGAAACAGGTTATAGGGAACTCGATACGCCAGACTATGAGCGTCGAGACCTTCGCAGGATAAATGCCCGAAAGGTAAGATCCCTCCCCTTGTTGGTAACTGATCCTGACCCGGAATGGGCATATATGGCAAGAGCTTGTACTCGTATTATCTTGCTTTCCGCAACTAGTTGGCAGATCGCGAGAAGCTCTCAAACCCTTAGACCTATTTTCGACAAGTTTCTGAAAGACAGAGAACGATTCCTTGAGAATGTTTACGGAAGAGCAAGTGAAATAGGAAAATGTCTTCTTCGCTTTACTCGCGGACGGATGAGGCTTAATTAGGGTCCAATCGCATGCGCCTAACACATTGCCAAAGTCAAATGGTTAAGCCTTTCCTTTGTTGGGCCGGAGGGAAAACGCACCTAATCACTTTTTTGCGAGAGCTAGTTCCTAGTGATGTCAACTGCGGCACCTACTGGGAACCTTTCTTGGGAGCAGGAAGCCTATTCTTTTCCTTACGGCCGGCGCGAGCAGTACTTTCAGATAGCAATGCCGAGCTAATTGCATGCTTTCGAGCAGTACGCAGACGTCCTGACCTTGTTTCAAGGTATCTCCGAATTCACGCAACGCGTGCATCAAAGCACTACTATTATGCACTAAGAACGCGGTACAACAAATCGAAAGATTCACTCTCCAAAGCAGCTATGTTTATCTATCTAAACAAGGCCTGCTTTAACGGTATTTGGCGCGTCAATACGAAGGGGGAATTTAACGTACCTTATGGTTATAAAGAGCACCCAGCCTTGCCTTCAAGGGCGCACTTGATGGCTGCATCTGATCGTCTAAAAAAGGCGAGGCTCAGGGTGGGCGATTTTCGAGATATTTTGAAAGCAGCCCAACCGGGCGACTTTATTTACTTGGATCCTCCGTACCCTCCACTGAACGAAACAGCCTATTTCACGCACTACACACGAGAACGTTTTGGCAAAGATGACCAAATTGCACTTGCAGAAATAGCAAGTCTCCTAACAAAGCGTGGTTGTAAGGTGCTTATATCAAATGCTGACACGCACTTCATTCGCGCACTTTACAAGAAATTTCATGTTTTGAAACGAGGAGTGACACGTTGGATTCGCACGGATGGAAAGAGATATAAGGCCAAAGAGATCGCGCTGTTTAATTATTTCGGCCCCATTTGAATGTGCATTGATTTCATTCTGTCTGGCATGCAGATTGGGTAAATTGGGGCTAAAATTGACTAAAATTTGGCGCAGACGCACTTCATGATTATTGTGTGGGGCCGAGTGCTTTCTGAATTCACTCGAGAACCAGGGGGTTGGTTGCGGCGCGACTAGCATAATCTCACCTTCGCTGCACGGCGGGTGACTTCGGGAGATCTTCCTCTTCGTACACGCCGAGTTCTTGCTGGCGTTCTTTACGCAGGCGTTGCATGTATGCCTCCAAACTATCGCGTGGAATGCGCATCTGGCGTGGGCCTAGTCGCACTGCCTCGAGCTTCCCCTCTTGAATTAAATGATACACTCGCTTTTTCGTTACATCCAGCCACTTGGCTACTCTGCTTACCCGTAAGAGCTCTGTCATGGCCACTCCCCTAAAAACTAAATTCGCGCGCAAAGTCGCAAAGGCGCAAAGAAAGAAAACAACCTTGGCGTTCTTGGCGTCTTAGCGCGAGTCACGAATTTTTTTAAATCTCACGCAAAGCCGCATTAATAATTTTGTAGGGGCGATCCGGCGGGTCGCCCGCACTACCGTCGTGTCCGTTGTGTCGTTGTGGTAAAATCTCATTTTGAAGCATCTCTTAAGAGAATAAACCAACCATAGCAACACCCCACCCTCCTGTCTCTTGATTCCCTCTGGAAAACATCTGATTTTTTTCTGTTGGGGGAAGGGCAGGCTGCCGCAATTTCGCTTAAGGCGAACAGAACCGCCAAAGGCGAACCTGTCCATCCCTTCCCCCAAACCCCCATCCCTCTGCGGCTTTGATAACGAAAGGCAATTTCATCCGCCTTCGCCAGGCTTCGGCGGATGAAATTGCGCGTATAGAAAGGTTTAGGAGGGGAGCGCGAGGGGCAACCCTTTTTCCAAAGGGTCCCCCTCGCTTTCTCTACTCCAGAACCTTCGTTCAATATGACCTCCATGGCTCTGTGTCTCAGTGCCTCTGTGGCGATCTTTCACTTTTTACTCCTGCAAAGGTACGCAAGGGGTGGTGTGGGAATTGACAGGAGAATTCTTTTCGGTAGTATTAAACTGTAGTTTTGAAGAATACGTTTCACGCAGCCTCGCTCGCGCAGACTTTCATCCATTCGTGTGGGCGAGGCAGACGCCTACCATGCGCGATGCTTTTCAGAAAGGAAGGCAGATCATGGCGGATCAACCTGTGATCCAGGAAATAGCGCGGCCTGACGATGAACTTGGCCTGCGCGATTATACCGGCTGGGATACGCCAGCGCAGATTCTCCGCAGCGAAAGCGCCACCAGTCGTTACCATCTTTCCATCTACGATCTCTATAGTGAAATGGAAGATAAAGATGGCCATCTCTTCTCAGTACTCCAAACGCGCAAGAATGGCGTGTTGAGCCGAACTCGCCGCATTCAGGCGGAGTCCGACGACCAGCGCGACCAGGCTGTGGCTCGTTTCGTTGAAGAGCGCCTTCAGGCCATCAGTAATTTCGATCAGGTACTTTACAATCTTCTCGATGCCCTGGGAAAAGGCTATGCAGTGGCAGAAGTGCTGTGGGAGTTGCGCGACGGGCAGGTTGCAGTCAGCAGAATCAAAAGTCGTCATCAACGTCGTTTCGTCTTTGACGCCCAGGGCGAGCTCCGACTCCTCAACCCGTCCAAAGAGTATGCAGAGCAGATAAAGAGCAGTTCGCCTGCCTCGCGCACTCCTGTAATGACCGGTTTCGCCAGCCCCATGAGCACCGCGGGTTCAGCGCTCTGGGGTGTGCCGCTTCCTCCGCGCAAGTTCCTCATTCTCACCTTCAACGCCATGAACGACAATCCCTATGGCAAAGGTCTCTGTTGCAAAGCCTACTGGTACTACTGGTTCAAGAAGAACAATCTAAAGTTCTGGGTAATCTTCAACGAAAAGTTCGGCTCACCAACGGTCATTGGTAAATACCGCGTTGGCACTTCAGAGGAAGAGCGTAAGCGCCTGTTCGAAGTCATTGAAAGCCTTCAGAACGATACCGGCATTACGATCCCCGACAATGTGGTCATAGAGTTTCTGGAAGCCAAGCGCACCGGTGCGATCAATTCATATAAAGATCTGGCAGACTGGTGTAACGACGAGATCTCGAAAATTGTGCTTGGCGCAACGCTGACAACCAGCGAAGGCCGACGCTCGGGCAGTCTCGCCCTTGGCCGCGTCCACGAAGCCGTGCGCAACGAATACATCGAAGCCGATGCCAAGGCCCTGATGAGCGTCATGAATTCTCAGCTCATCCCCTGGCTAGTGCAGTTCAATTTCGGGCCGGAGACACCCTGCCCACGATTTATGATTGATACCTCAGCTGATGAGGGCCTTGACGAAGAGGTCAACATAGACAAGCAACTCGTAGGGCTTGGTGTGCCGCTGCCGTTGAGCTACTTCTATGAAAAGTACAAGCGACCTGTGCCTGTAGATAAGGAGCGCGTGCTGCGCTACGATGATAACAACCTCTATCAATATCATTTGCAGTTTGGAGTGCTGACCATAAATGAAGTGCGGCGCACACTGGGTCTGCCGCCGGTTGCCTGGGGCGATCGGCCACCTGCGCCAATGAAATCCGCGTCGGCCGGGGATAGCAAGCCGCAGGAA
Source organism: Candidatus Sumerlaeota bacterium (assembly GCA_030613245.1). Classification (GTDB taxonomy): domain Bacteria; phylum Sumerlaeota; class Sumerlaeia; order MWCT01; family JAUWMI01; genus JAUWMI01. The sequence continues at coordinate 6,596 of JAUWMI010000052.1, forward strand.
GTTTCGCTGAAGCAGGTCGGTTCGCGACGCGAAGATCCGCGTGAAGAAGTATTGCGGGAAGAAAAAGCGGATTGATCCGCCCCTTGAGTTGTAGGGGCAGGTTTCAAACCTGCCCTCAGTAGCTCGTCAGCTCGATGAGACGAGCGGCTCGAAGGCCTGGCCGTATGTCAATGGCCTTGGTCCGCTCGCAATTCTACAGAAGCAGAGGAGAAAGGAGTGAGGGAATTGACACAAGAACTCGAAGTCGAAGTCTTTCGTGCCGGTGATTATGGCGAGAAAGGGCAGTATACACCGGAGGATCTTGACGCACTTGTTCGAGACTACGATCCGCAGCTCCACGAAGCGCCGGTAACCATTGACCACCATCAAAGCGGCCCGGCGTTTGGCTGGGTGCGAAGTCTGCGGCGTGGCGGCGATCTCTTGATTGCACGCCTGAAGAGTCTCGATCAGCAGTTTCGGGATCTTCTCAAGCAAGGCGCGTTTAAAAAGCGCAGCATCGAACTCTATCGGGAATTTCAGCAGACCGGCAGGCCATACCTGCGCGCACTGAGCTTCCTGGGAGCACGCATTCCAGAAGTCAAAGGCCTGGCAGATCCGATCTTTCACGATGCAGGTGAGTTTGTGGCGATTGAATTTTCCGAGCCGGGCACGACTACGGCTGAGGCAGATCAGCCCGATGCGACGACTTCCGAAAAAGAGCCTGAGGTAGCGACAGACGTCGCGATAGCCACAGAGGAAGCTTCCCGGGTGGAGGCGGCGCAGATGGCTGAAGCCGATACTGCCTTGCGCGAGCTCCGGAATGAGAAGGAGCATGCCGAGCAAGAGCTGGCTGCAATGCGCCAGGCGCAACGCCGCACACAGCTCCAGGCTTTCTGCAACACGCTCAAGCACCAGGGTAAGTTCATCCCTGCGTGGGAAAAACTCGGCATCGTGGACTTTCTTGAATCGCTTGATGATCTGCTCGACCAGGAGGCTGGCCTTGCGGTTAGCCGTTTTGGTGAAGGTGAAGAGCAGATAACGCCGCTCGAGTGGTTCAAGGCATTCCTTACAAGTTTGCCGCCTCTCGTGCCGTTGGGCGAGGTGGCGAAGGACGATGCGCTGAGCACGCGGCGCGATACGGCAATTCCACAGCCCACGGCTCAGGCCCCTGTGAGCCGCAGCTCCGTTGAGCTGCATCGCAAGGTTCTGGCCTTTCAGGAACAGAACCCTGGCCTTAGCTACGTGGATGCGTTGAAAGCCGTAGCAAAGGAGTATTGACGCTCACGGATCCTGGTGGGCGTGGATCATCTCGATCAGGCGCGACTCATTCTATGAAAAGGAGGTTAGAAGAATGCCAAGCTACATCCTCGACAAAGCCTACAAGGTCACTGATGCGAATGGCGTTGATGCGAACCTGGTTGTTGTTCAAGGAACCAATGCTGGCGAATGTGCCTTGCCCGGCGCGGCCAATGCGGGCGCCATCCTTGGTGTCACCGTGCACAGCCAGAGCCTTCAGAACAAGAACGTAAGTATTCGCAAGGCTGGAATCGCCAGCGTGGTTGCTGCTGGCGCCATTTCAGTTGGCGTACCGGTGAACGTTGCAGGCACTTCCGGCAAAGTCAAAGCCATTGATGAGACTTCCGGAACAAAGATCAACTGTGTTGGCTTTGCGGAAACAGCGGCCAGTGCGGACGGAGACATCATTGACGTGTTTCTATCGTTGCACGAACGCACCGCACCATAAGATTTCTTAGCGCGGCATGGAGACAAGGTTTTCATGCCGATGCACCGCTGAAGCTCGCGGTTGGGCAGTGCGAGTTTTGCCCTCCGCGGACCAGCAAGAGCAGTAAAATCCTAAACAGAAAGGAGTGGAACCATGCCAGAAGTTTCTCAAGTACACATTGACGCTGCGCTTACTAACGTCAGTGTGGCCTATCGCAACCCGGACTACATTGCGGATGTCATTGCACCGCAGGTAGCCGTTCGCAAGCAGAGCGACAAATACTACATCTATGACGCAGAGCGCGAGCGCTTCCGTCAGTCGAACGATCGCCGTGCTCCTGGAGCTGAGGCAGACGAGGTTGACTTCGCTCTGAGCACCGACAGCTACTACTGCGAAGACCATGCCCTGGAATCCGTGATTCCGGATGAAGAGCGCGAGAACGCGGACCCTGTGATCCAGCCTGACATTGATCGTACGGAATTCCTCATGGACAAGATCGATCTGAACAAAGAGATCGTGCTGGCCACGAGGATTCGTACAGGCGCTGACATTCCGGGCGAAACCCTCTCGGGTACGGACCAGTGGAGCGACTATACGAACAGCGATCCAGTGAGTGCCGTGGAAGGAAAGAAAGGCACGATCCAGCAAGAGGTCCAGATGTTGCCCAACACTCTGGTGCTTCCCTACGAAGTTTACCAGAAGGTGCGATTGCATCCGAAGGTTATCGAGAAGGTGCAGTACGTGAAGTTGGGCGTTGTGGGGCCTGATGTGCTGGCGCAGTTGTTTGACGTTGAGCGAGTGCTGGTGGCGAAGGCGTTCAAGAACGTCGCAGCGCGAGGCCAGGCAGCATCGCTCGAGTATGTCTGGGGCAAGGATGCGTTTCTCTGCTACATGCCGGCACGGCCAGCGCTCAAGCAGACCGCTTTGGCCTACACGTTTGTGTGGACTGTTGCTCCGGGGTCTGTGAATGGCCGCGTGGTTGAAGTATGGCGTGAAAATCGGCGTAAGGCTGATATGATTCGCGTCCAGAAGTACTACGACCAGAAGATCATTGCCGCTGGCGCATGCTACCTCTGGAAAGATGCAGTGGCATGAGGCAGGGACTAATGCCTTCTGTTCGTTGCGAAATGCGAAGATGTTGAGCCTTCGGTGGTGAATCTGTTCGTGTGAAATCCGGATGAACATGGTGGTTGCATTCTCATCCGGGGGCTCCAGGGATTGTCCGCCTAGGTGGAAATCTCTGGCCGAGGATGCAACTACCGCTCTTTCCTGTCTCCAACACGGTCGCATGGCCGCATGAATTATTGATCTTTGCATGGACAATGGAACGATCGGACAAAGATGGGCGGTTCGCGAACCGCTCCTACATCTGGGATGAATTCAGGATTTAAGAGGGGTAAAGGCAATGTATTCATCACTTGCAGATTTAGAGAAGCGGCTTGATCCACGGCATCTGGTGGCCATGGCTGATGATGATAACGATGGCGTGGCTGACGAGGGGGTCATCAACCAGGCTATTGCGGATGCCGACGCCGAGATCGACAGCTATGTGCGTTCGCGTTATCGGGTGCCGTTTGCTCCCGTGCCGCAAATTGTGCAAGCGCTCAGCGCCATACTGGCAATCAACAATCTGTTTGCGCGGCGGCGCGAGACCGCATCGCCTGAGCATCAGCGGCGCTACGAGCAGGCCATTGCGTTGCTTCAGGGAATCGCGCAAAGCCGGCTTGACCTGGGTGACGCCAGCGAAGCGCTGGAGCATGATCTCCCTTCCAGTACAACGCTGAACACCGACCGACTCTTCAGGAAAGACACGTTGAAGGAGTTCTAGGTTATTCATAGAGCAGAGTTTCTAGTGGCAACAGGTGCGAATGAAGGCAACACTGGCATCAATGAGGATGCGAAGGCAGTAAATGAACGGGTAAAAAGAGGAGCAGTATTGTGGCGACTACGATCAGCCAACTGGAAGATCAACTACTATTGCGTCTGAGTGAATTGACGGTAAGCGCAGGTGGGGACTATGTGCGCACCTTGCGGGCATACGGCGGTGACTTTCAGCAGGCCCGCGCTGAGCTTGTTTTGATCCTTCCCTGCATGCTCATTCAGTACGCAGGGGCAACGTACAAGCGACAAGGGGGAGGCGGCTACGAGGTTCTGACGCGGTGGCGTATTGTGGCAGCGGATAACAGTCATCGCGGTGAGCAAGCGCGACGCCGTGGCACTACTGCCAATTTACAGAATCCAGGGACCTACCAGATGCTCGAAGATATCAAAGCACGCCTGGATGGCGAGGTGCTGCTGGCGGGTACCCGGCCACTAGAACTTACGGGTGAAGAACTTGTGCACGCAGAGCCGAACCTGAGTCTTTATCGCCAGGACTGGCACGTGCGCTACTTTCAGGTTGTGGATTAAGAGGTGTTTCGCCTGGCAATGACGTGAGGCAACGGACATGGGACTTGTGGAAATGACATTTGGGGCATCGGAATTCTTATGGGGAGCCGAGACTCCGCGAAACCTCGGCACCACACGCGACGGCGGCCGATTTCTGTATGAGATGATCACCGTGAATCAGGTAGCGCACAGCACTGGAGCTACGCCCTACCGTACATTTGTTGTGGGCCGCAACGTGGTGGTTCAGGTCGAGCTGCTGGAATATACGATTGAGAATTTATTGATGATCATTTCAGATGGGGCGCTGAGAACCGATCCTCAGGATCCGAACAACCAGGCAATTGATATTGCATGGTCTGCCGGAAATGCGCTGGCAGCGGACCAGCTGCTACTGCATCCCGTGGGGGCGAGTTCTTCGGTGCACGATATTGTACTCTGGAAGGCTGTGGTGCTGCCCGGGATTGAGTTTGTTACGCACGTTGAACGTGAGCGAGTGTTTCGCGTGCGGTTTCAGGCGTTGATTGACGAAGACGATGTGGGGAATAAGCGGCTGGCCCGATTGGGCGATCGCCTGATCGTGCCGACCGCGTGGTAATGCACCGGCAAGATGGTAATCCGGCAGCGGATACCGCACGAGCCGAACGAGTTCTGGCAGTAAGATCTGTGGGCGAGGTGAAAAGCGATGGCGGAAATCATTGACGTGCAGGGAATACAGCAAGAGGAGCAGACGCTGCGTGAAGCGGAAGCGAGTGTGGGGCTGCCTGAGACGTTTAGCTGCCTCCTTGGAGCGCTCGAAATATTTCACCGCGCAGCTAAGGGGCAGGAGCCACAGAGCTGCCATGATGAGATTCGGCGCGTATCGTCCGCGCTTTGTGGGTTTTTGAGAACGCTGGTCCCCGCTGCTCCGTCAGGCGTTGTGGATGATATCGTCTATATTGTTGTGCTCTATTTGCTGAAAGGGAGTATGAAATGCGGATCGCAAGGAGAGCATGAGGGCGATGAAGAGACGCGGGTGTAGGGAAAGGAAGTGTGGAGCAGTGGGAGTGGACATACGACTGTTACAGGAGTGTCTGGTGTTGATTCGGGCACTGATGCAGGATCAGGAACGCGAGATATTGCAAGAGCTCTCGGGTGATAACGCAGCATTTTCAGCGGGCATGACGCGGGATGAGGAGCAGGGTGTTGAGGCTGGATTGCCGCATGTAGAGGCCACAGCGCAGTTGCCAGCGATTCCCTCTTCAACATTCCTCCCTGAGGCGGGACTCAAGCAGGTAGAGGCACTCCGGCGAGAGGAAATGTTTGTGGCCATGCAGCGAAAGACATACCCCGATACAGCGCCATTGCCCCAGGCAGTTTCTACCCGCAAGGCAGTCGGAGCGCTGGCCACGGCTGTTGAGAGATACCATCGGCCTGAAGACTATAGCACGCCATTGGAGCACGAGTGATGAGACCACTGTTTGCAACAGGGAAGCAGAATGAACAGACGCTGGCCCAGCCAGTTACCGAGGGGACAACCGAGATTCCCGTAGCGAATGCCAGTAACTATTTCGCTGAGGGCGATCACATATTCATCAGTGAGAGTGATGGAAGTGAGTTGGAGTATCTGGGGATCGCGACAAGTGTGAGTGCGACAACGGTAACCGTGGCACGTCCTGTGTCGAGCGCGAAGTCCACAGGTGCCTTGCTCTGGAAGCCGGTGGCAATGTTCCAGTGGGAAGTTGGGCGCTCTTCACCCCTGGTGCGTACGTATAATAGCGGCGTGGAAGTGCAGCGATCTGTAGGCGGTGTGCTCTATAGCACGCAGGTGAGCGATGCGTATCGCCTGGAGAGTCTTTTTTTCGAGCAGCTGACACGGGAGAATTACCAGCAGTACGAACAGTGGGTGTGCGACGTGATTCATGATGGACTGGATGCGTTTACATATGTGGATGAAGAATGCGTGGTAGGCGTGGTGAAGTTGCTAACGCCGAAGCTGGTGCAGAAGGAACGCTACCCGCGCCTGGTAAGTTTGCTCGTAGAGCTACAGTACGTAGCTGAGGGATCATATCAATAAGACAAAGTCCCCGAAAATCTTTGGTGCTTAAACGGTGGGGAGAGTGTTTTGGAGTGCGTAAGCGTAGCTTGCGCCTTCATAGACGAAGCGCAGCTTCGGCCTTAATTCTGTGAACCTGCACTTGCATCTGGAAACTTGGCTCCAGAAGATGGCAGCTACACTGCGTTTCGCTGCTGTTTTCCAAAGCGGTAGCTGCACTGCGTTACGCTACCGCACTCCAAAATAGTTTTAGTCATAGAGAAAAGCTATGATCTGTTACGAGCGTTTTCTCTAATCAAAAAACGAATAATTTAAGTTCGCCGAATGTAATGATTTTCGAGAAGCATTAGCTTTCACGGGATATTGAGAAATGAAGCAGCTGACTCAGCTTGCAGAAGAAGAACGGCAGAGCACGGGGAATTCGATCTACTGGATTCTGGAGATCGATTGGCCTGATGAAACTCGCTCGTATAGTAGCCGCACGTTGAAGTTGGGCGAGCATACGTATCAGGCGTGGCTGCTGGATGCGGGTGCGCTGCGGCTCGAGCTGGCGCGGCACTTTGAGCAGACCGTAGGAGTAGCAGGTCGGGTGGCTGTGGTTCTGTCGAACGTTGTAGATGCGAGTGATGGGGTTGCGGCGTTGCTCGAGCGCTACGACCCTGAAGGCTTAAGCTGCCGCATCGGTGCACTGTTTCAGGATCGGCAGAACCAGGCGACAGTGGACGACATTGTGTGGCTACAGGAGTTTGCGATTGAAGAAGTGAGTTTGGGGACGCTTCACGTAGAGCTGCGGCTTGTGGATGTGCTTAGTAGCAAGGGTCAGCGCAGAGTGGGTCGGCGCAATCCTGAGCACGGTGCGCCTGGGAGCACGCAGGAGCGAACTGGAGAGATAATTCCGATTATTTTCGGCCGGGTGCCTGACTGCCCGTTGGTGCCGTATCGCGTTGGTGCACGAACACGCCTGCAAAAGGATATGGTGGCTACTGACACTATGGCATACGTGGAAAGTGTAGTAGGGTTTACTCCATCAGGAAGCGTTCAGATAGGCGATGAGATGATTTCCTATGTCGCGGTGGACCCAGACACGGGGACACTTGGCACTCCTGAGTCGCCGCTCGTACGCCAGGAGCCTGGCTACCATCGCAATAATGCTGTGGTGCGTGAGGTGCCATTGGGAGGCTTCGAGTTTCTGGTTGCTGATCATCCATGCGGTGCGGTGCGTGAGGTAAAAGCAGATGGTGCACCAGTAGGACCTGAGCAGTACGATGTGGTCGTGGATCAGCTGGACGGACAGGCTGTGCAAAAGATTAAATTCCCGTTGCTGCCGACAAAGGGGGAGTATGCGAGTGCCACCACAGTGCTCGCGCTGACGGGTCAGACGTTTGAAGGGTCCTGGGGCACGGGTCCAGGCAATAGCGCGATCGAGGCGTTTCGTGCGTACGATCCGAATCGGCTGAGCACGGCAGCAATGGTGAGTCGAGAGGCGCCTGTGCTGGAAGTAGAGTTTCGCGGAGATATATCAAAGGGTCAGAGCCGGTACGGCGAGTTAGTAGGAGCGCGGATAGGGATTGTGTATTTTGCCTCGCGGCGGTGGGCTTCTGACAATGTAATTCGCCTGGGGGCGCGCAAAGGAACACATGAGAAATGGGGCGCCCTGGTTCGGCCTTCTTCGGAAGAAGTGGCAAGTTACACGGCTGAGCACACCCACGGCGAGACCATTGAGCATCGCCTGGCCGACAGCCGGCCACTCTTTGCCATTCAGCCCATGAGCGACGTTATCGCGTTTGATTACGTTGAGGGAGAGCGCACGCTGGAGAATGGGAATGCCTATTGGCCAAATGCAGCAGCAGCGCGCGATGGGGATTTTAGCTCGAGCACCCAGAACTTCTCCGGGCCAGATCTCGTGGAGTGCCGAGACCAGCTTCTCTTCCGGTTGAAGCGTCAGCCCAATGATGATGCGGCGGTGCGTCTCACCCAGGTGAGTTTTCAGCTGTACATGGATAGTGCAGGAACCGCATCCAAGGAGGTCGAAATCACGGTGCAGCTGGGCGATAAGTACCATGGCACGACAGCTGTTCTGGTGGATTCAACTGCGCGGACGTATGCTTATAGCGTCATGGTTGACGATGTGACATGTGCAGACCTGGTGTCGGAACCGACGCACTTTTCTGTGAGCGTGCCGGATGGGACGCTTGTTCGTGTGTATGAGGCGTGGCTTGAAGTGCGCTATACGTTGCGGCTGGAGGGGCAGACGCAGCAGCTTGGGCAGGAGAGGCGAGGAAGGATTGAGAAGGCCGAGCCAATCGATACGACTATTCCTACGCCACGCTACGAGCAGCGGCTGGACGTTACAAATCTGGTGAATGGCGCAGGAGGATGGGAATTTTTTGCTCCTTCAGGAGAGTCGTATCCTACGATCCGGATAGAGTTCGGGTTAGGATTTGACACGGCGAAGCTCTACGTGCTCGATGTTTTCTGGGAGGTGGAGTATCGCGAGAAGGTGAGGACGCAGCTGGCTGAGCAGCTGAGTGCTGAGGTGGAAGGATTAAGCGAGAACGGAACGGTACTGGAGAATCCCGCGGACGTGATTTCATTGATGATTCGGGATGAGCGGTTTCTGGGCCTGGATGACGAGGCGGTTGAGGGTGAGACGTTTACAGCAACGCGGGCGAAGCTTGCGGAGCGCGGGTATAAATTTGCGCGGCGCATCAGCTCGCATAGACGAGTAAGCGAGCTGCTTGTTAGCGCAGCACACGAAGCGCGATCGCGGTTGTTCAGCGAGGAGGGGAAGTTCAAGCTGGTCTTCGGCGAGAAGCAGCTCGGTGCGGGCCAGGCGGTATTCGGCTTTGCCGATGCGGTGCGATTAAACCCGCTGATTGAACAGAGCTTTGTGCCGACACGTACGCTTATCAACCGGCTGAACATCTTTTTCCAGACGGACTACCTAGGAAGCGGAGCGCAAGGACGTAAGGTGTATCAGCGGGTTCGGCACATGGACGATGTAGCGTCGCAGCGCAAGGATTGGGGAATCAGGGAAGTGGATTTCCGCACAGACTGGCACGCTTCGAGCAGCGACGGGGTTATCCTGGATCTTGGCGGCTACATACTGTCGCAGCGCAGCCTGAAGGAGCGGTTGGTAGGAGTAGAGGTGCCCCTGGTCGGCATTCACCTGGAGCGGAGTGACGTGGTGACGCTCACTGCCCTGCGCTCAGGGCTGAGTGAAAAAATTGGGGAAATCATTGGCGTGGAGCGATTGGCTCCGCACCGGCTCGGATTTCTGGTGGCACTGAAGCCGCAGGGGGTGCGCTGCTGGGTCGAGGATGACCAGACGTTTATCCAGCATGTTGCCGGGAATTCGGAGAAGTATTTTGTGATTCTCGGGGAGATCGTAGCATCGCTGGATTGGGTAGGGAATTTGTGGATTGCAGGAGAGGTGCGTGAAAGAGAAATGGAAGAGCGCGTCATGGCTGATTCGATTGAGTTCAATCAGAGCGCAAATCGGGTGGAATTCGGTATCGGCAGTAATGGCTCGTATACGGCATGTTTTGCCCTGACAGCAGAGGGCGATCTTCTCACGCTTGGGAATGTGATTGAGAATGCAGAGCTGACCGGGATTCTCATGACTGAGTGCTACGAAGCGACAACGACGCGATTTTCTTTCTCGCTTGATTATTCGCATGCTATACTTGCGTATCTCCTGGAGGGCCAAAAGCTGCAAGTCGAGGGTGAGATACGCGAGCAGGTGTCGTTCCGCTGAGGTGTCTGGAGAATTATGAGAGATAAAATAGCAAGAAGGCTATGTTCATGGCTTAGATACTTTGTTTCTCTTGAACTTTGATACATAAACCACGGGCAAGGATGCCCGTGCCACCAGATTTCATAATAGTGGCACTGGCGTTCCGCCCGTTGAGGATGGTTTCTAATATCCATGAAAGTCTATGGATTTAAAGGGCGCGAAAGTAGGGCAAGCTAAAGAAGGAGTTTATTGAAAGTTCCGGCCAAAGCAGCTGGTGAATAATTTGATTTGATAGAGTCGCAGTGAGCGGTCACGCATCACTGCACATGCACAGGCGCATTTTCAACGTGAATAAAGGCCCCCACCTTTTGAGATGGGGGCATATTTTTTGCAAGGAGGGAACTCATGATGTATCGGCGGCTTGTTGCTTTATGTATTATCGTATTCTCAATTCCGTTTGGGGTTGTGTATGGCATTAAAACAGGAGAGGTCGAGATCGGGCATAGTGGAATCTACGACGGCGTGGTTAAGATCAGCCGGGACCTTGAAGGGAACCTTTTGTTTCAGGACAGCCAGGTGACCTCGCCGGTTTTGCTAAAAGACCTGGGGCAGGGAGTTGAGGATCACCATGAATTACAGGGCTTAAGCGGTGATGATCATGTCCAGTACCTGACGTCAGAACGGCATGGGCAAACACACGTGGCGAGTTTCAACGATGCGCTGGCGCTGAGCCCTGATGTAGGAAATAATACATCGCTTGGTACTCACGTGCAGGATAGCGACATTCATCTGCAGCGTGCAGAAGCAGAGCAGATCAGCGGGGATTGGGTGTTTAGCGGTACTCCGCAGTTTTATGCGCCGATTCATTTTAGCAACAACGGCGGGACAGGCTACCAGGCCCTGGAGTTTGAAGCCGGAGAAGAGGATGCACTGATTGCGTGGAATGCCACGGCGGAGGGTTTTGAGCTTAATAAACCCATCTCCGCGCCGGTAGGGGAATTTGCATTAGGGAAGAGCACGGAGATGGAGGTGATTGAGAGCATAAGCGGACGCGACGCATCTGGAACCCCTGTGGCCGTGATTGAGGGGTTTTCGCAGATAGAAGGGATTCAGGCTCAGAACCTCATGGACAAGAGCGCAGATGAGGATATTAATGGACAGTGGGACTTCCTGAAGAATATGCGTGTGACTCAAACGTTGAGCTCGCTTAGTTCCTATCTCTGGGCGCTGACCGCTGAGTTGACGACCACAAGCAACGATACGGAGAACCGCACTGGCCTGAATCGGATGGGGCTGATGGCTGTGAGCCACTTTTCAAACGAGGGAAGCGGAGAAGTGACCCACAGCTGGAATGTTGGCGTACAGGGCGAAGCCAGATCAACAGGGAAAAGCACATCAGGTGAGAGCATCAACGACTTCGGTGTGTTGGGCAAGGCGAGCTCAGAATCGGCATTGACCAACGTGATCGGTGTAGCGGGGTTTGGTGATCTATATAGCGCCAACCGGGCGCGCATCGGGGTGTATGGCGGGCTCGACAGCAGCATCATGGGTGATCCAGGGAGTTTGCCGACCGGCGAGTGGGCCGGCTACTTTGCAGGCAACGTGCATGTGACAGGGATACTGTCAGGCGATGGGATTCAAAAGGGTCAAGTAGTGACTGTGGCGAAGAGCGGTGGGGACTATACAAGTGTTCAAAGCGCCATTGATTCTATTACTGACAGCGGCGCGACGAAACCATACGTGATCCTTGTCTATCCTGGTATTTACAGCGAGACAGTCATGCTGAATAAGAGCTATGTTGACCTTGTGGGAGTCAGCAGAGACGCCTGTATCATAACCCGTAATTTTTCCCAGGCAGGTGCCGCGTCTTTCGGCGATGGCACGCTGAATTGCAATAGCAATAATCTTATAGCTAATCTAACAATACGGAATACTGGAGCAGCCCCAGATGCTACGATTTCATTGTATCTAGGAAGCGGGACGAAATACTTCCGCAATTGTGTTTTCTCTGGAGCGGGGCGTGATATCGTCACGATAGGCGGAGGGACTAATTACTTTGATGATTGCCGAATGGTGAATACAGAAGCAGCTCACGTCATCTGGATTTACAATGGCGATACCATCTTCACTGATTGTGATATTAAGTCCTATGGTACTGTGGTTCAATTCACTACTCTAGCCTATACGAAAAGCGCAGAGTTCTACAACTGCTCCATGAAATGCACTGGTACTGGATATATCTTCGATTTAGTACATGGCAACAACACCTTAACTGTAGACAATATCATTGTCGAGACTGGCGGAGGAGGCAATTTATTTTACAATACGGTTGGCACGATCAATTTGGGACGTGTGGTAGGTGAGGATAATAACGCTGGCACGTTCACAATGCTGAAAAACGCCGACGCAGCCTTTGAATCGCTTAACGTGGGCACGGCAACGGGCGCAGTTACAGGCGATGCTAAGATGAGCGGATATATAAGTACAGCAGGTAATGAGTTGCTTGCGCACGACATCATCCGGCATACTGTGACGGCAGACGAAGCCACGGCGGGATTATTTACAGAAGCGTGGAATGAGGCTACCGTTGCAAAAATGGTCTCTATAGATTTAGGACTAAGTGATATTAGTGCGGGAAAATTTCGTGATCGAAGTAATGGGGGTACTCTGAATTCTAGCTATGATGGTTCGGACATTGCTGTAACCGAAGGTATGGCTTGGGCGGCGAATGACATAGTGACAATTTACATAGTTTACGAGAAATAAAGGAGGCTACTGGCGAATACTGCATTCCCGGGCTATGCTCAGAAACGACCGACGATAATTACAGATGGATCGAAATCGCCAATGGCGGTCCGTGATGGTGAAAAAGGGAGTTCCTCGTATTGTATATAGGTGGTTATTCTTACTACACATAAATAAGGAATGCGCTCTATTTCGAGAATCAACCGGGGATTATCGGTAGAAGAAGATCGCTAATGGTACTGTGCCATAGAGTATATGTAGATGGTGTGATTGAGGGGGAGATTGGCTGTTCTATTGGGAGGCAAATAATTGAGGTAACAGGGGATACGAAAGCTGAAGATTTTTCTGTCAACTTTCCGGCGTGAGAGACGACAATAATAATAGAGGGACATGTTACAAGATGTAGAATAAGAAGAAGAGGAAGGCTCGCGGTTCGCATGATATAGCGAATGGTATTTCTGCAATCTTTTACTCTTCTCAGGTGAGAGGAGTTGGGGAGCGTACAAGCTCCCATGAACGAGGCGGAAGCAATTCCGTCTCTTTTTGTTGCCCCCGGGATTCAAGCGCAAAAGGAGCGTGATGGGGATGGATAATGCAATAAAGCAGGAGCGGTCATGGTTTGTGGATACCCGCAGGACATACGTGCCGCTGGGTGTGGTAGTCGGATTGATCGGCATGTGTTGGTGGGTGATCGGGCAAATTCATGGGATCAAAGGGGAGCTGCACGAAGAGATCGTAGCGGCGGTTGGCGAGCATAAGCAGGAGCCGCATCGGATCAATGCGGAGCTGTTCATTCCGAAGGAGACAGGGCGTTTTCTGGAGCAGAGCCAGCAGGAGATCAAAGCGGAGCTCAGGGAGCTGCGACAGCGCCAGGACAAGATGATGGAGGTAGTAGTCGAGATCCGGACGGAGCTGAGCGGGCTGAAGCAGCGATTGAAATTGTTGCCCGAGGGGCTTGAGCCGGCGGGCAAAGGAGATCCGGGTAGACCGGATTGGGGCCGGGGGCCTCGGCAGCAAATCTGGTGAGTAGAAGGAGATGAGCGATGAGTGTCGAACGAAATTATGCACTTTTCACATGGATGAGGAATGGAGTTTTTCTACTGTGTATTGGATGCGCGGCCTTTGCATGTGCGACGTATAAACACAGTGTGGATATCAAGCGGCAGATAGTGACGACGGAGTTTCGGGGGATTGGCGAGATTCACGAGTTTGTGACGACGTATGATGCGGACGGGAGGCCGCTGGTGAGGTACGAGTTCAGCCGGAATCCGAATCAGGTAGCGCGTATGGCAACCAACGCTGCGGAGCGGGTAACAGGTGAAGTGGTACGCCTGATTCCGGTGATTGGCGGCGCTGCACTGAAGGATTAGACGTAAGTCGGATAGCCTCTTGCTAATGAGATCAGATGCTAAGGTGTTGGGTAAGGGAACGCCTGGGTCTGGTCTTTTTTTTTGGCTCTTTCCCAAATGAGACCCCCCTCACCTTAATCCTCTCCCCCCAGGGGAGAGGATTAAGGTGAGGGGGTTATGAATGTATTAACAAGATCATAGAAAAAGAGGCTCTTTGTCAAATGAGTTAGCGTTTTTTGATTGTAACAATCGTAACAATAGAAAAAGGTTGGCTGAATAGTAGGGGCGTTTAATTAAACGCCCTTACTCGTCCTGTTGGCTGGTGAAGAGGGAAGGGATAAGGGGCTATGAATGCATTAACAAGATCATAGAAAAAGAGGCTCTTTGTCAAATGAGTTAGCGTTCTTTCATCGTAACAATAGAAAAAGGTCGGCTGAATAGTACGGGCGTTTAATTAAACGCCCCTACTCGTCCTGTTGGCTGGTGAAGAGGGAATACACAGCAGGCACATTACGTAATGAGGCACAGATCCAAGCAACTGCCGTACGCTTGCCGAGATATGAAGACACTGAAGCTGTTCAATACATCAGAGGCTTTCTTGCTAGCCTAGTCTGACAAAGATCATTTGTTTAAAGGCACTTCCACCTGGGAGTAATAGTTCTCACTTTTTCTTTCCACAGATTTCTTCCTTTTGAGGGCAGACCCGCAGGTCTGCCCTTACACACCTTTCGGGCAGGGACAAGCCCTGCCCCTACATTTCATAAATTTTCAAACAAACAGCACAATGGTTTTCTTTTTTCTCCAATTGTTTAGAAGTGTAGGGATGGTGCATTTGATGGGTGTTGTGTTACTTGAAGAGCTCTGGCTGTTCTATCACTGAGGAAGAGTCAAGAGGTATGTGACGGGCGGAGGTTCGTCCGCCTTGGCTGAGCGGTGTGCGATGTGAGGTGCGACAGGTTTTGACAATGTGCTTAATGACATCTGGTGTGATGCGTCGAAGCGGTTTGAGAGAGATAGCTCCGGAAGCAAGGAGGCTCCGGTTGCCTTGTGCGCTTGGTGGGGGCGTACGATATAGAAGAGTAAAGAGAGGAAGGCGTAAGGCAAGGGCGTGTCGGATGGCGTAGGCGCTGCCGCCGCGTAGGGGAGTTTCGCCCACGAAGAGCGCATCGGCAAGCGCCGCAATGATGCGGTTGCGCTGAACTGCGAAGGCCGGCGAGAACTGAGCATGGGGAGGAAATTGAGAGAGAATGAGGGCGTTGTGGGGGCTGATGTAGGATTTGTAGGAGGATCTGGGCGAGAAGGAGAGGATGCCGGAGGGGAGAATGAAAGCGGTTCGGCCGTTTGCGCTGAGGGCACCGTGGTGTGCTGCGGAGTCTATGCCACGAGCATGGCCACTCACGATGGTAAGGCCGGCCTTGGCCAGAGCAGCAGCGTAGCGGGTGATCACGTCTATACCGCGCTCAGAAGGTCTTCGCGTTCCGACGATGGCGAGTGTAGGCTCGTTCAGGATGCTAAGATTGCCTTGAAGATAGAGGATTGGTGGTGCAGAGAGGCCAAGGCGAAGGCGGAGTTTGCGTGGGTAGGTCTTGTGAGTAATGGGGAGTGCGAGGATGCCGCGTGACTTGAGTTCGCGCTGGAGTTGTTGTGTTGATTCGAGGAGGTCGCGCCAGTGATCGAGTGCAGTATGAACAAGATTGGAAAGAGGAAATTCGCGGCGGCGTACGAATGGATCAAGGTCGAGGAAGCGCTGAATAGAGTAGCGGCGGCTGCGCAGGGTGTTGAGAAGAGCATTGAGCGAAGATGGTCCAAGGCCCTTGATGCGGGAGAGCAGGAGGATATGGGTATTAGCGATGGGCATGAGGCTTTTACGTTGAATTTGTAAGTAGGGGCGGTTCGCGAACCGCCCCTACGACTATAACGTTAAAATAGCGGCAGGGGGGTTTTATCAACGCGAACAAAGTCGAGAAGCAGGGTACTCTGCGCCTGGTCATCCGGGTTAAAGCCCATGATGTCGAAGGCGATGAGCATTCCGTCGCTCACAGCGTTGGCCGGGGGCGCTAAGAAGAGCTGGTAGGTGGTATAGCTGGTTGAGAGGGGTGAAGATTTTCCATCCCCTGTGCTTTCGATATTGAGTGCAGCGGCCATCTGATTGTTGGCCAGGTTCAAGCGGAACCGGATCGAGGGAACGAGTGCCTGATCAGTGACGTTAGTGGAGACCTTGAATTGGGCGCGGTAGAGGTGGTCTTGTTCAACGGGGATCATGGGACTGACCCAGAAGCCGAAGGTGTTGCGGGTATTCCACGTGGTAAATGTTAGGGCGGACTGCGAGTGTCCGGAAAGGGGTTGATCAAAGACGCCCGGTACACCAGAGAAAGCCCAGCCGTCGGTGGAGGTCTCGAAGTCGTATGTAGTGACCGTTGTCCAGGAGTCGTCAAAGTAAGATAGTGTTGTGCGTTCGATGGTGAGTTGGTCGAGGAAGATGGAGGCGTTAGCGGAGTTTTCTTGCGCGAAGTTGAGAATGCCAAAAGCAGTGATCATGGAGCGAGGGATGTATTGTGAGGCAGATTTACCCTGGATAGGTAGAAAGTAGGTTTCATAGGTTTTGCCTGAGACGGTAGGGGAGTTTTCGCCAGCGAGGGCACTATAAATGACAACGAAGCCGGAGGATTGGAAGTTTTCATTGTTCCAGCGGAGGCGAACTGTGGGAACGAGGCTTGGGTCATTGAGGTTTGAAGTTACGCGCCAGGTAGTGCGATAGAATTCGCCAGGGAGAATAGGAATGGTGTTCGATGGACTGGACCAGTAGCCGAAGGTATTATAGTCAACAGACTGGAGGCCGAGGGCGCCGTTGGTGTAGATGCTGATAGGTGCGGAGAAATAGGGAAAAACGTTGGCATATTGCCATTGCTCGGTGGTAGAGTCGAAGGAATAGGAGGAACGATTGACGTATTCGTCGGCGCCGATGTCAATGTCGGGAAAAGAGCCGTTATTGTCAATTCCGGGGATGTCGAATGGTCGAGAGTCGCCATCAATGTCAATCAGAACGGTCATGGTGCCGGCGTCGATGCATGAGGAGCCATAGGCGAGGTGAAAATCGTCGTTTAAGGGGCTGGCAAAGAATGGATCGCCGTCAATGTTATTTTCACAGGGGTTGGGGTCGTTATTGACGAGAGAGTTGATCTGTTGTGCGCCAATGCTGACCGAAGTGCCGGCGTCGAGGTAGTCGCCGGCGATGTTTTGAAAGAAGCAGTTATAGACAACAGTTGGGGAGCTTTGGTCGTAGAGCTCTTCCAGACCGTAGTAGCGGTTATTGGCGAGGATATTGTTGACGAGAAAGGGGGAGGCTTGTTTGCAGGCGATACCACTGCCACTGTTACCGTAAATGGTGTTGTTCTGAATATTAGGTTGAGTAGCGGTGTGGCAGTAAATGCCGCGTTGATTACGGGCGATGATGTTGCTGACGATGATGGGCGAAGAGGAGTAGCAGCTAATGCCATCGCCGAGGTTTCTCAGGACGTAGTTGCGGAGAATAGACGGGGAGGAATGTGAGCAATAGATGCCGGAGAGGTTGTTTTGTCTCAAAGTGTTCTGCTCGATGATGGGGGATGAATATTCGCAATAGATGCCGTGGTCGCTGTTGTCGGTGATGGAGTTATTGGAAATGGTTGGGTAAAGGGGGTCGGTGCTGATACAGTAGACGCCACCTTTGTTGTTGGAAATAGTATTGCCAGAGATAGTTGGGGCGGAATTAAGAGAGCACCAAATGGCAAAGGAGGAATTGTCCTCGATGGTATTATTTGTGATGGTAGGAGAGGCATTGAGGCAGTAGATGCCAAAGAAGCCTTCGGTTATGATGAAGCTATCAATGGTTGAGTGATCGGCAGCGATGATAGTTTTATCCAGGATGTTTGCGGAAGCGGCATGAATGGTAGTTGGGTATAACGTGGGGTCCTGAATCCAGATGTCAGATTGATAGCCTCCGTACAGGCTAACATAGGGGATGAGGATGAAATTACCATAGTAGGTTCCTGAGGCGACGCGAATATTGACCTGAGCAGAGACGGAAGCGGTTGATGCTTCATCGAGAGCTTTCTGGATGGTTCGCCAGGGAAGGGTCGCAGTCCCGCTGCCAGCGAGATCGTTGCCGTGGAGAGCAACGTAGAAGTCAAGGGCGGAGACGTGAGGCCAGAAGAAGCAGAACAAGGCGATGGTAAGTATTAATTTTCTCATATGGGCAGATGCCCCTGTCTGGGATAAAACCTTATGCACGAATGATTATTGATGGTAAAGGGATTATGGTGGTGAAGCAAGCTGTTTGAAGGAATTTATAATGGAGATCTTACGATTGTCAAAGGAAATGTTAAGAGGGCTTGACGAGAGAGCTAGGCTAAGGGTTGAAAAAGTGATGACTGGAAGATGAGGAGTAAAGAGGTGATTTGTGTGGTGTAAGTATTTGGAAATCAGTAGTTTGTAGCAGTTGGGATGCGGGTTGGATTAAAGAAAATTTTCATGCAAAACGATAGATATTTTGCTTGACATGAATTCTCAGGGTTTGATAGAAATGATTGTTTGTGCATCAGAAATATCCTTAGACATAAAAGTGACGATTTTTTTGCCCACGTAGCTCAGTTGGTAGAGCACATGCATGGTAAGCATGTGGTCACCAGTTCGATTCTGGTCGTGGGCTCCATTTTACCGAGAACCTCGAATTGTAGCCATCCTTGGTGAGAGATCCGCGTACGAAAATTAAGCACTCCACAATGCACTCTGAGAAAGTTATAATGTAGCAAGGTCAGGAGGAAGCGATGGGAAAGGGAAAGCAAAAGTATGAGCGTACGAAGCCGCACGTAAATGTTGGGACGATAGGGCATATTGATCACGGTAAGACGACGTTGACGGCGGCGATTACGTTGCGCCAGCAGTCGAAGAAGATGGCGCAGTA
>JAUWMI010000089.1 GCA_030613245.1 Candidatus Sumerlaeota bacterium
GTCCACGCCGGAGCTTTGTCTTGTTCTATTTCAATCGACTTTTCAATGGCTTTCAGTGCTTCATCTTAACGACCAAGGTTACCAAGTGCAACACCTTTGTTATGCCACCCCTCAGCATAGTCGGGTTTTATTTCAATCGCCTTTTCAAAGGCTTTCAGTGCTAACTCATATTTACCTTTGTAATAAAAATCAAACCCTCGATTATAATAATCCTCGGGTTTTAATTGAATCCCAAATGCTTCAAGAAATTTAATTTTCTCCCCATATTCATCCAATTTCTTTTTAAGTTCTTCTGAAAGCAACGATGGTTCTGCAGGGATTGAAATCTTCCCAATGGCTTCCCTCATAGGCTCTCTCGATGTCTCTATCTCGTTTTCTGCTTGCCTCAACTTGTCAACAATCGGCCTTGCTTCTTCTGCAGATTTCTTTGCATCATCAGCAGCTTCCTTTGCTCCATCAGCAGATTTCTTTGCTTCATCAGCAGCTTCCTTCGCTTTTTGCCGGATTTCTCTCCACCGCCGATATTCAAAAACCCCTAATCTAGCTGCTATAATAATGACTATCGTAATCAACGCTACCAACACTGTAATTAATGCTACCAACACTGCCATTAAAGTGGCAACCAGATTAAGAATACTTATAGACCTACCAAGCCCTTCTTGCGTTTTCTGTAAAATATCTTCTCTTGTTCCATTACTTTTATAGGGGACAGGGCTTGGGAGAGTTGTTCTTTCACTTTTTTGCTGGGTAGTATCCTTTTTTTCTTGTGCCTCAATGGTGCTGGTGAGTAGAGTAGAAATGATGAAAACCAAAAATATTTTCACCAAGAGTTTTCTTTTTTCACCCATAAGTATTCTCGGCAGTTTAGTTTGATAATTTTTAAACTGGTTATACTGAAATATTGGATGTGTTTCTTGTAGGTTTTGCTTCCATTTCAATCACGCCTCTTGTTTGCCCTTTCGCTTAACTTGTTCATAGACGAATGGTTCGCTTTTAATCCAGGCTCAAGCTGATGCCACAGGCAAGGATGCCTGTGCTACCGTATTACTCCCATTCAATCGTACTCGGCGGCTTGGAACTCACGTCGTACACTACCCGATTGATTCCCTTCACTTCATTGATGATTCGATTGGAAATTCGCTCCAGCACTCGATATGGTAAACGTACCCAATCTGCTGTCATGCCGTCCACACTTTCTACAGCCCGCAATGCCAATGCATGGTCATAGGTGCGCTCATCGCCCATGACGCCGACAGAGCGAATTGGCAGAAGCACGGCGAACGATTGCCAGATGCGCTTATACAGTCCGGCACGCTTCATTTCTTCAACCACGATGACATCGGCCCGGCGTAGCAGAGCAAGGCGCTCAGGAGTCACGGCACCGATGATGCGAATAGCCAACCCTGGGCCGGGAAAAGGCTGACGCAAGAGAATCTCATCAGGAATCTCCAGCTCCTTGCCTACCTTGCGGACTTCATCCTTAAAGAGCTCCCGCAGCGGCTCAACCACACGATTCTCTCGGATGAGTTGCAAGACCTCACGTACGCGATTATGGTGCGTCTTTATCTTGGCTGAAGGGCCGCGTGTGGGGACAGTCTCAATGACGTCGGGATAGAGCGTGCCCTGGGCCAGGAGATCATCTGGGCCGAGTTCACGGAGAAAGACATTAATGAACTCGCGGCCAATGATGCGGCGCTTTTTCTCCGGATGCACAACCCTGCGCAATTTGTCGAGAAACTGCTGGCGCGCGTCAATCGCCTTGACGCGAATCTTCATACGCTTAAACCGTTTGGTCACAGTCTCGGCTTCGTTCTCCCGCAGCAGCCCGTTATCAACGAAAACGGCGCGCAGCTTACTGCCTATCGCCCGATGCAGCAACTTGGCCAGTACCGTAGAGTCCACACCGCCGCTTACCGCACACAGCACGCGCCGCTTGCCAATCTGCTCGCGCAACTCCTCCACCGTGCGGTCTACGAATGCCTCCATGTTCCACGTCGGCCTTGCGCGGCAAATCGTACGCACAAAGTTACGCAGAATCCGCTCGCCATGCTCGGTGTGATGCACCTCTGGATGAAATTGCATACCATAGACGGGGGCGCGCTTGTGCCTTACGACAGCGTGCGGACAATTGGCCGACGATGCCAGCGTTACATAGTCTTTCGGGAGCGCGGTGACTCGATCTTGATGACTCATCCAGACCACTGTACGTTTGGGCAGACCACGAAAGAGCGGATCTTCGCGGCGAATGGCAATTTGCGTCATGCCGTATTCGCGCTCGTTTGAGTGGCGCACTTCGCCACCTTGCAGGGCAGCCATAAGCTGCATGCCGTAGCAGATACCCAGAACCGGAATGCCCTGAGCGAAGACACGGGAGTCAACTGTTGGCGCGTTTTTGAGGTAGACGTTCGCTGGGCCGCCAGAGAGAATTATACCCTCGGGTTTGAGCGAAAGGATTTTGGTGAGCGATGCGGAACAGGGAAATATCTGCGCATACGTGGAAAGCGCTCTGATTTTCCGCGCAATGAGCTGACTGTATTGCGATCCGAAGTCGAGAATAGCTAGCATGTGTTTACAGCCTTTTTCGTAGGGGCAATTCATGAATTGCCGCTACAGCATATTAGGGCAAGACAATGATCGGCATCGCTATTCTTTACAAGGTGTTCCCTGCCAAGCTGCCCAGGCGCTCCCGCAAGGGGAACCTAGTACATCAGGGAACGGGGCCGGCCTACTTGCCCATCCCGACATGCTGGGCCTTCTGGAAGATTTTGCCTTCTGACTTAATCGCAGGGGCAATGACCAGCTCGACCTTCTGGAGGTCGTGCAGGGTGCTAGCGCCGACGTTGCCCATGCACGTACGAAGCGCACCGATCAGATTTTGCGAGCCATCATCCAGCCGAGCAGGGCCGAAGAGAATTTCCTCCAGCGTGCCGCTCGTTCCTATTTTGATCCGCGTGCCGCGCGGCAGATTACTGTGCGGCGTAGCCATACCCCAATGATAGCCCCGGCCTGGTGCTTCTTTGGCCTTGGCAAATGCCGAGCCTACGATCACAGCGTCTGCCCCGGCGGCAAAGGCCTTGCAAATGTCGCCGCCAACCGACATCCCACCGTCCGTGATGACCGGAATATAGCGGCCCGTACGTTTGTGGTGAAAGTCCCGTGCTGCTGCGGCATCAACAGTCGCGGTGACTTGCGGCACGCCAATCCCAAGCACGCCGCGGGTAGTACATGCCGCACCCGGCCCAACTCCAATCATGAGGCCAGCGGGATGCGTTGCCAGCAGATCAAGCGACGTCTCATAGGTCACACAATTCCCAATCATCACCGGTATTTTCATGGACTTAATAAAGCTGGCAAACTCGAGCGATTTATACGCGGATGAAATGTGCCGCACCGTGGTCACAGTAGACTGCACTACAAAGATGTCAGCACCGGCTTCCAAGGCGATGCGGCCGAATCGTTCCGCGTTCTGAGGGATACACGATACCACTGCAGTTGCGTCGGCTTTCTTAATCCGCTCAATCCGTTTCGAAATCAACCCCTCTTTGATCGGCTTCTGATAAAGCCGCTGCACCAGCTCCGTGGCCTGCTCTGGCGTGGCAGCTGCGATTGATTCGAGTATTTCCCTGGGATCATCGTATCGTGTCTGCACGCCTTCGAGATTGAGAATGGCGAACCCGCCGTGCTTTCCCATCAGAATGGCAAAATTCGGGTCCACCACGCCGTCCATAGCTGCGGCTATGATCGGAATCTCGAAGCTACGACCCTCAATGGTCCAGGAGCAGTCAACCTCCTGCGGATTAATCGTCTCTCGTCCCGGGACAATGGCAATCTCATCAAATCCGTACGCACGGCGCGCTTTGCGGCCTCGCCCTATCCATTCTCCCATGCTTGTATCCTCGCTTGCAAAGATACCCGAAACATCTGCGGCTGCGGGACGCTTCCCCGCAATTGCATCACCCGAAGATTGCGTAAACCGCCCGCATCAGAACACGCGCTCAGCCAGAATCTTCCCCTCGAACAGGGCCGCCAGCTAGATACCTGGTAGCAGGCGACTTAGCTACATTTTGCACTCAACTTTCACCTGGATTTTTTGGGGCAGAATACAGAGCTTACTAAAGGAATTTTCCGGCATTTCTCCTAGCACCTTGAAGAGTATAATAAATCGAAAAGATGATGAGCTGTCAATAGGCTTTTTGAAAATTTTCTGCGCGCCTCTAACATTGAAAAAACGTCAATTACGGGGAGGGGATTCCGATGATGGCTGATTTGATAAGAAGGGATTGTGTAGAAGTTGTCCTGTGTTCATCTGCGTTCATCTGCGATCATCCGCGGTTTAAATATTTGAGTTACTATTGCAACCGCAGATACACGCGGATTTACACCAGGAATCTAAGAATTGTTCATCATAAATTCTTGCGCCATACAATAAGAACTGGACTTTAGAACTTTTTCCAAGTGACTTGAGTGCGGTGAGGCTTTAATGGCGCTACATAAAGGGCATTAAGATACACGAATTTCGAACGATACCTTTATTGTAGGCCGCCTTGAGGCGGTCTCTACTTTGCACCCACCTTCAGGTGGGGTGAAAGCGAAAGTTGGCTAAATAAAAAGCACCAGGGTTCATCCTGAAGGGCGCTTTAGCGTCGCTTATCCACCCGCGGCTTTAGCCATTGAAATCTTAGCCACTGCGAGAAGCCACGCTGAAGCGCGCTGTGCGAAAGAATTCTTCTTTTACCCCCCAGCTAAAAGCAGGGGGCAAAGAAGAGTCCGCCGAGGCGGACTAAAACCAAAAAGCCGCATTCTCCTTAGAGCAATGTGGCAAAGGCGTCATAGCTGAAAAGCCAGAGCTCTGGCAATTTCGTTCAGCTCGCCACGCCTAAGGCGGG
>JAUWMI010000022.1 GCA_030613245.1 Candidatus Sumerlaeota bacterium
TCAGTCCATCCGTCAGCCATAGCTGTCGGGGGACCCGCATTTGCAGAGTGATCCGCCACACCCGAGGTCGGCGGAGCGCCAGCTTCGTCCTCGCGGCCAGGTTGGCCAGGCTTCTGTACGTACAGGGCAGCTATACGAGCCGGTTCCAGACAGGATGAATCGCCGAGATCGCGGGCGCGTGCTCCAAAGATTGGATCGGCAGCAGAGGATGCGCGACCAGACGTGTGAGCCGCAATGGCAGAGACAACGGCCCGTCCGGGGTGCTGCGCAGCAGTCGCCGTTTGCAGCTCGCGGCCAGCAGTATCGCACTGGACATGCGGGACGCTATTCCCGGTTCGACGCGCCGTTTCCCAGGGTTCCTACTGCTCCCTAGGACCTGAAAGCTGAGTAAACCTGAGAGCAGCGGAAAGTCCCCATTGCAACTCTAACTGAGGCTCTTTCTATTACGCCAACTGGGGGATCTCGTGGATCCCCCGGTTTTTTTTGTGCTGACTGTCTGCTCATTCTGTTCCGGCTGCATTGCCTTCAGGCGGGCTAGCAGATGCCTCTTCGTTGATCCACCTTGCCCATAAACTCCTTGCGCTGTAGTCGTGTCTACGCTAAAGGATGAAAGCAGATTTCTTAGTACATTATTCACTGCGATTTGGTCAAACCTTAGTACAACAAATATGCCGCATCTCAGGGTCATTGGAGGCACAAAGAAAGGAGCCCGCCTCAGAACGCCCAGCGGGCTTGGCACGCGTCCATTGCTGGGAAGGATAAAAGAAGCACTGTTCAGCATTCTGGATCCTCTCATCGGATCATGCGAGTTTCTTGATTTGTTCGCGGGAAGTGGCAGTGTGGGGATCGAAGCGCTCAGCCGTGGTGCTGCTGCGTGTACTTTTGTTGAGCAGGACGCCGCATGTGTACGGATTATCAAAGAGAATCTGCGCACCTTGGAGTTGCATAATCAGTCTAGCGTCATGCGAGCTTACGTACAAAGCGCCCTGCGTCGCCTCGATAAAGCGGCTCGACAATTTGATCTGATTTTCATTGGCCCGCCTTACGGTCAGAACCTGGCCCATCAAACCCTTATCCAGCTTGCGCGGCTATGCGTCGTTGCCCCTGACGGTGTTGTTATTGCGCAGATCGGAAGGCGCGAGACACTGGACAAGTGCTACGGCGACTTGCTCATGTTCAGAGCCAAAACCTATGGAGATACCACTCTGCGATTTTATCGCAGGCATCATAACCAGCCCTGTAGTTAAACGCGAATAACAAGGCAGACCGAATTCATGAAAAAAAACACGTGCGCAAACCATGAAAAAGATGTCAGCAAGTACAAGATCTGCTTCAATTTTGGTTGGTAGGGGCGATTCATGAATCGCCCTACATTTAAGACAATCGAATGCTCGCCGCCGTAGAACGCATGCCACAATTGAAAAGAGACAGGAGCCTCACCTTGAGGCTCCCGTTTTGTAGTGAAATACTCTGGAAGCGTCCGCCTATTCCATGAACTCGATTAGCCTCTTGCGCCTGCTGGGATGGCGCAGCTTATTCAGGGCCTTGGTTTCAATCTGTCGCACTCGCTCGCGCGTAACGTTAAAAATTGTGCCGACCTCTTCGAGGGTACGCGGGAAGTCACTGCCGCCGATGCCGAAGCGTAAGCGCAGCACCTTCTCTTCTCGTTCGGTCAGCGTTTTCAGCACTTTCTCAATTTGTTCCTGCATCAGGCGATATGCTGTGGCAGTGACTGGCGACGTCGCTTCCTGGTCTTCAATAAAGTCTCCAAAGTGGCTGTCACCGTCTTCGCCAATTGGTGTCTCAAGCGAAATGGGCTGCTGCGCGATCTTAAATACACGGCGGATTTTCTCCACCGGTATCCCCATCTTTTCAGCGATCTCTTCGGGCGTCGGCTCACGGCCCAGTTCCTGAACCAGGAAACGCGACACGCGCGACAGCTTGTTGATTGTCTCGATCATATGCACGGGAATTCGGATGGTGCGAGCCTGATCCGCGATGGCGCGCGTCACTGCCTGGCGAATCCACCAGGTGGCGTACGTACTGAATTTGTAGCCGCGCTGGTACTCGAACTTATCAACCGCGCGCATGAGGCCTATGTTGCCCTCCTGAATCAGATCCAGGAATTGCAGTCCCCGGTTGGTGTACTTCTTCGCAATACTTACCACCAGCCTGAGGTTAGCCTCGACCACCTTCATTTTTGCTTCGTGCGCTTCTTTTTCGCCCTTATTAATGGCGATGACGATATCGCGCAATTCATCGTACGTGTTACCAGCCTCTTTCTCGAGCCGCTTAATCAGGTGCTGGGCATTGCGTACTTGCTTGTCCATCTTGATAAAGTCGTCCAGATTGAACCCAAACTTCCTTTGAAGGGCACGTGCCTCAGGACTGTTCTTCCTGGTGCGTTTTACGATCCGCCTTAGCTCTTCCTCGCTCAACATAGTCTTTAGAATGATTTCGCGGATTTCACGATTTGCTTCGTCGAGCTTGATGAAAATCGTGCGGATCTTATTAGCGATCTGTTCGATGATGCTGAAATTCAGATCAACTTTGAGGAGGTGCTGGTAAATCTGTGCCCGTTTCTCCGTGATGTCCTTGACGATCTTCTCTCGTTGCTTCTGTGATAATGTCGGGTCTTCCAACACATCCAACTGCTTGAGCACCTCGTTGTAGAGATTGAGAATGATATCGAGGTTTTCCAGGACGAACTTCACCATTCGGTTTCGCTCGTCAATGTCATTTTCATCCACATTTGCCCGGAGGATGTCATTCAGATTAAAAGCTCCGCTTTCGATACGTGCGTAGATTTTCTTTAGTTCGCCAGCGGTAGCACTGGCACGCGAAATGGCTTCCGTGATCTCGTGGCGCCCTTTTTCAATCTGCTTGGCAAGCGCAACTTCCTCTTCGCGCGTCAACAATGGCACCTTGCCCATTTCCATTAGGTAGAGCCGTACGGGATCATCAATACGGGAACTCTCGGCCGCGGTCGTAGTAGTTTCCTCTTGTATCGCCACCATTCCCGCACTGATGTCTTGGCCTTCTCGCTCGGTCGCTTCCACCGCACCCTTTAAATCTTTCTCGTCGTAGACGCCAATATGCAGCTCTTCCAGCTCTTCCAGAAGGTTTTCCATATCTGCCGACGTAATATTATCCGGAAGATTCTGGTTGATCTCTTCGTACGTTAAATGCCCTTTTTCCTTACCAAGGTTAATCAGACGCTCAAATTCAGAGAACTTTGTACTGCTTTTCATAGCCAATCGTCCCACGCTCCTTTTCTGGTTTATCTTTTGTTTGTATTAGTATTTATGTTCTTAGATTCTTAGACTGGCAGTGCCGCCTATCGGTTGGCATGCGCTACGTTCACTTTCGTGCTCTGATGTTTTGCCAACAAACCGCGGGACAGCAATACTCTTTTGTCCCCGCGCCATTAATCCTGACTCACTTTTCCCAACTGAAGTTTGCTTCGCCAATAATGCTGCTCGCTCAGTATGTGAAGCCCTATAGGCCTAGCTGATCCTTAAGCTGTTTCACAATTCTCTGAGAGTCGCTATGCATGGAAACCAGAAGGGGAAGAATTTGATCCTGATTTCCTTGAGTATAGGACTGCTGGATTTCTTCAGACAATCGTGCAGTCTTAGCCTTTTCAAACCTAAGCCGCAAGCGAAGTATAATTTCCTCGAGAATACTCGGGTAATCCTCAATGGCTTCGTCCCACAGTGCAACCTCGCGCAGAAACGCAGCCTCTTCTTCATCTTCACAGCGATCTAGTAAATCAGCCAGCAGGCCTTGCGCGCTGTCCGTCTGGCAAACATAATCGCCGGAAAGGAGCAACCTGACCCACTTCTTTACGCGCGCATCAAATATCCACTCGGGATCGAAGTCCGTACAGAAGCTCTGGCGCGTGTCAGTCTTGACCGATGCCTCTCCGAGCTCTTTCAGCTGATCGCGAACATCTGTATGCTCGACCAGGATTCGCAATAATCCTTTTTCAGCCGAGTGAAGCTGATCTAATCGCTTCTCCTGAATCCCCTGTGCCAGTTTATCTGTGGCGTTCCGTACGGAAGTTGTGGCCCCAACCCCAACATCTTTCAAATACATATTAATGAGATGTTCATGGATACCGAGAAATTCCGCCAGCCGATGAACGTAGTTCTGCAGATAGATGGGATTGCCAACACTTCTTAGCAGTGGTCGCACCAGGTCAATTGCCTTTACCTTGCCTTCCACGCCATCCACGCTGGCGAGATCATATTTTGCAGCCGCTGCAGATAGAAAGAACTGGAGAAAATCCTCTTTTGCGTCAAGCAGCGCGGCAAAGGCCTCTTTGCCGCTTGTGCGCAAAAAACTGTCCGGATCCTCGCCTTGCGGAAGTGTAACCACAAAAATCTGAAAATCACGCTTCAGTAATACTTCGCATCCGCGAAGCATGGCATTCTGGCCTGCTTCATCCCCATCGTACAGGAAGAAGACATCAGAGCAGTAGCGCTTCAGCAATCGTGCCTGAGGCTCTGTCAGTGCGGTGCCCAGCGTGGCGACTGCATTTGCAAATCCAAACTGGTGTGCCGTGATGACATCGGTGTAGCCTTCGAGCAGCAGGGCACTCTGCGTCTGTTTCAGCGCGTCTTTTGCCCGATGCAGGCCGTACAGCACCTGTCCCTTCTTGTAGATGTGCGTCTCGGGTGAATTGATGTACTTTGGCTCACTGTCATCAAGCACACGCCCGCCGAACCCTACACAGCGCTCAAGAGCGTCGAATATGGGAAAAATCAGCCGGTCGCGAAACCTGTCGTAGTATCCTCGTGTCTCCCCCTCGGCAGCAGCCATGCGACCGTCTGTATGAACGGGTTCGCGCTGGCTGCGGATTATCAGCCCTGCGTCTTCCAGTGCCTTCTCCGAGTAGCCTTTCTGCTTGGCTAGCCTAAGGAAGTTCTTCCATCCCGCGGGAGCATAGCCGATCTGAAAATCATGAAAGACCTTATCGCCTATTCCGCGTCTCTTGAGATATTCGCGCGCTTTCCTACCTCTGGATTCCTTTAGTTGTGCTGCGAAAAACTCCGCCGCGAGCGTATGGATTTCGTACAAAATGGTTCTATGCTGATCCAGCTCCGCATCGTACGAGCTCACTGCAAATCGGGGAACCGCCAGCCCGAGCTTCTTGGCAAGGATCTCCAGCGCGTCCTTAAATCCCACCTTCTCATACTGGCGGACAAAGCCAATGACGTCTCCCCCCACATTACACCCAAAGCAGTGGAATATTTGCTTGGCAGGGCTAACCATGAAGGATGGGGTTTTCTCTTGATGAAACGGGCACAAGGCCTTGTAATTGGCGCCGCCTTTCTTCAATGTCAGGTAGGAGCCAATAATATCTACTATACTGGCAGTCTCTCTAACCTTATCGGCAAACTCTTTCAGACTCGCCATAAAAAATTTTGGCCTTGTTCGCACCCTGTTATTTTAGAAGATCAATTAAGTATTATAAGACAATATCCAGATTTTGTCAAGCCCCGCAAGACGAAAATTTTCTATAAAAGAGGAACGAGCTATATCACTATTACTACGTAACTTACGACGTCTCACAATGATACTTGATCCAAAAAAGCTTTCAGAGATAGAAGAAGAGAATCGTCCATTTTGTAGATTAGTTAGCCTCCAGTCGAACTGGAACCCCCCTGGCTTTCAAGTATTCCTTGACATCGCGGACCGTAACTTCCCTGAAATGAAATATTGACGCCGCCAATACCGCGTCAGCTTTCCCTTCCGTTAGTGCCTGGTAGAGATGCTCCATATTCCCTGCTCCACCGGAGGCTATTACCGGAATGCTGACGGCTTCTGCGATCTTCCGCGTAAGCTCGAGATCGTAGCCTTCCTTGGTTCCGTCAGCATCAATGCTGGTGGGAAGGAGCTCCCCAGCTCCGAATGTTTCAACTCGCCTGACCCACTCAATGACGTCCATGCCGGTCGGTGTGCGCCCTCCATTAATAAAGACCTCGTAGCCTGACGGCGTTTTACTGGTTTTTTGGGCATCCACAGCGACTATGATGGCTGACTGGCCAAATTCCTTCGACGCCTGCCGGACGAACTCGGGGTTCTTGACTGCCGCTGTGTTGATTGAAACCTTTGATGCACCCGCGTTGACCAGCTTGCTAATATCGTCAAGCTCCGAAATGCCACCGCCAACGGCCAGTGGCACGCTAATCGCCTTAACTGTACGTTTCACCAGATCAATCATGGTTTTGCGACCTTCGACAGTGGCCATGATGTCTAGAAAGGCGATCTCATCTGCCCCTTCCCGACTGTAAAGAGCTCCCGCTTCAACAGGATCAGCCGTATCACGCAGATTCACAAAATGTACGCCCTTTACCACGCGTCCCTCTTTAATGTCTAAACAGGGAATGATTCTCTTGTACTTCATGATTTAATCATCCTCTCTCCGGTTCTCAAGTTTTGGGTAGCTTCGTGTCAATTATTTCTTCGCTTTTTGTTTCTTCAGGCGTTTTTTGCCGTAGAACTCGTTGCGCAAAATGGCCATGACATAGAAATCAAAGTACCGGTCGTTCTGGTACATGGCCTGCCGCAGGAGCCCTTCTCTGCGAAAGCCCACCTTTTCGTAAGCCTTTATACCTCGGCTATTGTGTGCTGTTACATGTAGTTGAATCCGATTGAGATTCAGCACGTTAAATCCGTACTCAACCATCAGTTGGGTAACCTCAGAGCCATAGCCTTTACCCCATTCACTCGGCTCAGTAATTATGATTGAATATATTGCTACGCGGCTCGCCAGATCCACGCGATGGAACGCGGCAATCCCGATCGACTTGTCGGTCTTTTTGACCACGATGGTGAAAGGGATGAAATCCTTCTGCTTATAGAGACTTTTGATCATCTCCTCTTGCTGAATAAGATTAATGGGGAAGATCGTAAAGAACGTCAACCTGACCTCTGGACTATTCATGCACTGGCAATAGATCATGGCGTCTTTTAATTCTACAGGCCGAAGGTACACGGCCTTGCCAACGATAAATTCGTTCTCCATCTCCTCACTCCTTTGCTAGCAGAATTTGCATACGCCGCTATTACCAGAAGCGATCCCTGGCGAAGCTGCCAGCGTGGGTTAACCGATTTGCTCACGGCAAAATACGTGCAAGTTCGAATGGGGATTTGATACCCTAGCCGCTGAGCCTTTGCAACGGTTATTATTCGAACTTATTGACGGAATCTCATGGCCCTTGTTTGCAACCAGAGAAAGTCCGTTATCCAGGGTGTCAGTGCACGGTCCTCTCAAACGCTACAGGTTGTCCGAATGCATGCTTGACCAGATTTTTATTGTCTTTTGCAAGCCGGTATTTTATAGGAAAGGCTATGAAAATTCGTTGTCCCCAGTGCGGAAGCGATAACACAATTGATCAGAAGGATGTCATCTACATCCAATGTGCCTTTTGTGGGTCATCGCTCTATTTCGCTCGCGGACAGGCGGTGAAGCACTACTTCCTCGTTCCCAACATCCCTCCCAAAACGGTGCCTGGCCTGCTCCAGACCTGGTGCAAGGAGCAGGAGATCCATGGTAAACTCGACATAACGCAGCTGGAGCGTGTGTACGTTCCGGTGTGGAAGATAACGTTCAACGACGGTACGAGTCGGGTGGTCAGTGCATCACTTCAATATTTTAGCGGTCTGAGCGACCTGGGAATTCCTTCGGGCAGTTTGCGCTATTTTGAGCCTCATCTGCTTCAGGAGGAGCAGGTTCTGGACGTAGATATAGACCTTGAGCCCGTGCTGGCCCGGATAGATCAAAGATCGGATATGATCAGCCGGAATGTCCAGGATGTTTTTCAGGTGCCGGTTGAGGAGAAAGGGCAAGACAGTGATACAGAGACCGACATCCGAGAAGCAATCCTGTTTCATCTTCCATTTTACATGATTGATTACACGTATAATGGCACGCCGTATACAGTAACGATGGAGGCAGCCACTGGCCGGTTTATTGCCTCAGAGACACCCCCGTCGTTTAAGGATATCCGTACTATGACGTATGGCTTGATTACAGTGGCCTCGCTATTGGTGTTTGTGGTTGAAGGTTTGCTGATACCCGATTTCTGGCTCGCTGTAGCCGTTGGAGGATGCACGTTCCTGGGATTTTATCTTCCGGTCACGATCTATCATACGTTGCAGCAGCGCTAACACAGCCACAACCGGAGGCCTGGGCTGAATTCTTAACGTAGGGAATTACTCATAGAGAACAATGCGTGTAGAAGCTTCAGATGAACGTAATGCACTAACGGTGCTCAGCTGCAGCTCATGCGGGGGCGCTCTGGATTTTGGCCGCGGCTCGCATATTGCTCGCTGTTCCTACTGCAGTACCGCGCATCTTGTTATTGATCCAACCGGTGTGTTGCAATTTTACTATCCCGCGCTCCAGACCCAGCAAGATGCACTACGCTGCATCTATGCAAAGGTTTTTCTTGATTCCGATGTCAACCAAGGGGTGAGCAAAAAGGCAGTGGTCCGGGATATTCAGCTTCTCTACGTGCCGTTTGTTGAATATCGCGCGAAACTAGTAATGAAAAAGCTGAAGAGAGGCGTTGTCGAGGATCCATATCGGCTTCACCAGATTACGAATTTCAGAGAAGATACAGAGGTGCGCTACGAGCGCTACGCACGCTACGAAGTCGGCTGCGACTTCAAGGAGATTCTCAACATTCCGATTGGCTGGGTGCGCGAGTTTGGCGAGTCGATTGACCAGCTCCGCGAGCCCGATCCTCAGCACCGCGTGTGTCTCTACCCGTATGACATCCAGAAGATGCAGCAGCAAGGACTGGTCTTTAACCTCAACAAGTCGCTCACACACTATATTGCTCAGTTCAAGAAGATCGAGCGCGATTTCGCTGATCATGATACGATCATATTCGATAAAAATATGCGGGTGCTCTATTATCCCCTGTGGCGGGTGGTGTATGAGCACCGCGGGGATCTCTACACGGTCTATGCGGACGGTTTGCGTCCGACAATTATCCGGGCCAGTGCGCCGGAACGCCAGCGCTCACCAGTCTTCTCACTGCTTCTGGCAACGTTTCTGCTTGGGCTTGCAATATCACAGACGATCCATCACAGCCATGTATTGCTCAGGTGGATGGAGCAAGGAGTGGTGAATCCAATATATCGCTGGATGCTCGTTGGCACTTGTTTGCTCGGTTTTCTTGGATTCATTACCCTGCTCGGCTTTCTCTCGGTGGCATGGACTCAGTTTCGCTACACAGGAAAGGTGGTCTTTGAACGTACTCAGAAGCAGATTATCCGTATCAATAAACCTCCTCAGACGTTTTTGGAACGCGTGGTGGATGTTGCAATTGACATTTTTGGGAAGATTCTGGATCTCATTGTGAAGATCCAACAGAGACGCTTTCGATATTGGTGAGTCAATAGTTGTCGCTGGATTGCTTGATTCCCGACAGGGGCCGTTTTCGCCAGCAGAAAATGAGGTAATAGAATTTGCATGAAAGAACCATTGGGCTTAGACTCTGATTATTTCTAAATCCAGGGAAAGGCTTATGCCACAGGCTGACGCCCAAGCTGGCTTACAGGTTATTCCGCTCAAGTGTCCTCGGTGTAAGACGCAGCTTAATGCTGAGGATCGAGACGTTGTATACTATTGCGCTCAATGCCGTGAGGGATTTGAGCTGGCGGGGAATAAATTCTTTCCTGTACAGGTGCGGTTTGCGCTTCCCCAGTGTTCCCGGCAAGGCACGCCTGTCTACCTTCCGCTGTGGTGCTTCAGTGTTGCGCCAGAGTTCCAGAGTAAGAACCGGTTCAAATTGACGCGAATTAATCAGTTCGGCTTCGCGTTCCGGAAGGTCTATGTTGAGGGGTTCTCAAGACAGGCAACCAGTTTGCGATTGGACATTGGCCTTCTCTATACCAATGCACAGCTCGAGTTCGAAACTGTTCAATACAATACGTTACGAGGGTGCAGTCGCTATCGCAAAGATGCGCTGCAATTTGCCAAGATTATTGTGCTCGCCCTTATTGATCAAAAGGTGGACATTACGGGGGTGGACGTTCAGCTGAACGTACAAGATTGGAATCTTGTCGGGTTTCCGTTCTACAAGGAGGGAATTGCCTACTACGACGGTATACTCGGCAAGAAGTTCTATATTGATTGAGCAGTCGGGGAGTTTTCTATAACGCCGACTGCTCATCCTGAGGAGCGAAGCGACGAAGGATCTCTATAATGGTTTGACAGGAGATCCCTCGTTTCGCTCGGGATGAGGGGTCGGAGGTAAAACTCCCCGACCCCTCATATTGATTGATACTGTAAGCGCGGCTTAGCCAGACGTCATTCGCCGCAATGATTGCTCTTGTTACGGCCATCCGGCGATTTGCCGATGGCGGGATGCACATCGGTTCGATCTGTCTATCTATAGGATTTGGAGCGCATAGCAAAAAGCAATATCGAACCACGACGACACGACGTGGACAGGTCTTAGGCGCATTAGCAATTCAAACCGTAGGGGCGATCCGGCGGGTCGCCCTCGCTTCCTTCAGCCGTTGAGCCACAAGATGAAAAGTAGTTGCGCGCGTGATTTGCACGCGCAGCCGGTCGCCAGGCTGTAGAGCATTCTTCTCCCTGAGCTCCGCTCCATCATCCTTGTCTTGAGGAATGACTACTGGCTTGTACGCAGTATTGCGCGCCAGCCAGCTTCCAGCCTTGCGTTGCTCGCTTATCAAGACCTCACCTTCCCAGCCAACCCAACTGAGATTACTAGCCAGCGCAAGGTCTTTTACGAGCTCAGTGAGACGGCGCGAACGCTGCGCCACGATCTTTGCCGGCACTGGAGGGAGAGCGGCAGCCTCAGTTCCCGGACGTGGGCTGAATCGCGAGCGGTTGATCGTCGCAGGCTTGACCTTTCGCAGCAGTGCCAGAGTTTGCTCGAAATCCTGATCCGTCTCTCCCGGGAATCCCACAATCACGTCGGTTGCAATTGTGCCGCGCGGAAACGCCTGGCGAAACTGCTGGCAGATGTCATGGAAGTCTGCAACCCGATAAGCCCGATACATTGCCCGCAGCATGCGATCGCTGCCTGATTGCACGGGAACGTGGAGGAATTTGTACATCCTGTCGCTTTGGAAGATCTGAAGCAGCTCGGGAAGAACGTGCTGGATGTGATTTGGATTTGCCATACCAAGGCGTATGAAAAATTGTCCGGGCAGGGTGACGAGCCGGCGTAGCAGCTTGGTGATATTAGTTCCAATGTCCTGTCCATACGCGCCAGTGTCTTGCGCTGTAAGCCAGAATTCCTTTACCCCGTCTTGCAAGGCGCAGCGCGCCTGCTGCACTATTTCGTCCTCGGGATAAGAGACCAGTTCGCCCCGCGCAAGCCTCGTCTGGCAATATGCACATCGTCCCAGGCAGCCTTTACAGATAGGCAGGATTTCGACGACAGAGTTGCGCCGGAGCTTCGGGAGATTGAGACGCTTATTGTCGCCGCCGTCAAGGTGCTGAAACCGCTTTCCGGTCAGAGTAGCGGTCACCGCCTCAGCAATCTGGCTAATGTTGTCGGTCCCAATACATGAATGGCGATTCAAAAGCGCCGAGTGCCGGTAGGCCTTTGGGATACACCCGGCAACAACAAGCGGTCTTGCGGCAAGTTCCCGCAAGCGCTTTTCAAAATTTCGAAACGTCCCGTCCTTGACTGTGCAGGAATTCAGCACAACAATATCCGCATGCTCCGGATTGCCGACAATGCGGTAGCCCGCCTGGCTGAGCAGACCAGCCATCAGCTCGCCATCAGCAACATTCAGGCTGCATCCATAGGTTTCGATGTAGACGCTTTGTGACATTAGTGAAGGGAAAGAAGATTATGGAATCTGCTTGATGTGAGACAGAAATTCATCCGCAGGCGTAAAGCCATTAATGGTAAACTCACTCAACAGCTTGCCGCTTGGGCTGAAAAAGGCAATTGTTGGGATTACCGCCACGCTGTATTTTTCAGTCAGCCGTGTGCCTTCTTCTGTGCTTTCCGTGAGATCCACACGAATGCTCACGAAGCGCCCGAGCTGACTGATCACGCGCGGGTCTGTGAATGTCTCACGGTCCATTTTCACACAGGGAAGACACCAATCAGCGTAAAAGTCAATCATGATCGGCTTCTGCGCTTGCCTGGCCAGGGCGAGGCCTTCGGGTTCCGAGGTTATCCATTGGATTTCCTTCGGTGCTGCTGGTTCTGGAGATGGCGTTTCACCTGCATCAACCTGAACTGCTGCTGGCGGGCCAGCTTCTGGGCTGACGGATGCGTGTTGCACTTGCAGTGTATCAAAGAGCAGGGCCACACCAGCTACAAGAAACACAATTCCAAATGCCTTGTGCAACTTGTCAAGGCCTGTGCTGTCCCGTGCCAGAGTCGCAAATGCACCCGTGAACACACCAAGCAGAATGAGGCTTACTGCAACCAAAAGGAGATAGATAAACGGCTGTTGATACAATACGAAGCTAAGATAGTAAAATGCGACACCTAACAGGAGCAGGCCGAAAAACTTCTTCACCTCGTCCATCCACACTCCGGCTTTAGGCAATGCCCCAAGAAAGTTCGGAAATGTTCCAATGGCAATGAAAAGAAGACCCATCCCGATTGCGAAGGTGAAGAACATGATAAACCCATGCGCGGGATTCTGCGTCGCGCTGACGTAGAGCAGCAGGCTTGCCAGCACAGGACTGCTGCAGGGCGAGGCCACGATGCCGGCAACAATACCTAATACGAACACCCCGACTAGCCCTTTTTTCTTTTTGCCTGCGAGTTTCGACGACACAACTGATGGAACAGCTATATCGTACAGGCCGAACATACTCAGCGCCATGGCCGTAAAGATCAGCACGATGGCGAGCAGAACAGTTTTGCTTTGCATCAGTGCGCCGAATAGCGAACCGGTCAGCGCTGCCGCGACTCCGAGCGACGAGTACGTTATCACGATGCCAAGAACAAACACGGATGATAGCAGGAGCCCTTTGAGCGGTTTTCCCTCTCCCCTTGCGCCAATGAGACCAAGCGTAATAGGGATCATCGGATAAACGCAGGGCGTAAAGCTGAGCAAAATTCCTGCAATAAAGATCCCCACCAGTGTAAGAAGCAGTCCTTTTTCTTGTATCTGCTGGGCAATGGACAGCTTCGCGATTGTTGCACTCTGCGAATTCATGGCCGCATCGCCCGACGAAGCTCTCCCCTCTTGCTGGCTCACGACACCACCGGGGTTATTCGTCTGCAAGACGCTCCCCTCCTGCGCCCCTGCCTGAAGCGTTAGGTCAGGCCACATAAAAATCATCCAGCCTGCCACCGCAATTACTAACGCAATGAGGATTCGTTTTTTCATCACTGCTGGTACCTTTCTGTCCATTGATCCTCGCACGTTCATAAATACTCATTACAAGAAGCGCGAGGTAAACTCAGTAAGCAAGATTACATCTAGCATGTGTGATTGTGCCTTGCCATGCAAAACTGTATGTGAACCCCGCGCCGAATTGCAAGCCAGGAAACGCCGGGCGGTTTCCAATGCAAATGGCGTCCCCAATGGGATTCGAACCCATGTTGCAGGATCGAAAATCCTGTGTCCTAGGCCTGACTAGACGATGGGGACGCCGGGCAAAAACTTGGTGAGCGTGGCAGGAGTCGAACCTGCGACCAACGGCTTAAGATTCTTACAAATACATTAAAGCACCATCAGATGAACTAAGGAATAATGGCAAAAGTGGCTTCCAAAAATCAAGGGGAAAATGCACCTTGGCTTTACAATCGTGAAGTTGGAGCTGACCATTATGGTGTTTTAGAAATAGAAAGTGATAAAAGCCTGAGCGGGATTATGAGGATTACAGCTTATCAAGCAAGGTAAACATATGTTTAATGTTTGAGCCCTTCAAATAGTTTTTGAAATCCCATTTTATTTGCATAGCAATGACTTTAGCCAAATTTGGTGTCCATATTTTTTCTTGTTCGCCCAAATATCTAGTCACCTTGAGTACGAAAGAGCCACTCAATCCTGGTGCTCGTGGTAACTTAATCTTGGACCCGCTAGAAGTTTCTATATTTTCTAGTTCCATAGGGTACGCGCAGTAGAGGAAATCTTTATCTGAAGGCTTTTTGCTATATGGAATGGTGTGATAGCTCATCGGCATATTGTAAACACCATTCTCTCTTTCATCCTTAAGCTGTGACGGATATCCGCAAACCACTAGATTTGTATTGTCGAAGGAATACGCGCTGAAATCATCAATCAACTCGAAATCTTTAAATTCGTACGCAGCGGGCAACTCGCACTCACCGATAACCTCTATAATGCCTATGTCAGTTTCATCATCAGTAAAAGCTGCATAGCGGAGCTGTTTATCATAGATTCTCTTATTTTTCTGAAGAATTATATAGCGGCCGCTTTGCATCTGAAAAAACTCGTCCGCCACGTGCCTACAGGTCGCAATGAATACACGACCATCATACCTGAGAAGGTTTCCTGTCCCGATTGCACGTACATAACAGCTTCTTGACTTCACCCACAGATTAAGCGCGTGTCGTGTTTGTCTATCGAGTTGGACTTGTTTGTCAGGCAAATCTTTGCCCATATCATTGCCGTTAATGGCTAGTATTTATGCCGAACTGATTATACGGTCCAGTATAAGACCTTAAGAGCGCCAGTTGTGTGCCTACACTTGTGGGCGCTAGTGTGCCCATTTCTCATCTGTTCCATGTTTTGTTTCATTCAGTCCCAACGATTTCTGCATACGTACTACAACAATCGTGGCAAGAGTTGTATGGCAAAATCAAGGGAAAACGCACCTTGCCTTTGCAGTGCAGGTGTCGATTAGGAGCGATTTATTAGGTGAGAATTAGTACCGACTGCGGACCTCTCCTAGATTCTTGCTGAGCTTTTCTACATCTCCCCAATACCCAGTGTTAAAAAACTTATGAATCTTCATCGAGGCATCCACTAGTAGAGCTGCGGTTGGGTCGATATAGGCAAGGTAACTTGCTAGCGGCTCTTCTTTGTAATAGATGATGGAGAAGTCATTGCCATGTATTTCTGTATGCCTATCTACCAGAGCCTGAATGTTGCAATGTACATAGTTGCTCACGTAACTGTAGAATGACCTATATTCGTCCGCCATTCCAGCACGGTCAAAACGCTCATAGACATTTAGAGGGACGTATCCTTTATCCTTAAGTTTTGCGAGTTGTGTTTCATGCCTCTTTATTTCCGCGTCGAGGTCCTCCAGCTGCGATAGGTCCTTAAGATACGGGTTTGGCTTGTTCTTGGCTTCTTTGAGAATCTTTATCCATTGGTATTCGAAGATAGCCTCCATGTGGTAGCCATAATCTGCTTTGGCATGGAGGTTCTTCAGCTCAACATACGCTTCAAGTATTGAGCGGAAAATGGGAGGCACGCCAGTTCCGAGGTTGCGTTCAATTAATCTGATGAGGCATCCACTAAGCTCAATCAAGGTTCCATATAGCCCTACCAAATAGAGCTGCCGAGGATGCTTATGGTCAAGCCGAATATTTTGTGAGAGCCGGATGCATTCATCATGCAGGTTCTTGAGATATCTAAAAATCTCCATTTTTGCGTTCTTGTGCGTAATTTTTCTGTCTAACTACTGCTTATCTCGCGCGTCCAAAACGCGTCCAAACCTTGTATCAAACCATCCGTTTTTGTCCTATTTGACCGAGACAATGCAAGAAATTAGTTGCTATATATGTCATTGAAACTATTGAAATTGCGCTAGTGAGCGTGGCAGGAGTCGAACCTGCGACCAACGGCTTAAAATTCTTATAAACAAATTAAAGCACCATCAGATGAACTAAGAAATAATGCCAAGAGTGGCTTACAGAAATCAAGAGGAAAATGCAGATTGGCTTTGCAGTCCTGAAGTTGGAGGTGACTATTACATTGTTCTAGAAATAGAAAGTGATAAAAGCCTGAGCGGGATTATGAGGATTACAGCTTATCAAGCAAGGCAAACATCAGTTTAATGTTTGAGGACCTTAGAAAGTTTGCCTCATCCCATTCTATTTGCATAGCAATGACTTTAGCCAAATCTGGTGTCCAAATTTTCTTCTGCTTGCCGGCAAATTTAGGCACCTTGAGTACAAAAGAGCCGCTCAAGCCTAGTGCTGGTGGCAGCTTAATCTTGGACCTGTTAGCAGTATCTATATTTTCTAGTTCCATAGGGTATGCGTAGTGCAGGAAATTTTCATCTGAAGGCTTTTTGCTATCAGGTGCAGTGAAATGTTGGAGCAAATACGTTCATTGACTGCATCCTCTAAGATCAATTAGCCATGTGCCTGTTACTTTTTCACCTCTTGTAAGAAAATATCTGTCAAATAAATTGATAGTTGGGTCACAATGAGAAGTGATCAGTTCTAGGACAGTGCCAATCGAGGGGAGCTTTGAATTGTCGAAGCATGTAATCTTACCGTATTCGTCGCCAAACCAGTCATACTTCAATCCGGAATTTTCAGGAACGATAACTTGTGGCTTTCCACCATCTTGGTAGAGTGCCTTTAGTCCTGCGTCTACAGTCACAAAACTTTCGTGGTTGACACTAATAACCGTTGTGAGCAGTCGTAAGGCTGGGCCAAATGATTCAAATCGCGTACCCTTATCATCTGACTCGATTTCAAGATACTCTGTGTCCATGCACACATACGATCCGACCTGAAGCTCCGATACCTCGGGAACAGCGAGATCAATATCAAACGTTCCTGTACCTGAAGCGCTAAAGATCGTGCAGGTTGGTACGGAGGTGTTCAAATCGCGGAAAACATGAACAGCTTCCTGCAGGCACTGATGAGAAGTGTGCTTTCTCTTCTCATAAGAACGAATGTGTTGGACATGACCTGCGTAT
This sequence comes from Candidatus Sumerlaeota bacterium, assembly GCA_030613245.1. GTDB lineage: Bacteria > Sumerlaeota > Sumerlaeia > MWCT01 > JAUWMI01 > JAUWMI01. Next base: position 16,880 of record JAUWMI010000022.1, read on the forward strand.
GCCTGAATTCCCTGAAGACGCAGGTTTGGACAGGAAACAATTTGCTCTGCCAAAGCTAGTGCATCGGACGGCCTCGCTCCAGTCCGATGCATGCCGACATCCACATCAAGGAGCACGCCCATGGACATTCTTCTGGCACGTAGCGCCGTGTCGAGTAAAGCAATATTGCCGGGGTGATCCACAACGACCATCAGGGAAGAAGCCGTTGTTAGCAGATTGATGAGTTTTTCTACTTTACTTGGTGTTACAACCGGCCCGGTGATGAGGATATTTTCAAGCCCTGCTTTTACCAATGCCTCAGCTTCAGAGACTTTTGCGGCACAAACACCGATTGCCCCAACCTCAATTTGCCTCTGGGCTAGGGCCGAGCACTTGTGCGTCTTGACATGGGGACGGATATTTTTGCCGGCATGCTCAACAACAGCTTGCATCTTCTTAAGGTTTCGCTCAAGGACGTCCACATCCAGAACCAAACAAGGTGTTTCAAGGTCAGATTTGTATTTCTCTGTAGTAGTCATCTGATTCATCAACCTCCAACGGCGCTCTTCAGCCGTGGCGTCCTCGCCGTCGGCTGGAAGAGTTGGTTGGGGCATCCCCGTTCATTTCATATTCTTCTCGATCGTGTCCCATTTGTCCCGGTATGGGCGCAGCGTCTTTTCCGCAATGGCCGAGTGCAGGGAATCCCACCGCTGGGGGCGGACTCCATCATGCCTTTGTAGGAATGCGATGTGTCCTTTGATCAGCAAGTCGCGCAGTCTCTGCCATGTGAGAATGTAGAACCGATCTTGTCCGTCCTCCTCAATCTTGACGAACGTCACGATAAGCCGTCGCACCGGACAAGACCTTGGTTTCCCGACGACCTGACGTTTGCCGTCGAACGCGATGTCACAGAACTGCCGGATGTCGCCGAACTGCCAAGATGCACCCCGGCTGGCCTTGACTTGGACGGAGACGTGTCTGCCGGTTTCGTCGGACGCGATGATGTCGTAATGAGGGACGTTGCCGGTGAACGTGGTAGCGATCAGCCCGCGGCGCGAGAGCTCCGCCGCGACGAGGTACTCACCGGTTTGCCCGACAAGCTTGTTGCTGCGTCCTGTTCCCATTATCTCGTCGTGCCCCAACGACCCGCGCAGAAATCAGCGGGCTCGCTTATACAGCCGGCGATCCTTGCTGATCTGCAGAGGCCAGCGCCGCGCCCTGTAGGGTCGAATCAACAGCCTGCCGCCCACATCCTTCCGGTACTTCTTGGGGATGGGTTGTTTCTCCATTACCACGCGGCAGACCTGGTTGTCGTTCTCGATTAGCCGCTGTTTGGCGCGCGCCGATTTCGGGCCCCCAAAACGTCCCTGTAGAGCATCCAGGATGTCCTTGAGCCGGTTGTCAATATCATGAATGGCGATGCGCTTCCCCTTCTTAAGGTAAAGGAGTACGACAACCTCAAGCTTGTCATCGGGGCCAAAGCGAGATCCCGCTTTGGCCTGGGCACCCAGGACACTGGCCAGGATCCTCTTTCGCCACCGCCTCCGATTCTTCTCGTAGGTCGGGATGTTCGCGGTGAGAGTTCGGCGAGTCTTTGCCATTCACGGACCTCATGAGGCAACTGGCGCATCAAACTCAACGGGTGGTCTACTCAGGTAACACCGTTGCTCTTCGCGCGGTCTAACTACTGTATATATAGTTCTGTATAAAACCATATAGACAGCGGTTTGCTTCTGTATAACACTCAATAATGCATGCGATCTTACTTTGCATAAGTCTCTTATATTAAGCTCCATATGCATAAATTCCCCTTGAAGCTCCTGCGTCTTATACAGTCTGCATAAGACGCATTCTCACAGGGCCTTTCAGAGCAAGTCCACCGGACTTCGTACCCCTTTTCTCCACCATTCAAAACGTGTGTATAAATCATAGTGAATTTAGCACCCTTATCCATATATCCTAATCCCAAAGGTGCTATCAAGCTTTTTTCTTCTTTTGGAATCGGGGCGAGAGCATTCCATAGTGCTTTCCTCCTTTGACTATTTCGATCTGGCTAGTCAGTTGCCAGCAAACGATGTAAGAGTCTTTAAGCCGCGTGCTTAGCCCTAGCAATATTCAAAACAAGGCTAGATGAAAGTAAATAGAGTGCTAAATTCGCTAGCTCAATGAGGGGATCTTCGCATGGCAAGCAGGCAAGATTCTGGATTTGCAATTATGAGAAGTCTACATGAGACGAAAGCACCGGATTGGTATAATTAAAAATAAAAAAGTGAGCGTGGCAGGAGTCGAACCTGCGACCAACGGCTTAAAAGGCCGCTGCTCTACCGACTGAGCTACACGCCCAAACTTGCCCGCCTGCGGCGGACTTGTCCGCCTCAGGCGGAGTGGACTATTTCGTTTGTACATCCCCCCCTATCCCGTAAAACAGAAAGGAATGATACGCAGCCCCTGTCTGGGTTGTCAAATCTTTTTCAAGGCGCAACTATTCTTCTGCTCCTTAGGTTGGAAGCGTTCTTGGTGACAATTAAAAATGGCGAAAATTTTCCGCAACTATTCGTCATTTGTTTTTTCTTCTTTTTGCCATTCTTCTTTTGCGCTGCAACGAGTTTTTTCACACAGATTGAGCAACGGGGATGCCTTTTCTCGGCCACTGGTTCTGTCTTTTAATGTGGTGCCTGAGCTGAGTGCGCTAAAAGATTGGTTCTTGGAATTTCATGGTGGGGGGGGTAATAGTATTTATTTGGTGATCACGTTATCAGTTGTAGAGGCGGGGTTACCCCGCCCTGGGGCGAGGTTTATCCGCCTCAGGAGGGAGACCTCGCCCCTACAAAGTCATGTCGCAAACCCTATATGCATTCTTAAATAGTGCCTAAAGGCCGACAGTTTTACTGACAGATGGTCCACTACAGATTGCGAAGAGCTAAAAGATTCACGTTGACAAATTACACGAGTCTCTCCATTTTCTGCTATGTGGAGTTTTGCAAAACCCTTCCTGGACATTGATCATAAGGTAATTTCAAGGAGGTTGTTGTCATGAGCTGTATGTATCATGATGGTGTAAGGCTGTACTGGCGGAGCGTATGGGCACTGCTGTTTGTTTTTATGACCTTCCTCGGCGTCGCTCGCGCGGCTGACTCTCCCTGGCTGTACGGGATTTACTGGTATGGCGATACAGGAGCCAGCGACGTTGAGGATATGTCCGAAGGAAAGCCGATCTACGTGCTGGACCAAGTGCTCCCATACGGCAAGCACATGGACGATCCGGCTACGGAGTATGTCGAGGAGCAGGCATGGTGGCGTGCGGCGAATCTCTACAACTACGTTGCTGCCAAAGGGCACACCTTAATTGTTCGTCTGCAACCGAGCTGGGATCGCAGCATCCCGCGCCCTGGAGATCCGTACACAACCACAACCTTTGCACAGGATTGCAAAGATTCCGCTGAGCTGTTGAAAAACTACGTGCATATCTGGCATCTTGGCAATGAGATCAACGTGTACGAGGAGGCAAGTAACTACGTGTACGCCCCGGCGTATTACGCAGAAGCGTATAAGCTCGTGCACGAGAAGATACACGAAGTTACAAGCCCACTCGGGCCGCAGCTGCTCTTGTTGTGCCCGATGTCTCCAGGCATTGCAGAGGGCATAAGGCATACGGACGCCTGGGAGTGCCTGTACGAACTGCTGCAGCACCTGACGCCAGAGGAAGTTGATGGATTCACCCTGAATTCTTATGCTGCACCATCGAGTGATGTGTCTGCTGCGCTCGAGGGATTTGTAAATGGCTATCGCGAGCAGCTGATGGTGATCGATGGGGAGGGTTTTGGCGCCAAGCCGGTCTACATCACCGAGTGGAACAAACAGATTCCTATTGCAGGAGGCGAGTCTGTAGCCGCGCAATTTCTCTACCAGGCTTTCGCCAGGATGCACCAGTGGAACCAGACGCCTGGAAATCACAATATTATCGCTGCCTGCTGGTTCGTTTATCCGACGAATCCGCAGTGGAATAATTACTCCCTCCTCTACTATAAGACCCCAACTGGCACGCCTGATACAGACGTGTGGAAGGCTTATGAATACGCAACCACGCAGAATTATCCGGCTGGTCAGGTGGGAGGCGGTGCCGCACCTCTGGCAAACGCGCTTTACTGGGAAGATGAATTTGACGGTAGCAGTCTGGATACCGCTGAGCCGATGCCTGACTGGACAGTTACAACCGGAAGCGGTGGCAGTGTTACCGTGGAAGATGGGCAGCTCGTACTGAAAGGTAACGGTTTAACCGGGGCATATAGCGGTATTGTGACTGCAGGGTACGTGTACAAGGATTTCACGCTTCTTGCGCGAGTAGAATTCACTGATCCGACTTCTCTTCATCCGACTCTGGCACAGGCAAATACGGAAGTGCGTTTTCGTGAGGGCTCGCGCGGTTATTCGCTGACTCTGGATGCGCAGCAGGACAAGATCTCCCTGCGCCGCGTAAATGCGTGGACTACCATTCTTGAGCAGCCGGTAAGTATTGCACAGGGTGATCAGTTTGACATTCGCGTGCACGCAGAAGAGGCGCAACTTGCTATCAGTGTGACCCGCACAGCCACGGGCGAGCAGGTAGTTGACTGGTCTATCGCCAATAATCAATACCACTGGGGATGGATTCGTCTGAATGCTTATACGATTCAGGAGGTGCGTTACGATTACGTTCGCGTTGGAGGGCCGAATTACCTGGGCCCGTCCCTGACGCGCGGGTGGCACTTGTATTATTAGGCCACGTGGCCGGCGCATCTGTTTCCTCTCCTGTATTTAAACTACAGACTGTTCTTCTTGGCATACCTCATGTATGATTACGTCACACAGGGCATATACATTGCCGTAGTCTTTTGCGTCCTAATCATTGCAGTTATCAACTACTATCAACACCATCGCTACACGCGTCGCGCTCGCCGATTGGGAACTGTAATTTATGTTGCTCTGTTTGCAGCGGCTTGCGGTGTATGGGCACTAGGACTTCTCTCCGCCCTCCCCATGAAGATCCTCCGGGTGTCGTTTCTGAATATTTCTTTTCATGTTATTCTTGTCCTCTATCTTGTTCCCGCGGGTCTGTATTGGGCCTGGCGCAATAGGGTACGGGGAATGCCGCTGGTGCGCGCATGCGCTCGGAGGAAGCGAGGGCAGCCCTTGCCCACACCGCAGCGTGCCTACCCGTGGAAATGGGTGCTTCTGGCTGGCGTTCTGGTTAACCTTTACACGTATGGCATTTTTGCGCTGTTTAGGCCGGGCGTGACAGAAAACTTCAGATTATCATTTCTCAAGCCTGAGTTTGATACCCTTTCCTTTCTCATCCTGGTTTTAATTATAAGTACAGCGGCTCCATTCTACGAAGAGGTGATTTTCCGTCTGGCTTTTCAGAATCTCGTTGCCATCTTTCTGCGCAAGCGTGGCATTTCGACCTCCTGGGCCATTGTGCTGAGTGCAGGTGTTTGGACATTGGGCCACACCGGGCTGGTAGTGCCTGTTGGTGTGAAGGAATTGCAGATATTTGGCGTGGGTCTTGTACTGGGCAAGGTAATGGAAAAGGCAGGATTAGAAGGATGTATAGCGGTTCACCTGATGCTAAATCTTTGCGCCATATTATACGCACCGACAGTCGTTAGCCTTTAGATCTGGCAATTGCGTAAATCAACTAGAACACTACTATAGCCTCCCTCCCAACCCCATTCCTATATTGATTGCAGGGGCGTTCAATTGAACGCCCCTACTTTTGAGGATCGAAAATGGCCATGCCAGGTGCTTTATTACTGTAACTATTTCACATTCAGCGAGCGTGAAATTGGGGAGTTTGAGAGTTTCGGCGGGAACGAGAAGGGCACCTATGAATCACTTCACCCGGAGTAGATTCAAGGAGTGAAGTTAAAATTTAGCGTGATGACCTGACCTGCGGGGACGTATGAGGTTTTGGTTATCGGTGAATGGCCATATGCGTTTACTGTGACTGTGTAATTGGCCGGCGTGAGGCGAGTGAACCCGTAGAATCCAGTGCCATCGGCGGCGAGGGATTTCTGGACAGGCCCGGTAAGAGTCACCAGAGCGCCATCCACTGGTACGCTACCATTGCTCACAGTGCCGCAGAGAATCCCCTCGGTCGGTGCAGAGAGCCATGGTGCGGAGGGCACAGCAGCCGGGCTAGAGAAGATCTGATTCTTCACCGCCTGGAAGAAATCGTCTTGAGGCTGGCCATCTTTATTCGTTGTGGCGTAGCTGAAAATAATCGTGCCGTCAACACTTGGATGATTTTGGGCAACGCTTAACTGAGTGATAGAATCAGGAATGGAATGGAGATAGGCAGCCTGGCCGATCAGGCAATGGTGGCCATACTTGGCACTGGCCGCAAAGTCCATCCAGAGGCGGTAGTCCGCTGCCTGATCCGTATCATATTCGCGCTTGTAGTTCATGAGGCAATTCATATCCAGAATGCCTTCCTCCATCCACCCACGCCAATCCTGATAAACCCGCACATAGGGACTTGACTGGGTGAAATCGCCTGGATACGTACCCCATTGAATTGTTGCTGCCGACACTTTGACATGCGGCTTGATAGCCTTGATGCGGATGTAGGTCTTACGAACCAGGGCGGTCACCTGGTTTCGCCGAAACTGGCACCAATCGGAATCGTCTGATGATGGAGTGCCGCTACGACCATACAGCGAGTTAAATCGGTTGACGCTGATCGAATTGTAGCCCCAATCCCGGTCAGGGTAGCGGATGTAGTCATAGTGAATCCCATCCACGTCGTATTTCTTCACTACTTCCACTGCAACGTTTACCGTGTAGTCAATTACGTCAGGAACCCCAGGGTCCAGGAACCTGCTGGAGTAGTGGAACGTGCTGCCGCTCGAGTTTCGGCACACCCATTCGGGGTGTAGGGAGAGGATGTGGGCCGGTGGAATCGTCGTAGAGATAGCAACCCGGTAGGCAACTAGCCAGGCGTGGACTTCAATGTACGGCTTACCATTGGAGGTATCATGAGCTTGCGCGATCAGGTCAGCCAGGGAATCGTAGTCAGGCGGCGACACTTCGGGAGCTTTCGGCTCAATGTCAGAATCATGAAACGCCTCGGCGGTTTTTCGATTCTCAATGAAGATTGCATTATAATTGTAAGTTCGGGCGCGTTGTACGAGGAGGGCCGTCTCGGAGGCATTCATGAACCCGGCGTGAAATGCGTCAACCCACATGCCCCGGTACTCGGCCTGGGCATACGCAGTATCTGCCACGAATACCGCGATGCTCGTGAGCATAAGTCCGAGAACACAACCCAAGTGAACTCTGGTCATTCTCCTAATCCAGCAGAAGAGATAACCCGAAAGGCACAGCCCGCTATGGAACAGTGTCAGGTGATGGCGTGAGAACCGGTAGCGAAGGAGAAGAGGCCTCAGCGGCGTCCCGCAGACGAATCGTTTCATTTATGCGAAATCGGGCACTGGCTTCCAGCTGGGTCTGTGGATAGGTCGCTTCAATCTTCTGGAACCATTCGATCGCTTTATCGTATTCGCGATTCTGTTGGTAAATCCCTCCGATTTCAAATAAGGCTTCGGGAACCCTTGAAGAATGCGGGAAATCATTAATGATACGATTGAGTTCCACGAGTGCCTTATCGGGTTCTGCGCGCAACAAGTAAGCTCGGCCCAGTTGATAGATCAGGTCCACCTTTGCTTCGGTCTCCAAGGTTTCATCAATCACGACTTTGAACTCTTTGATGCTCTGTTCATACAGCTCCTCTGCTTTACTATCCTCGCCTTTCTTCTCCGTGAAAAAGGCAATACCATAAAGGAGCACTGGCCTGAGATTTGTATCGGGATGCCTATCCAAAAACTGTTCATACACGGAAATGGCTTCGTCATATTGCTCATTTTTGGAATAAGTGGCTGTGAGTCTCTCCATGGTTGCACTCAGGGCATCTTGATCGGTCTCATGCTCGAGGATGTACCGGTAGATGTCACGAGCCTTATCAAGCAGATCGCGAGATTCATATAACCCGGCAAGCCTTAGCTGCAGCGACCGATAGAAAGGCGAATCTTCTGGTATTTTGCTCATTGCGTTCAGCACAACGGTGGTGCCAGCGTCGTGCCTTCCTTCAATGACGTACGTCGTCAGGGAGTTCTCTAGTGCTTCCTGAGCTTTGGCATTGCTCAATCCGAGCTTTTCAATCACGACGTTAAGATGTTTCCGGCATTGCTCCAGGTCGCGACTCCAATAATAGCAGTCCGCCAGCAGCAAGTGCGCATCCAATGCCACTGGATCGTCAGGATAATCTCTAATAACCTTCTTGGCCTTGATGATCGCATCAAGTGGTTCTTGTTTCTCCAGCGCCAATTGGGCTTGGTACAGTTTGTCTTCAGGACTCTTCTTCGTACAGGAAATGAAGAAGGCGGCTAGGATGCTCACCACCAAAAGCAGGGCTGCGTATCGGTTCATTGCAGTCCATCTCCTTTGCTTGAGTTAATAATGCGAGTAAAATACGGGCTTTACTACCTATTTATTGCAAATATGTCAAAGAAAATATTGCCGTTTCACCTTATCGCTTCCTTTATAATCCCATGAATTGGATTTAAAAGCCATTAACCGCATATGAACGCGGATATAACAACAGGGTATATTTTTCAGAGAAAATGCGTATCACATACCGTATTGCGTTTCGAAAAAAAATATCACCTGGAATGCCTGATGGATCTACTCCGATCTTCCTGGCGACTTCAGTGTTGTAGTGAGCAGAGCGATCCCTTCTATAAAGAGGGTTTTCAACTCGTAGAGGCTCTTCACGCCAAGCAGTCGCCGGATGATAAACCCTGGACGTAAGTGAAACGTGCGAATGGCCTTGTTACGCAGTTGCCAGAGCTTCTCCCGGGATAATTGTGGAGTCTCGTAAACAGGAAATGAAATGGAATTATCAAGCGTTGTTACATCCGAACTGACCAGCCCATCATGTAAGGCCTTTTGGCGGAATTGTGTGCCCATGCGGGGCATGGCAACGTTAAAGGAGGCAAATTCGGGCTTCAGCTCAAGGGCAAGCCTGATGGTGGCGTTTATATTCTCCTCTGTGTCGCCAGGTAAACCAAGGATAAAATGAGCGAGGATGCGAATGCCTAACTTCTTGCACATTGCCACAGTGTGCTCAACCTGCTCGCGGGTAAAGGGCTTTGAGTATTGGCCTAATAGCTTCTCGTCCGCAGTTTCAATGCCGAGTTGAAGTGTATGACATCCGGCGAGCTTCATCAGGGTCAATAATTCCTCATCCAGGACATTAACGCGCGACAGGCAAACCCAGGTGAATCGCAGCCGTTCGTCAAGCATCCGATTCAGGAGACGCCGCGTGCGTTCCTTGTTTGCGCCGAACGTAAGATCTTTGAACCAGAGCTCTTTAATTCCAAGCGATTTAAGATAATACATCTCTTCTATCACATTATCAATGTTGCGGAACTTAAACCCCAGCTCGCCGCCAATGCAGTAGTCGCATCGGAACGGACATCCGTAGTCGGTCAGAATACCTGCATAAGGAATCCTGCGGCCGTGCGGAATGCGATAGCGCTCGTACGGAAACAGATCGTAGCGCGGTGGTGGCAGTGAAAATTCTCCGCGCGGAAACTCCCGGGTTCCCGGCACAATAGCGCCTGAGTGCGCCCGATAGCTGAGCGCCGCAAACGGCCGCTCCTCGCCGTTGAGAAAATCAACTACCTCAGAAGACGTGAAGTCGAGTATCACTGCGTGCAAATACGGATGTTCCTCCAGAAACTTCTTATCCTCGGCGAAAAGGATATCACCATTACCAATAAACGTGTAGCGATTTGGATGCGTCTGGGTGAGCTGACGCAGGAGGTCAAAATCCTCCACCCAGGAGACTGCACCCGTCAGAAACACAATGATTTCGCATCCTGAAGCCTCAATCTGCTTCAGTGTTTCCTGCGGTGTGAGGCGGTCGGCAATCGCATCAATAACGCAAAGATCAAAGTGCGGATTTAGAATGCCGCTGAGTACAATGAGATCATAAGGTCCCCAGTAGTAGTGTGCCTTTGAGGTGTGACTGCAATAGTAGTCGCGCATATAAATGTTTTTACCCGGCGGGTTCAGCAGCAAAATTTTTAGCCGTGCGTTCGACATCATTTGCAGTATGTTTCCATTGAAATACACATTGCGCCTTGGCCGTAAGGCACAAGGCTATTGATTCTGGATGAGGTCTTTCAATTGAATCAGACCATATTTCACGTAGTTATACAGCATTCTTGGCGATCGGGCCCGTAGGATTGTCTTCCATATCACCTTTGGCCTGAGATAGAATCGGCGCATTGCAATGCGTCGCCACCTGCGCAGCTCCTCCAGACTCATGGTGAGGGTCGCCATGGCTGGCTGCGAATATGCCGCCGTTGGGATCTCGCCTGGTCGGAGCAAACCTTCTTTTACGGCCATCTCGTATAGTTCAGTCCCCGGGAATGGATACACATAGAATATTTCGAGAAAATCCGGGTCGAGCTGCTTTGCGAATGTGATATCCTCCTGAAGTATGTCCGGAGTATCCCAGGGCAGGCCGAATAGCAAATAGATGCTCGACAGAATGCCGGCTTCGCGCGTCAGTTGCATTGCGCGGTACGCGTCTTCCAGTGTGGCGCGCTTGTTCATCTTTTCCAGGATCTCTCGGTTGCCCGTTTCCACACCATAAGCGATCAACCAGCAGTGAGCCTTTTTCATCCACGCCAGCATTTCCTCGTCAATGGTATCCACCCGGCTGTTACAGACCCATTCGATATCGAGCCCTCTGTTCAGAATCTCCTGACAGAGTTCAATAACCCAGGCTTTGTCGGTCGTAAAGAGGTCCGAGCGAAAGAGAAAGTTACGAATGTGGTAACGCTCAAGGCATTCCTCCATCTCGGCGACGATATTTCCTACCGAGCGAATGCGATTTTTCCGTCCTGCAACCTGCGTGGCCAGACAGAAAATGCAATCATAGGGACACCCGCGATTTGTGATAATCGTGGTTTGTGGCTCGCCAGTGTCAGGGCGAACATAGAGTTCGTTCCGCGCCAGATGACGCGATGGAAATGGTAAGGTATCCAGGTCGTCAATAAAGGGTCGCGGCGGGTTCCGTACGATCTCTCCCCTGCTATTGCGGTACGTAAGCCCCAGGATTTCCTCCCTGGGTTTTCCTCCACCGAGTTCTCGGCACGTTTCTTCATATTCGCCGCGAAGTACTATGTCGAGCACAGGATGCTGGTCAAGCGTGGAAACGTCGAGCGCATTAAAGTGCGCGCCCTTGGCAATAGTCACAATGTTCGTGTTAACCTGTTTGGCGACTTCAGCGGCGCGAAGGTCCTGCTCTAGCGACGGCGTGGTAATGCTCAGCACAAGAAAATCCGGCGCATAAGATTTGAGCTCAGCCTCCAGCTCGCTCCACCCAAACTGCTCGCCCGGATAATCCACAATCCGACACTCGCATCCTGCGTGTTCGAATTCGGCGGCTGCATACATGAGGTCAATGGGAGGACGAAGGGAAACGGTCTTGAGATCTTCGATTGGGGTCTGGCAGCGATCCTCGCGGATGTACAATCCCGTAGGTGGGACTATTAGCAGCACCTTAGGTGTCATAGGTGTACTTCAAAAGTTCTCTAAAATCATACGTTTCATTCCAGATATATTATCGGAGCGTATTGAACCATTGGGGTACAGTCAAGCGTTTATTCACCAAGGAGCGTTGCGTAATGGCTGCTTCTTGCTCGTGAGCAGTCGGAGCAAAAACAGGAGTATGTTTCGTCTCATAGAATTATGATTCTTGGGATTCCATTCATCAATTGTAGGGGCGTTTAATTAAACGCCCCTAAAAGGCCAAAAATTTTGCCCCCAAATAGTCCGCTACAGATTCCGAAGAACCAGAATTATTCCGGGTTTATTAATCAATGATCCTGAGCCGTTTGAATTGCCCGACGTCCTGATACCACGCTGCAGTGGGATTTGGCTTCGTATGCAGATAATCCGCTGCCTGGAGGCCCATGTAAATTGAATGATCCATGTTATTATGATGAAAGAGGCCCTGGCGACCGATCGTCATGAGGCCGGGGAATTGCTGGAAGAACTGCCAGAGACATCCCAGGCGAGTGCTGTATTCAAGGTCGTAGAGCGGATATGCGTGCTGAATAGAGAAGACAGAAGTTGCGACAACGTCCTCGATTCGATACCGGCCGGTTTGAGCAATTTGGCCAGATACCTTCGCGGCCAGCTCATCCGAAGGCATGGTCCAGATCTTGTCTCCCTCGTAGCACGTCACCTCGGCACAAAGCATGGCTTTGTCCGCTGGGCCAAGCGACGGATCGAAATTCTTCGTTTCATAGGCCCGGTTGACCAGCATGTCTGGCTCCGGGAAGTAGAGCCAGCTATTAGGACTGATCTGGGACTTTCCAACCACAATGAAGACCAGCCGCATGGCAATATATTTAAAATCACGGAGCAGACCCCTGATACTCTCATCAGGATGATGTTGCACAAGCATTCCGGCAAGCTCGGTAACCGGGATGGAGGAGATGCAGAACTCCCCTTCCGCGTGGCGTTCCTGACCATTGGCTTGGTATGTCACGCGGCAGCCGTTTGCTCGATCATGATCAACGTGTGTGACAGTTGCGGACGTCCGGATTTGCCCTACATTGGCACGCACAAGCTCTGCCAGCCGCTCAGGCAGCTTTGCAATCCCCCCTTTCACGTAGGTGAACGTCTTGAGCGTTGTGGAAGAGTTATCGCGCTTGCCTGATACAATTTCTTTAGCGAGTGTGAGCAGTCCACCAGCCGAGACTCTCACGCTGACGATATCAGCCGAGAGTTGGCGCGGGTCGATTCCCCAGACTTTTTTCGTATAGGGCAGAATCATTGCTTGATAAAGGGCTGGCCCGAAGGCCTTTCGCATGGCTGTGTCGTAATTATGGTAATGAGATTTCTTCCCGCCTCCGCGTACCCGTTCGAATAAATAGCTCAGCATGAAACGGCTCAACGCGATTGGCCCAAGATGGCGCAGCAGCTCCAATGGCGAAATGGGGTACGCCAGGTATCGTCCGCGAAAATACATCTGACTCTTTCGCACGACGGTCAGGAGATGATCGCCGAGGAGCTCGTCGAGAAAGTCGCGAATCTCGGGCAGTTCGGTATGAAAGCGATGCGGGCCCAGGTCGGTCACAATGTCCTGGATCTGAAGACTTCGAGCGAGGCCGCCAACCTCGCTTTCTTTCTCCAGCACCAGCACGTCGTACTCCCCGAGCCTCGTGAGACGATAGGCTGCTGCGAGTCCTGCAAGACCAGCACCAAGGATAATAACGCGCTTCACTATATCAATTCCACCTGTGGGTTAATGGCGAGTTAGCGAAAGAAGCGGTATTTGAACAGCACATATACGGCGATAAGGAAGTCGCGCCAGCCGATCTTCTTGCCTTCTTCCACGGACCGGGCTGTAAACGTGACCGGCACCTCAATAATCCGTTCGCCCTGGCGCATAACTTTTGCGGTTACCTCAGGACAGAATTCAAATCGGCGACACGTGAGGTGAAGTCCCTGAACCACCTCACGGCGGAAGGCTTTGTAGGCCGTGGCTTCGTCGGTGATTCTCTGGCCGTAGAGAATAGTGACGAGGAAGGCCAGGAATTTGTTTGCCACGTAGTTTGCCAAACGCATGCGTTTCACTTCGCCAAGGAATCGCGATCCGTAGGCCACCCGCGTTCGGCCGTCCACAATTGGCTGAATCACCGCAGGAATCTCTTTGGGATTATACTCCAGATCTGCGTCCTGGATAATGACAATATCGCCGGTCGCGTGTTTGAGGCCTGTGCGGATTGATGCACCCTTTCCCCGGTTTTCTGTATGGGTAATTACGAGCGTATCGGGCTTCAATGCTTCCTTTTTCAGAATCTCGGCCGTGCCATCAGTGGAACAATCGTCCACCAAAATGAGCTCCTTCTCGATGGGTAAGGCGCGAACCCGCTTAAGAACTGTTTCAATCAGATCTGCCTCGTTATAGATAGGAATAATGAACGAAAGTTTCATCGCGGGGAGTCTGTGGCCTTTACGTGGGTCTCGGCAGTGCCCGGGTTGTTCCTCTTGTCTTTCAAATTGCAAACAATGACAGGCACGACATGACGCCTGTTGTCAGCGCCGTGATACCATTTCTGGTTATGCAATATGGGCGCAGTACAATGGAAAAGCCTCAGGCGCACCTTCGTAAGATTCAAGCAACCGGCTTTTTGAATTTCAACTGATAGTGGAGGGGCTGAGATTTGTCAATTGCTTTTGTCGTAGGGTAAGGGCTAGTTTTGTCATTGAGCATTTTCTTGGTAGGGAATGAAAAATCACGGGCATGTTGAAAATGCGCCTGGTGCGTGATGCCCGTGCCACTGCTACTATTTTTGGTGGAACGGGCATCCTGCCCGTTGGCATCCGGCTGAATCCTTTAGAGAAGGAACGTTTTCTGCGCTATGACTCCTTCAGATTCACTTTAATCTTCTTGGGCAACGCCACCTCGGCTTTCGGCATCTTGATCTCAAGGACCCCTTTCTTATAGTTGGCCTTTATCTCCTTTTCTTTGACCTCAACAGGCAGAGGGATGGAGCGGTAGAAAGAGCCGTGGCTGCATTCCATAATGTGGTAGTTTTTCTTCTTCTCTTCTTTCTTGAACTTCTTCTTGCCCTGAATGATCAGATTGTTGCCCGAGAGTTCAACGTCAATATCCTCAGGATTCATGCCGGGTAATTCGGCTTTGACGATAATATCTTTGTCCGTCTCTTCGAGATCCACGACCGGGGCTATCAGATCGGCAGCTTCTTTACCTTTACCGCGGCCAAAGAAACTATCGAAGAGGCGATCCATCTCCTTGCGCAAATCGGCCAATGGCCCGAAAATTGGCTTCCATGGCAATCGTTCCATTTCCTCAGCCCCCTTTTTGACTGGAATGCTTTATCGAATGCTACTTAATTCTTAACGCCTGAATCGTTTTGACTATTGTACGGCCAAAGCTGATTCAGCTAATGTTTCCAGGCTCTGTACAGAACTCCTGTTTATCATAATTGGCGGAGAGGGAGGGATTCGAACCCTCGGGGCAGTTCCCCACCCACACGCTCTCCAGGCGTGCTCCTTCAACCACTCGGACACCTCTCCGCGCGATTCTCCAAAAAGCCCAAAATCGAAATACCTGCAATCGGCTTTTCTTATTATTGATTCCAATTTTTATTGAAAGGTTAGCATTGGCTGCGTATTTTTCAACTGTTTTCTTATGCTGTCTTCACCTTATTATGAATAAATATTGCCACAGAGACACAGAGGCACAGAGATTTTCAAAGATTTCAATCACTTCGCCTGCTAAAGACATGTATTGACAACTTTTTGCTTTGCCCAATAGAATCCCTTGTAGATTTCTTATCAACCTGCCGATACTATTAATGGCGTGCTTGGATTTAATGCTCTGTGCCTCTGTGCCTCTGTGGCAATCTTTAATGAACCTCAGGCTCATTGATCAAAATACGCCATAAGGCGATATCGTAATAAAGAGATTTTCTGCTCCGCAATGAACATTGCACTCGACATTCGTATGATCAACTATTCAGGGATCGGAACGTACGTTCGTGGGCTCCTGGAGGGCTTTTCAGCGCTTGCGGATGAAGATGTGAGCCTCTATTTGCTTGGCAATGAGCCGCAAGTACCTCGTGTTCCATCAAAGCTGTGCTGCGAGTATCGCTGCCTTTCACTGCCGATTTACAGTTTTCGCGAACATCTCTTCTATCCGCGCACCGTGCCGCAGGTCGTATGTCTCCACCACCCACATTACCATTGTCCAGTATCTTATCGGGGCCGGCTAGTTGTGACGATTCACGATTTGAACCATTTTCTCTTTCCCGAGTACTTACCCACACATTTGCACCATATCGTGGCCAAGTGGATTCTGAAGCGTTCAATCCGTCGTGCAAGCAGAATCATTACGGTTTCTGAGTATATTAAGGGCCAATTGGTGGAATATCTTCACACTGAGGCAGAGAAGATTGATGTAATCCCTAACGCAGTGAGCGAAGAGCTCAGACCATGCGACGATCAGGAGCGTGTTGTCCAGTTTCAGAAAAAGCATCAGCTGCCAGCTCAGTATTTGCTCACCGTGGGGATCAACAAGCCGCATAAGAATTATGAATTTTTGCTGCGGGTGATGGCCCACTGCTGGCAGAGCAAGGCGGTCGAGCTCCCGCTTGTGTTTTGTGGTATTTCGGAGCGGAGCAGGGCGAATCTTGTAGCAACTATTGAATCGCTGAATATAGGGCCGCGTGTGATCTTTCTGCCGTATGTTGCTCACCCTGAGCTGGCGCTGGTATATGCAGGGGCAACGGCTCTGGTTTTTCCGTCGTTGTACGAAGGGTTTGGTTTGCCGCTGCTTGAGGCCATGAAGATGGGTGTTCCTATTGCCGCATCAAAACGACCACCCATGCCTGAGGTTGCAGGCGATGCAGCGGTTTGGTTTGACCCAACCGACATGGATGAGGCAGGGGCAGCAATTCAGCGTGTGGTCGGCGACCAGACGTTGCGCATGTCGCTCATCAAACAGGGCCGCGAGCGGGCTCAGACGTTTAGCTGGGAGAAAAGTGCCCGCGCAACTCTGGATGTCTATAAACACATTCAAAACACGAGTGGCGTATAATGAGAGTAGCACTTGTTCACGACTGGCTCAATGCAATGCGCGGTGGCGAGAAGATTCTGGAGCTCTTGTGTGAGCTCTTTCCAGAGGCCGAAATTTTTACATTGTTCTACGAGCCGGACAACGTTTCGGCCTTAATTGCGTCCAAGCCAGTGCACGCATCTCCACTTCAGCGGTTTCCGTGGGCGCGCAAAGCATATCGTCATTACTTGCCGCTTTACCCTTGGGCGATTGAGCGCTTCCGGCTGCAGGGATTTGACCTGGTAATCTCAACAAGCCACTGTGCGGCAAAGGGCATCCGGGTTCCGCCGCCAGCCCGCCACGTGTGTTACTGTCTGACGCCCATGCGCTACATTTGGGATTTGTTTGATGTCTATTTTCCGCGCCACGGACCGCGGCCATTGAGCTCGCTGGCTATGCGGCTAATGGTCAAGCGCCTGAGGCGGTGGGACGTGGCGACTGCTCAGAGAGTAGATTTTTTTATTGCAATTTCCGAGTACATTGCTAAAAAGATTTCCAGGTACTACGGGCAGAGCGCAGCCGTTATCTATCCGCCGGTTGATACGGAGTTTTTCACACCGGGCAGTGTAAAGAAGTCCAGACAGTATCTTATCGTTTCAGCCTTGGTTCCGTACAAACGCACTGAAATTGCTATTGCAGCTTTTAATAAACTCGGGCTTCCTCTGGTGATTGTTGGGGAAGGCCCTGAGGCGCGGCGACTGCACGCAATCGCGAAGAAGAATATTACATTCCTGGGGTGGGTTAAAAACGAGTGGCTGCGGCAGCTTTATCGCGAGAGTCAGGCGCTTATATTCCCGGGCGAGGAAGATTTCGGCTTAGTGCCCGTTGAGGCGCAAGCGTGTGGGATACCGGTGATTGCTTATAAGAAGGGCGGAGTCCTGGAGAGCGTTGTGGATAGCATTACGGGTTGTTTTTTTGAGCCACAAACTGCGGATGCACTCCGAGAAGCTGTAGAGCGGTTTGACCCGATCCGCTACGAGACCGCGACTGTCCGGAAGAATGCAGAGCAATTCTCAAAGCAACGCTGCGCCGAGCAGCTGCGCGAATTTGTTGCATTGAAAATGGCGGAGAAGAATGGCTAGACGAGACCATAACATGAATATTCTGGGGGCAATTGTGTTAACGGATTTTGCTGCTACTGCTATTGCACTGATCGTAGCTTACTTCTTCCGATTCCATGCCAATATTATTCCGGTGACCAAGGGTTACTGCCCAGAGGACTACCTGCGGCTCCTGCCGTTTGCCGTGATCCTCTGGATGGTATCATTGTATTTTGTTCACATGTATAGGCCTGAGTCACGGGTGTTTAACATGCGCGTGTTCGTGAAGATTGTTAAGGGCTCGCTGCTTGCTATCGTTCTGGTGATCGCCGGGAACTTCTTTGTTCGAGAGGCGGAATATGCACGAGTGCTCTTTCCCATTGCTTTGGTGTTTAGCATTGTCAGCCTGACTACCAGCCGCTTTGCTGTCGAACGATTCCTTATGTATCTACGCCGTAAGCACGGGATTGGCATTTCGCGGGTTATCATTGTGGGTGCTGGCCAGGTGGCCCACGGAATTGGCGACAAAATATGCCAGTATCCTCAGTACGGATTTTCGCTGCAAGGTTATGTGTCCGACAAACCCGAGGACGTAGGGCAAACGATCGGTTCGGTGAAGGTGATTGGCACAACCGACGAGTTGAGTGATCTCGTGAAGCGCTACAATGTTGATCAGGTGCTTGTAGCTCAGCCAGGGCTTGTACGGGATCGTATTCTGACGATGATTGACGAATGCGAGCGCGAATTTGTTGAACTCAAGGTTGTTCCTGATCTGCTTGAGATAGTGGCAAGCGAAATAAACGTTGAGGAAATTCACGGCATCCCCTTTTTCAGCATAAAGGCCACTCCGCTGCAAGGCTGGAATTTGATTCTGAAGCGAGTGTTTGACGTAGCTGTTTCGGCTTTCTTGCTGGTGGTAATGTCTCCTGTTATTCTGTTTATTTCGATTCTGGTCAAGCGCGACTCGGCTGGCCCCGCCTTTTACAAGCAGGAGCGCATTGGCCTGGACGGGAAACGGTTTTTGCTCGTTAAATTTCGGACGATGATTTACGATGCCGAGCGCGAGACTGGCCCGGTCTGGGCAAAACACAACGACTTGCGTATTACATGTATTGGCAAGTGGCTGCGAGCCTATGATCTGGATGAATTGCCTCAGCTCATTAACGTCTTGCACGGTGATATGAGCCTGGTAGGGCCGCGACCTGAACGTCCCTTCTTTGTCGAGCAGTTCAAGGAACAGCTCCCTCGCTATATGGCTCGCCATAATGTTAAGTCTGGCATCACCGGGTGGGCACAGGTGAATGGCTATCGACAGAATAGTTCAATCACCCAGCGCCTGAAGTACGATCTCTTTTACGTTAAGAATTGGACGCTGTGGTTCGACATCAAAATCATTCTAATGACCCTGTTGAAGAAAAAGGTTATAGAGTAGGAAACACGAAGTCTTTTCTACCGTGGACTAGTCTTCACTCATTTATACCTTTGCTATAAACCAAATGATACAGCTTACATCGGCGTGTTTTTCCAGGTCGAGAAAAGCTTGCCATTGAGGTCTTGCCAATGAAACGGCTGCAGTCGAAAGTAGCGCTGGTAACAGGGGCAAGCAAAGGGATTGGTTTTGCCATTGCTCGCAGCTTTGCCGAAGAGGGCTGTGGCGTTATGTTATGTGCCCGAACAGAGCAATCTCTGCGCGATGTCGCGAAGACCCTGCAGTCGCTGGGTTCACCGATAGATTTTCTTGCGGCAGACGTCTCTGTTCCGGCTGATGTTGACCGTCTGGTCGAATCAACGCTGAAGCAATTTGGCCACATAGACATTCTGGTAAACAACGCGGGTATCGGCATATTTAAAGGGGTTGATCAGCTTTCGGACGAGGAATGGAATCAGACGCTGTCAATTAATCTCACCGGGCCGTTCTATCTTATGCGGGCTTGCTTGCCCCTGATGAAAAAGCAGCGCAGCGGACACATTATCAACATTTCATCACTAGCCGGGCAAAATCCCTTCGCTGGAGGGTCTGCCTACTGTGCCTCAAAATTTGGCCTGAACGGCCTGACCGAATGCGTCATGCTTGAGGCTCGATCTCATAATATTAAAGTCACGCTTGTATGCCCGGGCTCAGTCAATACCACCTTTGCTGGCGGCCACAAGGAAAATCTCTCATGGAAAGTTGTACCGGAAGACATTGGCAGGTTATGTGTAGAGATTGTTTTGCTCTCCGGTCCTACCCTGGTCTCGAAATACGAAGTTCGTCCTGTCAGTCCGCCGAAAAAGTAGGACATTTGCTGGTCTTGCGCCTACGGTTAAGCGAATCCACCGGCAACAACTTGTGTGGTAGCGTGTAACGAGGAGTGTAGGAACATGAATCAACCTAGGCGCCAGAGAGGTAAAACCGAAGAATGGAATCAGAGGGTTTCAACGGTGATGAAATCATTCGTATGTACGCAAATAGAGGCAGCGATTTTAATAGACTGTGTTGCAATCTCCTGGGCACTCAGCTTCGTATACTGGGTAAGGGCTCGAGCAGCAGCCAGGGCATAACCTCCCCCCGAACCAATCGCCGCGAGATTATCATCCGGCTCGATTACGTCGCCATTACCCGAAAGAACAAGAATACTTTCCTTATTGGCCGCGACCAAGAGCGCCTCCAGACGACGGAGGTACTTATCGGTGCGCCAATCCTTTGCCAGCTCAACCGCGGCTCGTCCCAGATTCCCGCTATACTGTTCGAGCTTTGCCTCTAGCTTCTCAAAGAGTGCAAGGGCGTCTGCCGCTGCTCCTGCAAATCCTGCGATAATGGTATCATTATATAGGCGTCGCACCTTTCGCGCTTTGCTCTTCAATATTTCCGACTGGTGAGACACCATTCCGTCACCAGCCACGGCAACCTGATCGCCATGTTTTACCACAATTATGGTTGTTCCCTTTATGCTGGCGGGCATCTTCTGCTTTCTCCTACGCAGGCACTCGGACTGAATCACTCTGGCCTATGGCGACCGAGCCCCTGCTCTAGTTCTCAGTTAGCATCAATTTTCTCAAGCATAGTATTGTCAAATTGAAGAGAGAGATGTAATGGACGCAGCCTTTAGGCTCGCGCGACCCTCTGTTATTCGTCGGCCTGCATAATCTGAACATAGTCGCACTCGGTGCGATAGCATTTTATAATGCGCCGATTATTTCGCTGCTTCTGAAGCAAAAAGGGACTGTGGCACTTTGGGCATTCTTGGCTCAAAGGCATTTCCCACAGGATAAACTTGCATTGGGGATAGCAGTTACAGGCATAAAACGTCTTTCCCTTTTTTGACTGGCGCTCAATCAGCTCGCCAGAACAATTGGGCGCCGGGCAGGCAATGCCCAGGGTCAAAGGCTTAGAATTACGACACTTCGGGTAGCCCGGACACGCCAGGAAACGCCCTTTCTTGCCGACTTTGATGACCATCCGACGGCCACACTTCTCGCAAAGCGTGTCGGTCTCTTCACTCTGGACAATCCGGATTTCTCCATTCTTATCGCTGACGTATTCCTTTGTGTTACGGCACTCGGGGTAGTTTGGACATGCCAGAAATCGTCCCTTCTTTCCCCAGCGAATAATCATATTCGCACCGCACTTTTCACATTTAATCTCCGTTGCTGTGAATTCCTGCTTGAGATTTCGCATAGAATAACGGGCTTCATCGAGGCGTTGCCGGAAGAGTCGGTAGAAGTTCTCCAACAACTCGGCCCAGTTGACGCTCCCTTCCTCGACCTTGTCCAGCTGGTCTTCCATGATGGCTGTGAATTTGACATCCATCACCTCAGGAAAGCTCTTAATCAGAATATCCGTGACCAGGGTGCCCAGCTCTGTGGGCTTGAATAAACCCGATTCTCGAAGAACGTATTCCTTTTCTTGAATAATGCTGACAATGCTGGCGTAAGTGGAGGGCCGGCCGATTCCCCGGCGCTCAAGCTCCTTGATGAGCGAGCTTTGGGTGAATCGCGGAGGAGGCTTGGTGAAGTTTTGCTTTGGCTTGAGGCCAATGAGGCGCAGCTGTTCGCCCTCCGCTACTGGGGGAAGGCGTCTTTTCTCCTCCTTTTCGGACGACTCCGCTGACGCTTGCTCATCTGTTCCCTCTTCGTAAACCGTAAGGAACCCGGGGAATTCGAGAATCCTTTCTGTTTTTGAGAAGATGTACTTCTTCTTTACCTTGACATCAATCTCCGTCTGATCATATACCGCAGGGCTCATTTGAGATGCCACGAACCGATTCCAGATCAGCTGATAAAGGGGATAGAGATCCTCATCGAGATGCACCTTCACAACCTCGGGAGGGAAGTCCATGGAAGTTGGCCGAATAGCCTCGTGGGCATCCTGAGCAGATCTTTTGCTCTTATATATATTTGGCGATGTGGGCAGATGCTCTTTGGAGTATGTCTTTTCAATGTATGCCCTGACGTGTTTGAGTGCCTCCTCAGACACCCGCATCGAGTCGGTGCGCATGTAGGTAATGAGCCCAATAGCACCCAGATCTCCGAGTTCTACCCCATTATAGAGCCGCTGGGCCAGGAACATGGTTCTTTTGGCCGACAAGCGCAGCTTGCGTGCGGCCTCCTGTTGAAGTGTGCTGGTGATAAATGGGGGTGCAGGATTAATCTCTACCTTTTTCCGCTCTACCTCAGTAACGACAAATGGCTCACCCTCTATATCGCTAATGATTGCCTGAGCATTTGCTTCCGTGACAATGTTCGCTTTCTTCTTGTCAATCGTAGTAATGTTCACTTTCTTCTTGTCAATCGTAGTAAGGCGCAGATTGAATTGTGGAGGTTGTGCTGCTTCAACTAGGGCGTCAATTGTCCAGTATTCTTGCGGAACAAAGGTGGTGATTTCCCGCTCGCGATCGCAAATGAGCCGTACAGCAACTGATTGAACCCTACCTGCGCTCAAACCCCGGCGCACGTTTTTCCACAGCAAGGGACTTATTTGGTAGCCAACCAACCGATCGAGCACGCGTCGGGCTTGCTGTGCCTCGAAGAGATCGCGGTTCAAGGATCCAGGGTTCTCAATTGCTCTAAGGACAGAGGCTTTAGTAATTTCATGAAAAATCGCACGGTAAATATTCTGATCCTTGTTTTTGAGCTCTTCTGCGATATGCCATGCAATTGCTTCCCCCTCACGATCTGGATCCGGGGCAAGGTAGATCTTGTCAGCTTTGCGGGCCGCTTGGACGATATGAGCGATGATCTTTTCTTTGTTCTTAATAATCTCGTACTGAGGCTCAAATCCTTTGTCGATGTCAACGCCCAGTCGGCTCGTGGGAAGATCCTTGACATGACCAATCGAGGCTTTAACGATAAAGTCGCTACCAAGGTACTTTTTGATCGTGCGAGCTTTTGCGGGCGACTCGACAATCACCAGCGATTTTTTTCTGTTTCGCACAGCCGTACGGGTAGTGCTGTTCTTTCTTTTTACTCTTTTTTTAGTGTCTTGCTTCATGCCAAAGATTTCTCGTCCCCCTTAAAAGCAAGTATATAGCAGAATTCGTAAAAATCCAAATTTTTACACTCTATTTCATACTTTTGCCGTGAAGACCTTTCCCGGCAACTGACGAACCAGCCCTTGCATTTCCAGCTTTAGCAAAATTGTAGACAGCAAGCCTACTCGTTGTCTCTGCGGTACCCTATCGTAGAGAGGCAAGAGACTTTCGAACGAGAGCGGTTCGCCTTGGATGAGCGAGTAGACGTAGCGCTCCTCCACTGAGAGGCGTGTTTCCGGCTTGGCTTCTATGCGCGCCTCAGGCTCTTCTTCCTTGAGCAGACCCCTCAGAAGAAAGTGCAAGTCTTCCAGAATATCGTCACCCGACTGAACAAGCTTTGCTCCGGCCTGGATCAGTGCGTTTGTGCCCTGGCTGTTGCGCCGCGTAATATCGCCAGGGACAGCGTAGACCGCGCGATTCTCCTCCAGCGCACATTGTGCTGTGATCAGAGCGCCGCTCTTGCGTGACGCTTCGACAATCAGTGTCCCCAAACTGAGACTGGCAATTACCGCATTACGTTCGGGAAAGTTGCCTTTGTTCGGCGGAGTCTCCATAGGATAAGTCGAAATAACCGCCCCATGCTTGGTTATAGCGTTCATCAGTCGGCGATTTTCCGCCGGGTAGCAACGGGCCAGGCCACTACCTAAAACGGCGATGGTTCGCGCCCCGTTTTCCAGCGCTGCCTCATGCGCAATCCCATCAATGCCTTTAGCCATGCCACTGACAATGATAAAGCCCACTTCCGCCAGCCGTTTGCAAATGTCCTTGCACACACTTTTCCCGTACTGTGTGTTAATCCGTGAGCCAACTACCGAAATCGCAAAACGATCCTGATGATTAAGTGTCCCTTTAACATAAAGCAGCGGTGGCGGCAAGGAACCATTCTTGAGGTTCATGGGGTAGTGATCGTCATAATAGCAGACGAGCTGCACACTATGCTCTTCAATCAGCTCGAGCTCGTGCTCGAGATGCACGCTGCCCTCATGCCCAACTACATTGCGGGCAGTAATCGCATCCATACCCGGAACAGCTACCAGCTCTTCGTACCCGGCTTGGAGCACCTGCTGAGGAGTCCCTAACTGTTCAATCAGCGCGAACAACCGCCTTGGGGTCATACCCGGCACGAAGCTCAATGTTAACCATGCAATCTGGCTGCTGCTATGGGCCATCGGCGTTGAACAACCTCTCCCCTGGCACCCCAGACCCGAGCTACTCGAGCAGCCGTTTCCGTCCAGTTGCTACATAAGAATACTAGGCGCCACGCATTAACTAATGCTCACCGGCCTGGCGTGCTTCTTATCAGGCACTGCCGAACCATCTTCTTATATTCCAAGGCTGACTCTGCATGATGAGGTCAGCAAACAAAAAAAACGTCCTGTCCTCCGAAGGAACCGGATATATCTCGTCAGATACAGGAGAGGAGATATTGGCTATTGAGACGGGAAAACGCAACTTCACAAAATACCTTGGCGTATGTAAAAGCGGAGTCGGGGTACCATGCCGAAAATCTTTTTCCGATCCGAATTAGCTCGGTCTCAGCTCGCCAGAAAGATTACCTTTCTCCCCAGGAGACCTGTCCTAAAGCGCCTTGAATACCTCGGATTTGATCCGCTGTTGTGAATCCTTGTTTGAAGAGCGTAAAAAGACCAGTATATTAATCTTGCAAAATACGGTTGTCAGGTACGGGGTCCCGGTTGGGTCATTTTTTGCCTCCGGGGGGAGAAGTCCGATCCACTTCTGGTACTTGGCAAGGACATTCTCAGCGTCTCCAGACATCTGGAACAGGAATATGTGGGCTTGTATTGACTCATTTCTGATCCTGAATATGCGGAATTCAAACTCATTGCTGCTCATAAGGTCGTTCCTAATGTTGAGGAGAGGATCGCTATAGATCATATCCACAATTTCTTTACGAGTATACTCGCCTGTTGTCCCTCTCGCAATGCCCGGAATTTCTACCTCGTCCAATTTGAAGTCCTCAAGGCGATCCCAAGGGATATTACTATTGATATGTTGTCGGTAGAAATCCTGAAATGAGTAGTAAAGCTTTTTGGTATACTTATAGTTTTTAAGATTATGATAATCATAAATGCCGAATGCCGGGATGCCCCAGATGACAAACAAAACGCCAATGGCTATGAGCACGAGCCTCATATAAATACTTTTAACAGCGGCCACTGCAAAGGTGACTAGTTTCTTCTGGAAGCCTGACATTGCATACTGGAAGCCACTGACGGTCGCTAGCTTGTCCTTCTTTTCTTCCAGATAACCGATGGTTTCGTTCAGCAGGAGGTATGACTCGTGCCATTCAATTTCGATCTTTTTGATCTCGGCAATGCTTAGCTTGTTGATGTGTCGCAAGGTGATGCACCGCGCGACGATACTCAAGACATTCTGGCCGATATTTTGATCATGCGTGAGTGCTTCCATGAAGGCGTCGTGCAGCATAGCGATGTTGCTCTTATTTTCGAGGAACGTGGCTTCTTTGTCGGGGGTGACGTCGGTTCCTTTGACGCCGATGGCAAAGAAGTCGTGGAATTTCCGCCATGCCGCAGCGAGGCTTCTGCAATCTTCAAGCTGTTTCTCTACCTTCAGGTCAATCATAGCTTCTTAGAGGAATGCCAGTTTGCGAAAAAGCACCGCACATCTTGTGTTTCTCAAGGTGCGCAGACGCCATAATTTCCTCGACGCACTCTGTTGTCAAGAGCGTCCCGCATATCCTTGCAATACTTGGCCTGCTTAACACGCAGGGTCTTCACCTAAGGGGATGCTGGCCTGTGCTACTGGGACACCATTTCCACCATTTTGAACAAGGGCATGAACATTGAGATGACGATGAAGCCAACTACTACGCCAAGAAACACAATCAGGAGAGGTTCTATCATGGACGTAAGGCCAGCCACTGACGCATTAACCTGATCTTCGTAAAAATCGGCAATCTTTGTCAACATACTTTCTAACGCGCCTGTCCGTTCGCCAACGTCAATCATGCGCGTTACCATGGGCGGAAACACCTGCGACTCGACTAAAGGTTTCGTGATACTGTCCCCGCCCTGAATACTCGTTCGAGTGCGATACAGGGCCTCTTCAATCACAGCGTTGCCCGAAGTCTTTGCGACGATTTCAAGTGCATAGAGAATATTTACGCCTGCCCGGATAAGGGTGCCCAGCGTACGGGTGAATTTGGCAATAGCTGCCTTGAGTATCAGCGGTCCAAATATTGGAAGCTTTAATTTGACTGCATCAATCTTCGCTCGACCCGTCTTGGTCTTCCCCCATTGCCACAGCCCTATGCAGCAACCTCCGAGAATCAGGCCTACTACTAGCCAGTTCTCCTTGACTAAATTGCTTAATCCGACGGTAATTCGCGTCGGGAGCGGAAGCTCTCCACCGAGATCTATGAAAATGTTCTCGAACACAGGGACAACTTTGACCAGCAAGAAGGTAGTTATGAGCAGGGCAACACTGGAGACTACCGCTGGATACATAGTCGCCGACTTAATCTTGCGTTGGATCGAAACCAGTTTCTCCAAGTAAAGGGCCACCTGATCCAAAATAGTATCCAGCATACCGCTCGCTTCTCCCGCTTTTATCATACTGATAAAGAAGGGGTTGAAAACCTTTGGGTGCTTTTGAATGGCTTCGGTCAATGACGAGCCGCCCTCGATATCCCGTTCAATCTCTCGCAGGATATCTCTGAACACCTTCTTTTCCACCTGTTCGGCAAGGATGTTAATTACCTCAATCAGGGGAAGGCCTGCGCGAATCATGGTTGCCATCTGTCGGCTGAAAATGACGAGGTCGTCAAGCTTTACCCGACCGCGGCGCCCAGCTTTCTTGCGCGCGACCTGTGCCCCAGCGCTTGCTTGTTGGATAGTCGTGGGTATTAGGCCTTGGTCGCGGAGCATCTTGACCACCGCCGACTGAGTCGAGGCTTCTGTTGAACCGGTGACTGTTTTCCCCTGAGGACTTCGGGCAACATACTGATAGAATGGCATCAGATCCTCCTGTAAACGTTAAACTTAATCCGCAACAGTAGAAGCGAGAACTTCTTCTGGCGTCGTTAGGCCTTCAAGCACCTTTTTCGTGCCGGATTGACGTAATGTTTCCATACCCTCTTCTATCGCCACTTTCTTCATATTGGTAGAAGAGATACCTTCTATTATCAGGTCACGCATTCTGTCTGAGACCACCATTACCTCATAGAGTGCGATGCGGCCTTTGTAGCCGGTCATGCGGCACCGGTCGCATCCGATCCCCTTGTATATCTTGATCTCTTTGGAGTCCTGAATTTTCAGAGCCGTCATGAGGTCTGCGGAGAGCTTATAGACCTCTTTACAGTTTTCGCAAATGCGTCGTACCAGGCGCTGAGCCACTACCATGTTGATTGATGCCGTGACCAGAAACGGCTCGACCCCCATGTTTGTCAAGCGGTTGATACTGCTGGGAGCATCGTTGGTGTGGAGCGTACTGAGCACCAGATGGCCTGTGAGTGCGGCCTTGACTGCAATTTCCGCAGTTTCGAGATCCCGCACCTCGCCAACCATGATAATGTCAGGATCCTGACGAAGGAAAGAGCGGAGTCCCTCGGCAAAGGTCAGGCCGATTTCAGGCTTTGCCTGGACTTGATTGATTCCCTTTATCTGATATTCAATTGGGTCTTCAACGGTAATGATGTTCTTGCGCGGATCGTTGATGGTGGTAAGAGCAGAATAGAGGGTAGTTGATTTTCCGCTTCCTGTTGGCCCGGTGACCAGCATCATTCCCCACGGCTGCCGGATTTGCTCTTCAAACTTCTTCAAAGCATCTGGCTCAAATCCCAGATCTGAAAGGCCTAAACTCAAGATGCTCTGGTCCAGAATACGCATAACCACCTTCTCTCCGAACGCGGTCGGACAGACTGACACCCGGAAATCGATTGGCCGATTCTGTATCCGTACCTTAAAGCGTCCGTCCTGTGGAAGGCGCCGCTCAGCAATGTCCAGCTCAGAAAGTATTTTAATGCGCGAGATAATTGCGTTCTGGAACTTTTTTGGAGGCGATGTCATTTCCTGGAGCACGCCATCAATCCGGTAGCGCAACCGAAGGCTCTTTTCGTACGGCTCGACGTGAATATCACTTGCCTTGGCCTTAATGGCTTCTGAAATGATCAGATTTACCAGCTGGATTACCGGTGCATCATTAACCTCCACCGCCAGGTCGGCATCATCTTCTTCTTCGATCTCGTCCTCTTCTTTGATAATCTCCATCTCCTGGTCGGTAATATCCTTCAGCATCTCCTCGAAGTTGTCCTCTTCCCGGGAATAATAACGACTAATCGCTTCGGCGATATCGGATTCAAAACTGATTACCGGAATGATTTGACATTTCGTTAGGAGCCGAAGTTCGTCGAGCAGGTAGATGTTTGATGGATCCGAAAGGGCGATAGTCAGCGTGTCGCCTGTTTTATCAACTGGGACAATTTTATATTTCCTGACAATTGACTCCGGGATACTTTCAAGCACCTGGCGGTCAATTTCATAGTGTGCAAGCGTAATAAAAGGAACGTTTAGCTGCTTGCCAAGTGCTGCAGCCATCTCCCATTCTGAGGCTAAACCGAGCTCCACCAGAATGTGGCCCAAACTGATGCCGCTTTCCTCTTGTTTTTCAAGTGCGCCCTCGAGATCTTCCTGCGTGATGATAGAATCCTTCACCAGCATCTCGCCCAGTTTGCGTTCCATCGCTGTCGGCATCACAACCACTCCAACAAAAAATTGATCATCAGCCTAAGAATCAGACAATTTATCTATAATACAGGTATATTAGATATTGCAGTTTTGCTCGGGTGTCAATTCAAAAGATGGTAACAAAGTATTCCATCTTCACGCTATGGTCTATCACTGCCTTCAACAGCGAGATCCTCATTTCCTTGGGGTTACGATCAGAAATCCCACACTGGAGATGAAATTAATCGTCAGGATCGGCCTTTCGCAATGGGCTTTGGTGCCAATGCCCCGAGGTGCCTATTCACGGGTGTGCCCGGAACCAAAGACGATGAATTTTGACGTCGTGAGCTCCTTAAGGCCCATGGGCCCGCGGGCATGCAGCTTATCTGTACTAATGCCAACCTCGCAGCCCATACCAAATTCACCACCATCGCTAAATCTGGTCGAGGCATTGACGAACACACATGCCGAATCAACCTGGTTGAGAAAGGCCATGGCACTGTTGTGGTCCTGCGTAATAATAGCATCTGTGTGATGCGAGCCATAAGTATTGATGAATGTAATGGCCGCCTCAGTGCTTTCGATAGTTTTAACCGAGAGAATAAGAGCGAGATACTCGGTAATCCAATCCTCTTGTGTGGCTTGCTTGAGCTGAGGGAAATGTGCGCGCACCTGTTCACAAGCCCGAATTTCCACACCTGCTTTTTCCAAAGCCGGAATCAGAACGGGCAGCAGCTTATCGGCGACCTGCTGATGGATCAAGAGCGACTCTACAGCGTTGCACACTCCAGGGCGTTGCGTCTTGGCGTTCAGAATGATGCGGTTGGCCATTGTCACGTCGGCCGATGCATCAATGTAGATGTAGCAATTGCCATCGTAATGCTTGATCACCGGAATGGTAGAGTTCTTGACCACTGTTTCGATTAATGCGCGTCCTCCTCGAGGAATAATCAGATCAATGTATTCGTTCAGCCTGAGCATTTCGCTTACTACTTCGCGCTCTGTTACGGGAACGAGTTGAATAGCTCCCCCAGGGAGTCCGGTGCGGGTGCCAGCCTCTGCAATGACATCGGCAATCTTGCGGTTCGAATTAATGGCCTCCGAGCCCCCGCGCAGAATTACGACATTTCCTGATTTTACACACAGAGAGGCGGCATCCGACGTGACATTGGGACGCGATTCGTAAATGAAACCAATTACCCCGATGGGAACTCGCATGCGTCCAACCCTCAGGCCGTTGGGGCGGGTACGCATATCGTAGATCTCCCCTACCGGGTCGTCCAGAGCCGCAACCTGGCGAATTGAGTCTGCCATGGCCTGGATGCGTTTCTCATTGAGAAGCAGCCGATCAAGCAATGCTGCTGATCTTCCCTGGGCTTTCCCCTTCTCAAGATCCTGTTGATTTGTTGCCTGCAGCTCTGCCTGGTTATCCTGGAGTGCATCTGCCATGGCGAGCAAAGCCCTATTCTTCACCTTTGGCTCTAGCGCTGCAAGAATCGCGGCTGCGGCTTTTGCGTTCTTCGCCAACTCGAGGATCAACTCGCGCGGCTTCATTTGCTTCTCCTTCTTGCCTAATGATCGGTCAGGAGCACGAGATTGTCGCAGTGCACGATTTCATCATAGTCCTTTTGCCCGAGCACACCTGCGATTTTGTGCGATTGCAGTCTTTTAATCTTGTCAACCGCGCTTGCGGAATAGTTTACAAGCCCCTTGGCGATCAGTTGGTCCTGCTGGTCATAAATTTCCACAACGTCGCCTGCCTGGAATTCTCCGCTAATAGCTATAACACCAACCGGTAGCAAACTCTTGTGGCCGACCACGAGGGCGCGTCTGGCCCCATCGTCAACAACGAGCCGACAGTTGGAGCTCGACTTGCCATATATGATCCAGCGGTCGCGGCTGGAAAGCCGTGTAGTTGTATCCGCAAGAAACACCGTCCCTTCAAAGTCGCCGTGCAGGATGGCGTCAATGATTCCGGGTTGCTTTCCATTGGCCACCACCGTATAGACCCCGGCATAAGTGGCGCGCTTGGCAGCCTCCAGTTTGCTGATCATCCCTCCGCTTGCGTATTTTGACACGTACTTGCTGGCCATTGCTTCAATCTCAGGGGTAATACGTTCGACGCACGAAATAACTTTGGCGGGCCTATTGGGGCTCGGAGGCCTTTCAGACAGGCCAGCCACGTTGGTCAACATGATTAGCAAATCTGCGCGCATTTTTGCAGCGACGATGGCCGATAGTACGTCATTGTCGCCGAATTTAAGCTCCTCAATGGTGGTAGTATCGTTCTCGTTAATAACAGGGATCACGCCGATCTCCAGAAGCTTTTCCAGGGTGCAGCGTGTATTTAGATAACGACGCCGGTCGTCCATATCATCTCGGGTCAGCAGGATCTGTGCAATTCTTCTCTTATGCTTTTCAAAGCTTCGGTCATAATAGTGCATCAGTTTGCTCTGACCAATGGCTGCGAGGGCCTGTTTTTCAGGAATTGATTGCGGCCTATCCTTCCAGCTCATCTCGCTAATTCCAGCACGAATCGCTCCTGAGGAGACGATAATCACCTGGCGTCCTTCGGCGGTCACCCGCGCAATGGAGGCTGCAAATGACTCGATCTGAGCAATATCTAATCTTCCGTCAGCCGCGGTTAATATACTTGATCCAATTTTGATCACAATCTTGCGCGGGTTAAACTCTTTGAGACGACTGTTGAGATTGCTCAGCTTCATCTCTCTGCACTTCTTCCAGTGTCTTTGTGATTCGGCTTGTTAAGATATCCAGGCCCCAGCCCTCTTTTGCTGAAATTGCTATTGAATCAATACCCAGGTTGCGTAATTCATTGGAAGCTGGGTCTAGCGAACTACCATTCTCAAGCAGATCAATCTTGTTAATAAGCACGATCTGTGGCTTGCGGACCAGCATTTCACTATACGCCCTGAGCTCCTGGATAACAAGCAGATACTTCTTACATATATCTTCAGGCGCGAAATGGCCCTGGTCGTCAGCAATCAGGTGCACTAGCACACGGGTTCGCTCGATGTGGCGCAGAAAACGATCGCCTAGTCCAGCACCTTTGCTTGCACCCTCGATCAGGCCGGGGATATCAGCCAGCACGATTGGGCGAAACTTATCGGTCTTCATAACACCCAGATTCGGATGCAGCGTAGTAAAAGGATAGCTAGCAATTTTGGGCTTGGCATCGCTCAGTTTCGAAAGGAGAGTTGATTTGCCGGAATTGGGAAGCCCTATCAGGCCGATGTCGGCAATGAGTTTCAACTCAAGGGTCAGGCGTTTCTCTTCGGCCGGCTTGCCTTTATCAGCAATCCGAGGAGCCCTGTTGGCTGGAGTCGCAAAATGCTGGTTCCCGCGTCCCCCTTTTCCACCCCGTGCAATAAGAACACGTTGCCCATTGGCGGTTAGATCAGCAATCTGTACAGCCTCGTGGCGAATTATTGTGCCCGGAGGAACCTTGATGACAATATCCTCGCCGTTTTTCCCGCGGCAGTTTTTCCCCTTGCCGTGCTTACCCCGGCCGGCAGTGAAGTGGGGATGGAATTTAAAATCAAGCAACGTATAGAGGCTCGCATTCGCTTCGCAATAGACGTCGCCGCCGTCACCACCGTCGCCACCATTAGGGCCGCCACGCGGAACGTGTTTTTCACGCCGGAAGCTCACGCATCCGTTTCCGCCTGCGCCGGCCTTCACCCAGATCTGGACGTAATCAACAAACATTAATAGTGTGAGTCCTGGTATATGATCGGTGCGTAGACTATGCCAAGATTATTGTGCATTCGGATCCGGTACGGTCATGCCTAAGCACGCATTACAAAAAACTACCCCCTCATCTGGTGTCACATCGCAAACCACTCGCAAATCTATGCCATACATGGCAATGCGTACCGGAGAGGAGGAGCTAGTTAGTTGTGGAAGGTGCTATTATGTTAATAATACGTTTCTTGCCATTCTGACGGCGGACAAATTTGACTATTCCGCTTATCTTGGCAAAGAGCGTATCGTCTTTGCCCTGGCCGACGTTTTGACCAGGAAAAAATCGAGTGCCTCGCTGGCGTACCAGAATTGTTCCACCGGTCACCATCTGACCGTCAGAAGATTTCACACCCAGTCGCTGCGAGTGGCTATCACGTCCGTTTCTTGAACTGCCTACGCCTTTCTTGTGTGCCATATTTCTTACGCCTCCCGTAAAACGCTGCGTCAGGCAACGTGCTGCCCGCGTGCCATGGCTTGTCGGCAATGTCTAGGCTTCCTGCGCTGCTTTCTGGCGAGCCTGACGCAACTTGATTTTGTCAATCGTAATTTCAGTGAAATCTTGCCGATGCCCTCGTCGCTTCTCGTATCCCTTACGCCGCTTATAGGTATAGACGAGAATCTTTCGTCCACGGCCGTGTCGCACAATGGTGCCTTCGATCTTGGCATTGGCCACTTTGGGGTTTCCAATAAGGACGTCATTGTCCTTCTTCACCATCAACACGGTATTCAGCGTTACCTTGCTTCCAACATCACCGGGGATCTTCTCAATACGAAGCCTCTCCCCTTCCTTGATGCGGTATTGTTTTCCGCCGGTCTGAACAATAGCGTACATTCCGTAGGAGCCTCCACACGATTCGCGTATTCAAAAATAAAAAAGCGCTAGCACATTCTGGTACTTGTCCAACAAATCGGGTTCTAGTTAAAATCAAATTACTTCAGATTGTCAACAATTGTTTTAATATAGAGCTCGCGCAGCTGGCCCTCGTCCACATCCGATGGCGCTCCGGTTAGCGGGCACAGCCCACTCTGGGTCTTTGGAAATGGGATCACTTCGCGAATGGATTGTTCTCCCAATAGAATCATAAGAATCCGATCAAAGCCAAATGCGATGCCGCCGTGCGGCGGTGCCCCAAAACTCAGTGCTTCAAGCAGAAAACCGAACCTCCTCTGGGATTCTTCGGGCGATATGCCAATTGCGCCAAAAACCTTTTCCTGCACGTCTCGGCGGTGAATTCTGATGCTTCCTCCGCCAATTTCTTCACCATTCAATACCAGATCGTACGCAAGGGCGCGAGCCTTTCCAGGCGCCGTTTCCAGTAAGGAAATGTCCTCGGGAACCGGCGAGGTGAACGGGTGATGCATGGCCGCGAAACGTCTCTCCTTTTCGTCCCATTCAAGCATTGGGAAATCGACAATCCAGACAAATGTCACCTTCTTTGGATCAATAAGCGACAACTCTTTGCCAAGTCTGAGTCGTAAGCTGTCTAGAGCAGCGCAGACTACCTTTTCACTATCAGCGATGAAGAGAAGGAGGTCGTTCGGCTTTGCCTTCATCCGATCGGTGAGCGCCTTGAGTGTGTCAGAGGTAAAGAATTTTGCGATCGGTGAGCTCAATCCCTCAGTGGTCACCCGAAACCATGCAAGCCCTTTTGCCCCGTAGGTGCCAACAAAAGAAGTGAGATCATCCAGCTGCTTACGGCTGAATTTGCTCTCGCCCGGTACGCAAATCCCCCGGATAACACCTCCAGCCTTACTTACTTCGCTAAAAATTCGAAATTCGCAGCCATGCTGGACAACGTCAGTTGCATCTTCAATTGTCATCCCGAAGCGTATGTCTGGCTTGTCTGTTCCATATTTCAGCATTGCCTCCGAGTAGGGAAGCCGGGCAAAAGGTACTGAAATGGCAATATCGCAAATCTCGCGATAAATAGTCTGCATCATCCCTTCAATTACAGCAAAGAGTTCATCCGGTTGGATGAATGACATTTCAATGTCGATCTGGGTGAACTCCGGCTGTCGGTTGGCGCGGAAGTCTTCGTCACGGAAACAGCGTGCAATCTGGTAGTATTTGTCGTAGCACGCGACCATGAGGAGCTGCTTGAAGAGCTGCGGCGATTGTGGCAGGGCATAGAACTGCCCGGGACTCAGCCGGCTTGGTACCAGAAAATCGCGAGCTCCTTCCGGGGTACTCTTAGTCAAAATGGGGGTTTCAATCTCAATAAATCCCCCGGCGTTCAAGTAGTTTCGGACAACGCTGTAGAGCTTCGCGCGAGTCCGAATATTGCGCTGCATCTCCTCGCGCCGCAAATCCAGATAGCGATAGCGCAGCCGAATCTCCTCATTGATAGTTGTATACTCGTCGAGCCGAAAAGGCAGTGGCGCAGCCGTGTTTAGCAACTCGAAAATACTCACACGGACTTCGATCTCGCCTGTAGCAATATTGGGATTCACGGTTCCTTCGGGACGAGCAGTAACGCTACCTTCAACAGCCAGCACACCCTCATTGCGCAAAGCATGTGCCTTATTAAAATCCTCGCGACTCATGGTTTCCGGATTCAGAACCACCTGACAAAGTCCCGTGCGATCTCGCAGGTCAATGAAAATTAAGCCCCCATGGTCGCGACGGCGATGTATCCAGCCTTTCAGGACAACCACTTCTCCGATATTATCAGACCGCAGCTCGCCGCAGTAATACGTACGTCTTTTCGTTGCCAGTTCACCCACGTTGTGTTTGCTCCTCCTTCTTTCCTGGTGCTTTTTGAATCAGCAATTTGCGCAAGAAAGCCACTACGTCTCGCTCTATTTCGCCGAGCCCTGGAGAAAGGCTTCGCACTCCTTTATTGTCATGGTTTGCTGCTTCCCAGACTGTAGGCACTTTACAATTACCTGCTGCTGGTCCAGTTCATGCTTCCCGATGATAACGACGTGTTGAGCCCCTGCCTTGTCAGCTGCCCGCAGTCCGCTTTTCAGGCTGCGCAGGATGCCATCAAATCGGGTGCGAACCGTGTTGTGCCGCGCGAGGTCAGCCAGCCGACCCGCCAGCGCCAGGGCTTCTTCATCAATGGCTAGGATGAACACCATGACGTCTTGTTCTGCTGGAACAGCAATATGTTGCTTCTGCATCGCGACGATAATGCGCTCAATGCCGAAACTGACTCCAACCGCCGGTGTTGGCGGCCCCCCGAGCTCTTCGATCAAATTGTCGTAGCGTCCTCCGCCCAAAACAGCATCCTGCGCTCCAAGGCCGCTGAGGCTGGTCTCGAAAACAGTTCTCGTGTAATAGTCAAAACCGCGAACCAGATTTCTGGAAACGGTGACATTAACCTGAAAATCCCTGAGGAAATTGACAAGGGTGCTAAAGTGATGCTCACAGTCTTTGCACATAAAATCAGACATATCAGGCGCATGCATCAGTTCCGCCTTGCAGTCCATTTGCTTACAATCGAAAACTCGTAAGGGATTAACCTCAGCACGATGCTGGCAGTCTGCACACAGCTTCTGCTGGCGTTGACGCAAAAAGCCTTTCAGTGCCACATTGTACTTTGGCCGACATGTCTCGCAGCCTATGGTATTGATGGTTGTCGTAACGTTCTGGAAGCCAATGCCTTTTAGGAAATGATTTGACAATGAAATCACTTCTGCATCAGCCGTTGGCTCGGCAACGCCGAAGAACTCCACGCCGAATTGCGTAAATTGCCGCTGGCGCCCGTACTGGGGCCGCTCGTAGCGAAACATCGGCCCAATATAGAAAAGCTTCACGGCCTGGTTGCTTTTCAGCAGATTGTGCTCAATCACAGCTCGCACTACAGGTGCAGTCCCTTCTGGCCGAAGCGTAAGACTTCTCCCCTTGCGGTCTGCAAAACTATACATCTCCTTTGATACAATGTCTGTCGAAGCTCCAATGCCTCGGACAAAGAGATCGGTAGCTTCAAATATTGGCGTGCGAATTTCGCCATAATCGTATGCTGCAAATATCTTGCGCGCCGTGCGCTCGAGGAATTCGAAGCATGAGGCCTCGTTGGGAAGAATGTCTCTAGTACCTCTCTGGGCTTTGAGTTCCATCCGCATTTTCCCCATTATTGCCCACGCGCGCGTGCTTGGCTTGCGTGCGATCGCTGCGATCCTGCTGACTCTCTCATGATTGCTAGAAATTGATTTTCTGAAGATTTCCCTCTCAGCGGCTTGCCGCACTTTGAAACCTTCAGCTTGACCCTTTGTCCGTCTTACGGCGTTTGAATCGGCGCTCTTCATTCTTAAGCAGTGTATATTCCACACTGTCTACAATTGCGCGCCAGCTTGCCTCAATAATATTTTCTGATACGCCGACAGTGCCCCATTCATTCTTCCCATCAGAGGTTTCGATCAGGACCCGCACCTTAGCAGCAGTTCCTTCTTTAGGGTCAATCACGCGCACTTTGAAATCGGACAATTGAATGTTGCGCAATTCTGGATAGCTTTCACTCAGGGCCTTGCGTAGTGCGCGATCCAGAGCATTTACCGGGCCGTCGCCATCAGAGGCCGTGTGCTTGAGCTCACCGTTGATTAGAAGCTTAATCGTGGCTTCAGTTAAACAAGGCTCCTTCGGGCCACGTTTTTCGATAATCACCCGAAATCCCTGTAGATCGAAAAACGTTTTATGCTTACCCAGCGCCTTCTTTAGCAGCACTTCAAACGAGCCTTCGGCCGCCTCGAACTGATAGCCTTCATCTTCCATCTCTTTAATATCGGCCAACAATCCGCGCGTTTCCTCGCTCGCAGTGGACAGATCAATGCCTAACTCCTCGGCTTTTGACTGAATGTTGCTCTTGCCGGAAAGTTCCGATACCAGAATGTGCCGCTTATTGCCGACGAGCTCCGGCTTGATGTGCTCGTACGTTTGTGGATTGCGAAGTACCGCACTAACATGCACCCCACCCTTGTGGGAGAACACGTAGCGGCCAACGTAAGGATGGCGCGGATTTGGAATCAGGTTGGCCACTTCATTGACAAAATGCGAGACCTCGGTCAGTTTACGTAGCTGCACCCGCGGGATGCAGCGTTTCTTGTATTTGAGAACCAGGCTCGGAATGATTTGAATCAGGTCAGCATTTCCGCAACGCTCGCCAAAGCCGTTGATTGTACCCTGCACGTGGTTTGCTCCATAATTAATCGCAATCAGGGAGTTCGACACAGCCAGGCCGGCATCGTTGTGGGCGTGGATACCCAGCGGGCTCCCTATCACTCGTTGCACCTGCTCCATTATGGTGGGAATCTCGGTAGACATGGTGCCGCCATTAGTATCGCACAGAACAATGGTATCAGCGCCTGCCTCAGCAGCCACTAGAATTGTTTTCAGCGCGTAGTCAGGATTGCTCTTGTAACCATCAAAAAAATGTTCCGCGTCATAAATCACTTCCTTGCCCTTGCTTTTCAGATAGGCAATAGAGTCGTGAATAATATTTACATTTTCGTCGAGCGAGATGCGAAGGGCATCGCGCACGTGCAGATCCCAGGTTTTGCCAAAGATCGTGACCACAGGGGTGTCTGCCTCAATGAGGGCGGCAATATTGGAGTCAAGGGACGCTTTGGATTTTGCACGACAGGTACTCCCGAACGCCGAGAGGCGCGCCTTCTTGAGTTCTACTACCTTCATACGGTGGAAGAACCGAATGGCTTTGGGATTCGATCCAGGCCAGCCCCCTTCTATGTAATCCAGGCCAAATTCGTCCAGCTTCTGGGCTATACGAATCTTGTCCTGCAGCGAAAATGAAATCCCTTCGCTTTGTTCGCCATCGCGCAACGTTGTGTCATACAGGTAGATGTCTTTTTTCATGACTGCCAATCCTCCCTATTCCCGCTGGCCGGTACTGTATGTATCATAGCGTATTTCATTAAAATCTCAGACGATCTCCGCTGGTTGGTCTGGTGAATCTACCGTGGGTGCTGAAGAAAGCCAGCTCATTTTTTCAGGAGGGCTTTCAATTCGTCGGAGAACTCACTGACGTCCCGGAACTGTCGGTAAACTGAGGCAAATCGTACGTAGGCGACCTCGTCGAGATCCTTCAATCGTTTCAAGATCATTTCGCCGATTTTCAGGGAGCTGACTTCTTTATCCATCTCATTATAGAGGGTTTTTTCGACGAAGTTCACGATTTTCTCGATGTCCTGAAGCGCCACAGGACGTTTCTCGCACGCCTTACGAATCCCATTCAGAATTTTCTGTGGGTCAAAGGTCTCGCGTTTGCCGTCCCGCTTGATTACCATTAGCGGGATCTTTTCAATAACTTCAAATGTGGTGAAACGTCGGCGACAACTCAGACATTCGCGTCGGCGACGAACTGATTCCCCATTCTGGCACAGCCGGGAGTTGACGACTTTATCCTTCACGTTACCGCAGTAAGGACATTGCATATGGTACCTCTCTCTGTGCTGTTGAGCTTTATGATCTCCTCTAAACGAACAAATACGCCGGGGATGTAAGACGACCTGCGCCTAAGCGCTTTATTGTCATTTAACATCAATGAAGAAAGATACAGCAGTACATCTTAGCCACTATGCTTCTCTATTGCGCTTTTCAGCACCTCTTTTGGCACTGCACCTACAATGCGCTCCTTAACCTCGCCGCCTTTGACAAGGATGACAGTTGGAATGCTCTGAATGCTGAAATGTATTGCTGTCTTCTGATTTTCGTCAACATTCAGCTTTCCCACTTTCAGTTTGCCCTGGTATTCGTTGGCCAGCTCCTCGATGATCGGTCCTACGCGCAGACACGGACCGCACCATGGTGCCCAAAAATCAATTAATACCGGTAACTCGCTTTTGACCACCTCGGCCTCAAAGTTATCGTCGGTAAATAACACAATATTTTCGCCCGCCATTTTTTCCTCCAGCCAGAAGTTCAAAGAATGTCTAGGTAACTGTAATAATTCTGGTCGTCAAGTCAAGTTAAATAACAGCAAATTCTCTTGTTAAGGAAAATCTATGAGCGGGAAACAAGTCTCACAGGGTCTCAATCGCTGATATTGCTTCCTCTAACCTTATTCTGCCGCTGTATAATGCCTTTCCTACAATTACTCCTGTTATGTTAGGACGCTTCAGACGTCCGATCGCCAACACATCATCAATGCTGCTGATTCCGCCCGAAGCAATGACGCTGCACTGAACTTGCTGGGCCAGGGTGTCAATGCCGGCGAGGTTGGGGCCAGTGAGCATTCCATCGCACTTTATATCAGTATAAATAATGGTAGAGACTCCTGAAGAGGCAACTCTGCCGGCGAAGCTAACTGCGTCATCGGCCTCCAGTTCCTGCCAGCCTTTTACCGCTACCTTCCCTTCTCGCGCGTCAATGCCCACTGCAATTTTCTCTCCGTATTGGGCGACTAAAGTACGCAAGAACTCAGGAGATTCGTATGCTTTAGTTCCCAGCACGACACGATCAATACCTAAATGGAGCACCTTGGCGACATGCTCCAGATCGCGAAGCCCGCCGCCAAATTGTATGCGCACCTGCACGTTCTGGCGAATCTTTTTCACCACATCAAGATTCTGTGGCGTGCCCTGAAACGCCCCATCAAGGTCTACAATGTGGATTATTTCTGCTCCTGCCGCCTCCCAACGCCTTGCAATTTCCACCGGGTCGTTGGAGTAGATGGTCTTTTGTGTCTTCTGGCCCTGTATTAATCTGACACAATTGCCAGCCATAAGGTCAATGGCTGGGATGACCGTAAGGCCTTTTGCCATACCAGATCCTTTGTAAGGTTGTAAAATGTAAGGATTTATAGCACATTCGGGACAATGTCAAACCCTTTTTTTTGGACGTCCCAAAAGGCAACTGAATGAAGAGTTTTTCCTCGTGGTGCTAATGTGCGTTGTGACAGTTGAAGAACACCTTGTTCCAATAGCATGGGATGCACAAAGCCGCAACAGCGCCTTTCGTCAGTGAAAAAAGTGGATGAAGCTCCTGGCGAGAAAAGGTTGAAAACTGCGCCATTCTGGTTAGAGTATAAAAACAGTTGACTTATGGAACGCAAAAAGTTTTACTCGGATAGTTCATCTATAAAGAGTTAGCGCTTGTAAAGCGCGACATTCTCTAGGATCCGGATTGATTTGCCCTAATGGCTGCTTGCTTTAAGTTTTGCAGTAGTCGAATTACGCCTAATCAGAGGTCATCAGGCTCTTGAACGCCTCGGTCTCCCGATTGCTCCATAAGCTCCTCCTCGTTCACGTGGCGCTCCTACTGTTTTTAACGCCACTTTTCCTTTTGCCTCGTCTGGCGACATACAATCCTGTTATTGATTCCAAGAAGCTGATTGCATTATTTCTCCTGTGCTCCTTTTTTCTTTTCTATTGCATCCGTATTCTGGTTGTGGGCGTTCCGCGCTTTCAGGTGACGCTGGTGAACGTATCGGTAGGACTGTTGCTAGTGTCTGTGATAATTGCATGTGTGGCGTCAGGAAACGTGATCTATTGCTTTCAAGAGGCGTTGATTTCCATCTTCCTGCTGGGATTGTTCTTTGTACTTCAACCGCTCCTGACAGGACATCGGGAGATTAATAAGTTGCAACTGGTAGCGATACTGGCTGCCGTCCTCGTCAGCATATACGGCTTGCTTCAGTATTTCAATCTGAACGTGCTAGCCAGCGTGTTTCCCTACGTGCGTCCGAGCAAAGAGAGCCGGAACTTTATCTTATCAACCATCGGCAATCCTGAGTACCTGGGCGGCTACCTGGCGCCATTTGCCGTTATGTTGATTCCGCAGCTGCTGGCGCATCGCAAAGTAATGGCCCGCTTCATCAGGGCTCTAGCGTTTGTCCTGTTTGCATTCGTAATGCTTCTGACGGGTGCGCGCGGCGCATGGCTCGGGATGCTTGGCGGCGCTCTGTTTGTTGCATATTGGATAGTGCGCTGGAAGCCGTTGCGTATTTCGCTACGCGCTGGCTGGCTTTTTGTGATTTTAGGAGCGATAGTGGTTTTGCTGCTGGTTGTCTTTTCGTTTCCTAATCCAATTAATACGCGCGACGCACGGGTAATGGGTCGCTTCAAGGAGCTGACTGATCCGAGATCAGAATCCATCAAACAGCGCATTCTGTTTTATGCAATCTGTGCTGAGATGATTGGCGACCGTCCGATTGTGGGTTTTGGAGAGGGCATGTTTCAGGTTAACTTCTACGAGTACGTGAAGCGGCTCGTTGAGAAAGATGAACGAGCGGGTATGACACTATTTGCGATTGATCTGGAAAACCGTGTGGCTGAACATGCGCATAATGATTATTTGCAATTTTGGGTCGAGCGTGGCAGCATTGGGCTTTTCCTCTTTGTCCTGTTGCTGCTGGCGTACTTTTTGGCGGTGAACGGTCAGCTGCGTACTGCTCATTGCGGCAGCGCGGTCTGGCTTCTTCAGCTGAGTCTGAGCGGCGCAATCGTCTGCCTGCTGATTAGCAGCACGTTTAGCTTTCCCCTGCATTTGCCTACTCGAGCGTCGCTCTTCTGGATTCTGCTTTGTATGAGTGTATGTTTAGCATTTCCGGCTTCTCGAAATGATGCTACAGGCAGGGATGCCTGTGCTACTAATGTAGGGCCGCGAGGCGATGAGGCGTAGCTGTGAAAGTGCTTTTTCTTCTGAACGCTTATGAGGAAGACGGACCTGGATTGTTGATCTTTTCAATTATTCAAGAAATGCAACGCTCTGGCGCAGTTGCATGTTCCACGGTGGCACTGTCGCGAGGAGGGCCGCTGCAAGAGCGATTTGACGCGCTCGGAGTGCCTACAGCCCTGGTGGGGATGAAAAGCGTTTGTGACATTGCAGCGATCGGGCGATTTATTCGGCATCTAAAACAGGAGCGCTGCAGCGTGCTTCATACAAACCTCATCCGGGCCGACCTGATTGGTCGGATGGCGGCCAAGCTGGCCGGGGTTCCAATTATCGTGACTACGGAGCACGGCATTCACACGTGGGATGTGAAAGGTCGGATTGTGAAATGGCTGGTGCGTTTTTTGTATCGTTTGACAACGCGGTTTACCGATCGAATTATTGCAGTCTCCGAGTTTGTAGCACAGGATCTCAGGCGTAATGGCATTTCGGATGTGAAGATCACACGCATCTATAACGGGATTAATACTGATCCGTACCATCCGCTGCCGGAGGAGCAACGGCATGAACTTAGCCCATACCTGGCAGACTGGGAGGTGCAGCATCTGGTCGGGGTTATAGGCAATATGGTGGCGCTGAAGGGACACGCCTGGTGTGTTCAGGCGATTCCTGCGATTGTCGCGCAGCACCCTGACACGCTCTTTGTCTTCGTTGGCAAAGGACCGCTGCGTCAGGAGATCCAGCAAATGGTGAGCTCTCTTGGTCTTGAGAAGCATGTGCGGTTTACGGGGCATCTGTCGGCATTGTTGCCACGGCTTATGGGATCGCTTGACGTGTTGGTTCAGCCGAGTCTGGTAGAATCGTTCGGATTGGCAGTTGTGGAAGCTCAGGCATGTGGGGTGCCGGTAGTTGCCACAAGAGTAGGAGGATTGCCCGAGATTGTTGTTGATGGTGAAACC
Source organism: Candidatus Sumerlaeota bacterium (assembly GCA_030613245.1). Lineage (GTDB taxonomy): Bacteria > Sumerlaeota > Sumerlaeia > MWCT01 > JAUWMI01 > JAUWMI01. Next base: position 60,108 of record JAUWMI010000022.1, read on the forward strand.
GGGTTTTTGGTAGCATCAGAAGATTCTGGGGCACTGGCAGACAAGGTCAATGTGCTCCTGAGCAAGCCTGTGCTTGCGCGAAGTATGGGTAGAAAGGGACGGGAGAAAGTCCTGGCCCAGTTTCAGATTCAGCAGACAGCCAGTGCCTATGCGGAGATTTATCGAAAGTTGGCTAGGGAAAAAGCCATAGACAGCGAATCATGAATGCCAGGGATACATAACTAGTGGCAGACTATCAGGTGCACAGCATTCAGGAGCGACATTATCGGCTGTGGGATGACTTTGTTGCTGCTTCGCCGCAGGGATGTTTCTACCACACCAGCTGCTGGAAACAGATCATTGATACCGGGACAACGAATATCATGCGTTTGTACGGATGTTTCCTTGGTGGCACGCTTGTGGGCGGCTGCACACTGACTGAGAAAGTTCAGCTGGGCCGTCATGCAGCGGTAAACGCCTTGACTACGCCGTATGCCGGGTTTCTGCTGCCGCCTGCTTCGGGGACGAAGATTTCCGATCAAACCTCCCACGAGCACGCAATTATCTCTGCTTTGAGTCGCTTCCTCGAAGCACGGTTTCATCAGATTACGCTGTACAATTCGCCGGGACTGGCAGACGTGCGGCCGCTGACGCAGAGCGGCTGGAGCGCGGTGCCGTGTTATACGTATGTGCTGGATATCAGCGAGCCGAGGCGAGTGTGGGAACGTATGGACGGAAGCGTGCGACAGGCAATTAGGAAAGCCGTGAAACAGCAGTTTCATGTTGGGACGTCCACAGATGTGGATAGCTTTTATAGTCTTCTGGACAAGACGCTTGGCAGGCGCCGCTTGCCAAATTTGATTCCCAGGCGCCTGCTTGATACATTGATGCACACCGACAGTCTGAAAGATCGTCGGCTCTTCCTCACAGCGCAGCCCAAGAGCGGAGGGCTTGCGAGTGGCATTCTGGTGCTGTGGGATCAGACCACAGCCTACTACGCGCTTGCTGCCACTGATCCTGCTCTGTACGGTAGCGGTGTCCACTCGCTCTTGATCTGGGAGCTGATTCAGCGTCTTTCACCGGTTGTTGGGATGCTGGATTTCGTTGGTGCGAATATTCCCAGTATTGCACGATTTAAAGAAGGGTTCAACCCGCAGCTCGAGACCCATTATTGTGTTGAGAAATGGCGATCCCTTCTATTGAAATGGAGCAAACGGCTGGTTCGTCGCCTCAGGGGTTACTGAGGTAGAAAAATTCCTAGCCATTCCCTGGTGCAATGGTGTATGAAGCTGCGCGCGATGTACGCCAAAGACCAGCAGTGATAAACTGAGCACATTTTTCATGTGGGAGAAAGAATTCATCGTGCGTATTGTCTTGAGAATCTTTCTACAAATGAGGCTGCACTCATGAAGATTCATCCGACGGCAATCGTCAGCCCAAAGGCACAGCTGGATACGACAGTGGAAGTTGGTCCATACGCGATAATTGAGGAGAACATAAAGATCGGAGCGCGAACAACAGTAATGGCGCATGCTTACATTAGCGGATGGACGGAGATTGGCGAGGATAACCGAATTCACATCGGGGCCGTGATTGGTCATGTTCCGCAATACATTGCGTTCAAAGGCCAGAGGTCTTATGTCCGGATCGGCAACGGGAATACGATTCGCGAGTATGTGACGATTCACCGGTCAATTGAAGAGGAGCATGCTACGGTGATTGGTGATCGGAACTTTCTCATGGCCATGAGCCATGTGGCGCATGACTGCGTATTGGGGAATGAAATAATACTTGCGAACTCAGTGTTGCTCGCCGGCCATGTAGCCATTCAGGACAAGGTGATGATTTCAGGCAGTAGTGGGGTGCATCAGTATGTGCGGGTAGGAAGGATTGCCATGGTTTCCGGCCTGACGCGCGTGGTCAAAGACGTTCCACCGTTCATGATAGTCGAGGGCGAATCCACGGTGCGCGGGTTGAATGTTATCGGGATGCGGCGTGCGAATATCTCCGCAGAGAATCGCGAGGCCGTGAAGCGCGCATATCGGCTTCTCTACCGGAGCGGCCTAAACTTACCGCATGCGCTGGAGGCCATTCAGGCGGAACCCATATGTGAGGAAGTCCGGCTGATTGTCGAGTTCATACAGCAGTCGCAGCGGGGGATTTGCAAGCACTACGTGAAATAACTGGACTTTAGAGCTTTTTCCAAGTGACTTGAGTGCGGTGAGGCTTTAATGGCGCTATATAAAGGGCATTAAGATACACGAATTTTGAACGATACCTTTATTGTAGGCCGCCTTGAGGCGGTCTCTACTTTGCACCCACCTTTCAAGGTGAACCTTCAGGTGGGGTGAAAGTGAAAGTTGGCTAAATAAGAACCACCAGGGTGGTTCACCCTGAAGGGTTCACTCTGAAGGGCGCTTTAGCGTCGCTTATCCACCCGCGGCTTTAGCCATTGAAATCTGAGCACTGAGAGCATATTCCAAAATTGTCATGCTGAACGGAATGAAGCATGTCCAGACGGCGAGATACTGAGCGAAACCGCAGTAGGCGGAGAGCGAAGAATCTTAATAATGAGATCCTTCACTTCGTTCAGGATGACGGGTCAGAAACTCTCCGACCCGTCAAATAAATGGGCAGCCAGGCAAAGCACGTTAGACCTTAGCACTGCAAGACCGGCAGATTCCGGCTGAAAGCCTAGTTCGAGGACGTGCCCTTTTTCGATCCTGACATGGAAGAAACTGAACAGACGCCGCTTGTTTCCGTCATTATAGTGAATTGGAATACGTATGCAGAGCTTCGACTGTGTCTTGAGGCCTTGCGCGGCCAGCAGGTAATTCCGCTTGAGATTATCGTGGTGGATAATAACTCTTCGAATGGTAGTGCCCGGAACTTGCCACATGAGTTTCCATCCGTCCGCTTGATTGCTAATCGAGAGAATCTCGGCTTCGCAGAGGGATGCAATCAGGGCTTGAGCATTAGCCAGGGGCACTACATGCTCTTGCTTAACCCAGATACAGTTCCGAATCCCGATGCAATCAAGGCAATGGTTCGGTTCCTTGAGACGAATCAATCGGCTGGAGCTGTGGGGTGTCAACTCGTTTTGCCTGATGGCACGCCGCAGATTACCTATAGCGCGTTCCCGAATTTCTGGACCTACCTGGTGCTGCATTCGCTGGTGAGTCCGATGATAAGGAAAGTGCGAAGAATCGCACGTGTGGTACGCCAGCGGCTTGGCATTCGTGAACGCATGGCTGGGCCAAAGCGAGTTGGCTGGCTGATGGGGGCCTGCCTGATGGTACGGCGGCAGGTGGTTGATCAGGTAGGCTTGATGGACAGTGAGTTCTTCATGTATTGTGAAGATACGGATTGGTGCAAGCGCATGCACGACCACGGATGGCAGATTTTCTATCTTCCGTCGGCTTCGATTGTGCACTTGCATCAGCGCAGTAGCCGACAGCGGAAGTTTGCCACACTTGTCCAGCTCTATACATCGCTCCGCAGATACTATCTGAAGCAGAAGTCTGGTAATGCTTTGCGAGGACTGACAGTGCTTGTGACCGTTGATATGATATCCCGTCTTGTGTTGTTAACACTCGCGAGAGTGGTCACGTTTGACCAGAGCGATGTGAATCGAGAGCGGCATCGCGCTGTGCGGGAAATCCTCCGGCGGTACTGGCTTCCACGGAGCTCAGAACCATGAAGATCGCACTGAATGCGCTTCAGGTACGGGGTGCAAAAAGCGGAGTCGGCCAGCACATCGCCTGCCTCCTTGAGGCGCTACTGGAAATTGATTCGACCAATTCGTATTTGGTCTTTGCCAGCCACTATAATTATTTTAACTACCAATTCTCCTCGCCACGCTATCAGCTCGAAATCTGGGGCAGCCGATCAAAAAGCAAGACAGTGCGGCTGCTCTATGAATATGCTTTTCTACCATGTGCGGTGAGGAAGAGTAAGGTGGATCTTTTTCACGGCCCGTCCAATCTGCTTCCCTTACGCAAAGTGGCGCCGTATGTTCTTACCATTCACGATATGTCCTATTTTGTAGATCCAAAGCGTTATACGCGGACCAAAGTCATGTACTGGCACGCCGTGACGTATCGCAGTGCTAGACTGGCAGATTTCATCATAACCGTCTCGGCGTATTCGAAGCAGGACATTTTGAAATATCTCGACTATCCTTCAGACAGAATTCGGGTGATCCCAAATGCGGCGCACCGGCGGTTTCGCCCAATTCGCGATCGGGTAGCGCTGGAGGAATTTCGAAACCGGTACCGGGTAACGCATCCGTATATCTTGAGTGTGGGTACGTTGGAGCCGGGCAAAAATCTTGTCCGTGTGGTACGTGCATTTGCCCGGCTGCGCAGGGAAGGAGCTGGCGACTATCACCTGTTGCTCGTTGGCGATATAGGGTGGCTCTACCACGAAATTTTTGCTGAGGTACGGCGGCTTGGGTTGAAGGAGCAGGTACGCGCGCTAGGACATATCCCGGATGACGACCTCCCGCTGGCTTATAATTGTGCTGAGCTTCTTGTGTTTCCGTCGCTGAACGAAGGATTTGGCTTGCCGGTGCTGGAGGCCATGGCTTGTGGGGTGCCGGTGGTCACGTCAAATTGCTCGGCACTTCCTGAGGTTGCTGGTGATGCGGCCTGTCTGGTTGATCCCTACGACGAAGCAGCCATTGCCAGAGGTATGGAAAGTGTGCTTGGCGATGTGTCCAAACGCGAGGATCTGGTACAGAGAGGGCTAAAGCGGAGTACGGTGTTCAGCTGGAAGCGCACAGCTCGGGAAACTCTGGAAGTATATGAAGCAATTGCTCAAGAATGCCCATAGAATACAACGAAAACCTGTTTTTTTTGGTGAGTTCAGAAACCGGTAAAGTAGGCTCCGCAGCTGAAATAGTCAGTGGACGGGGTGCAAGAGCTGATTTGTTCTGGGATCTGTTAGCAAGACTTTTTTTAAAAAATTAATTATCTTGACAGCTAGTTTGCATTAGCCAAAAGTTAATTTTTAGAAGGTGTAAAGAAGTTAGCTGTAAAAGCAAAACCATAAAATTAGCTTTAGAAATTGCGGACGTTCAGTACGTTAAGATCCATCCGAGACGTAGGCTAGAATGAAAATTCACGAGTATCAGGCCAAAGCAATTCTCAAGTCATTCGGTGCACCGGTGCCCGATGGCCAGGTGGCAACGTCGGCGCGAGATGTGCGGAAGATCGCCGAGCGCATCGGCTTCCCTGCGGTTGTAAAGGCGCAAGTGCATGTGGGTGGTCGTGGCAAAGCGGGTGGCGTGAAATTGGCTAACAAGCTGGCTGAGCTTGAGGCAGCTGCCGATTCTATTCTTGGCATGTTGATCAAAGGAACAAAAGTCCACAAAATCCTGATTGAAACGGCAGCTAATATTGATCATGAGTACTACATTGGAATCGTCATTGATCGGGCCAGGAAAAATCCAGTTATGATGGTCAGTGCCGCAGGTGGCGTGGATATTGAAGAAGTTGCGGCCAAAACGCCGGAAAAGATTTTGAAAATCTACATCAAGCGCCATCTCGGTATCCTGTCATTTCAAGTTCGCCAGGCGACATACTTCCTCGATCTGCCGCGCGGTACTGCAAAGTCATTTTCGCTTATTACACAGGCCCTTTACGGCGCGTTTATGGCGAAGGACTGTTCACTGGCAGAGATAAATCCATTGGTGCTGACCAAAGATGGCGAGATGATGTGTTGCGATGCAAAAATGAACTTCGATGATAACGCACTCTGGCGCCATCCTGACATCGAGGCCATGCGCGACGAAGAAGAAGAGGAGCCTCTGGAAACAGCTGCAAGAAAGAAGCGAGTGAGCTATGTGAAGCTTAATGGAAATATTGGCTGCATCGTGAATGGTGCAGGCCTGGCCATGACCACCATGGATATGGTGAAGCACTTTGGGGGCGAGCCAGCGAATTTCCTCGACATTGGCGGCGGCGCCAAGGCCGAGCAGGTGACCGAGGCGTTACGCATCGTTACCTCTGACCCAAATGTCAAAACCGTTCTCTTCAATATTTTTGGCGGGATTGTGCGATGCGACCTCGTGGCAAAGGGTATTCTTGAGGCACTGGCCACCCTTGACCTCACGCTTCCGATTGTCATTCGGCTGTCGGGGACAAACGAAGAAGAAGCACGTGCGATGCTAAAAGACACCGCGCTCCTTGCAATGCCTACCATGTCGGAAGCGGCAAAGGAAGCCGTGGAGGTCAGCCAGCGATGAGTATTCTCGTGGACAAACAGACACGCTTACTCATTCAGGGCATTACGGGTAGTGAAGGCCAGTTTCACGGCGCCCAGATAATCGACTACGGAACCAATGTCGTGGGTGGGGTAACCCCTGGCAAAGGTGGACAACAGACCCTGGGGGTTGAGGTGTTTAGTACTGTCAGGGAGGCAGTCGAGAAAACACAAGCGAACGCCAGTGTGGTATACGTTCCTGCGGGCTTTGCTAAGGATGCCGTGCTGGAAGCGATTGACGAGGGGATTAAGCTTATTGTCTGTATAACTGAGGGGATTCCTACTCTGCAAATGATTACGGTGTACTGGGAAGCGAAAAATAACGACGTGGTGCTAATCGGGCCGAACTGCCCGGGCGTGATTTCTCCCGGCAAAGCAAAGGTCGGCATCATGCCTGGACACATTCATCGTGAAGGGCGCATTGGCGTGGTATCGCGGAGTGGGACATTGACCTATGAGATCGTAAAGGAACTGACCACGGCAGGGCTCGGGCAATCAACGTGCATTGGAATCGGAGGGGATCCGATTATTGGCACAACATTTGTAGATGTACTGGCAATGTTTGAGTCCGACCCGGAGACCGAGGCTGTGGTGTTGATTGGAGAGATCGGCGGTACGGATGAAGAGATTGCCGCTGACTATATCAAGCAGCACATGACAAAGCCGGTGGTGGGATTTATTGCTGGCTTAACAGCTCCTCCGGGCAAGCGGATGGGTCATGCGGGGGCGATCATATCCGGAGGGAAAGGTACTGCCAGAGAAAAAATTGTGGCGCTCGAAGCTGCGGGCATTCAGGTTGCCAAGCGGCCCGATGAAATCGGCGAGCTGGTGAAAGAGGTACTAGCGAGGAAAGCGTAGTAGTGCGCTACGTTGCAAGGGAGACTATAGTAGAGGCAGATCATGATCTGCCCCTACGCAGCGGACACGCAATTAGCGTGAATAGCGGTGCAGAGTATTTAGCGCGCAGTGAAGGAGGTAGCGCGTGGCAAGGCCAAAGGATAAGATTTTTCTGTGGATAAATCGGCGGTGGTGCAAACGCTGTGGTATTTGTGTGGCGGTGTGTCCCACGAAAGTCATTGAAATTGAGAAAAGCGGCTATCCAGTTCTTGCGCATATGGATAAGTGTATAGACTGCGGTATGTGTGTAATTATGTGTCCTGACTTTGCGATATTCGATGATCAAGAGGATAAGAAGCTGCTGGCCAAGATTCTGTGAGCCGGGGCATCTGCGCGTTCTTAGGCGCGAAGAGAAAGGTCTATGAGCAAGCAACCTGATGTGCGATTAATGCAGGGCAACGAGGCGTGTGCACGCGCTGCACTGCTGGCCGGGTGCCGATTCTTCGCAGGCTACCCCATTACTCCGTCATCGGAGATTGCAGAAGTTCTCACGCGCGAACTTCCCAGAGTGGGCGGGAAATTTATCCAGATGGAGGATGAGATTGCCAGTATGGCGGCAGTCATCGGCGCCTCACTGGCCGGCATGAAATCACTGACAGCGACCAGCGGCCCCGGGTTTTCGCTCAAGCAGGAAAACCTGGGCTACGCCTCGTTTACCGAGGTGCCGTGTGTTATCGTTAATGTAATGCGGGGCGGTCCAAGCACTGGCCTGCCAACGCTTACCTCTCAGGGCGACGTCATGCAGGCGAAATGGGGATCACACGGCGACTACTCCGTGATTGCCCTGGCGCCCAGTTCGGTGAATGAAACGATTGAGCTCACGATTCGTGCCTTCAATCTGGCAGAACAGTATCGGGTGCCTGTGGTGCTGCTGCTCGACGAAGTGGTTGGCCATATGCGGGAAAAGGTGGTCATGCCAGAACCGGGCGACATTACTTTAATCGAGCGCAAGAAGCCAAAATGTCCCCCGGAAGAATACCGCCCGTTTGAGAGGACGCCTGACCTGGTTCCGCCTCTGGCAGTATTTGGAACCGGGTATCGTTTTCACGTGACCGGGTTAACTCATGATGAGTTTGGATTTCCATCGAATAATCCCCAGGAGGCCACGGCCCTGCTCGTGCGTCTTAAGAAAAAGCTCGAGCACAATAAGGATAAGATCTGTACTCTCAGGACTTTTCAGTGCGAAGATCAGCCCGAGATTCTGCTGATTTCCTATGGAAGCAGTGCCCGTGTTGCCAAACGCGCGGTTATCCAGGCTCGTGCCGAAGGCCTCCGGGCAGGAATGGTACAGCTTTTTACCATCTGGCCATTTCCTGACAAGCGGATAGAGGCGCTTTGCCGCTCGGTAAAAGCCGTAGTTGTCCCAGAACTCAATCAAGGCCAGCTAATCGGCGAGATTGACCGCTATGTGCCAACTGGAGTCCCTGTGGTTGGCGTTAATCGCTTCGACGGCAATTTAATGGAGCCTTCAGAGATTCTGGAGGTTGTCCGAAAGGTGGCAAACAAAGGATGTCTATAGTTCATAAATACTTGCGGACCAGGAAGAGATTTCCGCACGTCTGGTGTTCTGGCTGCTCAGATGGGATTGTGCTTGCCGCCCTGACGCGGGCTATTCACAAGCTCCAGCTTCTTCGCGACGATGTGGTTCTGGTGTCGGGCATCGGCTGTTCCTCACGAGCCCCGGTTTATGTGGATTTCAACACGTTGCATACCACCCATGGACGTGCGCTTCCCTTTGCCACTGGTGTGAAAATCGCCAACCCGAAGCTGCAGGTGATTATCATTACAGGCGACGGCGACGCGCTGGCTATTGGTGGCAATCATTTCATCCATACGTGCCGCCGCAATATTAACATGACGGCGGTCGTGTTTAACAATTATATCTATGGCATGACGGGAGGACAGCTTTCGCCCACCACACCG
>JAUWMI010000001.1 GCA_030613245.1 Candidatus Sumerlaeota bacterium
GTGGAAGCACATGATGGACTTGATGGATTGGAGAAGCTCGAGCGTTACGAGCCCGATTTTATCATCTTGGATGTAATGATGCCGCTAGTGAACGGGTTTGAGGCATGTGAGATAGTTCGGAAGAATCCAAAATTCCGTCAAGTGCCCGTGTTATTTCTTTCAGCTCTGAGTGCGAAGGAAGATATTAAGAAAGGCTATGGAGTTGGGGCGACGCTGTATCTGACGAAGCCATTTGACCCGGTGCGGCTAGTGAAAAATATTGACCTGTATTTTGAGGAGCACGCGGTGTCGCAATATAGCAAGCGGCTGAGTATAGAAGAGATTGATGTACAGCAGACGTCAGTGGGAGGAGAGAAGGTAGAGACTACCTCGGAGGTGGCCACCACACCGGAAGAGGCGCCGAAGGAAGTTCTGGAACGCGCAGGGAGCGCATTGGATAGCGCACCGACCGAATCCCTCCGGGGCGAGAAAGGTAAGTATGTCCACTACGAGCAGCCCCGAGTGATTGTGGTTGACGACGATACCAATATCCTGGAGATTCTATCGCTTGCGCTGGCAGACAAGTTTGAAGTGATCAAGGCAACGGACGGCATACAGGCGATTGAAAAAATGGTGCGCTATGAGCCGGACCTTATGGTGCTGGACATTATGTTGCCGAAAATGAGTGGCTATCAGATCTGTCAGTCAATTCGTCACAATCGCACATTCGGCACGATGCCAATTGTGGCGATCTCGGCTAAGGGTAGGCAGAAGGACAAAAATTATGCGCTTCGCTTGGGGGTGAATGAGTATCTGGTCAAACCCTTTGAGCCGCAGCAGCTCATTTCTATTCTCGAATCATTTGTATCGCAGCCGCAGTTCAAAGTGCGGGAAAAAAGTATGGCCTATCACGAAATAGCCTCGATTGAAGAAGTCGCAACGTTTGACCAAGGCGACACGAAGTTTTTGCGCAAGCAAGAAGAGAGCGAGTTGGAGCGGTTTATCCGCGAAGAGATGAAAGACGAACAGGCCGGCAATGTGCCTGACGATAAGCCGGACGCGTAAGGGCATGTATGGTTAGCAGACCCGGCGGTCGGTGCTAGATTATTCCCGCCTCACAAAGCTCCGCAATATCCTGACGTGGAGTTGCTCCCAGGCCAGGTGTTTCTGGAATCCGCAGGTAGCCGTTCTCAAGAGTCATTCCCTGAAACGGATCATTTGAGACGAGGAGATTTCCATCCAGGTCGAGGTAATCAACCAAGGAGGCAAGATGTGATGCTGCCGTGATGGCCAGTGATGATTCAATCATGCAACCGAGCATGATTTGGAGATCGAAAGCCCGCGCAGTGTGGATCATTTTCATGGCTTCGGTGATCCCGCCACATTTCATCAGCTTAATGTTGATGCCGTCGCACGTGCCGGCGACTTTCGGGATATCGCTGCTTACCAAGACGTCTTCGTCGAGAAAGATGGGAAGCGGCGAGGCTTTCTTTAGCTGAGCGAGATCAGCGAGGTTTCCTTTTTCCAGAGGTTGTTCGACGTATTCGATGTCCAAATCTGCCAGGGTCTTGATACACGTTAGCGCATTATCAAGCGTCCAGCCGCCATTAGCGTCCACACGGATTGTCTGATTCGTACGCTTGCGGATTTCGCGCATGACGGTAAGATCATGATCAGGATCTTTGCCCAGTTTGATCTTCAGGATAGGATGGTGGCGCGCGTCGTCAACTTTTTCGAGCATCTCCTCAATGGGAGCAATACCGATGGTAAAGGAAGTCTGAGCACATCGGGGCGGCGCGATTCCAAGATAGGCATGGAGTGGAAGTCGCAGGCGTTTGGCAAGGATGTCGTACAGCGCCATATCAATTGCAGCTCTTGCAGCAGCATTGCTTGGAAACTGCTGGTTGAGCTGGCTCATGATTTCGTTGATGTAGAGTGGATAGATCGAGATCTTGGGAACAGCCTGTGTGATAGTCTGAATAACCGTCGGAACGTCTTCACCATAATAGGCGGAAGGTGAGGCCTCACCATAGCCAAGGTCGTCCAACCTAATCAGCACGATTGAATTGGTAGTTCTGGTGGAGCGGGCTAAACCGAAGGGATTGGTGAGCTTTAGTTCGTACGGAGTTGTGACAATCTTCATGGGATAATTCTCCGGGCAAAGGCGTAGTTCTTCGAATAATATTTGCCTTGAGGATGTCGCGCTCCGTCAAGGAAGGCTTCGTGAATTCCACCACTGACCGAGGCGTGCACGAAGCGCATCCTGCCGAGCGAGATGCCGACATGGTAAATCTTTCCGGTATTGTTCATGAAGAAAATGAGATCGCCAGGTTGCAGGTCTTTCTTATCTTCGAGGTGGCCGACGAAGAGGCCCACAGTTGCCTGTTGGTTTGCATCACGCGGTAAGGGAATGTTTTGGAGGGCAAAAAGAGTTTGTACAAAGCCGGAGCAGTCAAAGCCAGAGGTCGTTTTGCCACCCCAGAGATAGGGGACGCCATGCAAGGATCTAGCGGGTTTTAGCAGACGACGTCGGGTGCTATATGTTGCGCGGTTATTTACGGCGATGCATTTTTTCCTGATGCGAACGATGTCGCCATTGGGCAGCTGAACACAGCAGGGGTTAAGAAATCTCAGTTCGGCGGCCTGGGGAATGCAGATATTGCCGACACGAGCTTTTGTAGTGAACCGGGCACGTGTTCCATTAACCCAGCGGAGATAGTCACCCTGAGTCTTCGGGATAAGATGTTTCTGATGAATCCATCCCAGGTAGCCGTCGGGTGTCTGGCAATAGACGTAGTCAGCATGTTCCATAAAACGGCGCACAAATGCACCAAATAGAGATTGGGTTCCCAGAGAGGCGGTTTTGCGGGGAGCAACCAGCATGTCAGCAGCGAAGCTATTAACCTGGGCAAAACGCGGAGGAAAGGTCTCGCTGAGCACCGTTAGCTGATTTTCGATTTGCCAGCCGGGGAATTGCTTGCGCATCGCCGTTTGTGTTGCCCGTTTGAGTTGAAGGAAATGCACGAAGCCCTGAAGCGTTATCGTATGCGGTCTTTTACAAACGATGGAAACGTTGTAGGCAATGAAGCGCGTGTCAATAGAAGCGGCCGCTTGGAGGAGAGCAGCGGTGGCGTTTTGGCGCATTTTCTCTGAAAGATTCTGCATGATTTCCCTGCCGGTATGGTAGGAATGAAAAAGGGGATTGCAACAAAAAAGTTGTTATTGTGGAGATAATATTCAGGGAATATCAGAGCTAAAGAAAATTTTCCCAGGATTCAATAGATTGTCAGGGTCCCACACGGCTTTAAGCTGGCGCATCAGAGCGATTTCATTCTTTCCATACTCAATGGGTAGATAAGGAGCCTTGGTTGTACCGATGCCGTGTTCTCCCGATAAGGTACCGTGGTGTTGGATGGCAAGCGTGAAGAGTTCGCGCACTGCAGCGTCAACGCGATTCGCTTCGTCGCGGTTCGCCTCATCGAACATGAAGTTGACGTGGAAATTGCCGTCGCCTGCGTGGGCAAACACAACAGTGGTTAGCTGGTATCGTGCGCTCAGTTCTTTGATTTCGCGGAGAACCTGTAGCATGGTTGAGCGCGGCACACAGATGTCCTGATTGATCTTTGAGGGGGCCAGCTGGTAGAGTGCAGGGGATAGCGAGCGGCGAATGTCCCAGAGTGCTTTTTGTTCCTGATCTACCGAAGCATCGATCATATGACGAGCGTTTGCGGCGAGACAGAGTTCGCGGGCAACACGCGCATCTTCTTCGACCTGGCTTCTGACGCCATCAAAGTCAATCAAGAGTAAGCCCTTTACATTGTTCAGAAAGGGCTTCTTGGTGAAACGATAAGCACAGTCCACGGCACTCGCATCCATAAATTCCAGTGCAGCGGGCATTAGTGGTTTTTGAACAATCTTCAACGCTGTTTCCAAAGCAGTGACATCATCGTCAAATACTGCCAATATGGTTGTAACGCATGGTGGCCTGGGCACAAGCCGAAGGATGATTTGCGAGAACACGGCCAGGGTACCCTCAGAGCCAACCAGCAGTTTGACCACGTCATAGCCGGTGACGGACTTCATTGTTTCCGCGCCAAAGTGCAGGAGCTCGCCCCCCATGCGCACAACTTCCAGGCTAAGGACATAGTCGCCCGTCACACCGTATTTCAGACCCCGTAGTCCTCCTGCGCCTGCGGCTACGTTACCGCCAATGGTGGAGAATTCAGCGGATGCAGGATCGGGTGGATAATATAGGTTATGGCGGAGGGCAGCCTGCTTGAGCTCCTCGGTAATCACTCCTGGCTCAACCGTGGCGGTGAGATTGTCGGCATCAATACGAACAATGCGATTCATTTTAGTGAAAGTCAGCACAATGCCGCCATAAACAGGCACCGCAGCGCCAGTTAAGCTTGTGCCTGCACCGCGAGGATAAACCGGTATTTTCTGCTCGGCGGCAAACTGTAGCGTCTTGACAATGTCTTCCGTCGCAGTGGGCATCGCCACTGCAGCCGGCAGACTCCTTTGCTTTGACCCGTCGTAGGAGTAAACGAGGCGTTCTTCAGGTAAGATGAGTACCTTTTCCGAGCCGAGCAGCCGCTGCAGCTCAGCTATCTGTTGCGGGGTAAGGATAGGATGAGTAGAGGATGTTATCATGACCAGAGTTCTCTAAACGTCAGTTGTAATTTGCTATTGAGCCAGCGCCGTCAGTGCCATTAGCTGGGGGATCTGCCCCTGACATCCGTTGAAGCGCGCCTGCACAGGTGTGAAGTGTACTGTCGCCGTATTGTAGAGTGTTGCGTTACGGCATTTCAAAATGATGCTCGCTAATTCTCACGGAGAGTACGGGACAGGGTGCTTTACGAATGACGCGTTCAGCAGTGCTTCCGAAGAGGATGTGCGAGAGGCCGCTGCGGCCATGCGTGCCAATTACGATGACGTCGATCTGTTTTTCTTTCGCAAAGCGAATGATCTCAACAAACGGATTTCCAGTGATAACGACCGACTCGCAGCGGATGTCCTTCCATTCCTCGCCGGAGATAATCTCTTTTAGTTTTAGTTCTGCCTGTTCGCGGTGAGTTGCCTGGATGTCCTGGTATGCAATGCCATAGGGCTCCAGCTCTACGAAAATCATTTCGTCAATCACATAGAGAAGGTATAGTTTGGCACTATATTTTCTGGCAAGCGAGAGCGAAATATCCTTGGCGGAAAGGGAGTAGGGCGAGAGATCTGTTGTCATGAGAATGTTCTTGAATTCCATGGTGGTGTTTCCTCTTATCAAATCACAGGACGGAAAGTTCGGCGTTGACGCTAGAGATACTTTTACAAAGTGTGCTTTTATCACTAGGGGGAACGTCAAAAAAAGTCAATGCCTAATTGGGGGTTAACACACGATGGGCGCAGGAAAAGGTCTGTGCGCACAGCCGCGTGTGTGAAGCACAGGATGGCAACCAAATTTGCGATTGACTTTTTTTCATAGTGCACAATAGTATTTCTCAGAATTGTGAACCGCGGTTGATTCCCGTCTAGGATCTTTAGCTAATGGTATATCAAAGGAAGCAGGTATTTCGACCGCTGCAGGTTACATGGGAGACTTCGCCTGTTGAGTCGGCGAAAGTGAGCACGCTGGTCAAGGAGATGGGGCTTCACCCGTTGGTGGCTCAAATCATGGTGAGGCGTGGATGGGAGCAAGCCGGTGAGATCAGTGCATTCTTGAGCCCGCGGCTCTCGTCGTTACTGGATCCCTTTTTACTGCGCGACATGGATCGCGCGGTTGAGCGTCTTGAATTTGCCATCAAGCGGCGAGAGAACATATGCATTTACGGAGACTATGACGTTGATGGTGTCACGGCAACAGTGCTGTTGATTCGGTTCTTTAAATGGCTGGGTGTTGACGTGCAATATTACATTCCGCATCGCATTAAAGAGGGTTACGGGATCAACAAAGAGGCAATTGACAAGATTGTGCAGGACGACTGTACGCTGCTTCTAACGGTTGATACGGGTACCTCGTGTGTGGAAGAGGTTGCGTATGCGAAGTCAAGGGGACTGGAGGTTATTATCACAGATCATCATCAGCCCTCGGAGGAGCTGCCGCCGGCAGTTGCAGTTATTAATCCGCACCGGGCGGATTGTGCGTATCCCTTTCCGGACCTCTCGGGCGTAGGCGTGGCCTTCAAGCTGATTCACGCATTGAGCAAGACACTGGGAGTTGAGGCAAAGCAGGCGCGACAGTTTCTTGCGTCTCAGCTTGATTTGGTGGCTCTCGGAACGATCGCCGACATTGTGCCGCTTGTGGGCGAGAACCGCGTTTTGGCCAGGTACGGACTGGAGCAACTCGGGCGCACTACTAATCTGGGCCTAATGACGATTCTGCAGCTAGCAGGCATTCAGAATCAGCGTGTGACCTCGGACAACGTTGGGTTCATCTTGGCGCCACGACTCAATGCCGCAGGCCGCACGGATCACGCCTCGGTTTCCGTGGATCTGCTTCTTACGGATGATGGGTTGCGGGCCACAGAGCTGGTGCGGTATTTAAACCGGTTAAACGAAGAGCGACGGAGGCTGGAAGGAGAGATTTTTAACGAATGCATTCAGACGATTGAATTACGGGACGATGCAGACAAGGAGTACATATTCATACTCCAGGGCGAGCAATGGCACCTGGGAGTTCTCGGGATTGTGGCCTCGCGCATTGCGGAGCGCTACCGTCGTCCCGCCATTCTGCTTGACATGGAGAAGGATCTGGCCAAGGGGTCTGGCCGGAGTATCTTAGGCTTTAATCTGCATGATGCGCTGAAAGCGTGTGCGCCCCACCTTATTTCGTTTGGCGGTCATGCGTATGCTGTGGGCCTAAAATTGGCGCGGAGTAATGTCGAAGGGTTTACCGTGGCCATGCAGCGCTGGGCTTGCGATGCTATAGAGGGGCAAGATCTCAACCCTCGGCTGCAAATTGATGCAGACGTCTCAGCTGAAGATATGACACTGGAGGCGGTTCACGCGATGGCGCAGCTCGAGCCTTACGGGCCGTCAAATCCGCCCCCTGTCCTTTCACTGCGCGGAGTTGAATTGCTTGAGGAGCCCCGCATCGTTGGTAGGGATCACCTGAAGTTGGAATGCTGCCAGCATGGAATTCAGATCTCGGCAATCGGCTTTTCCATGGGCCACTACCTTCCCTGGCTGTCAGGGTGCCGTCAGGGTATTGACGTAGCATTTACGCCGGCGGTCAATGATTGGGGCGGAGTGCCGAGCGTCGAGCTCCGCCTGCGTGACGTTAGACCGAGTCTTTCGTAGCGTGAGCTTATGCCTGGAAATTTGTCTCTTTCATGAACACGAATGGCTGAGCGGGTGTTAGCTCAATGTCATGTCAGCTGTGCCAGGCCAGGAGCCGGATGTACTGAGTTTGGCGAAGGGAAGAATCGGATTGGTGCCTTCCAGGCGTGATCAGGGCTTGCACGAGCCAGAAGGGGAGAACGAAGCTTCTCGCAAAAAGCTTCCCTGGGATCTCGGCATTCCCTCACTGTCAGAACTCGCCTCACGTCCCCCGCCTGAACCTCCTCCTGTGCGTGTTCCTACTGCCCCAGCACTGCGGCGCTATGATTGGATGCTTATTGCTCTCCTCGCGCTTCTTGCCTTTGCGTCAGTCACTATGAGCATGGACGGCTTGGGGCTCGCTTGGGACGAGGCGTACTACTATCAACCAGCTGTGGATGCAGCCCGCTGGCTTGGCCGCATGCTCTTCGAGTCTGACAAGCCGACCTCAAATGAAGCAATTGCGGCATACTGGGGAAAGATTCCTGAGCTCCCTTCTGTTGTCAAATTCGCCATGGGGATAAGCCGGGCGTTATTCAAGGGGATCTGGGGGGAGTTGGGCTCACTGCGGATTCCCAGCGCGATGGCGTTGAGCGGCTCTCTGGTGCTGATCTACCTGTTGATGTTTCCAGCATACGGACGACCTGCGGCGCTGGCCTCGTGTCTTGCCTATGGGCTGATGCCCCGGGTGTTTGGTCATGCACACTTTGCCACATCGGAATCGCTGACGGTGTTTGTGTTTCTTGCGGTGGTGTATTGCTTTCTTCAGGGACTGCGCAGCTGGCGTTGGAGCGTGGTTCTTGGGATTGTGTTTGGCCTGGCGCTTGTAACGAAGATCAATTGTTTCTTCTTGCCGTTGATTCTACTGCCCTGGGCGCATGTGTATCATCGCACGCGTTACGTCAATAACTTCTTCGCAATGGCGTTTCTTGGGCCAGTTGTGATGATGATCTGTTGGCCTTGGCTCTGGCATGGGCCGGTTGAACGGCTGCTTGAGTATCTTCAGTTCCATAGTACGCATCAATACACGGCGCTCTACTATTTTGGAACGAAGTACAATTATGGCTCAACGCTTGCGCCATGGCACTACCCCCTTGTGATCACGCTTGTGACAACTCCTGTGGTAATGTTGCTGTTGGTCGTGCTCGGTGTTGCCTGGGTTCTGGTACGAATTCGCACCAAGGCGCTCGGGACGCTATTGCTCATTGGCGCGGGAGTGCAGCTGGCGATAGCGTCGCTCCCACTTGCGCCGAAATACGATGGTGTGCGTTTGTTCATTACTGTATTTCCGTTTCTTGCAATGATAGCAGGTGTTGCAGTGGCAGGGCTTGTGGGTGTGGTGTCGCCAGAGCGGCGTATCTGGAAAAACGTGTCATCGAGAAGTGCGCTAACCGCCGTGCTGCTAGTGCTACTGGCCGTTAATGGCCTGTGGGGAATTGTCCGTAGCCATCCGCGTGAGCTCTCGTACTTTAACGTGCTCATTGGAGGACTTCCTGGTGCATTTGCGCGCGGTATGGAGACGACGTATTGGGGCGAGGCGATTGATGACGAGGTGATTTCCTATTTAAATCGCACGATGCCTTCAGGGGCTAAGATCAAGGTTTTGGCGGCGCATGGAAAGGTGTTCGAGTTGCTGCAGCAATGGGGCGAGCTGCCGCATGACCTGGTCTTGGATGCGGACCCGCCTTACGATTATCATCTGCTGCTGGTGCGAAAGGGGTTTTTTGCGCGACCCGAATGGTCTCTGTTTAAGGAGTGGGCACCGCAAAGGATTTTTTCATTCCGGGGTGTTCCGTTTGTGGCGATCTACAAGACCGGGATTGAATTCGAGCACACCTGGCCACGCTTTCAGATGTAAGAGCTAACTTATGTTTTTCCACCGATACGACGCGATCATGGTCGGCGGAAGAACCGTGACATCCTGGGATTTTTGTGGTTCTGAGCCAGCCCGTAGGGACAGATTATAATCTGTCCCTACTAATGGGACTATGTCTTTCACGTGTCTATCAGGAGCCTTATCTTTTTCGAGGTGAAGGTATGGCGGAAGAGAAGGTATCAGCGGGTTGTCTGATTGCATTGATCACGGACTTTGGTGATCAGGATTGGTATGTTGGCACGATGAAAGGCGTGATCAAGAACATTGCTCCTGAGGCTGAGATTATTGATATCTGCCATCAAATACCCGCGCAGTCCGTTGTGGCAGGCGCCTTTGTGCTTCGCAATGCGTATGAATTTTTCCCCGCGGGCACGGTGTTCTGCATTGTGGTTGATCCGGGTGTGGGAACGCGGCGGGAAGCAGTCGTGGCATCGGAGGGGAAATATTTTTTTGTCGCGCCAAACAACGGTGTGCTGGCGCTTGTTGCAAAAGAGTCTAAGAATTGGCAGGTGCACCGAATCACGCGGCGCAAGTTTCTAATTCCCTCCGTGAGCGCTACTTTTCAAGGTCGTGATGTGTTTGCGCCGGTAGCTGCGCATCTGGCCCGGGGCAAGAAGATCGCAGCATTTGGCCCGCCTCTGAAGCGATTTATCACGCTGAAAGGGCTTCAGCCACGCCGTGTCGGGCCAAATACGCTGGTCGGCAAAGTGCTCTACATTGATACGTTTGGGAATCTGATAACTAATCTCAGACGCGAGGAGCTCTTGCGGCTGGGTCGTAAAGCACCGGCCACGATTGTGGTGTCTGGAAAGACGCTGCGTGGTATTCGCAAAACATTCGGATCAGTGCGTCGTGGTCAGGCACTGGCGTACTGGGGATCGAGCGGCTGGCTGGAGATTGGCGTGAATCACGGAAACGCAGCTGAGGTTTTACAGGCGCAGGTCGGGACGGACGTTGAGGTCCGAATAGGGTAAAACAGGGTCTCGTGGAAAATGTCCGAATGTAAGGTAACCGGACTTTAGAGCTTTTTGCAAGTGACTTGAGTGCGGTGAGGCTTTAATGGCGCTATATGAGGGGCATTAAGATACACGAATTTTGAACGATACCTTTATTGTAGGCCGCCTTGAGGCAGTCTCTACTTTGCACCCACCTTCAGGTGGGGTGAAAGCGAAAGTTGGCTAAAAAAACACCACCAGGGTTTACCCTGAAGCGCGCTTTAGCGGCGCTTATCCACCCGCGGCTTTAGCCATTGCTATCTGAGCCCTGGGCCACAGCGAGAAGCCACGCTGAAGCGCGCTAGTTGAGAATTCTTCTTTTACCCCCCCCAGCTAAAGCAGGGGGCAAAGAAGAGTCCGCCTAGGCGGACTAAAACCAAAAGGCCACATTTTCCTTAGGGCAATGTGGCAAAGGGGTCATAGCTGAAAAGCCAGAGCTCTGGGAATTTTGTTCAGTTTGCATTCAGGGCTTAAAGTGAACGAAATTCACCGCGCCAAAGGCGGGTAAATCGCCTCGACGACCTTGCCTGAGGCTTACAACAGCTTTTTGCGCTTGAAGCATTCAACAAGTTCTAAAGCTCAGAAATAATGGAACAATCGGACAAATTCCCTGTAGCGGTCGCATTTATGCGACAAAGTGCGATAAATCCTCCACAGGCGGACAAGTCGCACCGCTACCCGCCACAGGCGGGCGAAAAACCAATACCGGGTTATCCTTAGATGTGCATTTGTCTGTCATTAAATAACATTATCTATACGAAGAGCAATAGGAGGATGGAGCGATGAAGATCGAGGTGTTTGGGCCGGGATGTCCGAAATGTAAGAAGACGGTGGAGAACGTGAACAAGGCGCTGGCGGAGGCCGGCAGAGCGGCTGAGGCTGAGGTTGTCAAGGTAGATAAATTTGAAGAGATCGCAAGATGCAAGATTCTGATGACGCCAGCGGTGGCCATTGATGGGGAAGTGAAATGTTCAGGAAAGGTGCCATCGGTTGAGGAAATTCGGGGATGGCTGTAATCCGTGGGGACCGCTAAGGTGTGGATGGCTCCTCCAGGCAGGGGCAGGCCGGGAAAAGGTTTAGTATGTGGTCTTCTCATGCTCCACACCACCTCGGCCTTTTTGGAAAACTTGTAAGGGTGCGTATGAAATGAATGAGAAAAAGAAGCGGTGTGCGTGTTCTCCGTCACCAGGTTCACTTATGGGGCAGAAAAAGAAGAGGAACCTGCAGCATGTTGTGTGTGCGACATGTGGAAAAGAGTTCTGGACGAATAGACCCCATGAGATTATTGTATGTTTTGATTGCGAAAAGATAGGCTGACGAACAGGTTGATTTCGGCTGCAACTTCTTCATTCCGCATTTTCAAAAAGCCCTTCCATGCACAACGATTTTTCTGGCCGGTCTTATGCCTGGTCAGTAGCACCATTGGGAGCTATTGATACTGGGCTGCTTACTATTCCGGCTGTGATCGGTGGGAGGTTTTACGGCGTACTTGGTTCGATTGCTGGCGGTGTCGTTGGCGACGCCATTACAGACGGGATTGCCGGATTCTTTGAAGGCGGGATTGCGCGATGGCTGCGCAGCAAGGATATCGAAGAATCTCGGATTCCGTTAGGCTCTGCTCTTGTAAGAATGGCGATATGTCTGCTTGGGGCAGGTATCATCTTAAGCCTCCTGGCGATAAGCGGGATCGCATGACTTACGCAACACCGCTGGCGAGGGTATCTTCCAGATGGGAAGGCAAATGAAAGTGTTGGGATGATAATAGAATTACGTCTGCCACGAGTTTTTATCCCCACGAGCATGTGACTGGACATCTTAGAGGCTAATCCCGCGACTTAAGAATTGACAGTTCCGTCCCCCATTGCTTGTATCGTAACAAATGCCGAGCAAAATTTGACTTTCGATGGTTGATCTCTATATGGACTACTAATCGTCCGAAGCGATAAGTGCGGGTCTGCCAGATGTTAAGGCTTTTTTGAATCGCCGAAAGATATTTTTCACAAGAGGAGCAAATGGATCAGATGGATAAGAGAATGCGAAAACACTGGCTCCTGGCCTGGCTTGTAGCCGTGCTATGGGTTCTGGTCTGTGCGTCATGCTTTGCGAACGACGCTGCGCAGATTGCAATTCTGGATTACGCGGATGAGTGGACAAAGACCACAGGTGTTGGACCTCTGCTGGACGCAGCGAGGGTGAGCTATGCGGACCTGACACCTATGCTTGAGCGCCGGCAGCTGGATCTTGCGGGTTACGATATTCTGATCATCGGGTCGTTTTTTACGAACAGCAGCGAGCTGCGCGAAAATCTAAATCTACAGGCGAAGACGCTTCGTGATTTTGTAGAGCGCGGTGGCGTTATTGTTGTGTTCACGCAAGCGGATCAGAATGATCGCTCGGTCGCATGGCTTCCTCGAGGGGTGTCGGTTGCGCGGTGCGATACAGACTATGAGGCGGTGAAACTTCTGCGGCCAGAGCACCCCGTGTTTACCACTCCCAATCCGATCAGCGAAGATGATCTGAAAGGATGGGAAATACTTCAGTGGCCAACGGTGTGGGAGAGTTTTTCGGAAGTTAAAGGCTGTGCGATTCTTGGCGCACGAGATGCTAAGGGCCACCTGCCTGCAATTATCGAGTGCGGATGGGGCTCGGGCCGCGTGTTGCTGTTTGCAATGGCGCCAGATAAGGCTGTCCAATTGGGTAACGAGGCAGCCAGGCAGGTCGTGGTGCGGATGATCCAGAACATTCTTGCTTACGGTCAAGCGGCGCAGGCCAAGAAGCTTCTCCCAATCGAAGTTTCCAAAGTGCTCGTACCGACCTTCTACGCATTTGCAATTCGTGGAACGGTCTTTGAAGATGCAAATGACGATGGAGTCATGAACGAGAACGAACTCGGCATTTCTGGAATCGGAGTATCAGATGGGTACGAGGTTGCGCTGAGCGATACTGATGGGAATTACCTGTTACCGAATTTGTCAAAGCAGGCGAAGTACATTTTTGTTTCTCAGCCAGCACAGTATGAGAAGACCGCTGACTTCTGGCATTTGCTGGTTGACGAGACGGCGGCACGCGATTTCAATTTTCCACTTCGTCGAACTGCGGTTGCTGAGACTGACACGTTTCGCTTTGTCAAGATTACCGACGTCCACATTAACGGGCCGGAAGACATCATGAACTTTGTTGACGGCCTTCAGGAGATCAATACGCTGACTGATCCGCCACTCTTCATTGTCGCAACGGGCGACCTGGTCAATCGCGGCAGCTATGCTTATCAGTTCCACGCGTATCAGCAAGGGCTCAAGACATCGGAGATGCCGGTTTTTAATGTGTTTGGCAATCATGACCGGAGCGATGACAAGGATCGTGCGCTGGCCTACAATAAGCTGCTTGGGCCGGACTACTATTCCTTTGACGTTGGCACGTATCACTTCGTAATTCTCAATTCAGTGATTAAAACCGAGCGCCAGGAGCATTGGCTCACTGAAGACCTGGCCAAGCTGGGCAAAGGAAAGACCATGCTGGCATTTGAGCACTACGCACCCAATCTCGAGCGGTTGCGCTGGATGGAGTCTCTTGGCATGGAATTTCTTTTTACGGGCCACTGGCATACGAGCAAGATATTCTCGCTAGGGGACATTGAGTTTTTCAACACCCCACCCTTTGTTATGGGCGGCATTGATAACAGTCCCTCGGGATTTCTGCTGGTGAACATTGACGGGGGGAACGTGACAGCGGAATACCGGGTGAACGGACAATCCAAGCGGCTTACTATTGTGTATCCGAGCGATGATCTGCGAATCGCAGCAGAGGATTTCAGGGGCCTGCTCGCCAATGTCTACGACACATCGTCAGAAATTCGCCGGGTGAGCTGGGCCATCCGCCGGCGCTCAGAGCTGATTGCCAGCGGCGAGATGCGCCGGTTTGGTGGATTGCGCTCCGAGCGCATAGGTGAAATGACCTGGCGCGCGGATATTGATCCCTCCATCTTTAAGCCAGGAAACTACGTTGTTGAAGTCAAGGCGGAGAATGACGCTGGGGAACATTGGGACGCCGTACAGGGGATACGCTTGGCCAGGAGACGTCCTGGCAAGAGGAATCTGGATAATGAATGGCCAATGTTTATGCGGACTTCGACTCATCAGGGGACCAGCCCAACGTCCCTAAGTCCACCGTTTTCGCTTGCGTGGGTGCACATGACTAGGGGCACGATTGATTTCTCGTCGCCAATAGTTGGAGAAGGTAAGGTCTTTATCGGCGTGCGAAACCGCCACTACTCGTCGCGGTCAGCCATCCGATTGTCCAGAAGAGAACCATCTGCATCCGAACGGAACGGCATCATCGCAGTTGACGGTCATACGGGCCAGCGGATCTGGTTTTTTCCCACATCTTTGGCAATTGCCCACACAGTAGTCTATCACGAAGGCCTGGTCTATGGGGTTGACATTGGTGGTCGCGTCTACGCACTTGATGCAGGCGACGGACAGCTCATCTGGTCGCACGATCTGGGCGATTACCCCGCACGTTGGATATTTTCTGCTCCAACGCTGAAAGATGGAATTCTCTATGTTGGAAACTCAGCGCATTTTGCGGCACTCGATGCAAAGACCGGCGATCCGGTGTGGACAAACACGGATGGCTACGATTGGATTTCCTCATATGCTTCACCTGCTGTTGGCGGTAGAAAGGTGTTGATGGGCGCGGTCTGGCTGCAATTTGACAGAAAATATGGAAGCCTCTACGCTATGAATGCAGAAACCGGCAAGCGCGAGTGGAGCAACAAGGTGGTGGGAATGCAGGGTTCACCAACAATTGCGAATGATATTGTATATCATACGGATACAAGAGGTAATTTCGCAGCTGTTGCGCTCGACGATGGCCATACTCTGTGGGACTATCAAATGGAAACCGCGTGGTCGCCAGTGACACCTGCGATCTCCGGGAGGCGCATTATCGCAGGCTCAGGCACGGGAACAGTATATTGCTTTGACACAAAGAAGCAGAAGCTGCTCTGGCAGTTTGAATCCGAGGCATCGGTGTATCGTATGTCGCCGTACAAGAAGGATTTCAGCGCATTGCTCTCGTCCCCGACAATTGCTGGACGAAGGGTCTATATTGGCAGCAGCGACGGGCATCTCTACGCACTGGATATCAAGACCGGAAGACGTCTCTGGGCGCATAATTTTGGAGTACCAGTACTCTCTACACCTGCCATTAGTGGGAATATGCTGTTCATAGGCACCTACGATGGTCAGCTCTATGCGTTTCAGGGTAAGAGCCCATCGTGGTTGAAGCGGCTGTTTGGTGTCAAATAGAAGTACAAATTACTGAGCAGTCGGGGAGTATTCTATAACGCCGACTGCTCATCCTGAGGAGCGAAGCGACGAAGGATCTTAATAATGAGATCCTTCACGGAGTTTATCCTGAGCGAAGCTGAAGGGTTCAGGATGACGGGTCAGAAACTTTCCGCCCCGTCAAATTACTGGAATATGTGCGCCCATCTTGAAATAATTAGAAAATCATCGGCCTTATCTCGCAAAGGGAGGCTGTTTTTTTTGTCAAAGTACGCACAGCACCGATTGTCGGTAAACATATTCGCTCGCCGTCTCCGTATGCTGGGGATTCTGTGTTACTTGCTCGTTTTGCTGCCAGCGAGTGGCCGAGCCATACAGGAGGTGCGCGTCTTGCTTTACCACGCTAACGAAAATCTCGGATTTACGGAGCAAGGATTTCACCAGCACATGGATTTCTTGGTTCAGAATGCTTATCATACAATTAGCATTGGCGAATTTCTCGCCTGGTATGATCAGGGCACAGCATTGCCAGAGCGGCCGATCATGATTACCCTGGATGATAACTATATTGGGGTATACACGACGGTGTATCCGATCTTGCAGGCGCGCGGCATGTGTGGAGTGAATTTTGCCCACTCGAGCTACGTTGGGGTTGAACCGGGCGGCTCTCCGCCAACAGGCTCTGATCACTGCGACTGGGATGAACTACAAGAAATGGAAAATGCCGGCGTGCTAGCAACAGAGTCGCACACCAGAACTCATCGTAATCTTGCTTCGTTGAATACAGTGGATGCCTGGTGGGAAATCTATGGTTCAAAACAGGACATCGAAAGCTCAATGACTGCGAAGCAGTGCTATGCGATTGCATATCCGTATGGATCGTATGATGCCGATGTGCTGACACTAGTCGAGTCTGCGGGCTACTTGCTGGGCTTTGCAACGATATCCGGTCCGAATACGCGCGCAACCCCACGCTACGAACTACGCCGTATCAACCTGACCAGCCAGGAGGGTCTTGAGACACTCAAACAGGTGATTGATTACGTGCCACCGGATACTGTTACTATTGACAATCGCGACGATGGATTTACCACCGGTGGCGTGTGGAACGCCTCGACAGCGGTTGCAGGATACTACGGGCCCGATTATTTCTACTGCGCGGCTGGCACAGGAAGCACAACCGCTACGTGGAGCTTCACTGTGGCACACGAGGGGTGGTACGATCTTTCAGCACGATGGACTGCGCAAACGAACCGCGCCTCAAATTCGCCCATGACCATCGTGACGCCAACCGTACAGGATAGCATACGTGTGGACCAGCGCACGAACGGCGGACAATGGAATCTGCTTGGCCACTACTACCTGTTCCAGGGAGACCGCGTGAATGTTACCGTAAGCGATGATGCCGATGGGTACGTGATTGCCGATGCGATTCGCTGTATGCCAGTGGCCGCAACACGCGTCCGCGACTGGGAACTTTACAAGTAAGCCGCAAGACATAGCCGGTACAGTACACGCTCGCCTGTAGGTAGCCTCGCCATTTTCTCATACCTAGTTGATCTAATATTGCCTTCCCGCGACCCGTTTATCCTCGCACTGGTATTACGTTTACATCGCGAGACTTGCTCATGATTTGTCACGGGCAAGTTGAAAATGCGCCTGTGGCGTGATGCCCGTGCCACAATGATGTAAGACGGATAGCCGGATTTTGCATAGTGGAAATAAATTGTGAGGGAAAAAAGAGATACGTTGACTTATGAGATGAGGCTTCTGCGTGAGCCGAAGAGTTTTTGGAGCCAGGATTTAATTGCGCCGGTGTATTGTTTGGTGAAGATAATGGGGACTTTGGTGGTGTGGGCGATGTTTTCAGGAATTTCCCCAAAGAGGGCACGGCGGATCAGACCCTCTTCTGCGGCGTCCATGATCAGGAGATCAGTTTTTCGCAGGTCGCTCAGGATGCTCCCCAGGACGTTGGTTCCTGGCAGAACCGCGAGTTGAAAGCGCTGCGCGTCGAACGTTTCAGAGAGTTTAGCGAGCTGATCCTGAAGGGTGCGCTCGCGCTCCTCTTTCTGCTCTTTTGGGCAGATGTGGAGCAGGCGGACGGGGAGGTCAAACTTATCAGCGAGTGAGTGCGCGACGTCGAGGCCGAGGCGCATGTCAAGCGTTTTATCAACTGGCATGAGGATGCGCTTTACGCTGTCCATGAATTTCTGGCGCGTGGCGCGTAGCACGAGGACATCGCAGGGAGCATTCATAATCATTTCGTCCAGGATGGTGCCGAAGATGTAGTTGCGCCGCTTGATGTGGCCCTGCCAGCCGAGGACAAGGAGATTGACGTCGCGCTCGCGTACGGTTTCAATGATGGCCTTCGGGACGCTATGAGTCACTTTAATGAGCGCACCGGTGGGAATGTTGATCTCCTTTTGCTTCTTCAGGGCTTGTTCGAGAATGGCCTTTCCGTGTTCAAGAAAGCGGTTTCCTTCTTTCAGGGGAAGCTGTGGGGGGACGCGAACAACGTGGAGCAGGTTGAGGGCGCTTTGCCATTTCGCGGCGAGGAGCGAGGCGAGCTGGAGCAGCGCACCAACAGTGTTGGGATTAGCAACAGGAACGAGTATGTGGTGGCGTGTTTTTTCTGCAACGGGTTTCTGCTCGAAGATCACGGGTAGCTGTCGCTCGCGTGCCTCTTTGCGGCTGGCGTAGACGGAATATACCGCAACTCCGACAATAATATAGCCGAGCGTCATGATAATACCCAAAGGGCGGTAGACGAAGAGGAAACCTGCGAGAATTACATTGAGCAGAATAGCAAGGAGCGGGAGAAACGGAACCCAGGGAACTTTGAATCCACGATCGAGGTCGGGCCGATGTTTGCGCAGATTTATTAGGGCTATATTCACCAGCACGAAGAGCAGGAGAAACATGGCGCCGGTGGCGCTGGCAACGTCTTCGAGCGGCAAGGCGACAGCCATAATCGTGATGAAGATCGCAGAGAGGAAAATGGCCCAGTGGGGGGTTTTTGTAGTAGGATGAATCTTGGCGAAAAGATGGGGGAGATTAAAGTCTCGGCCCATGGCGAAGGAGACGCGCGACGAGGAGTAGATTGTAGCGTTCAGGGCGCTCATGGTGGACAAGATGCCGCCGATGAGAAAGATCACGGCGCCGAACGGCATGAATTGCTCGGAGGCTCGAATCATGGCTAGCTCTTTCTCCGCACTTAGATACATCCAGCTTGGTACGGCGCCGGACTGCACGGCGCCCAGCGCAACAAAGGCGACCAGCAGGTAGAGCGGAATAACAATGACGAGTGAAAGAAGGATCGAGCGCGGGATGTTGCGTTTGGGATTCTTTACCTCTTCGCCACACTGGGCGATGATCTCGTATCCTTCGAAGGCAACAAAGGTAAGGCCCATGGCGATGATGACGCCGCCCATGCCGCGTGGGAAAAATGGCTGGAAATGCCCCTGCCAGGCGATCTTGCCACTGAACATGAAGGCCAGTCCAAAAAGGATAAACATGCTAATGACAAGAATCTTGAGTGAAGTGACGATTGTTTCTGCAATGCCGGTTTCTTTTGCGCCGCGGAAGTTAATGTAGGAAAAGAGGGCTATAATGGCCACAGCGAGTAGTTTGGACGAGAAACTATGGCCATTAGAGGTTAGACGCAGGGCTTCGAACCACTGAGCAAGAGGAATATCGAAGCCGTGGATCAGTTCGGTCAAAAAGGCTCCGAATGCTATAGCATACAGGCTGCACGCTACGGCGTGTGCGAACCAGCTCATCCAGCCTGCGAGGAACCCGTTGGGCTGAGGCAGCCCCTCTTTGACCCAGAGGTAGCCGCCGCCTGCTTCAGGAAAACAGGAGCCGAGTTCTGCGTAAGCAAGCGCCGTGAGGCCGGTGACCACGCCATTGAAGAAGAAGACCAGGAGCAGAGCAGGGCCTGCCAGACCAGCCGCAATGCCGGTGAGGACGAAAATGCCAGCGCCGATCATTGCGCCCACGCCGATCATAGTGACGTGCATGAGGCCCATATCGCGGGTGAGGGCAACGGGGATCGGCTCTTGAGGTTCGTTAGGGTGGTTTTTTTCGTCAGTCATGAGTTCAGATTGTGTGGCGCGATGCCTGATTTGTGCTTAAGAGACTCAAAGTGCTTGCTCTTATCTCCTTAACCCCTTTTTTTCAGTGCCTTGTAGGGAAGAGATAGTATGCCTGGATTTAAAAGAATGCACATATCGTTGGTGGTGCGCCGGAATGCGCTGATGTTCAATTCTTCTGGCTGGGGTGCAACGCCTGAAACAAAAAAAATCGACTTCAGCCAAGTCGATCTTTTTCGGACATTGAATGCGGCACGTTTGCAATTGGCGGTGCAGTGAGTCGTTCAGCGGTTGACCGTTTCCCGGAACGCCTTGCCAGGCTTAAAATAAGCAGTTTTCTTCTCTGGGATATGGATTTTTTCTCCGGTGCGCGGATTGCGGCCGTTACGGGCATTCTTATGCTTGACGATGAACGTTCCGAAACCTACCAGCGAAATTTTCTCGCCTTTGCGCAAAGCGTCTTTAATGGAGGAGAGAAATGCCTCAACTGCAATGGTTGCCTGCTTGCGTGACAACCCTGTTTTTTCTATTACTTTGTTTGCAACCTCTGCTTTTGTCATTTGAATCTCTTCTCCTGTATTCGTTAAGATGGCAGGGGAAAAATTATCTCTCATATAAAGAAGGGCCCTTGCGTTGTCAAGATTAAATATTTCAATCATACATGTATTTATTCAGAGTGCCTCGTATTCTTCGACCTGCCGGCTGTGGTACTTGGCCGCGAATTCCTTCTTGTCCCAGGAAGCGTTCAGCGCAACCCGATAAGAAATCAAGCCCTTTTCGTAGAGCTGGCCGAGGGAGTTGTTCATTGTGACCATGCCCTCTTCAAGCCCAGTTTGGATTGCCGAGGAGATTTGTTGAATCTTACCTTCGCGAATCAGATTCTTTACAGCCCTGTTACAGATCAGGACTTCGCGAGCTGCCACGCGTCCACGGCGATCCTTGAGTGGGAGCAGCTTTTGCGAGATTATGCCTTCAAGTGATACCATCAGTTGTGCTCGAATTTGTTCCTGCTGATGGGGAGGGAAAGAATCAATGATGCGGTTGATCGTTTGGGCGGCTTCGCCAGTATGAAGAGTGGAAAAGGTAAGATGGCCGGTTTCAGCCAAGGTGATCGCAGTTTGCATGGTTTCGAGATCGCGCATTTCGCCCAGCAGGATGACGTCAGGGTCCTGGCGGAAGGTATGTCTCAGCGCAGCGGAGAACGAGCGCGTGTCGAGGGCAACTTCGCGCTGACTTACCATGGCGTGCTTGTTGGAATACACAAATTCAATGGGATCTTCGATAGTGAGAATATGGCAGCGCCGGTTGGCATTGATATGGTTAATCATTGCGGCAAGGGTAGTGGATTTTCCGCATCCTGATGGCCCTGTCACCAGCACCAACCCTTTATTCAGATCAACGAAGTTATGGCAGGCTTTGGGGAGGTAAATTTCCTCCATGGTAGGAATATGATCCGGGATGATGCGGATGGAGGCGCAGAAATTGTTGCGCTGAAGGAACAGATTAATTCGCATGCGGCAGACGTGTGGAGCGCTGAAGGCAAAGTCGAGCTCCTTGTAGTGTTCGAATCGCTCAATCTGCTCTTTTGTCAGCATTTCGTAGATTGCTTGCTTAATTTTTTGATCAGTGGGCACTGGCTGTTTGATCTCATAGAGCTCGCCGTCAATGCGCAGGCGGGGCGGACTGCCTCCACGCAGGTGGAGATCAGACGCACCTTCTTCAATTGCTTTCTTGATCAGCGTTTCAAGAGCCATGAGGATGATCCTTCCGTGCAAGAGTCTTCAGTCCAGGAAGACCAGGAGCGGAACCTGCCAAACATTAAGCATTTTGGGACTTTTTAACAGCGACTTGTGAATATATGAAACAAAGGACGCACAGAAAATCAAATAGAAAGTGCACATCTGTTCTGAGACAAGAGCAGAGAACCAGTATGTCCAGAGTGGGCCTTTCACGCAATAAAAGGTATAGGGTACAATGGTGGCATCGTTGTGAGCAGAAACTCTCATGTGCCCTGTGTGGGGCTACTCTGAGGGCTGATCTTCTTAATATTCACCTGGGTGATCTTGTGCCGATCCATTTCGGTGACTTTGATCACAACGTTGTCGTGATAGACCTTTTCGCCAACCTTTGGCACCCGCCCCAGGCTGCTGTAAATAAGGCCACCAATAGTTTCGCAGTTCTTTTTCGGTAGATTGAGGTGCAGGGCTTCATTGAGGTCATCAATGTCCAGTCGTGCCTCTATGCGAAACGATCCATCGGCTTCCGAAATGATAGCTGGAGTCCCTTTGTCAAACTCATCCTCAATCTCGCCAACGATTTCTTCGATGAGATCTTCCCGGGTCACCCAGCCGCTGCATCCGCCGTATTCGTCAATTACAATCGCTACCTGAATACGCTGACGGAGAAATTCCTGGAGTAAATCGTCTATTCGGGCCATTTCGGGGGTGTAGTAGGCAGGCTTTACAAAAGCATCAAGAGGCTGGCCCGGGGTTGCGGCGGCCAGGACATCGTAAATGTCAATATAACCGATCATATTGACAATGCGATCTTTGAAGACTGGCAGGCGCGTAAAGCCGGTTCTCCGCGCGAGATCAAGTGCGCCATCAATGGTTGTCTCACCCAGTCGGACGGCAACAACGTCAACAAGCGGTTTCATGACCTCTCGTACCAGGGTTTTTTCAAGATCAAAGATGCTTTGGATCATCTGGCGCTGGGTGGTTTCGTCCTGTTTTGTTTGTATCCCATCACCGATCAGAGATTTTAATTCTTCCCGGGTAAGACGATCGCGCACGGTGCTCTTGCGAATGCCAAGAGGGAGGAGCAAGAGGTAGGCAATTTGAGTGAGAACCACCACCACAGGCCTGAGCAACGCGGAGAGCGCGATCAGGGGCTTGATGATAATGAGCATAAGACTGTCGGCCTTGGTGCGGAAGATTTGCTTGGGGAGAATTTCGCTGAAGATCAAGAAGATGGGTGTCATTACCAAGAGTACGAGGAGCTCATCAGGCGGAATATAGCGGGCCAGCCGCTCTTCCCAGCCCTGTGACACAAGGAGTTGATGAAACAGATTTCTTGCAACCAGAGCACCGAACACCGTACAGATGTTAGTCCCTACCAGTGTCACTGCCAGGACGTGCTGTGTATCGCTCAACAGGCCCAGGATTTCTTTGGCGCGCTTATCCCCTCGGGTCTGCATATTACGGATTCTCAAGCGATTAACGGAGATTGCAGCGGTCTCGGCTCCAGAGAAGAATCCGGAAAATACAACACACCCCAGAATGACCACGATATAGAATATGATGATTCCCGTCATGGTTGTTCTACACCGTCTGGTTCCTGCGTGGGTAGCGGCGCTTGAAGCGTGAGATGTGCAACGGCCACGCGATTTCTTCCCATCTTAACTATGCGAAATAGAGCATTAGGGAGGACGATCTCGTCGCCGGCTTTGGGGATGCGCCCCAGCGTGTTTGTAATGAAGCCGCTCACAGTTCGTCCCATGTCTTCCGACAAAGCAAGAGGCAGGTGCTCATTGAGCTCGCTGACTTCCATTTTGCCAGGAACCAGGTATTCGTTATGGCGGAGCTCCTGAAATATTTCATCTGCTCGCGATTCCGCGCTCTCGCGAATGGTCCCGACAATTTCTTCCAGTAGGTCGTGCATTGTCACAATGCCAGCAGTACCCCCATACTCGTCTATGACGACAGCAAGGTGGCGACGCGATTTTTTAAACTCCGCGAGGAGATCAGTGAGCCCTTTTTTCGGCGGCACGAATAGCGGAGGCCGTAAGAGTTTGAGATAGGAGGTGTCCTGATTGAGCAGCAGATGCTTTGCGTGCAGGATGCCGATTATGTTGTCGAGATTCTTATCGCAGATGAGTACGCGGCTGTGTTGACTGGCTTTCAGATGGGCAAGCAGTTCCTGTTGTGAGGTGGTGCTCAGGAAATATTCAATCTCCGTACGTGGGGTCATAATCTCCTCGACCGTGGTCTGGCCAAGTTCAAAGATACTATTGATCATTTTCTGTTCATCTTCTTCCAGAAGATTCTTGATCTCACCGGTAGTCAATAGCGCCTTGAGTTCCTCTTCGGTGACGAATGTTACGTGGGGGTCCGGCCTGATGCGAAGAATTCGGAAGCAGAGATCAGAGACAACCAGTAGGATTTTGCGCACCGGAATTATCAGGCGGGAGACCAGGAGCAGGACGGGAGCGGCGCGGAGGGCAATCGTCTCTGCCCGCTCTATAGCCAGGGTTTTGGGAACGATTTCTCCAAGGATCAAGATGACAAGAGTTATCCCTAGCGCGCCCGCAAAAAAGGCGATATAGGGATGTGGGGCGAAGTAACGCTGGGCCAGGGCACCTGCCAAAAGGGTGGCCGCGATGTTAACGAACATATTGGCGAACAGGATGGTGGTGAGTGTGTCCCTGGGGTTTTGAAGGAGCCACTGGATGGTCCGAATGCCGCGGCGGCGCTCGCGTTTCAGGCGGTGCAATTGGATTTTGTCTAGTGAAAAGAGTGCTGTTTCCGAACCCGAGAAAAATCCCGAAAGGCACAGGAAACAGCCCAGCGCTAGCCAGAGCGACAACGAAGTGCCCCCGCCAATCCAGGCCAACTCGACACTATCCCCGCCGTGACCGAGTAGCCCATATTTGTTAACGGCCTCGGAAATACTGAGCGTCAGCCGACCCATGGGGTCGCCGTAAGTTTGAGGATCAACATCCAATCTGAACATTCACCACAAAGGTCAACTCAGGCCAACCCTCCGTGACCAGACCGTATCCTGCCGGACAACAATTGACAGAATTCTCTTTGTCAACCAAAGACAACAATAATGATACTATAGACAAGGAGCGTAATTCAATAAATTTTGGCGCTTCAGTTTCTAATGGTAGGTAGGAGACGGCGGAACTTGGTGCAAGGTACTGTGGCTATTGATTTTACCAGTCGTTTCGCGGACTTTGCTGATTCTGTAGGCAGAATACTTCAGAGCTGGAGAGTAAGGCGGCGCTCCGTCGTCATAGCTACCTTCTCCAAAACACGAGCAAGGTCGCGCGGGTTAGTGGTTTGGCTGAAGACCAAAGAAGCGAAGCGCCCTTGCCCTTCACGCCATGACCGCTGATGCTACCAGGTTTTCTATACAGGTTAACCCTCTATAGATCCGGAGGAGCCTAAATTTTTACTCCACGCTGCGGGCTTGTTGTAAAGTGTAAATATGAGGGACTTCTTTCGTAGTGTCCCGGTGGATCTTGATACGACAGCATTTTTGCAGGAACAAAATACGTCCCATGATGTCTTAGTAAGATAGCAGGCTCAGCAGGACGCTGCCGTGCATTATTTTCTTTGCATTCTCTCCAATGGTATGATGGGATATTTGATCGGTTTATCGAGTTGAGCAACGGAACGCTGATTTCCATGAAAGGGGAGAGAGAATGCGACTAAGAGGAATATGCGCATTGGCGGTTCTTGTAGTCTGCTTGGCCTGGCTAGGTGGATGTGGGCCTCGGTTTTTGATCCCAACTTTCGATACGGCGCGTGATCAGTTGATGTTTGCCAGGGCACAAAAGCAGGATCAACTCCCAAGCACGAATCCGAAGATACGCAGCCGACAGTTGCGCTCAACTGTCCGGGCATTTGAGGAGGTTATTAAGCGGTTTCCCGATGATATCGTTTATACCCCACCTGCCTATATTGGCATGGGGGAGGTATACTATACTTTTCATGAATATAAAGATGCTGTGAAAGTATACCGCACTGCTCTGAAGAAATACCCTGACCAGGAGGACATCCAGCTATTCGCCCTGTATGGGCTGGCATTATCCCACGATCAACTGCGCAATTACGAAAAGGCACAGTCTTACTATAAAGAGTGTATTGACCGCTTTCGCGATGACGAGCGTGAGGAGGTTCAGAAGGTTATTCGCGAGTGCGAGGTTCTCTATCGTCGAGTCCGGACTGAATGATCCTATGGACAGAGGAGGTAGCAATATGAATCGAGCAATATCTATACTTGTGCGCCTCGGCATTATTCTCCTGATAATGATGCCTTTGTCTGCCAGTGCAAAAGTTGACCTGGTGACGATTCCGGGCCGCGACAGCGTGCAGATTACGATTTATAACAGTGAGGATTTGACCCTGGTGAAGGAACAACGCCAGATGACGTTCAAGAAAGGCTTGAACCAGATTCAATTTAGCTGGGCGGGAACCTTGATTGATCCCACCTCTCTTAACCTGGTGTTTAAAGAGCATCCTGAGCAGTTTCAAATTCTCGACATAACCTATCCAGCGCATACAGCAAATGTCTTGATCTGGAATGTTGAGTCCAGCTACTCGGGGCTGGTGCCCATTGAGATCACCTATTTTACTAGCGGGCTCACGTGGAGTGCAGACTATGTTGTGCGTGCGAATCCTGAGGAAACTATCATGCGATTGGAGGGGTACGTTAGGGTAACAAACCGTAGCGGTGAGGATTATGAGAACACGCAGACGCGGCTGTTGGTGGGCGAGATTCATCTGGTCGAGAAGATTGCAGATCTTGCACGAGCGGGTGTGATGGAGATGAAAGAGCGCGTCTTTCGGGCCGTGTTAGCCAAGGCCGAAGTTAGCGACGAGTTAGCTCTGGGTATGCGGCGGCCAAAGGAGATTATCAAAGAGGGGATTTCCGAGTATTTTCTCTATACCATAGAAGGGCGCGAAACTATACGGAATGAATGGGCAAAGCGACTTCCATCGCTTGCAGTGGATGATATTCCTTTTGCACTGACGTACGAGTATGACGATGCGAAGTATGGTTCGAATGTGGTGAAGTTCTACAAGTTGAAGAATGATGAGAAGGCGCATCTGGGTAAAGA
Source organism: Candidatus Sumerlaeota bacterium (assembly GCA_030613245.1). Lineage (GTDB taxonomy): Bacteria > Sumerlaeota > Sumerlaeia > MWCT01 > JAUWMI01 > JAUWMI01. The sequence goes on from JAUWMI010000001.1 coordinate 26,385, forward strand.
ACCCCTGCCCGATGGTGTGTTTCAAGTGTTTAAATCCGACGGGAGCGGCGGTCTAACATACATTAATAGGTACCAGAGCAAGTACATCCCTGTTGGCGAAGACATTGAGCTGAATCTCGGCCCAGATGGGCTGATTACGGTTGAGTCCAAGCGCATGAACTTTCAGCGCAAGAAGATTGTATACGACTCGTATAGAAATGTCCGCGGGTGGGATATAATAGAAGAGTGGAAAATTGAGATGCGTAATTCGAAGTCGGAGGACGTACCTCTGGAGCTTACCCGCCATTTTCAGGGTGACTGGGAAATCGAGTCCCCAGAAAACTTCGAGCGCAAGGATAAGAATACGATTCAGTACAAGGTTGTGGTTCCGGCACTGGGAACACGGGTAATTAAGTATACGGTAACCACGCATCACGGACTTAGGTCAAAACAAAGCTGAAGAGATAAATAAAGTAGGGAGCACATTGAGAGCATTCGTAATGTGCAATGATGCGGATGATCGAGGAGAAAGGAGCAAGAACCATGAGACGTATAAGCGGAGTGCTGATTATTCTGGCTGTTGTCTTACTGGTAATGCCTTACAGCGTATCGGCGCGCGTTAAGCTGGTAACATTGCCAGATCGCGATGTTATCGGGATCGCGCTGGATAATCCTAATTATACGCTGGTGACTGAAGAGCGAGTCATCACGTTGCAGTCGGGCATCAACAAAATTGATTTTTCCTGGCAAGGGGTCAGCATTGATCCGTCATCAATTCAATTCGAAATCCTCTCGCATAAAGATACGGTCAAAATGCTGAACGTGAGTTATCCGCCGAACGAGAATGCGCTGGTGTGGGAGGTCTACAGCCCACAGGCAATGGAAGAACGCATTCGGATATACTATCTGATGGGCGGGTTTGGCCGGGTGGTTTCATACCGTGCAGTGACGGATCAGGAGGAGAAGCAGGCGATTCTGGAGTCGTATTTCAGACTGAGCAACCGGAGCGGCGAGGATTTCACCAACGCCGGGATTCGCGTAGGCTACGGCGCAGAGTGGCAGAAAAATTTGAAAAATGGCGAGACGCGCGAGATGCTATCGTTCCAGAATCCCTCATTGCCAGTGAATAAGGTCTACATCTACAAGCCAGCGGTTGATGACAAAAAGGTGCCGATGTATTATGAGGTACGTAATGAGATAGAGAGTGGTCTGGGACAGTTCAAGCTGCCGGGAGGAAAGGTGCGGATTTTTCAGCGCGACAGTTCAGGCGCCACAATTTTTATCGGTGAGGACTGGATGAAGGATACGCCCGTTAAGGAGAAGAGCGAGCTATATCTGGGTGTGGCGCGTGACGTGGTGGTCAAACGCAGCATCATGAGCGATAAGCGCGACCGCGTTGTGCGCAATAGCAATAAAAACGTCGTGCTGTTCGACCGGATTGTGAACATTCAGTACGAGATTGAAAACTTCAAAAAGGAACCCGTAACGCTGAAGATTGTTGAAACTGTGCCGGACTACTGGAAGATTGAAGAGCTGGCAGGGCCAAGCGTGCGCCACGAGAAGAAAGATTCAGAAACGCTTGAGATTTTTGTCGATCTCCCGCCAAAAGGCGAAAAGCAGGTAGTAAATTTCGTCTATAAACAGATTAACCAATTGCCGTGATACTATGGGCAACCACAAGGGTTGCCCCTACGTCTGTTATCGTGGTGGCTGAGCGGTCAGACCTCTTCCCGGCTCGCTGGTTGATACAGGCAGAAGGGTTCCTCATCCAGGAAATCGGCTGTGGCAGCGAAGGCACGTGCGCGGCACCCCATGCAGACTCGCCGATATTCACACCGTCCACATTTTCCCTTTAGAAGATTCGGATCGCGGAGTTTACGGAATACTTCAGCATTCTGCCAGATTTCAGCGAATGGTTGAGTCTTGATATTACCGGCTGAGATGGGTAGATAGCCACACGGGAAGACTTCGCCCTGGTGTGAAATAAAACAGACGCCGGAACCTGCCAGACAGCCACGTGAACTGGCTTCCATGCCGGCGGCCTGCAATGTCAAGCGTTCGCCTTTGGCGCGCTGACGTATGATCCGTTGGTAATGCGGAGCGCAGGTAACCTTGGTATGTATGGTACTGCGCTTCGAAAGATCGTAGAAATGATTCAAGACGCGTTCGTATTGCTCGGCAGAGAGCATCTGGTCGTCGGCGATCTCGACGCCGCAGCCTACTGGAACCAGCATAAAGATGTGAAAAGCATCTGCTCCTACGGTCTCGGCCAGATTGAAAAGCGCCTCGAGCTGCTTAACATTGTGACGGGCAATTGTGGCATTGATCTGGACACTGATGCCGTACTCTTTCAAATGGCGAATCCCTTGAAGCGCCTGGTCGAACGAACCAGGAATCTTGCGAAATGCGTCGTGCGTTTTGTCATCGGCACCATCAATGCTGATGGAGACTCGGCTGATGCCTGAATCCTTAATCTCGCGAACCACAGCCCGGGTAATCAGTGTGCCGTTGGTGGCCAGTGCAGTGGCCAACCCGCTTTGTCGGGCATGCAGTGCAAGCAGAAAAATATCAGGCCGCATGAGCGGTTCTCCGCCACTCAGCACCAGTATGGGTTTGGCGAACTCAGCTATGGAGCTAATTAAAGCGCGTCCCTCTTCAGTAGTAAGATCGGATTTCGATAATTCCTTGCTGACTTCGAGGCGTCGGCAGTGGACACACTCAAGGTTACAGCCAACTGTGGTTTCCCAGAAGATAATACGCAAGCTTTCTTGCACGGGTGGCTCTCTCCGATTAAAAAAAATCGCTCCATAAAGTGTCTGTGGAGAACTTGCTTCTTCATACCGCAAGGTTTCATAAAGCACAAGAGGAAAGAGGGGAGAGGAAGCTACAAGGGTGCACATCATTTTTATTCATAGTAGTTATTCCGGGAAAATAGAAGATACGTACATTTCCGCTTCGTTCTGTTAGTGGTAATCCTAGTTTTTTTTGCTGTACTTCACGCAAAGGCGCAGAGACGCAAAGAAAAGATCGGTTTAAGATTACACAATTTACCAGAATTTCTTGGCAACTTGGTGGCTTTTCGTAGGGGTTTGATTAATCAAATTCCTGCCAAATCTGTGGACTAAACTGATGTGCACCCCATTTCAGGTAGTAAAAAGGAAAGGCAATCCCCTCACCTTTATCCTCTCGCCTAAGGCGAGAGGATATAATAAGCTACGTAGGGGCTCAAAATTTTGAGCCCCTACAGCTCATTCGATTACATGAGTGATCCGAAGATAATGCCGACAAAGGTTCGGATAATAGTTTGTTCTTCTGTTGCTTCCAGGGTCTGCTTCAATTTGTTCATTGTCTCGCGGGTGTCGTCGTACAATGCCGTATCGTAGACCAATTTGCCCAGTGTTCCCTCGCCACTCTTGACCTTGTTTGAAATCTCCAGCAGATTGTTCAGGGCATCGTTGAGTTTCGGCACGCTGGCCTGCATAGAGTCAATTGTCGAGCGAAGATTATCTTTATTTTCGCGGATCACCGTATTGAGCTCAGCGGTTGCCGTGTTGATGTTGTCAAAGACCTCTTCGAATGAGGCATGCAAATCATCAGTGTAAATGAGGCGGCTGAGGGTGCCTTCGCCTTCACGCACCTCAATGGTAATATCCTCAATATTAGAGGCGACTTCGAGAAGGATGTTATACGCTTCATCGTCCTTGATAAGCTTGCCGAGGCTGCCTTTGCCTTCATTAAGCGACTGAATGATCTCCTGAGCGGTATCAAGAACGGATTGCAATTCTGGTGCGGATTTAGCCAATGCATCTGAGGTAGTTTTGATATTTTCGCGGTTTTCAGCAATAACCTCAGAGAGATCGCCAAAGACGCGGCGCTGATTCTCATCAAAGGAAGTAAGAAGGCGATTGGCATTGTCTTCAATCTCATTGACTTTCTCGAGCACCTTGTTGAGATCAGCAATTTCGTAAGGATCCAGGGTCGAGCCCTCAGCAAGCAGTGGGCTGTCGGGAGGACCGTATTTGATATTAATGTAATACTGCCCGAGGAGACTTTTCATTATCACGGCGGCTTTGGAGCCCTCGTTAATTCGATAGTTGGGATTGATCAGCATGGCTACCTTCACGGTCGCCGTTTTTGGCTCGAAGTTAATGGCCGTTACTTTGCCCATCTCCACGCCCGCAAGCGTCACTGGAGAGCCGATTTCCAGGCCGTTAACCTGGTCGAAATTGGCGTAGAGTTTGTACCCTCCCTTGACCAGCACCCCTTTGGTTCTGATAGACAGGCCGATCAAGAGAATCAAACCCAGCACGAAAAAGATTCCCACACGCACAGCAATACTTTTTGTCGAATTCATTTGCACCACTCCTTTTTGATCGCGAAATGAGCGTAGAGGCGTTCAATTGAACGCCCCTACTATTTTCGTTTAATGAAGTCGTGAATAATCGGTTCGTGTGATTCGCGAAATTCCGCTGGCGACCCAGAGGCGACGATCTTCCCGTCGTGAAGCATATTCACCATATGAGCTAATTTAAACGCGCTGATCATATCATGTGTTACTATCACGGAAGTCACGCCAAACTGTTGATTCAGATTCAGGATTAGGGAGTCAATATTTTCCGCCATTGGGGGATCTAATCCAGCTGTGGGCTCGTCGTAGAGAATAACCCGAGGATTCAAGGTAAGGGCACGCGCAATAGATACGCGCTTTTTCATCCCCCCGCTCAGGTTGGCCGGCATTTCGTTTTCCTTGTCAGCAAGATTCACCAGGGCCAGCTTCTCATGAACAATTTGAGATATCTGGTCGGGTGGTACAAGGCGATGTTCTCGTAGCCCCAGGGCCACGTTCTCACCAACGGTCAATGAGTTCAGCAGGCCCCCGGTCTGGAAGATCATCCCGAATTGCCTTCGTACAGGGTAAAGAGCAAGTTCTGAAAGCTTTGTAATGTCCTGACCATTAACCAGGATGGCTCCTGCATCGGGAGGCAGAAGGCCAATGAGAAGCTTCAAGAGAACGCTTTTTCCGCTGCCGCTTCCTCCGATAATGACAGTAATCTTGCCTTCTCTGATCTCCAGATTTAGGCCGCGGAGCACATGGTTGTCTTTGAAGCTCTTGACCAGGTTTGTGGCTGTAATATCCATGTAACGTTCAGGTGGTATAAGGGCGAGCCGGCGGTTCGCCCTACGCCTTATCCAGCAAACCGGCTCATGAAGTAGTCGGCGACCAGGATCATGGTGAGGGAGATGACGATAGCTCGTGTTGTTGCTTTTCCCACGCCAGCGGCGCCATTTTCAGCCGACATGCCCATATAGCAGCATACGATAGAGTAAATCGCCCCAAAGATGAGTGTCTTGGAGAGACCCTTGGTAATGTCGCTCAGTTCAAGAGCTCGATAGAGCTGGTTGTAGTAGATCACTCGGTCAATTCCCAGATAGGTTGATGAGATAAGGCCGCCGCCCCAGATGCCAATCACGATGGCGTAGATAGTGAGTATGGGCTGCATGATGACCGAAGCGAGAAAGCGAGGCATTACAAGATAGCGAACGGGATTGATGCCCATAGCTCGCAGCGCGTGAATTTCTTCTGATACGGCCATAGTGCCCAGTTCAGCTGCCATCCCCGCACCAACTCGGCCTGCAATGATAAAGGCCGTTATCACTGGCCCCATTTCGCGTACCAGTGAAAGGCCTACGATGCCGCCAATGACCTGCTGAATGCTTAGCTTTTTCAGCTCAATGCCGGTTTGCAGGGCTACTATCATACCTGTAAACAGGCCGATCATGGCAGCAAGGGGAAGCGTGTTGTAGCCAATTTCAAACATCTGCCTCAGCACGCGGTTGGAATTTCGGAAAGCGTAGCGTAGTTGGCCGATACTCTGGGAAAAGAGGAGAACCATCTGGCCTGAAGTATAGAAGAGGCTGGTGAAGAATGTTTCAATTCTGGAGAGCAGTATCGTGACAGATCGCATCCGTGGCACCATTGCTTTATCTTTGGGTCAAGGTTACCATGAGGTCAGCTCTGACCCGACACCTGAATGCGCTGAGCTTTCATAACACCGTGCACCGATAATTTACGCGCGTTAAAAAAAGTGGTCAATAAGTGTAATACACTTTCCGCGCTTGGGGCTGACCGAAACGGTGATAACCTTTGCCGAGATAAGTTCCTCAATTTTGTGCAGGTACGCTTTGGCCTTCTCAGGCAATGCGTCGAAATCGGTGATATCCTCAGTACAGGTCTTCCACCCGGGCAGCTCCTCGTAGATCGGCTCGTAATTATCATCGGCATCAATGCCGAAAGGAAAGATATCAACCGTCCTGCCATTACAGCGATAGGCCGTGCAGACGTTGATAGTGTCCAGTGTGTCAAGGACATCTAGTTTGGTGATGGCCACTTCGCGGGTGCCTGAGATCTGGATTGCGCGCCGGACCAGGGGGGCATCAAACCAGCCGCAACGCCGTGGCCGGCCCGTTGTGGCACCGTACTCGCTGCCGAGCTTGCGCAGATTGTCGCCCTGCTCCATGGTCAGCTCAGTAGGGAAAGGGCCTTCACCCACACGGGTGGTATAGGCCTTGACCACGCCGAAGATGCGGTCAATCTTTGTGGGGCTGATGCCCAGACCCGTACATACCCCTCCGGGGGAGGGATTTGAAGAGGTCACGTAAGGATAGGTGCCAAAGTCAATATCAAGGTGAATGCCCTGGGCTCCTTCGCACATGATATTCTTGCCTTGCTCAATATACTGGTTAATGACACTCACCCCATCAACAGCCAGGCTGTTAAACATATCGGCATATTTCCAGACTCGCTGAATAATATCGTCGGCAGCAAAGCTATTGGTGCTATAAATTTGCTCGAACAGAGGCTTATAGAATTCAAGATTTGCCTGTACTTTTTTTACAAAGCGATCCTTGTTGCGCAGGTCAAGCACTCGTATACCCTGACGGGTTACTTTGTCGCCGTAGGAACAGCCAATGCCTCGGCCAGTAGTCCCGATTTTCCCTTTGCCACGCTTTTTCTCCTGCACGAGGTCGAGAAGCTTGTGGTAAGGCATCACGAGATGGGCTGTTTCGCTGATCATCAAATTGGTGTCCACTGCAATGCCGTGTTGCTCGAGCTCTTTGATCTCTTTGGAGAAAGCTTCAGGATCAATGACCATGCCGTTGCCAAGGAGACACTTGGTTTCTGGATGGAGGATACCCGTGGGAATCGTATGAAGAATGAAGGTAGCGTCGTCAATAACGACCGTATGCCCTGCGTTATTACCACCCTGATAGCGAGCAACGAGATCGGCTTCCTTGGCGATCAGATCAACAATCTTACCTTTCCCTTCATCTCCCCACTGGCAGCCGAGAAGAACGATGAGTGGCACGAAGATCCTCCTTTGATTTTTTGCAAGCTATAATGTTTTAAACGTTGTCCTTCAAGTCAGGCGTCATTTGAAGGGTCTATAGAGAAAGGACTGAAAATGCAACTAAAAACAAGCTCGGGAATTTGCGATTATATACAGAAGAGAAGCACAAATAAAAATGCCACGGAGGAAAAGTGCCGTGACATATCCTCTCCTTATCGTTTACTGTGGCATTAAAGGTTTTAAGTGACCAGAGCGCAGTTTCTGCTGTTTTAATTCATATCTTTATCATCTTTGCAGATTTGATATTGGGAAGCTTGCCGATTTTCTCCAGAATTTTTGGAGAGACATCTTCGTCAACATTGATCACGGTCATGGCATCCTGACTGTGGTCAGTACGGCCCCACGTGAGCTGGCCGATATTGATCCGATGCTCACCCAACAAGGTGCCAACACTTCCGATGATTCCCGGGACATCATTGTTTTCAATCACAATCAAGATGCCTTCAGGGGTAGCGTCGAAGTGCTTGTCATTGATAATTACAATCCGCGGGGTTGTGGGTGCGAATAGCGTGCCGCTGACACTGTTTATCTTGCCATTTTCCATCTGTGCTTCGACAGTTATCAAGTTGGTGTACTGATACTGGGTAGTTGTCTTACTCTCAACTACCTCCAAGCCTCGTTCTTGCGCGTAAGACATGGCATTGACGTAGTTAACTGTGCTGTCGGAAATCGGTTCAAGAAATCCTTTAACCACAGCAGTTGTGAGTGGTGCAACGGGATAATCGAGCACTGCGCCGCTATATTTCACTGTAATTTTTGTGACGCGAGAATCAGCGAACTGGGTCTGGAATTTGCCAATACGCTCCGCCAGGTTCAGATACGGGCGCAGCTGTTGCAAAATCTCAGGATCAATGGAGGGGGCATTGACGGCGTTTCGGATTTCACGTCCCTTGAGGACGTCAACTACTTGCCTGGCAATCTCGATTGCAACATTGTGCTGTGCCTCGGTTGTGGAAGCAGCCAGATGAGGTGTTAGAACAAAGCGGTCGGATTTACGAAAGGGATGGTCTGACGGCAGCGGCTCGGCTTCGTAGACGTCCAGAGCCGCTCCGGCTATGGTGCCTTGCTCAACTGCCTCGATGAGTGCGGCTTCGTCAATGATGCCGCCGCGGGCACAATTGATCACACACGCTACCTTTTTCATCTTCTGGAATTGCTCCCGGCCTATGATTCCCTTTGTCTCGGGTTTTAACGGTGTGTGAACCGTAATGAAGTCAGCAATCTGAACAAGCTGCTCCAGGGGAAGCATCTCCACGCCGATTTTCAACATAACCTCTGGCGAAATATAAGGATCGTGACCAATTACGCGCATGCCAAAGCTCTGGCAGCGCTTGGCCACCTCAATACCTATACGCCCCAGTCCGATAATGCCCAGCACCTTGCCGAGCAGCTCGATGCCAGTGAACATCTTTTTGTCCCACCGACCCTCCTGCATTGAGTGGTGCGCTTTGGGAATGCTGCGCGCCAGGGCGAGGAGCATACTCATGGTGTGCTCGGCAGTAGAGATGGTATTGCCTCCGGGCGTATTCATGGCAATGATGCCCATTTTCGTCGCTGTGTTGACATCCACGTTGTCCAGCCCGACTCCGGCGCGGCCAATTACCTTCAAATTCCGGGCATTTTTCAGTACGTCGCCTGTAATCTTACTCCTGCTTCGCACCACAACTGCATCGTAATCGCCGATGCGGCGTAGCAGGTCTTCCGGGGTGATGCTAGGTTCATAGTCAACCTTAAACGCCCCGTCAGCTTCCAGGATTGCGAGCCCATCCTGGGACAAAGAATCGCTTACGAGTATCCGTGTCATTTTTTTCATACTCCTTTTTTGGAAGAGATGCTTGTATCTTTAAAGGTAACTGAAAGGGGCATATAAAATCCAGAAATATTTCTGGCCCATTAACCAGGCGGGATGCCCAGCCGCCTAGCTGGTTTCGAAAACTTCCAATGCTGCCTTGAGCCCCGAGCCCAGCTTTACGGGATGGCCCAAGCGTTTCAATGTCAGCTCAAGCGCAGAGAGTACGGTTGTGACGTCAAAGGTATCAGCGTAACCGAGGGCGGCGATGCGGAAGATTTTGCCCTTCAGTTTTGCCTGCCCCCCCGCAATGGTGATGCCGTAATCATCACGCATAATTTTTGGAATCTTGGCTCCGTCAATTCCTTCAGGAACCTTAACGGCAGTGACCACGTTTGCACGGTCTTTGGCAAACAGTTCGAGACCGAGGGCATGAATGCCGCTACGTATTGCACGGGCGAGCCGCTCATGGCGTGCCCAGATCTGCTCAAGGCCCTCCTTGCGGATCAGCTCAAGCGCCTGATCAAGTGCCAAAGTCAGCGAGACCGCCGGTGTGAACGGCGTTGTGTTCTTTTCCAGGTTTTTCAGATACTTGGACAGGGAGAAATAGTATTTCGAACATTTCGAACTCTGGAGGAGCGTTCTGGCTTTGGTGCTTATTGAGGCGAAAGCCATACCCGGAGGCATCATGAGCGCCTTTTGCGAGCCTGACACTACAATATCCAGCTTCCATTCGTCACTGTAGAGCATCTCAGCCCCCAGACTGCTGATTGCGTCAACTACCAAGACAGCGTCGCTACTCGCCACCACCTGGCCAATATTCTTAATGTCGGTCAGTACCCCGGTTGATGTTTCGCAATGCGTAATAAAGACCGCCTTGACGTCAGGATGCTCTCGAAGTAGTTTTTCGATTCTCTCAGGTTTAATAGCATGCCCCCATTCCATCTGAACGGGGATAGCATTCGCGCCGTAAGCCTGGGCGATTTCTGTCCAGCGTTCTCCGAACTTTCCACCTTCGACCGTGAGGGCTTTATCTCCCGGGCTCAGGATACTAACAACGGCGGCTTCCATGGCGCCAGTGCCTGACGAAGCAAAGCTAACAACGGGCTTGGTGGTTTGAAAAACATATTGAAGACCTTCGTTTGTCCGTGTGAAAAGTGGTTCGTATTCTGGGGCGCGGTGATGGATCATTGGCCGAGAACCCGCTTGAAGAACCTCAGGAGGAACACTTGTTGGGCCTGGCGTAAGGAGGTATCTTTTTTTCATTACAACATGCTCCTGTGGAAGAATGGCAGAATTCTGGTGATTCTTTACTATTTGCTGTACAAAGCGTGCAAAAGTTTGAAAAACAGGTAACAAAACGGCTGTGACGTGTCAAGAGTTTTGCACTTTTTTAATGGGCAGATTTTACTGCTAAGCAATAAGGGTGATAAGAGGTTGATTTTGCAGGAGATGAAGCAGAGAGAGCGGATTTTCCCAAGCTGCATTTCGCTTTGCCCTCAGGATTTATCAGGGACATCCGGAGTGGCAAGCCGACGCTTGTTATGCGTCAGACTGGTCATATAATTAAAGCTGTGCCTGAGAATTTTTCTTCTTGAAAATGCAAAGAATCTTCGTATCGTATTCAATCGTACAGTCCAGATAGGAAGGATTAGCGTGATGAATTGCTGGCAATACAGAGTAGGGATTGTTGCTCTACTCATCGCAGTCGCTCTGGGATGTGCGAGCTACTCACGGGTACCGCTTTCTTCCACTACGGGTCCGAAGGCGCAGGAATTGCGTGAGGATCGCGTTGAGCAGGAACCTGAGGTCATACTCGAGGCCTCAGCAGTTGGGAATCGTGTACACATTGTAGTGAAGAATAATCGTACAGAACCAATGGTTGTTAATCCGTATTTCTTTGGGGTAATTGTTGACAACAAGCTCACGCGATTCAACCCGGCGAAAGTGGAGAGTCATTTCCCGGTATTTCGCCTTGAGCAGGGTGAGACGGCATCTGGATACCTCAGGTTTCTTGAATTTCCGGACCTCGTTGGACAGAAGCTCGTTTTTCGCAATCCAGACTACAAGCCCCTCATGGTTATCATTCAAGCCGGTCGCGACTAGCGGTATCCACGGAATAAGTTTGTGTTGTGAGCGTAGCGCGAACACAGCCTACTGGCCTGGCAGCCGCTGTGCTATGACGGTACAGAAATGCTTATCGGGATGCCGTTGGCAATGCTCCGTTAATGTCCCCGAATTTTGCTAGGCCTTGGTTTTTTACTCCGGTGACTCTTGGCTTGGCTCTTCCCAGTTGGCAATTGCCCACTTGTTATGTCGGTAGAGATTCAGGAACTCCAGGGTATCATCCTCGATCACTGCAGGCGGCGCGTGGGCAAAAGGAGTAGCGGGAAGTGGTGTAAAGCGGTGCAGGCGCGTGCGAATTTCGTTGCAGAGAAGCTGCTGGAGCAGCTGAAAGGTAGTGTTCCGGTCAGGCTTTTCCTCCCCGGGCAGTCCGCAGATTATATCAAGCAAAACACCCATACCTTCAGTGCGGATGATGTCAACGGCGTTGAGGGCATCGCGTACTGTGTGGTCTCGTTGAACGGTTCTGAGCACACGATCGCTGCCGGACTGTAGCCCGATGGTAATGTACATATTGCTAATCAGCGGTTTAATTTCACGAATGAGCTCGCGTGTTACGTATTCTGGACGTACCTCACTGGGGAAGACGCCGAAGTTGATGCGTGGGGCTGAGTGAGATTTTTTGATAGCCTCAAGCATAGAGACGATGGCGCGCACCGTAGGCCAGCGCGTTGGGCGAAAGAAATGTTAGGAAGTTCGGATAATGCGGGAGTTTAGCGAGGACGTCGGCCTGGCTGCGATGGCGCATCGTAGACCCGTGGAGATGGGGTGTATAGCAATAGCGGCAGCGAAAGAGACAGCCACGGGTGAGCTCAAGAGGAGCAATGATTCTGGGCGTGTGTGATGCGGTGTGAGAAATATCCAGAGAGATAAGCGGCGGCGCAGGATTGCACACGATGCGTTCGTCGGAGAGAAAAGCGATCCCCGGGGTTTTAAGATAGTCGCGCTGCTCAAGGCATGCTTTGACGAAGGAGGGGAAAGAGAGTTCAGCCTCGCCGAAAAAGACAATATCCGCGCCCATGCTGAGCACGCCTGGGATGTCTGCGCTAGGGTGTGGCCCATCTACAACCAGGAGATCCTGAGGCCGCTTTTCTGTGCAAAGACTCCTGAGGAGCTCGGCAACACGCACTTTCTGTGTGCTCATGAATGACAAAGAAAGAATAATTGTTGGCGCTTCACTTTTTGCGAGTTGGCAAGCTTTAACAGCGCCGTCAAAATCAGTTGAATACAGCGCCAACTGTACGTCCAGCGTCTCACGTTCCAGCGCACAGCTTAAGGCTGCGATGCTGCCCTTGTTCGCCGGTTCGTAGCAGAATATCAGCGCAAGTTTCGCAGTTTTCACGAAGCTGGCTTTTCCTTCCTTAGGATTTTCTCGTTTATGGGCCAGCTGTGCGAGGATTGACAAGGGTTTTTTCGTTTGGGCCGGAGATTCTATTTGACGAGTGGTGCGCATCCCCTATAGTTGTCAGCTATATACGCAGGCTTTTCAACCCGCGTCTGCTCTGTTATCATTTGCCATGCGAGGTGAGCTATGATTCTTCGAAGCCGTGCACCGATTCGACTGGATTTCGCTGGAGGCTGGACTGATGTGCCGCCATTTTCAGAAAAAGAGGGAGGAGCGATTGTAAATGCAACTATTAATCGCTACACCTATGCAACGCTCATTCCGCGTGAAGGTTCCGGGATCAAGATCATTTCCGCTGACTTCGACATCTTTGTAGAGGCTGAGGATTTTCGTAAACTCGAATACGACGGAAATCTGGATCTGATCAAAGCAGCAATAAAGGTACTGGAGATTGACCAGGGATTGGATTTGCACGTGCGTTGCGACGCTCCGCCTGGGTCAGGCACTGGATCGTCAGCCTCGATTGGCGTTGCCCTGATTGGACTGCTCAATACGTTGCAAAAGGAGAAACTCAGTCCACACGAAATTGCGAAACTAGCACGCAACCTGGAGTATCGGGAGCTGCATATTGCAGGCGGTAAGCAGGATCAATATGCTTCTGCGCTGGGGGGAATTATTTATTTGGAGTTTGAAGACCCCTCGGTGAGCAATAGCCGACTCAATGTGCCACCGCATGTGATAGCGGAGCTGGAGAAGCATTGCATTTTGTGCTATACTGGCAAATCACGCCTCTCGGGTGACATCATCAAAATCGTGATGGATGCCTACATTCGTGGGGAGAAGCGTACGACAGAGGCGCTGCGCAATCTTAAGCGGATTGCGATGGAGATGAAGACAGCGTTAGTGTGTGGCGACCTGAAGCAATTCGCCGCACTGCTCAAAGAAAACTGGGAAAACCAGAAGCAGCTGGATAAATCGGTCACCAACCCGCAGATAGATCATCTTTTTGAGGTGGCGTATGCAAACGGTGCCATAGGGGGAAAGGCGCTCGGAGCAGGTGGGGGTGGGTGCTTGCTTTTCTATTGCGCGGATAATCAGGAACATACCACGCGCAAAGCATTGCTTAAAGAAGGTATCCAGATTATTGATTTCAACCTTGAATTTCAGGGTCTGCAGACCTGGGTAGTGTCGGATTAGTGCCAGTTAGGCCTCCACGGTCTATCGTCGCGCAGATCGCGTCGGAACAAGAGGAAAAATCGTATACTTCCTGAATGAGGAGAACGTGATATGAGAAAGCGGATTCGGAACAGTATCGGAATCTGGGGATTCGGCCCTACGGCAACGCGGTTCGTGCCCGGTGGTTACCACCCTGAGGTGGCGGGAGAGGATATGGTTACGAGGACGAAACGAGTGGTTGAGGGGCTTGGCGATTACTTTGATGGATATGAGTATCACTACCCAGGCGAAATCAATGAAGAGAATTTCGATGCAGTTATGGATGCGCTGGGAGGCAAGGATCTGTACTGCGTGCCAGTGGGATTTCATTGCATGGATGAATTTCACCAGGGCTCGTTTGTTAATCCAGATTCCAAGAAGCGGCAGCTGGCTGTGCGATTGGCCAAGCAAGCAGTGGATATCGCAAAGGCAGCGAAGGGGAGTCTGATTATCTGGCCGGGCGCGGAGGGCTATAACTACCCGTTTCAGGTCAACTACGTGCAGCTGTGGGATCATTTCATTGACACGGTTGCTGAGGTTGTGGACTACGCGGCACAGCATGGGGTAGCCGTGTTTCTCGAGCATAAGAACAGCGAGCCAGCCATGAAGATTTTGATGCGCAATATCGGCATGACAATATTTACAATTCAGAAGATTGCTGCCAAGGGAGTGGACGTCTCGCGGCTGAAGATCAATATGGATTGGCAGCACCTGATTATGAATGGCGAGCCGCTGGCTGAGTATGCTGCATTGCTGATGAAAGAAAACCTGCTGGGCCATCATCACGCCAATAGCGGCTGGGGCGTATTTGACGACGATAACATGACCGGGTCGCTGAATTTTATGGAGACGCTGGCGATTGCCAAAGAGCTACAGCGCGGTGGGTACGGTAGTCGCGGGGAGCGCATCGGATTCGACCTTTTTCCCTACACTGAGGATCCGATTCAAGCGGCGATCCAGAGTGTGATGCAATGGGAGTTTATTTTCGATCTCGCAGCGGCGATTGACGACCGGGCCCTCGTTGAAGCACAGCGTACGAAGGATGCAATTGGCTGCTACCGGGAGGTGTACAAGGCACTTGGCCTGAACAAGAGCAAAATCCAATCGTATTTTTCCACCGGACGTGTGAGAGGGCACAGATAGAGTTTTTGCTGCCTCCAGAGGTGGGTGAGAAGCTGAATGAGCTGAAGGTCAATGCTTTGCGTGGAGGGCCGGACGATATTGCGCCGCCGTTTGCCAGTGTCTACCTCAACGGCCAGATTCTTGGCAAGCGTCGCATTGCTAATACGTTTCAGGTCTATGCGTTTCCACTTGCTCAGGGCGATTGCCAGACATCGAACATACTGACGATTGAATCTAGCACGTGGAATTCAGAAGAACGTGGCCCCTCTTCAGATAACCGGAATCTTGGCATCATTGTTGACTGGATAATGCTGGACTGACTCGCGGGCTTTCGCGTCGCGCAACTCTTATTCACCCCCTCCCTTCCCTCCCCCATCGAGGGGGAGGGGATAAAACAAATGGCTCTTTAATCAGATAGGTTAGCAAACTAGTGATCGAAACAGATGGTAAGTAGAGATTCTTGAGCTTTTTGTAGATACGGTTGCGTCAATAACAATTTGTTCTTATAGCCCCTCACCCCATCCCTCTCCTCGATGGTGAGAGGATCAAGGTGAGGGGATTATCTTTCCTCAAACAATGCTAACTTATTTGACAAAGAGCCGAAAAAATATAGGGGTTCATCCGCCGCGGCGGATGAGCCCCTACGTGGCAATGAAATTAAATCCCATTGGCCTCTCAAGGCCGAGGCAAACGCTTGGAAACAGGAAGCAGAACGAAAGGCTTGTGCGGCTCGGTCTGATACCAGTAGGCTACGCTGCTCCAGTCGTCGGCACGGTTATTATCGTGCCCATGTTCAATAGTAACGCGAATTGACTTTCTAAACGTTATAGGACTTTCAAGATGAAAGCGATACACAGTCCATTTCCCACTCCAATCCTGTGTATTGCCTGCCAATGAGACACCGTGAAAAAGGCCGCTATGATGGCCTGACGGAAATCCCCATGCCGCGCAGAAGTAGTCCTCAGTGCCTGTGCCATGTAGGCTTGGTGGAAATGGCTCGCCGTCAATAAAGATCATGTCATCGCCTTCTCCAAACCAGGTGTGTATGGCATTCCACATCATCACGTTCTGGATGCTGACGACACAGCCAACGTAGTGGCCCTTGCCTTCGGCTTCCAGGAGCACATAGTTATCCTTTCCTGTAAGATTTTTCTTCTCCTCATTCAGCTGCTGAGGAGTGAGGTCGAAGCTATAGTAACCTTGAGTCGGGTTTTCACGATTCCAGCAAGCGTGGAAGTAGGCGAGCTCGTCCGGCAGAGATGGGTGCTGCTCGTAATCAACGTAGTAGTAGAAGCTTGCGAGAGGCTCACTCGATTCATTGGTCACTTCGAGACGGGCGTGTTTCTTAAATGGCATAGGGAAGAAGCAGTTCATGGCAGCCTTGTTGTTATCCAGGGCGCGACCGCCGGTAACCATATTCAGGGGCAATGACTGAAAATGGTTGACGCGGGCGTGGCCGACACCAAAGAAGTCGCCGATTGGACACTCGACGCTTGGTTTTTTCTCGTGATCCCAGAATGCGCGGAGCACGGTAGTACGCGGATACAGCGGATCCTTGGAATGAATGGTAACCCAGAGATGTTTGATGCATCCGGGGCCAGCGATTTCGGCAATGGTGGCCGTTTGTCCCGGTTCGATGGTAATGAAATCACGATTTGCACCTGTGCGGTCGTAGCTCGAGATGCGCTTACTCTGGTAAGACTGGAGGCTGAGCAAAGGCTCGAGCAGGTAGTGGCCAAATTGCGTTGTCATGGTTCGTCACTCCTTCTTGCAGATCGCAGTAGATTGTGCGTTTTGATACGCTTTTGTGCCAGCGCTGCAGATGATTTGCAAGAGGATTTTTTTGTGCGAGAGGGAATAGAGGCAAAACCAGCGACGAGATAACCAATAGGCAGGCGTTATATGGCAATTATACCGTTTTGCATATTAAATGTCCGCAATTCGCATCAAACACCAATGGGGCAGACACGCAGGTCTGCCCCTACGCCATGCACCATTTCACCACTACTGCATTAATACGCTTAATGGCGCGTAGAATAGCTGTGTAGGGGCGAACCTATGTGTTCGCCCTTTTTCTTCTTCAAGCAGTTAATGGGGCGAGAAGTTTATTGAGCAGAGGAGTGCCTGGCGGCGCAGCGAAGCAGAGCTCGTGATGACACAAAGAAACAGGTTGGGCTGGCGGTTCACCAGAATTAAAGCTCAAACGAATTGTTCCTTCCGGAGCTATGATATAATACTGTTTTTGTTCATTAGCGTTTACATCGGGTATGGGAACGCTTTTTCCAGTGAGATTATAGAGCAGTACGATCTCGCCAAGCGCAAAATGGTAGAGTCCCTGAGCCGTCTTCTTCACCAGATTTTCATAGAAGGTAGCGTCCAGTTTATCCGGTGTGCGCGAGTAGGTTTCAATGGCAGGAGCACGGCTAGGATGTGGCTGCTGCGCATCCAGAAGCACTTGCGGAAGCACAATGCGCTGTATGCGTTGCGAGAGTGCCAGAAGATCACTCATCTCCTGGCCATTTGTGGCATCAGTGCTGTCGGCAAGATATAGCAGAGTTGCGGGGGTATCGGTTTTGGCCTTGTTATAATATGCCAGCAGCTCATGGGCAGAATCATCCGTGGCGATATTGATGCCTGACTTGGCAATTGCATGCATATTATGGAATCCGAACGGCTTGACATGGACACATTTTTGCTCACGGGCAATCTCGCTGTGGGCAAAGGTTTTGGAAGTAATGAGAGCGAGCTCTGGCGGACGTGGGCATTTCGGAACCTTTGCCTCACGCAGAGCAGCGAGGAAAGGCGTAACTTTGGCAAACAAATCATCAGGGTCGTAAATAATGGGATTCGTGTCGTTGTAGAGTCCCTGCTTTTTGACATTGTAGTTCCAGATTGCGATGCCGGCCAGGAGGCCGACGTTTTCGCATGCTGTGGAGACTGCATAGAATTGATTTGCCAACGCATCAGCGATGTTTGCCTTATCCGGGCTATCCTGGCCGAGGCCCCAGCTGTTACCCGTTGTCCAGAGCCAGTATGGGCGCTGGTGCTTGTGGGAGAGGTAAGCGAGCTGGCGCAGAAAGAGAATGAGCATAGTGACGTCTTCTTCGGCAATCGGATGCGAGGGAGCACCATCACGCGGATAGACGTCAAAGCAGGGTTGGAAATAGGCCGGAGTTGCGGAGAAGAGCTGCGTGACAGCTGGCATAATGTTTTCCTCACGACCATGATGGCCGCAGAACGACATGGTTGAAGGTAGGTCCGGACAGACCCGATGCCACGCCTCGGCGCTCCACCGCGCATACTCAACAATGTAGTTCGATTGAAATTCGCCCAGACAGAGTCGCTTCTCAAGGGAGCCGGTGAGAGCCTGTTGAAATGTCAATCCGGTCTTCTCGCGAAATGCCTGTTCAGCGTAATGGGAGTAATCCCCACCAAAAGGCTCATCTGCGAGGTTTACCATGACAATAATGTCAGCGTAGGGAAGAACAAAATTATCCGCCACCCACTGGTAGTAGCGCTGAATGTCCTTCTGGTAGGCTGGTGCGTAAAAACATGCCGAAACGCCACCCCAATTGATAATTTCACCGCTGACCGTACGTCGGAGCTCTTGCGGGTGAGCCCCATTCCATGGCTCGCCCATCTGAATCTGGTAGCCGATGGGCAAGACGACCGGCATGTGGTGGCGTCGGCACACGTCAAGCAAACGGCGCTGAGCATTGGCAATTGCGTGGGCGTCGCTATGGCGCGGATCACTCGGGTTCATCAGAGCCTCGTATACTGCATAAGAGAGTGCAGGCTCGATCTTGTGAATATCTACCTCGCCAGGGTTGTTATGTCCGATCCAGAGGAAATTTGCGCCGTGCTGCTGATGGCGATTCACATGAAAGGCCATTTCATCCGATGTCATTTCGGGATAGGCATCGAAAGCCCAACCGGTAAGTTTTAGGGGATGGAATTTCATTGATTCACTTGCCTTGCCAATTTCGCAGGGGCAATTGCGCCTGAGGCGCATCCGCCAGGGCGGACATGAATTGCCACTACACGGTTAATTACAGCTGATCGAGGAACCGCTTTTGAAAATCGCGAGCTGCCCTATGGAGCAGCGTTGCCGGATCGGCGTTCTTATCAGTCAAGACTGCCTGGACTGCTATGGACAGGAATTCGTCGTAGAGCTGCTGCGCGAAGTAAGGCGGCTCGCTGTGCAAATGCTTTGAGGCTTCCCGCATGAGCTCGGGCATGGCTGGTACAGTGCGATATTTATCAACAATTATGTCAATCTTGCTTTGATACTCCTCACTGAAAACGGGGAGCACGGGGTGGCCGACAATGCGGCCTTGTTCAGCCTGGGTGCGGCATTTCAGTTCGATGGTATCCAGCTCATAGTCGAAGACAATGAGATTGAATGCCATCTGAGCTTTCTCTGGTGCGATGTTCGGGTTGATGATGGAGTAGGCGCCGCCCATCTGGTTTGCACGTCCTGCGGGTCCGGCGGGAAGCAAGGCGATGCCAATGTTCTCAATTGGATAGCCGAGTTTTTCGACCAGATACACAAGATATTCGGGTGTGAACAAGGCCATAGCGATGCGTTCTGCGGCGAATTGCTCAAAAAGGTCATCATTGCTGGCAAGAAGATCTTGCTGCAGCACATCGTATTTCCATCTAAGGTCTTTAATAAATTGTAGAGCAGCGATTGCCTCGGGGGAATCGAATACCGCCGTCCACTTTCCGTTGATTTCTTGCTCGAAGTCGCCACCAGCTTGCCAGACCCAGTTCAGGAAATGCCAGCCTGCGCCACCGGTCTGGCCCAGAATGCCAAATCCCGCCACCCCTTTTTCGCGGTTCGTGAGTTTCTGGGCATCCGCCAGGAACTCCTCCCACGTATCCGGTGGTTTGGGATTCCCGTGTTGGTCTACGATTCCGGCGTCGCGGAACATCTGTTTGTTGTAAAAAAGATTCATCACGTAGCAGCCGAGGACTCCGCCAACAGGCAGGCCGTAAATGCGGCCCTCCCGCGTTAATGGCTCGAGGACTTTTTTGTTCAGGTATTTGTACTTGTCCCAATTCTTCACGTACTCGGTGACGTCAAGGGCAAGTCCTTTTTCGATGACTATCGCGCATTCAGTGGCGAAGAGGCCGACAATGTCGGTACAGGTGCCGCCAGCCATTCTGGTAAGAAACGTTTCCGGGGTGAATTGCCAGGTGCTAAATTCAATCCTGGCATTGGGGTAGTGCGATTGGAAGAGTGCATTGACACGTCGTTGTTCTTCAAGGCGCTTTTCATCGCCTTCCTGTGCACCGTTATTAACACGGATCACTATTTGGCCACGCTTGGCTGCTTTTTCTTCCGATCTTTGTGGACTTTCGTCAGAACGAGTACCACAGGCGAGAAATAGGGTTATCGCAGCGAAAGCAGCTATCCCCGCGATCTTGATGATGCAATTACGGAACATCGGATTGATTCCTTTCCCTCTGATTGAACCTTCTTGATGCAGCGACGTTTGGCAATACAATTCGGAAAACTACGGAGCACTATGGCCTACCCTGAAAATGGCTGTTGACTTTCCTGATGAGATGGAAGTAGTAGCTATACCAGTTAGCATACTGGTATTTTTGTTGGCAAGCACTTTTTCTCTCCTCCTGTTTGGGACTGCGTGTGGAAAGCGTGGTGCAAGGAGCACGGTCATAAAGGCAGCAATGAAAGAGTTACGCGTATTCGCTAATGGGAGTGAAGTTATCAGCAACCTCTCACAGGCGGACGGAAAGAAGGACTGAGAGTTGATGAGGGTTTCCTTGCTCCCAAAAAGGATTCAAGAATTCTATCATGCGCGGCTTATCGGGCCGATTTTTCTTCTGCCCGCAGTGTTGTGCTTTGCGTTTTTCAGCTGGCGCCCGGTTCTCTGGTCTTTCTGGATTTCATTTCATCGCTATGATTTCGCAATGAAAGAGAAGGCAACCTTTATCGGGTGGGAAAATTACCGCGTCCTGCTATCGGATCAGTATTTTTACCAGTCGTGGTTCAACGTAATCCTCTATGTCGTGCTTGGGCTTCTGATCGGCTACCTTCTTCCTGTCGTGCTGGCTATCGCGGTAAACGAGATGCGGCATCTGAAAGGATACCTGCGGCTGGGATTATTCCTTCCCGCAATGCTGCCGCTGGTTGTGGTCGCTATAATGTGGAAATACCTGTATACACCCAGCGAGGGCTTCTTTGATTCAATTGTCAAGCTGCTCGGATTCGAGCCAGTCCGATGGCTTCAGAACGGCAAGACCGCGATCTTGAGCCTCGTCATTATGTCAACATGGAAGAATGCAGGGTGGACGATGATTATATATCTGGCGGGGTTGCAAGGCGTGCCTCCCCAGCTCTACGAAGCAGCGGAGATTGACGGGGCGAACCTCTGGCAGCGGATCAGGCACGTAACAATTCCGCAGCTCCTGCCCCTTATGATGATTATGTTCATTCTCCAGATTATCGGCACGTTTCAGATTTTTACCGAGCCATTCATCATGACTGAAGGCGGGCCGGCTAATAAGACTCTGACAGTGTTGATGCGCATTTACCAATATGCATTCCGTTACTTTGATTATGGCGTGGCAACGGCAATGGGTCTGACACTGTTTGTCGTGCTGGTCAGCCTCAGCATCATCTGGTTTATGGTTGCCAAACGTGTGGGGAGATCAACATAAGATGCCAAAACGGCTCAGACAACAGGCAAGCGTGGCGCAAGGACGGACGCTGATTTCCCGGACGGATTTGGCGAAGCCTCTTGTCAAGGTGTTCTACTGGGGAGTGTTTGCCATTCTTTTTTTCGGTACGATCACGACCTTTTTGCCACTGCTATGGGGATTTATGGGTGCTCTGAAGACGCCAAGAGAAATATTCGCGTTTCCTCCGACTCTGTTTCCCCAACCCGCTTTGAATCCGTTCAAGTGGCAGTGGGCAAATTACATAGAAGCGGTGAAGCTGATCAATTATGGGAAATATTTTTTCAACACACTTGTCCTGGCGATTGGGGTCTGGTTCTTCCAGCTGGTACCGTCAGCGATGGCTGGGTATGCGATATCGAAGTTACGGATTCCATTCATGCGTGTGATTACAGTGCTCTTTTTTGCCAGCCTGATGGTGCCATTTCAGGCGATTCTCATTCCCTTGTATCTGACGGTTATAGATTTGCCGATATTCCACATTAATTTGCTGACCCCGGGGCTAGGCGGTGGGTTTCTGGCGATTATGCTGCCTGCTGGTGTGAATGCGTTTAATATTTTTGTGTTCCGGACATTTTTTGATCAGATTCCAACTGACCTGATCGAAGCCGCGCGCATTGACGGCGCCAGCGAGTGGCGTATATTTCTCTTCATCGTAGTTCCGCTATCGCAATCAATCATAGCAGTGCTGACGATCTTTTCATTTGTCGCCACCTGGAATGACTTCATGTGGCCGTACATCGTGCTGGGTGAAGATTTCCAGACGATCATGGTGAGGCTCTATCACTTTCAAAATCTGGCTGAAGTTTCCAGGAATATCGTTCTGGCGTCCTTAATGGTGTCAGCGATTCCGCCGATGTTGGTGTTTTTGATTTTCCAGCGGCGGATTATGCAAGGCATAGCGTTATCGGGGCTAAAGTTTTAGAGCACCAACAAAATGGATACTTAATAATACCTCCAGAGCTTAGATAATTATTTGGGAATGTTAATAAGGGATGGCACAGGCATCACGTCGCAGGCGCATTTTCAACCTGCCTGTGCAGGCGAAGCGGAGGACAATTGATGAGTTTCTGTCATTGGGCCATTAGAGCGAAGATTGGAGCGCTTTGCCTGGTTGTGATCAGTTCGTTAACTCACATATCTGCACAGTCTGGGGTGCGCTCTCCAGCTGGTTCCATCCAGAATTCTGAGAGAAAGCATCACGTCAGAAGGGCCTATTCATTTCCCCAAATTTCCATGACTTCACTTTCACTGGAGGGTCGGTGGCAGTTTGCGGTTGACCCTGAGAATGAGGGAGAGATGCAGGGTTTCTTCCGGCCAGACTACGATGCGAGCGGATGGCGTACGATAATGACTCCGGGCGTGTGGGAGCGGCAGGGAATCACGCAGGAAAATCCCGCCTTGCCCAGGGAGTGGATGCCTTACGGCGGGTACGCATGGTATCGGTGCTGGGTTGATGTGCCGAAGGAGTGGAGTGCGTATAATTTGGAGATCAATCTTGGCCGCGTGGACGACCGCGAGGTATGTTATTTTAATGGTACAAAGATTGGTGAGAGCAAGAGTCTGGCTGACGAAAACCGTTACGTGATACGCCGGAACCTGGTTCGCTACGGACAACCGAACCTTGTAGCTGTGCGAGTGCTCGACACAGGAGGCGAAGGGGGGATCGTCAGTGGGCCGCTGTATCTCAAGCCACGCCTGGAATGGGATGCTATAGGGCTTGTGTTCCGATCACCGGATGGGACATACACGTATTTCCCAGAGCAGCCCGTTGCATTCCACATTAGCATAAGAAACCCGCTGGATGGAGGCATGCAGGGATTACTCCACGTGCGCGTTCTGAACTATGAGGGGACGGAGGTATATGTGAAGACCGAACCCGTTTGGGTTGATGCCCGAAAGACTCTGGGTATTTTGTACAGCCTCTATCCACTTCCCCGGGGACATTACACCGTTGAGATGCGGTTCACGCATGGAGAGCTTGAGGTG
The DNA here is from genome assembly GCA_030613245.1 of Candidatus Sumerlaeota bacterium. GTDB lineage: Bacteria > Sumerlaeota > Sumerlaeia > MWCT01 > JAUWMI01 > JAUWMI01. The sequence goes on from JAUWMI010000001.1 coordinate 50,062, forward strand.
AAGCGAAGTGTCAGTTGGTTTGTCGTGCTCGGACACTCAATTGCCTTTCAGGATGTCGCAGCATCGCCGTTTGCCCTCGGAGGGGGTGCGTTATTTCATATTGCGCTTGAGCAGCACCCAACGCTCGGAGCGACGCGCCTTGCGCAGCACGCACGAGTAGGCGCGTATTGGGGCCGCAATGACCTCTGGTGGGGACTGATCGAGAAAGAGAAGGGTCGGTTCGAGTGGGAGAAAGCCGATAGCGCGGTGAAGCTGTTTCGTCGCAACGAAATTACCCTGCTCGGAATTCTCTGCTATTTTTCAGCCTGGTCAGGGAATAAAGCACCGCAGACCGATGTGGAGATATCCGAATACGTCAATTACGTGTTCGAAATGGTGAAACGCTATAAAGGTCAGGTGCAATACTGGGAGGTCTGGAATGAGCCCAATCTGGTCGGGTTCTGGAGTCCACGTCCGGATCCTGTTGTCTATGCGAAGCTGCTCAAGGCTGCCTATGCAGCGGCGAAGCAGGCGGATCCTGACGTAAAGATCATAGGGATGGTGACAAGTCTGGTGGATCTCGATTTTATTCGTGCGGTGCTGGAACAGAGCGCAGGCCATGCCATGGACATTATCTCAGTACATCCGTACCAGGGACAACCCCCAACAGACTTCAGCGAAGGGACGGAGCTAGGCAAGCTGGTGGCGCTTAAGGAGCTGCTGGAGAAATACCAGCTGAACATTCCGATCTGGATAACTGAGTGCGGGTGGCAGTCGCTTGGCGACATCACGGAAAAGATTCAAGCGGAGTATGTAGTAAAATTCTATGTGAAGACACTGGCACAGGGACTCGTGGAACGAATTTACTGGTTCAACCTGTCAGACTGGGGAAGCCCAGACTCGCCCACAGGTGGTCATTTCGGTCTGGTGCATAACGATCAATCGCCGAAGCCATCATACGCGGCGTATTATACAATGGTGGAGCAGCTACACGATTTCCAAAGTGTGCAGGTGATAGACTCCGGGACGTCTGGTGTCTCTGCATATGAGTTCCTGTTTGCTGACGGCAGATGGACGCACGTTATGTGGTCAGATGATGGGGAAAGGGAAGTTCATCTACCTGCAGGAGTAACAAGCGTGGTAGATATTATGGGACGGAAGCGCGAAGTTACGAGCTCAATAGTAACAGTCGGGCGCAGTCCGATATTTTTGCCGGTCGGGGCAAATGTGTCGTCTAACTCAGACAAGAATAGCAAGACAGTTTTGCCAATCAGATGAGAAGAAGGTGAGGGCTGATGGTATTAGTGCAGCGCGGAAGAAAGCCAATTTATCACAGGCTAAAGGAGACAATCATCCGAGAGATTAAGAATCAAACCTTAAAAGAAGGTGACGCCATTCTATCAGAGCGTCTGTTGACCGAGAAGTTTAGCATCAGCCGCATTTCTGTGCGAAAGGCTCTGAAAGAATTGATCAACGAGAATTGCCTTTACACGATTCCAGGGAAAGGGACGTACGTACGAGGCCTTCAGGCCAAAGGGGAAAGATTGGCAGCGAAGACGCACAATATTGCCTACATTTTCTGGAACGCAGAGCAATCAGTGGTGAGTATTCCCTATTTCGCTCATATTATTGCGGGAGCCGAAAAGGAGTGCGGCCGGGCTAACTACCACTTGCTGATTTCAACGTTTCCGAAGGAGAACGAACCCGCAGATTCTCTGCCGACACTCATTCAACAGAGGAAGGTTGACGGTGTGCTTCTGGAAGGGGTGGACCTCCCGACGTATCGGCGAGTGAATGAGATTATCCCAGCGGTAATATTGTCGAATTTCCTTTATAGCAGCGAGGAGGCTGGCGAGCCGATTGACGACGTTGACTACGTGGCGTCAAATAATGCCGTGGCGATGCTGAGTATACTCAGATATCTCAAGCGATTGCGCCATCATAAGATCGGGTTTCTTTTCCAGACGGGCCGCCATAGCACGTTTGCCGAGCGGCTGCAGGGATTTTTATTGGCAGCAAAGAAATTAGGCTTGAGCGCAAAGAGGGATTGGATCGTCAAAGCCCCGACTGGTGCGGAAGCAATGCAACAGCTGCTGGTTCAGAAGAATCGCCCCACAGCCATTGTGGCGGGAAACGATACGTTTGCCCTTGACGCAATGGACTACTGTCAGCGCAACGGTATGAGCATTCCTGAGGATTTCAGCCTGATTGGTTTCGACGATATAGATAGCACAGCGTGGTCGCGGCCCTCGTTGACAACAGTCCGGGTGCTGACTGAAGAGATGGGCAAGTGCGCGGCAAAGCGTTTGATTGAGAAAATTGAAGATCCTACGTCCCCACCTACGCATATCCTAATTGGGTCGAGCATGGTCGAGCGCGAATCATGTCGTTCACTAAACCCGAGACTTTGTCCTTAGGGGATGAAGGAAAGAAAGTGCGAGAGGTGGTAGGAGGAAGCAGAGGCAAGTCGCCGCGGCGGGTTGCCCTCATATATGCCAACGTGTCGGTCTTCACAATGGTAACAAAGTTCTGGAAAGGAGAGTAGCAAATCAATGACTTCACGGAAGGGAAAGTATCTGGGTTACGTGGTGTTGCATACACACTGGGATCGCGCATGGTATCAGCCATTCGAGCAATTTCGGTTACGGTTGGTTGATCTGCTGGATGATGTAATCCGTATTTTCAAGACCAACAAGCGGTTTCAACACTTTACCCTCGATGGACATAGTGTGCTATTGGAAGACTACCTGGAAATCCGGCCCCAGCGAGAAGCAGCACTGAGAAAACTGGTGAGCAGCGGGAAGTTGCAAGTCGGGCCATTTTACATCTTGCCCGATGAATATCTGGTGAGCGGGGAGGCACTGATTCGGAACCTGATAGTGGGTCATCGAGTAGCAGAGCGATTTGGCCAGGCAATGCCTGTAGGTTATGTGCCGGATTCATTCGGCCACGTTAGTCAGCTACCGCAGATTCTGAACGGATTTGGGATTGATACGTTTATCTTCACGCGCGGGATGGGAGATGAGGGTGAGCAGCTGGGGTCAGAGTTCTGGTGGGTCGGGCCAGATGGGAAAAGCCGCGTGCTTGCTGTCCATCAAATTCATGGCTATGGAAATGCGTTTGCCCTGGGGGTGCCTTACAAGCGTCCCGATTTCTATCCCGTAGACAGGGCTCTGGCATTTAAGCAGGTCGAAGAGCTTATGCCTGTGCTAAAGCGCTATGCCCATACGCGTCACGTACTCCTCAATGATGGTATGGATCATGAACATCCGCAGCAAGAGATTCCGGAAATTATAGACTACGTTAATCGGCGCGCCCGAGATTACTGCTTGCGGCAGAGTACGTTTCAGGAATACCTGAGCAGTCTTAAACGAGCGAAGCCACGGCTGGGATCGTTTTGTGGCGAGCTGCATGGAGGGCGTTATCATATAATTCTTTCTGGGGTGTACTCATCACGCATGCATTTAAAGCAGGCAAACGAACGTACACAGTCGCTGCTGGAGAAGTACGTAGAGCCGCTCTGGAGTTTCGCTGCACTTCGCGGTGCTTCATATCCGCGCCAGGAGCTCCTCTATGCATGGAAAACGCTGCTTAAGAATCATCCCCATGACGATATATGCGGCTGCAGCATTGATGAGGTGCACCGCGACATGGTGAACAGGTTTGACCGCGTTGAACAGGTTGGCTCCTGGCAATTAAAGCATGCCACGCAGGAGTTGCTCTGTCGCATAAAGACAAAGGACGAAGAATGCGGAATCCCGCTGGTAATTTTCAACCCGCTGAATTGGGAACGACGTGCACTGATCAAGGCACGCGTGATTGTTCCACACAAGATGTTCCGCGGGAGAGGGTGTTCGGTGGTTGATTATCAGGGAGCACCGATTGCCGCAACCGTGCGTCGCGGGACAGTTTTTCGAAATCCTGCACTATGGGGAGAAAGAGAAATGCAGGAGCTTGATGTCGAGCTGCTGACTCCCATGCTGCAGAGTTGCGGCTATTGCACTGTATACGTTGTTCCCGGGCTAAGGAAGCCAGAGGCACAGAAAGAAGAACTGCGACCCATCCGTAGCGGTATGGAAAATGCATTTTACCGCATCAGGGTTCATAGTGACGGCACGGTGACCATTATTGATAAAGAAACGGGTCTGCGGCTCAATCGGGTACATTGGTTTGAGGATTGCGCGGACCGTGGCGACGAGTATGACTTTTCTCCGGTGGCAAAGGATGTGGCAATTACGACAAAAGGGACAAAGGCTGACGTACAGATTGGCATGCAAACACCGTATTGCCTGAGTTACGTGGTGCGACATGAGCTGGCGGTGCCGCGCGAGCTCACGTCAGACCGCAGTAAGCGTGCACGTACGCGGGTGCGAATTCCGATCACCACTGAGGTGATTCTGTATCCAGGGATTAAGCGCGTAGACTTTCGCACCACGGTTGACAACCGTGCGCGCGATCATCGCTTACGCGTAGTATTTGACACGCCAATTAAGACCTCAAAGGTTGATGTTGAGAGCAGCTTCGACGTGATTACGCGTCAGATCGCCCTTCCTGCAGCGCGAGGCTGGGCTCAGTCGCCAATGCCCACTCATCACCAGGGCCGATTTGCCAGTTTATCAGACGGCAAGCTGGGAGTCACGTTCATCAATAAAGGGCTGCCGGAATATGAGGTAAGGAAACACGCTCAAGGTATTCGTTTCCACCAGACGCTCTTTCGCAGTATCGGATGGCTTTCGCGTGGGGATCTTCTGACTCGTAGTGATAACGCAGGCCCTATGGTGCCGACGCCCGAAGCTCAGCTTATGGGTGTGCATACGTTTGAATTTGCGCTGACAACGCATCGAGGTGCATGGCACAAAGCCAATAGCCATCTTGCGGCCTATGAGCATAATCTTCCGCCAGTGACGACCTGTTACGAGCATCAGTTTCGTAATCTAAAAGGGCGCACACATCTGCCGGAGACTCTGAGCTTCCTCCGGGTCGAACCTTATTACGTGATGGTGTCGGCGCTGAAGCAAGCTGAAAAGAGCGACAATCTAATTGTGCGGTGCTATAATCCGAAGTCGCACAGCCAATGGGTACGCCTTACGTTTTCTCAGGGGCTGAGTAAGGTTTATCTGGTGCGCCTTGACGAGCACCGCCTTAAGCAGCTCAAGCTGCTTGACAAACGTACGGTCGGGCTGCGCATTGGGAAAAAACAAATTCTGACCATTGAGTGTGTATTTTGATCTGCCTGGCCTGAGGACGCTATCCTGTGATTATCCGCTTTGCTGGTACCGACTATGGACTCAGGGAAGCGAGGGACGCCATGATCAAAAAGCATGTGAACATAGGGATGATCGGCTATAAGTTCATGGGTAAGGCGCACAGTCATGCATATAAAGACGTACAGATGTTTTTCCAGCCTGCGCTCCGGCCTGTGATGAAGGTGATTTGCGGGCGAACCAGAGCAGCAGTAACCGCTGCGGCAAAGCAATACGGGTGGGAAAGCGTCGAAACAGACTGGCGTATCCTTATTCAACGGCCGGATATTGACATTGTTGACATCTCGTCGCCGGGGCACCTGCACCGAGATCAGGCTATTGCCGCGGCACGCGCCAAGAAGCACGTTATTTGCGAGAAGCCCTTGGCCAATAGCCTGGCTGAGGCGCGCGGCATGCTTCGCGCAGTAAAGCGGGCTGGAGTGGCGCATATGGTGATGTTTAACTATCGGCGCATTCCCGCGGTGATGTTGGCCCATGAGATGATTCGCGACGGTGAGCTCGGCGAGATTTACCATTATCGCGCCTTTTACCTTCAGGACTGGATCGTTGACAAGCGCTTTCCCCTGGTGTGGCGTCTTGAGAAGAAGTTTGCTGGCTCGGGCGCGCTGGGCGATATCGGATCGCACATCATTGATTTAGCGCACTTCTTGGTCGGGGAGATTGATGAGGTGTGCAGTCATCTCAAGACGTTCGTCAAGCAGCGGCCACTACCAGGGCGGAAGAACAAACTTGGCCGCGTGACTGTGGATGATGCAGCTGCATTCCTGGCTCGATTTCGCTCTGGCGTGGTAGGCTCGTTTGAAGCAACCCGGTTTGCCACAGGGCGTAAGAACTATCACGGGTTTGAAATCTATGGGAGCAAAGGGGCACTGATCTTCAATTTCGAAGCGATGAACGAGTTGCATTTCTACTCCTGCGCAGAAAAGAAAGAGCGCCAGGGGTTCAGGCGCATTCTGGTGACAGAGGCGTCGCATCCATATTTCAACGCATGGTGGCCTCCTGGCCACATTATTGGTTACGAACATACCTTTGTGCACGCAATTGCTGAGTTTCTGAATTGTCTTGCCGCAGGCCGTCCGCCAAGCCCGGGGTTTGAGGACGGCGTACGGTGCCAGGCAGTACTTGAGGCGGTTGAGCAATCGGCGCACGCGCGCAGGTGGGTAAAGGTGTCCCGCGTCTGAGGCTCAGACGGTTCGTCTGATACGACAACGTTTGGTCAAGTGCTTGCAATCATTCATTACATTATGTACTTCTCTGAGCACCACAGGAATTGAAAAGACCAACGGCTGGTCTTATTATTTCTTGGTGAGCTAAACCATCCTGCTCTTATCGCGTCGAAAGGTTTTACGCTACTGACGCACTTGTGAGGGTCAACCTAACCAGTGATGGAATGTCAGGTTTGATGGGGAGAGCCGGAAAATATGCGAGGTGAGATGTCAGGGACACTGCTTGGTTTTTTCCTGCTTGACTTTGCAAGTTTGGTGGCCTAAAATTTAGGACAAATTATACCAATAAAAGTTCCTAATGTGTTTGAAGGGATACTTTTCGGTATACGTAAGGATGTCCGGCCATCCAGAGCGCAGACTTTCATGCGCACAAAAGGAATAGCAGAGGTGAAGAACTCATGTGGGTCTCCTCGAAGTTCTGCAGAGGCCACCTTCAATTGTTTTCCGCTTAGCTTTCGAATGTATTCTTCCCGCCTTTTAACTATCCTGGCCATCGTTCTTCCTATCTTCTCCATAGGTGCCGCACACGGATTTGAAAACGCCGATTGTCTCAGTTGCCATGGTGAGCAGGGTATAAAGACGATGCCCGCGGGAGATCGGCTGGCCATGGTCAAGCCGCTGAAGCCGGGCGAGAGACGGCTGGAGACGCAGGCATACGTTGAAAGACTATATCTAAACCCTGAAGCGTATCAGCAGTCGGCGCATGGGACAAAGCGGTGCGATGAGTGTCACTCGGATATCACAACACTCCCACACCAGCTTGATCTGAAGGTTGACTGCCGGCAGTGTCACGGCGAAATCGTTGAGCAGTTTGAGCAGAGCTCACACCGCAGATTTATGTCACTCGGGGAGAGCCTTGCCTCAGCATGTGAACATTGTCACAGCAACATCCATTATACCCTCGTGAAGGAGAATGGGAAGTCGCCGGTCTATCCTGCGAATCTGATTAGAACCTGCGCGAAGTGCCATAGCGATATGCAGAAGGCCAAGGAGGTAGTCCCGGACAAGACAATGTCGCTACAGAGCTATTTGAGCTGCGTGCACGGTCAGGGATTGATCCGCCACGGACTGATCGTGGCTGCAGTGTGCAATGATTGCCACGGTTCGCACAACATCCAGCCAGCGTCTGATGAGCGCTCCATGGTGAATCGGAAGAATCTTGTGGCGACGTGTGGCACGTGCCATCAGGGGATTGCTGTCGTATATGAGAAGAGTATTCACGGCCAGCTCCTGGCACAAGGAAATCCGGATGTTCCCATGTGTACGAGCTGCCACACGAATCACCCGATTGCCCCAGTTGAGACAGAGGGTTTCAAGCTCGGGATTGTGAAGGAATGCGGTGGGTGTCATGAGGAACATGACGAGTCATTCGAGCGCAGCTATCATGGAAAGGTAACAAGTTTGGGAGGCACCGCAACGGCGCGATGTTCGGATTGTCATCACTACCATGATATCCTGCCAAAGAGCGACCCACACTCGAGTATAGCATCAGGGAATCTGATTACCACCTGCCAGCGCTGTCACCCGAAGGCCAACAAGAACTTCGCAGAATACGTTCCGCATATAGATTATCGCGACCGTACAAATTATCCGGTGGTGTTTTACACATGGCTATTCATGACCGTGCTGCTTGTCGGGACGCTCGTCTTCTTTACGATTCACTCGATTTTGTGGTTCATACGTTCACTGTTTGACAAAGATCTGAGGCACCAAGTTGCGACGTCCCAGGGACGTCATATCATGCGATTCCGCCTGTTCCATCGGATGACGCACGGCCTTATCATCGTTAGTTTCCTTGGACTAGCGGCCACCGGATTTCCTCTAAAATACAGTTACACGAACTGGGCACAGAAGCTCATGGCATTTCTAGGTGGATATCAGGTTGCAGGCACTCTGCATCGCTTTTTTGCCATATTGACGCTAGTTTACGTAGTGATGCACGTTGGATACATTGTATATTACATACGCGTGAAGCGGAGACAACCGTTGCTGAAGTTTCTGTTCGGCCATGAATCAATGGTGTTGCGGCTGAAGGATATCAAGGACTTCTGGATGCACGTGAAATGGTTCTTCTGGCTGGGTCCAAAACCACGATGGGATCGCTGGACATACTGGGAGAAATTTGATTACTGGGGAGAATTCTGGGGTGTGACGGTCATTGGTTTAAGTGGGCTGATGCTATGGTTTCCGACAATGTTTTCGATATTTCTTCCTGGCTGGATGTTCAATGTGGCGACTGTAGTTCATAGCATTGAGGCACTGCTGGCAGCCGGTGTGATTTTCACGGTGCATTTTTTCAATGCACATTTTCGGCCCGGGAAGTTTCCCATGGATCCAGTTATCTTTACGGGCCGCATCACGGAAGAGGAGTTTGCAGAGGAGCGGCCTGAAGAGTATCAGCGTCTCGTGGATGAGGGCAGGGTGGAAGAGAATCTGACAGACGTTGCGCCACGGTGGCTTGGGATTCTTGCTCGTGTGGTTGGATTTACCGCATTGCTGATCGGATTATTCCTTATTGTTGCAGCGCTAGCGACTGAGTTTCGTAATATCTTTGGCTAATTGAGAAGCCGAAGCCTGCGCCCAGAGAGGAGATGGGTAATATGGTGATAGCGATACGCCCGCTACACATAGTCGTGCTCATAGGAGTTTTTTCGGTGGGCATTATGACAGCGCGTGCGGTGGAGCGGCCAACTGAAGCGGTGGAGAGCTGTCTCACGGGTGAGTGCCACAGTGATCTCACGCAACGACGGTTCCTGCACGGTCCGGTGGCTCAGAAGGACTGTTCGCCCTGCCACGTGCTGGTTTCTGCGCAGAAACATACGTTTGCCCTGACCACAGAAGGGCCGGCGTTATGTTACGTCTGCCATGAGGCCGAACCAACCTTGAAATTTGTCCACTCGCCATTCCAGACGAGCTGTACAGTATGTCACGATGCTCATACTGGTGATTCGCGTGACTTGCTGGTGACCAAAACTACCGAAGAGCTCTGTCGCAAGTGCCACATTGAACTGGCGCGGGAAGGGGCATACGTGCATGGCCCCGTAGCAGTGGGCGATTGTTTGACGTGTCATCGGGCGCATCAGTCCGATTTCCCCAAACTCCTGGTAAGCACGAAGCAAGAAGTCTGCTTCGACTGTCACACTGAAATACAGGAACGCTTGGCGGAGCAAGCCACTGTACATGATCCGATCACAAAGGATTGCCTCACCTGCCACTATATGCATGCTTCACCCTATGAATTTCTCCTGCGACATGATCCCAAAGATACATGCATGCAATGCCATCAAAATCTTGTGGAGGAGATGAAAGAATTTCAGTACCACCATAATGCGGTATCAATGAGTGATCAGTGCTTGAATTGCCACGATCCGCATGCGTCGCCAACTGACCAGCTGCTGAAAGACTTTTCCATGGACATTTGTCTGGAGTGCCATGATAGGAAAATTACCACGGCCAATATGGTCATTCCAGACATCAAGGAGCAGTTAACCACGAACAGCAACCTCCATGGCCCGTTGCGGGAGAAAAATTGTTTGCCCTGTCATAATGTCCATGGTTCTAACACGTTTCGCCTCCTGGCGCTGGATTTCCCAGAAAATTTCTACGCACCTTTTGAAGTGGAACGGTATGAACTTTGTTTCCATTGTCACGAAAAGAATCTGGTTCTCGAACCCAAAACAACCGCTCTCACGGATTTCCGCAATGGAGATCTCAATCTGCATTTTCTCCACGTCAATAAGAAAGAGAGAGGACGCAGCTGCCGGGCGTGCCATGCAGAACATGCCAGCAACAACCCCGTCCACATTCGTGATGCTGTGCCTTATGGCAATTGGATCTTGCGCATCGTCTATACTGAGACTGAGAACGGGGGCAGATGCTTTACTGGTTGCCATGCGGAGCGAACCTACGATAGAGTAACGCCTGTTCAGTACGACTTGTCACAATAGGCATACTGCAGTGCCGCGAATGGTTACCCACCTGGCTTAGGTAGAGAAGGTTTCAGAGCGGAACAAGGCAGAATATAGAGACGAGAGGTGCCGTGTAATGATTGAGAAGTGCGGATATCGGCAACTCGTGCAGGAGAGATGGATATCTCTTCTAGCGATACTGATCATGAGTGTTGGCTTGCATTCGGCGATTGGCCGGGGCATCATGATCGGCGAGTCCGTGCCGGCTTTCAGTCTGCCGTCAGTGACCGGCGAGTCGGTGAGCTCGGATGTGCTGAAAGACCGCATTGGCATACTGGTATTTATTAAGCTCTCGCAGGAATACACTGACGTCGCCCTTAGAGACTTGGACGTGATCTATGAACGTCTGGCGGCTCATCAGGATCGGTTGAAGTGGATTGCTATTCTTCCGTCAGCCGCTACACCAGACGATGTTCAGCAGGTTTTTGGGACGCTGCGTGTGCCGTTCCGCGTGTTGGTTGATGAGGATCGTGCGATGTATAATGCATACGGGATTATTGTGACGCCGACAGTGCAGGTAATTGATACGACGGGTACGCTGCGGGCTCATTTTCCCGGATACGAACAGGGCTTTCGGCTGCGAGTTGAGAAGGAGCTTGAGTTTCTCCTGGGGCTGATTTCACGAGATGAACTGGAATCGGCTCTTGTTGTGGTTACGCGGGCCAAGGATCAGGTCAGGGCAGCAGATCGGTATTACGCATTGGCCCAGCGCGAGCTGGCGCAGGGAAATCGAGCCAGGGCACTGGAGACTCTGGAAAAGGTGCTTCAACTAAATCCGGCCAAGACTGACGCAGCCGTGCAGATGGGATTCTTATTACTTGGCGAGGGTCGCGTGGAAGAGGCGCAGCTGAAATTTCAGCATGCCCTGTCGCACAATAAGTTCCTGCTCGATGCGCAGCTTGGCATGGGAGAATGCTACTTGGCTGCAGGTGATATTGAAAAGGCCGAGCCGTTGGTATCCAAAGTCCTGGAAGCGAAGCCCAGATTCGCGCGTGCGCATTTTGCCATGGGACGTCTGATGGAGAAAAAAGGAGAGTTGCGAAAGGCAATGGAAGAATACCGGCAGGCATGTGAACTGGCCTTTCGTGGGGAGTGACGCGGGAAGGGCCTTAACGTGGAACGTGGGTGCCCATGATGGGGTTTACCCGAGTGAGCAGGCTTACAGTGATGAGAATCCGGCCGAAGAAAGCTAATAGTAGATTTTGGTGGAGTGTGTTTTCACTAGCCGTTGGGCTCGGCGGTATAGTTGTATGGATATTGGCTGGGGTATCATGTACGCCCGAGCGACGTGTGAAAACCTTATCATTCTTTTTCGACGGCGTGACGCCAGCTGCACAGCCCGAACAGATTACGCCTCCCCTGTCTACGGCTGCAGGGCTTTTGCCTCGTCAGGATGACCTTCAGATCAAACAAGCGCTCGTATCGTTTCACAAGTCCTACAAGGATCATGACTGTGCAGCGTGTCATAATCCGTTCAATCTTGAACAGCTGCGGGTGCCGAAAGAATATATCTGTGATCTCTGCCATAAAGAGATGCGTATGGAGAAAAAATGGTTCCACGGCCCGATCAATATTGGTGAATGCGCTGTATGCCATTATCCGCATCAGTCGGTGTATCCTCATCTAGTGATAACAGATACTGACGACATCTGCCATCAGTGTCATCTGCGCAGCTTTATTCAGGATACCGAGGATCATCTGGATTTACAAGGGAAGACATGTCTTGAATGTCATGATCCGCACACAGGTGAATCGCGCGAAGAGAAAGACGCATCTCCCCAGGGCTTATCGGGAAGTAAGAGAGGAGACGAATGATACTGCGATATGGAGTATTCATCTGCGTGCTTGGGGTATTGCTTGAGGCGTGCGCAAGCGTGAAAGCGCCGGTGCCATCATCGCCTGTGTTCTACCCTGCAGCACCGGCTGAGCCGCGCGTGCAATTTCTCACGGCGATTAGCTCATCGCGCGACCTCAGCCGATCCTCTGGCCGCAGGAGCTTCGCTGACTTTATCCTGGGCAAGCAGCTACGTGCCCAGAAGATTATCAAGCCGTATGGCGTTGCCTATGCCAACGGAACGTTCTACGTATGCGACACGGTTGCTCGCACCATCTGGGTGATTGATCTACATCAGGGGACATTTCTTCCGTTCAAAGGGGCCATGGGCGCTGGCCGCCTGATAAAGCCTATTAATATCGCGATTGACCCTGACGGCACCAGGTACGTCGCCGACTCAGGCCGCCAGCAGATTCTGGTGTACGATCAGCACGATCGCTTTCTTCGTGCGCTAGGCATGAAGGAGGAGGTGCTTCCAGTAGACGTATTGATCGCTGGCGATCGCCTGTACGTGTGCGATATGCAGGATAACGAGATAGAAATCTGGGAGAAGGAAACAGGAAAGCGCATTGGCGGATTCGGACAGACTGGATCTGATCCGGGAGATTTGTTTCGGCCAACCAATATTGCGCAAGATGCAGAGGGAAATGTTTACGTCTCCGACTCAGGGAATTTTCGAATTCAAAAATTTACACTGATGGGAGAGCATCTGGCAACTATTGGAGGCTATGGCATTGCCTTTGGAAATTTTGTTCGGCCGAAAGGTGTGGCAGTGGATCGCGCAGGGCGTATCTACGAAGTTGACGCAGCATTTGAGAACGTCCAGATTTTTGATCAGGCCGGCAATCTCCTGCTTTTTTTAGGTGGAACAGGGCAGGAACCAGGGAGTCTGGTGCTGCCGTCAAAAGTGATTGTAATTAACGAGGATTTAGCACACTTTCAGCGCTACGCCGCGCCCAATTTTGCTCTTGAGCACGTGATCGCAGTAACCAGCCAATACGGCCCGAACAAGCTTAATATCTATGGCTTTGGACACGTGCAGTGAGCCTGTGAAATGGTGTGTGAGTGGATGAGGTGAATCAAACAGGAAACCGAGTGAATTCCAGCAGGGCAGACTGACTCTATGCGGATATCCAGCAGGCATGTGCGTAATCGGAGTGTTGCAGTATGGGTTCTGGTTGGGCTGGTTTTTTCAGGAAGTCTGTTCACGCGGGGCAATGCTGAAGAGGAATTCGCACCGCTGCGGATTACAGAGTTTCAAGGCGAGCTAGGCGTCGAGTCGGAGTACTACCGCGATCAGGTTAAACACAAGGACGCACGGCTAGAGGATTACTGGTTTCGGCGCGTCACCATAGAGGAATACTTGCGGCTGGCTCTTCGTGGATCAATCTATCATCCGCGGTTTTTGAAGTTCCGGCTGGCAGGTAAGCTCAGGTTCGTGCAACAGGAATTCGACGCTTCGTTTACGGAGTCGCGGAACCTGCACGACGTCTTTCGAGAGTATGACGTTACTGTAGTGATGCTGGAGAAGCATCCCTATACAGTGACGGGGTTTGCACGGCGACACCAATCCTGGGCGACAACGCTTTTCTCGAATCGTTTCTACGTATTGCATGAGGATTATGGTGGGCGGATTGATCTGAAGTTTTTGCCATTTCCGACTCAGATTTCATTGCGTAAATCACGACGCGTTGAAGACGGAGCATATAATCAGCGTATCGAGGATCGCGAGACCGTGAGTTTGCTTACGCGGCACTCAGTTGGTGAATGGTTGCGGAGCACACTGCGCTATGACTACACAACGGTGGACGAAGAATATGAGTTCTATCGCGGCCAGTACCGTTCCGAGCAGCAGACCGAGTTATCGTCCCACATGGTGGATTTCTCCAATCAACTCTGGTTTGGCCCAAAGCGCACGAAGCGGCTGTTAAGCACGATTCGCTATTTCACGCAACAGGGCTCGTATGATCTGCGCAGCCTGCGCGCGAGCCAGCGCCTGGTTATGGATCATTCCCGATGGTTACAAACGTATCTCCGCTACGGTATTCAGGATACCTCCACCCGGTCGCAAGATATTCGCGTATACGAAGGCGAGGCGGGACTGCGACATCAGCTTTTTGACAGCCTGACTACGCGCCTTGAAGCTCATGGCCGTAGAGAAGAGCAGGAGCGGTTCGATTCAACCACGGTCGGTGGGAGCGCGACTCTGGATTATCGCAAGACTACTGCCTTGGGATTGCTAACCGCGGGATTTGGCATTTGCTATGATCGGATCAAGCAGGATATTGATGAAGCAGTACGTTCGATTTTTGACGAACAACACGTGCTGGAGGACGGACGCCGGGTATGGCTGCGTGGCCAGGATGTGATCCGTTTAAGTGTCAAAGTGCGAGACCTGCGGCGAGAGCGTCTGTATGTTGAAGGTCTGGATTATCGACTGATTCCGGTGGGCAACCGGCTGATGATCGAGCGGGTCGTCGGAGGTGATATTGCAAACGGAGAAGTCGTGGCAATTGACTACAATTGCCGGGTGCAGCTAACCCCGCGGATCAATTCGATTTCCCAACATTTCTACATTCAGCATGACTTCGAACGTTGGCTATCGCTCTACTACCAGTATGCACGTACGGATCAGGACGGGGACGGCGATGGGCAGCTCCGCTTATTAAATGATGAGCGGCATACGGTGGGAGCGCGGGTGCGCTGGAAGAATCTTGAATTTGTCGAGGAGTACGAGGATTATCACTCCGGACTGAGCGGTTACGAGCAGTTGCGCAGCGAGGGGAGTATCCACTTTCGTCCCACAGCGCGAACCTATGCAGGTCTGCTGGCGCAGCACCTGCATGTAGAGTATAGCGACGATGGGGATCGGACCAATCAGCTGCAGTTGCTTGCGCGGTTTCGGGCGGCAATCAGACGTAGCACTACGATCGAGCTGGAGGGAGGATATCGGAGAGAAACGGGACGAATTGACGAGGCACTCTGGGCGCTAAAGTCCTGCGTGAAATGGACCTGGCGTAAGCTCAGCCTGGAAGCTGGGGTGAACCTGCAATTTCGTGATTATGAAGATAGTGATCTGGATCGGCGCTACGTTTATGTGCGGATGAGCCGTAAGTTATGAGAGCACGTCGTGTTCATGGCGATCAATGTCCGAGTTTGTGTGTCGCGTTGGTGATATGCTGTGCCAATTGGAAAAAGCCAGGGGAGACGCTGCGATATTGAGCAATCGAGTGAGCCATACGCTTCGCCAATGGATGTTATACGTTGGGGCGGCGCTGTTTTGGGCAGTGCTAATGGGAACTGACGCGCAGGAGGTTCTCGTTCGTCCCAATATTACGGAGCCACACTGGGACAAAACGAGGTGCAGTACGTGTCATCCCAGGATTGACGAGCAGGAGTTTGCCCTGGACGACACATCAATTCTTGACCTGTGTGGGACGTGCCATGATTTCACGTACCTTTCAACTACCATGCATCCGCTTGACGTGCGGCCGTTGGCCCAGATGCGAGACCTTGAAGCGAAAAACATCAGTTTGGTGGACGGCAAGATTCACTGTATGTCGTGTCATGATATTCTGCAGCAATGCTATCAGAAACCGGCTGATCGCACGCATAATCCCTATTTCTTATTTCTCGGCGCGGCTGGAACAATGACGGAGTTCTGCTTCCGCTGCCACCGCCGCGAATTTTACCAGAGTTACGATCCGCACAATCAGCTTACTGATGAGGGCGCCTATATATCAGAGAGCTGTGTCTTTTGCCATACAGTGAAAGGGGATGCGACATTGCCTCTGACTGCAGAGCAGTATCCATTGAAGCTGCCCGCGGACTCTCAGTGCATCAGCTGTCATGGAAATATTCCACATCCTTCTATGATTAATCATCTGGTGAAGGCATCACGCACTGTGCTGCTCAACATGGTTTGTTACGAGCAGAAGGATCGGTTTGTACTGCCGGTGGAGAAATTGCGTGCCTATCTGGAAGGAACGAATCGAATGCCCACCTCAGTGTCACTCGGACCAGAAGGACGTATTATGTGTACTACGTGTCATAATGCACACGAGAATGGACTTTTCCGCGCAGGGTCAATACATGCGCTGGGCGCCGAAGGTGATCGCCCTGCGAATAAGCGTCTGCGTTATCCAGAGCAGGAGATGTGTATATTTTGTCACCTGAGCAAAGGAAAGTAAAAGAGCAGGTGCAACACATTAGTTCGGTGAAGGCGATGATGCAGAAAGCATTGCTTGAGTTTTGCGTTATTGGATGGTTAGGGTCAGCGACTCGGCTGATTCGCTGGATAGGTGCGCTTGGTGTGATTGTGATTCTCAGCGCGTTACCCCTTGCCGCAGCAGCAATGGATGATGAGAACTGTTTGATGTGTCATCGCTATCGGAAGCTGGGGATCATGGGGGCGAATGGAGAGCCAAGGTTTTTTTACATGGACGAGGCGGACTATGCGCACTCGCTTCATCGCAACACCTCTTGCCGGGGCTGCCATACTTACATTCGCAAGATTCCGCATGATCCAGTGATAGAGCTCGTGGATTGCACAACAAATTGCCATATCAAAGAGCCGTTTTCAAATCGTGAATTCTCGCATCAGCGCGTGGCGGACGAGCTGTCGCACAGCGCACACAGAATGCGCAAAGGGCCTGAAAGCGTATTGAACCGCTATTTGCCAGATTGTAAGTACTGCCATACAAACGAGGTGATTGATTTTGGCCGTTCTGTCTTTCCACCAGAGATGCTAAAGCGCTGTATGGATTGCCACGAAGCGCGTGGCGTGACTACTGCATATCGCCATATGACCCAGCGTTTGGAGTACAAGACCACGCGGAGCGCGCGGGAAATCGTGGCGCTCTGCTCTGACAACTGCCATGATAATCCGGAAGTCATGTCACATTTCACCACGAAAGAGCACGTGCTCGATGCCGTGGAGACGTACAAGCATAGTTTTCACTGGAAGGCGATTGTCTTTGGTGACGAGCATGCTGGAGAATGCGTGAATTGTCATAGCGGCCACTCAATCCATGACATCCGCCCCATAAGCGACCCACTGTCGGCGATTCACCCCGATAATATCCTGCAGTCGTGCAATCAGATTGATTGCCATACAAATGCGACGTATGAGATGACATTGATCAACGTGCATCCAACGGAGGACAAGAAGCGCAATCCGGTTATTTATGTTCTTCTCCTATTCTTTTCGTATCTGACCGTGCTGACCGTTGGGGGACTGGTTACAGTGATGTTGATGGAGACGTACCGGCGTGTGCGCGACGGCCGGGGGGCCTGGAGGGTGAGGAAACATCAATCGCTCTGGAATCGGCTGCTTCGTGAGAGAGCTTATAAAGCGAAAAAGGACGAGTAGCCATGCTGTTCTACAAAATACGCAAAGGCGACTATCCGCGCTATTCCATTCACATCGTGATTCAGCACTTTCTGATGGCGGTATGCTTTGCAGTATTGGTAATCACCGGCATACCACTCAAGTACTATGATGCGCAATGGGCGTACTGGCTGAACTCAGCACTAGGCGGAATTGTGGTTACGCGGATTATTCATCGGGTGGCAGCCTGCGTGATGATGTTTTCCGGCGGATACCATTTAATGACTATCATTATCGGCCCTATGATGGCCATCTGGCAGAAGAAATTTAATATTCGCCGGACTATGATTCCATTACCCAAGGATTTTGTCGACTTCGTGCAGGATATCGAGTATTTTCTCGGGCTTCGCTCTACACGGCCAGCTATGGAGAAATTTTGCTATAAACAGAAGTTTCACTATTTGGCGGCCTTCTGGGGGAACGCGGTGTTGATTGCCTCCGGGCTCACGCTCTGGTTTCCAGAACAGGCCGTGCAGGTACTGCCGCATTTGCGTCTTACCGTGGACATCTTTCGGTTGCTCCATTCCGACGAAGCTGTGCTTGCACTGCTGACCATTCTTGTGTGGCATCTCTACAATGTTCACCTGGCACCTGGCCGTTTCCCGATTCAATGGCTCTTTCTCACTGGCAGAATTACTAAGGATCATTTGATTGAGGAGCATTTTCTGGAATACCAGCGCCTGTTAAAGGAAGGGGCCATCAAAGAGGCCGAACCCACAGAGGATGCAGAGTAGGATGGCACAACGACTGACGAAGAGACGTATAATTCTCCTTATCGCCGTGGTAGGCCTGATCGTCATTGGCCTTCCCTATCTGGCGTACAAATTTATTTTCCCTCGCAGAATTCTCAAAGAGATATCCCCGCCACACGTGGTGGAGGTCAAGCTCTCACCTGAACAATATGAGGAGATCCACAGGCGTTTTCATCGCAACCTATTCGTGCAAACAATAGAGAACAAGGAGGACTATGCGTGTCTGATCTGTCATACAATCTTTCCGCACAAGAAGCACAAGCGCTACCGCGCGATGATGAATATGCATTCCGACTTCCTTATCTGCCAGACTTGCCACGTCATAAGCGACGACACGACGCAACTTGTCTACAAGTGGGTTAACAGTACGGGTATAGAGCCCCATGGTAGACCATTCGGACTGGATTATGATAAAACGACCGGCTGGATTGAAGACACTGATGATCACTATTCCAAGATTACGCCGTTCGTCAAAGAGAATGGAAGATTGCGCATCGTGGGGACTGATTATACGGCGGAGCAGGTAAGACAGTATTTAGCAACACAGCCGCAGCCTTATGCCGAGGAAGAAGCTCCCTCGGAGTTCCACTTGCGCATTACCACGACCGGGCACGAGTGTGAGGTGTGTCATGCGGAGAACAGCATTCTTGATTTTGCTGCTCTGGGCTTTAGTCCCACCCGCACAAAAGATTTAGTGACCCTGGGTATTAAAGGGATGGTGACGAAGTACGAGGCATTCTATCTGCCTGATCTGCTACGCAGGGAGGAGTAACACGCTATGTTTGGGAGGCGCAGGTGATACCACAAGTGCGCATGTGTGTATGCCGCTGGCAATGGGTGGCGGTCCTCGCGCTCTTAAGCATATGGAGCAGCTGGGCTCCTTTCATCGCCCATGGCTACGACATCATACAAATTGAGCCGCTCTTTGACATTTCTGGGCCAACCACTGCACCGTTGAATCAACCAACGGATGTCATCACAGGGCGTGGTGGCAACATTTACGTTCTTGATGGCGTTGAAAATCGGGTTGCGGTCTTTGACAGTACAGGGCGCTTCCTCTTTCACTTTGGCCGTGCGGGCGCTGCGCCCGGCGAGTTCAACCAGCCGGTCGGGATAGGCGCAGATCAGAGCGGCACCATATACGTGGCCGACACTGGTAACCATCGTGTCCAGTGGTTCTCCGGTGATGGGCGGTTTCTGGGGGAGATGATACTTACGAGCGAAGGAGTAGATGTTCCGCCTGATCCAACTGACGTGACGATCTCACCATTCACCGGCCATTGTTACGTCGTGGATAATGACAACCACCGAATTCTTATCTATCGCAAGAGCGGAGAGTTCTATGGTGAATTTGGCGGGCATGGCGAGGAAGTTGGCTATTTTCGGTATCCTGCGACACTGGCGATTGATGAGTCAGGTGACGTATACGTAGTGGATGTCATTAATGCACGGATAAATGTGTTTAATCCTATCGGGCGGTATCCGCGGTTCATCGGAGAATGGGGGATCAATCCGGGCAAGTTGTTCCGGCCCAAAGGGATTGCCCTTGGCAGCCAGAAGCGCGTGTTTGTGAGCGATAGCTATGTTGGATATGTACAGGTGTTTAGCACTGAGGGAGATTTTCTGGGAATTCTTGGCACGTCATCTGACAAGGCAATGAAATTTAAGACGCCTACGAGTCTTCACGTTGATGCGATGAACAGGCTGTATGTCGTGGAGACGCTGGCAAATCGGGCACGGGTCTTTCGGTTCAAATGAGTGACTTACGGGCAGGAGAAGCATGGTCAAGGAGGAGCAGGAGGCAGGCGGCGCGCTGCGTGGTTGGACTATTGCTTGTGCTCGCGGTCATGACTCTTGGGAGACCGGCAAGCGCGATTCTGCAAATGTCGCCTGGCAAGGAATGCGCCACGTGTCATATCATGTGGGTGGATGCGTTTCGCAAGGGAGAAGAGACATTGATTCCCTGGGGTGGGGAGCAAACGCTGCGTGAATCTCGCCGTGGCGAAGAGAGTTCGGAACTCATGTGCTATAGCTGCCACGACGGCTACGTGCGCGATTCGCGACTTCAAGCGTGGTCTTACTACCAGCATCCTACAAAAAATGGCACACTGTATTGCGGCACGTGCCATACGCCGCATAGCGGCAGTGTCACTGAGCCGGTTGTCATGGAAGAAAGCTCGTTTCTTCGCGTGGTGGGCGGTGCTAGCGAACTATGCGTCGAGTGTCATGATGATAAAATTGCCAGTGATGACGTTTCAAATCATCCGATTGGAGCAAGAGACGTCGGCGTACACAGGCAGTCGTCCGACGGCGCGCCTGCAGATCTTTTATCGGAAGGGCAGGACCCGCAGCGCGAACAAAGCCGCGTGGGCTGTGAGTCGTGTCACCAGATGCATGGCGCCCGCCATGATGCACTTATCCGGCTTGCTGCGACGGGTGAGACAATATTTGGCTCGCCGCTGTGCGAGGAGTGCCATAGTGCGGAAGATGCCAGATACAGCCTCGGTCAGTATTCGCACCCTGTGGGTGCGGAAGCTGAAATGCCTTCCGGAGCACCCGTGATGTTTTCTAATGGTTTCTGGCCGAGCTATGGAAAAGCAGGAAGCCTGAATTGTCTGAGCTGTCATGCGGTACATGATGGGTTGGAGGGAACTGCTCTGCTGGCAGAGACGCTCGAGGAGGAACAACTTTGCCTGGAGTGCCATCCGAAGGTATCAACCGTTTCAAGCACGAAACATGATCTAACATCTGGCGATCTCTCGACGCAAGAAATCTCCGACAATACGTGCGGCTTCTGCCATCGTGCTCATAAGGGTTATGGGCCGTTCATGTGGGCACAGACGCTCGGTGGTCAACTGGATCTAGCGTCGCAGCTCTGTGCGAGCTGCCATGCGAATGATGAAAAGCCCCTGACGCCTATGCCAGGAGCGCATTCGCATCCGGTCAACGTCACTCCGTCAGTTACGATGCGTCGTAGTGTTCAACATGGAGCTGACCCAAATCGTGCTTCACCATCAGAGCAGCCGTCTATTTTCCCTTTCTATACGAGTAATCTTGAGGAGAACGAGAAAACAGGGAATGTCGTATGTCTCACGTGCCATGATCCACATGGAGGTGTAGCGACAACAACATCTGGGGCAAACCATTTGTCCCGGGAGAAGTTTCTGCGCGTAGGAGTGGAGAAAATATCAGACATTTGCCAGTATTGTCATGAAGATGTGTTTGATGCGATTTCGGGCACAGAACATGACCTTCTGATTACAGCACCGACTGAACGAAACTTGATGGACCAAAGTGTAGATGAAGGAGGCTTGTGCTCGCCTTGTCACGTTGTGCATCGTGGGGTTGCGCCAGCGCTCTGGGCCAAGGCTCTTCCTCAGACGGCCCACGACGCAGTGACTCTAATGTGCAATAGTTGTCATAATTCAGAGGGCTGCGCCGCAGCGAAGCTGTTTGATGATCTGGTTCATGAACCGCGCCGGGGTGGACCGAGGACAACCTCCGGTGCACTGCTGCCTGTGTACACTTTTGATGGGGAAAAGTCATCCGAGGGATACGTCACCTGCCTGAGCTGCCATGATCCACATCGCTTTTCACCCACTGCGGGGGCGCAGAATCCACAGGCAAATGTGGAAGGGGATGGATCGAATAGTTTCTTACGCATGCGGAGTGACGGAGACGCACCGCTGTGCCAGGGCTGCCACGCAAAGCAGGCAATGCTGCTGAATACGCAACACGATCTTAGAGTGATGGCACTAGATGTACGGAATTCCCGAGGGCAACGTGCAGCGGATTCAGGGGTGTGCCTTGTGTGTCATAATTTGTATGCCTCCGGTCGCGGTGAGAAGGCATGGGCGCGCACCCTTGATACTGGCTGGCCGGACAGCGCTGCCCTCTGCCTGAGCTGTCATCAGGATGAATCTGTTGTTCACAAGAGGCTGAATCCTGACACCTCACATCCCATGGAAGTAAAGCCATCGCCAGGCGGCAGTCCGATCATGTTGGCGCTGAGAAACGGTGAGCAGCAGACCATTCCGCTTATAGAAGAGAAGCTCTACTGTACGAGTTGCCATGATGCGCACCGCTACAATCCTGTTAGCGATGCGAAGCAATTTAGCCCGGGCATTGCAGCTGGGTTTTTCTTGAGGCTGCTTCCGGGAACACATGAAGGGTTATGTGCCCAGTGTCACCCGGGCGAGCAGCTGGTGATCGGAACGGATCATGATCTCTCGGTGACAGCACCCGACGAGACTAATCGCGCAGGCCTTCGCACAGTTGAAGGCGGCGTGTGTAGCGCGTGCCACGTTATGCATCCGGGTGTGGACGACCGGCCGGTTGCCCTTACTCGGCTATACCTATGGGCAAAGTCGTTAGACGGATTGCCGCAGAGGCCGAGTGCGCTTTGTCTGAGCTGTCATAGAGAAGGCGGATGTGCGGCGCACAAGGTGCCGCAGTTACTCGAGCATCCGACAACCGTTCGTGTGGAATTTCCTAGTGCGATCGAATCAATTCTCCAGTATTCGAAGGTTATTGTATATGATGACGAGGGTCGGATCAGTACGGAGGGTATGATTTCGTGCGGGTCGTGCCACGATGCGCATCGTTGGGACATTGACGAATCCCGGTCTGGCTCGGGCAAGAATCCCGAGGGTACTGCGGTCACAAGTTTTCTTCATACGTGGAGCTTCCAGCTGTTTTGCAAGAATTGCCACGGGGCACAGGCACTGTTTAAGTACAAATATTTTCATTTTGCGAAGCGAACAAAAAAGTAGGACAAGCCTTAGACACAAGAAAAGGGAGAAACAATCTGCAACGCGAGTCCTTTAGCGTGCACAGTGTGCTGCGACGGCGAAGAAACACCCGGCTCTGGATGAGGCATACGGGAACAGGTCTTTTGCTGAGCATGGTGGGTCTTTTTCTATACTGTGCGTCGTTTGGGAAGCCCGTTGATCCATTTTCAACGCCAGTGGCCGATCTGGTGTATCCAGAGGTACCGTCTAAGTCGCGCATCCGGTTTGTTTGCAGTGTGACTGAAGAAAAATCACTATTCGCGCACCAAAAAGTCAGCCAGAAGGTGCTCACCTGGATCTTCGGTCGGGGTGGCGTGCCACTGGCGAAGCCAATGTGCTGCTTCATGACTACGGACAACCGCCTGCTCGTGACTGACACGGCATTGCGAGGAGTGCACATTTTCAATTTATCTAAGCGCTCGGCTGTATTCTTGGACCAGACAAGGGATGGACCTTTTATTTCTCCCATCGGGGTGGCTGCAGACCCTGCGGGCAGAATTTACGTGAGTGATTCTTCGCGCCGCAAGGTATATTGCCTTGATAACCCGAAAAAGCCGTTTCGTGTTTTCATTGATGCAGACATGTTTGAGCGCCCTTCGGGCATGGCATTCAACCAGATCACCTCGCAGCTATACGTCGCTGATACACTTGCTCATTGTATAAAGGTCTTTAACCGCGCAGGCCAGCTCGTTCAGAAAATTGGACACCGTGGCAGTGGGCCTGTGGAGTTTAATTTTCCAACGCATCTCTTTACTGACGATCGGGGCGCGCTATATGTAACCGACTCGCTCAACTTCCGTGTGCAGATTCTTAGTGCTGATGGTGAATTCATCAGTGCCTTTGGAGAATTGGGCGATAGCCCGGGGTTCCTGAACAGACCCAAGGGTGTGGCGGTTGACCCCGATGGCAACATTTACGTGGTTGATAGTCTTTTCGACAATGTACAGATCTTCAATCGGCAGGGCGAATTGCTCCTCTTCTTCGGAGAACCAGGAAGTCAGGCAGGAGAATTCTGGCTGCCTGCGGGCATTTTCATTGACGCCAGGGGTCGAATTTATGTTGCTGATTCGTACAACCAACGGCTGCAAGTCTTCGAGTATGTGAGTGGGAAGGTGGAAAACAATGCGTATTAGGCCTGATCGTGCTTGGCGATTGCGCTGCGCAGTGCTGCTCATACTGTGCCAGGGATGGTTTACTGCTCTGTGCTGGAGTCAAGGGATTGAAAATACGGTACACAATCTGTCAGTCAGCGGGCCGGGCACTATTAAGGCACTCCGAGAAGAGCGGATTTGCGTCTTTTGCCATACGCCACACCGCGCGCGTACTAGCGCACCTCTCTGGAACCGGCGTGACTCGACCGCTCTGTATTTTCCATACCAGAGCAGCACCATGGTGGCCATGCCGGGACAGCCGACCGGATCGTCCAAGCTATGCTTGAGCTGCCACGATGGTACGATTGCCCTTGGTGAAGTAATCAGCGAGCCGGAAATCATTTCATTCGGTATTACTGTTCTTCCGCGCGGGAGCACATACATTGGCACGGATCTCTCTGATGATCATCCCATATCGTTTGTCTATGATGAGGCAGTGGCAGAGTTGAAAGGGGGACTGGTCAATCCGCACACCTTGATGGGCAAGGTGCGTTTGGATCAGTATCACGAGATGCAATGCACAACGTGTCATGATCCACACACGAGCCAGTATGAAAAATTTCTGGTCGAAGATAACCACTATTCGGCTTTGTGCCGCGAATGTCATGAGATGGTGGAATTTCTGGGTTCAACGCACGATACGTCAATCGCTACCTGGAATGGAATAGGTGTGAATCCTTGGCCTCACACAGAGTACAGAGACGTCCAGACGAACGCATGTGAAAATTGCCATCGCCCACATACGGCTGGTGGACGGCGCTGGCTGCTCAATTATGCGGAAGAAGAAGAAAATTGCTTCGTGTGCCACAACGGAAATGTGGCCAGACTCGACATTCAGCAGGAATTTCGTAAACGCAGTACACATCCCGTACAACGCACAACCGGGGTGCATCGAGCTGGAGAAGATGTCCCCATAATAGAGCCGCACGTTGAATGTGTGGACTGTCACAATCCCCATGCAACAGTCGAAGCAGGTGCGACAGCAACCGAGCTCCCGGGTTCGCTCAGGTATGTGTCTGGAGTTGACTCACAAGGGGGTTTTATTCCTGAGGCGCGCTTTGAGTATGAGATTTGCTTTAAGTGTCATGGTGACACCGCGGTGGCGCCCTTGTTTGGCATTCCGCGAGCCGACG
The DNA here is from genome assembly GCA_030613245.1 of Candidatus Sumerlaeota bacterium. GTDB lineage: Bacteria > Sumerlaeota > Sumerlaeia > MWCT01 > JAUWMI01 > JAUWMI01. Next base: position 75,548 of record JAUWMI010000001.1, read on the forward strand.
AGCAATACAATACCCGACTCGAATTTGCATTATCTAACCCATCGTACCATCCTGTGGAAGGCCCGGGCCGGAATCCCGATGTGCCCAGCCTTATTCCTCCTATGACCGTTGACAGCATGATCGCGTGCACGAGTTGTCACACTAATGATTCACTCGATCCTACAAGCCCGCGCGGGCCTCACGGTTCGCGCTATGATTTTCTTCTCGCTCGTCAGTATGAGACGCGCGATTTTACGGTCGAGAGCGCTATGGTTTACGAGCTCTGCTACCAGTGTCATAGCCGTACGTCAATTCTTGCAGACGAGAGTTTTCCCTACCACCGTAAGCATATCATTGACGAACGTGCGCCCTGCAGCGCCTGCCACGATCCGCACGGAATCAGTAGTGGAAGTACTTCGAGCGGTTCAAACCTGATCAATTTTAATCTACTTATCGTGAGTCCTGATCGTGCGAATGGTCGGCTGGAATTTCTGGACGATGGGGATCGCAAAGGGCGCTGCTACCTGAATTGCCACCGCATTGATCATAATCCTATCTGGTATTGACCGTATCGCGGACAACAGCACTGGTTTGGTCCAAGCCAGGGGAAAGAACGCCGTAGTCTTGCGCTTCAGGGTCATTGTCCTTCGGAGCAAAAAAGAAGGCAGGTGATTTTATTCACCTGCCTACATGTTCAGAAATACGGCGCACTTACCGCGCTCGAATGTCGTGTGCTACAGCCTACCGTATACCCGTGGCGTCGAAGCTTTCCAGGGTCACGCTATCAAGGAGCAACGACCCGGTTGCCGAGTCATAAGGATCAAAGTTCAGCAAGTCGAAGGCGGCATTCAGGCTGGTTTCTGCCAACCCATCCGGAGGTAGCAGATAGACCTCGTAAGACTTCGGAGTCGTCTCGGGTGCACTATCGGCCGTGTTGTTCGACGAGATGCTGAGCACGCTGCCAACCTGGAAAGACCCATCAGAGATGCGCATGCGTACCTGTGGAACCGCGGGTTGATAAGTAACATCGGTGCTGACCGTAAAGGTAGCCCGGTAGATCTTGTTCGCCTCGATTGGCGCGACAGCCGGACTTGCCCAGAAACCGAAGTTGCTGGTGTTGCTTGTGGCAGTCAGCCCAAGCGTTCCCGCGCCACTTGTTGATGTAGGCTCGCCAAAAGCAAACGGTGCAGTGCCGAAGGACCAGCCTTCCGTTGTGGTATCAAATGTGTAGCTGGCCACCGATGTGGCGGTGCCGAGAGCACTCGGCTCCAGCGTGTCAATCTGTACCGAATCGAGCAACAGCGTCCCAGTAGGATCATCCGCTGGATCGAAGTTGAGTATATCAAATGAGATGACCATGGTGGGGTTGGCGATCGCAGCCAGTTCCTGAGGCGGATAAAATAGCGAGGTATAAGAAGTCCCGCCCGATACAGGAGCTGCAACCGCACTGCCGCTGCTTCCTACAACCAGCACCATTCCACTCTGCGCCTTATTGTCGTTAATGCGCAGACGCAGTTGTGGCACCTGAGTGGGATCCGTCACGTTAGTGCTCACTGTTGCACGCAGGCGGTAGATCTTCCCCGGAACAAATGGCACATTACCTTCTGCACTCGACCAGAACCCGAAGGTGCTAGTGTTTGTAACCGCAGTGAGGCCAATGGCACCGGGAAGGCCCGTTGTGGTTGGCGCGTCGAAGGGTGACGCTGAGCCAAATCCCCATCCTTGCACGCTGTCTTCAAACTCGAAGAGTATACCCTGGTAACCACCTCGCAGATCAACTTCGGGGTTCGCCATCGAAAGGTCAACGTGGGTTAGATAACCATAGGAGCGTTGCAGGACTTGCACGGCATAGCTGGTATTGTGGATTCCGAGACTCTTGTCTTCTGTTATTATGTTGTAGTTATACAGCACGCCCTTCTGCTCGACCGTCAGGTTATTGAAGTCGCTGGATCCAATGCTGATTGTGCCATCGTCAGCGTCGTATTCAGTTCCCTCGAAGCGTAGGAGAATGTCGGTCCGCAAGAATCTAAGGAGTCCTGTCACCTCGGACTGAATGCCTTCAAGCGAATACTCGCCATCATAGTCTCCACGTGCAGTCCGATCCAGTGTTGTCAGGCCAGAATGGCATGAACCACAGGCATTCTCTGCATTATTGACATCATCCGCAGGATTACCCGGTGTACCGCCATCCCAGCTCAGCATCCAGGTATGGCCACCAACTGGAGGTGGGGTGATGATCCCTGAGCCAGACTCAGTTGGGTCGGCCATGTGGCATGCCACGCACGTATCTGTCACAACAGTTGTGTGCAGGGAATTGCCCTCGGCGTACGGAAAGCCAAAGTCATAGGCATTCACGCCAAGCAAGATATCGGCCTGCGGGCCGTGGTGTGCACCGCGACGGTTAGTTCTAACCGTGTCGCCCACATCTGACCTGCGCGAGTTATGGCAGTTCATGCAGAGTCCGCCGAGTCCTGCATTGGTATACACGTCGCCGCTTGGCAGCGTGGTATCGCCCACAATGCGCAACTGATGGTCATTATCCTCTGCATGAGGATCATGGCATGTGGAACATGTCACTGGAGAAGGATGTTCAATACTCGCCGGTGCAGGATTGCCCTCGACCACCACCTCAATGAACCCTTCGCCACTATGGCATGCATAGCACGACGAGCCGTGACCTGCCTCATCTGCGGTTGGATGACCGGAGTTATTCCACTGATAGACGTGTTGCTGATGGCCGGTAGCAGAATCATGGCAGCGGGCACAGACACCTACATCAAGCGTTCCGGCTGCAATCTTCGCAGGGTTGCCCATATGCTGGCTTCCCGCGCCGTGACAGTTTTCACATTGAATATTAGCAACATTTTGCAGTTCCGAGGGAAGCGTCGAAAAGGTGTCTGGATCCAGCGCATGCACGGTGCGCGAGGTATACGCAGCGTTTGCCAACGTAGGGATCTGGTTCAGGTCATACGACAAGAGCTGAGCCACATCGTAGAAATTGTCGTTGTTCAGCGCTGTCTCATCGTACCCAACCGTGTGGCACTCAAGACATGAGACTGCGTAGTGGTCGGTTTCCCAGCCATTCATCACGTCTTCGAGTTTCGTGCCGTGGCCTGTGAGCTCCCAGCTCTGAACATTACCAGTGTGGCAACCGCTAAGGCCGCACTGCGGAAAACCGGGTGTATTATCGCCAACGGTTCCGGTGCCGATATAGGAGGCTGCAATGATGTCGGTTTGCACGGCAAGAGTCGGTGTACCGCTAAGATCCTCCGTTATGAGCTGAATCGTGAATACTCCCGCCATGTCAGGCCGGAACGACACAACCGATGACGTCGGATCATCCAGCGTTGTGGCTGAACCCGAGGGAGCAGAGTTAATGCTCCAGTCATAGGCGCCGATATTGCCTTCGTTCTCTTCGGTTGGATCTGCCTGGAGGTAGGTCTTCTCGTTGATGCCAACTGTATTCAGGCCTGTAGAGGCAGCGGTATAATACCCAGTTTCATCCAGAGTGACTGTGCGAGGCGAAACCGCCATGATCTTGATATCTGCGAGTGACGCCGGTTGCGCAAATGCGCCAAATGCAATGCTAATGAGCAAAACAACAATACCGCAGTATAGATAGAGCGGTAAAATACGTTTCATTGATGTACTCCCTTCTGTGTAACGTAGCGCTCTTTTTCATACAACACAACTCTTCGCCCTGTGGAGAGACGAAACATCTGAACTTGGTTTCATTCACCCCCTTTCTTGCTGTGTTGCACTCTAGGAGTTATCGTGCAGTTGCCTGGCCGATGGAAGGTTGTTCATTAGTAGAACTTGCGTGCAAAGAGGATATAGCGAACTCCTTAGAGCAATTTTTAGCCAGGCCATCAGTAAATGTTTGTTTTCTCCTTCCTCTTATTTCTCTATTTAAAAGACGATGCAAGAAAAGTCAAGATGAAATTTTTCACAAAATTTGATGGAATAATGCTGGTAGTACATATAGACCCCACGGTGTGCGAATATTCACAAGCATCTTGATGATGATGTGAAGGCATGTTGCTCTTGTCTGGTAGGCTGAGGGTTACCTGGCCTGGTCACTGTCTTTGGGTGGGCTGGCAGCCAGCCGTGTTGGCCAATTCAGAGGTTAAGCAATTGCTGGCTTTTTTTTTATTGACTTTCGCTTTTTCTTCGTATATAAGGGCCTTATTCAACCAATGCCCAGAAAGGATGGAGAAAAATGCTTCCGCTCACAAAGCGCCAACGCGAGGTGTTTAATTATATTAGCCGCTTTATTCGCTCGAAGGGCTATTCGCCAACACTTGAGGAAATTGGCACAGGACTGGGCTTATCCTCTCTTGCTACGATCCACAAGCATCTTCAGAATCTCGAAGCAAAGGGACTGATCAAGCGCAATTGGAATCGCGGGCGCTCAATTCAGATCGTCACGCGCTTCGACTATCCGAATAGTATCGAGCTGCCTCTGCTGGGCGAAGTAGCTGCGGGCAAGCCGATCGAGGCCATCGAAGATCGCCGTGTTGTGAGTGTGCCCCAGGAGTTCTTGCGCGGCAAGGAAACGTTCGTGTTGCGAGTGAGAGGCGACTCTATGATTGACGAGCATATCCGCGACGGCGACTTTGTTATTGTTGAGCGCCGGAACACAGCGGAGAATGGTGAGACTGTGGTGGCATTGATGAATGGGAATGAGGTCACCGTGAAGAAATTCTTCCGCGATAAGGACAGCGTGCGTCTCCAGCCTGCGAATGAGGAGATGCAGCCGATTATCTGCCGGCCTGAGGAGATCGAGATCAAAGGCGTGGTAATCGGCCTGATGCGCAAATACGTGTAACCTAGGCACACGTGCAGGCAGCACTCATGTCGCTCTTATGCGGCCACTGTTTCTTCCTTTCATTCGATTCCTGAGTTCAGGACTACAATTGCACCATCCACCAACAGATCAGCGGGATTCCTCGGCATCACGAAAATTCCTACCTCGTGTTAGGCGTGAGACTCTGATTCTTTGCGCGCTTCTCCTCATTGGCCTTGTGCTGCGCATCATTTACACGGTTGAATTCAGCCGCACTCCATTCTACCGCTATCCCATTCTTGATGCGCGCTACTACGACCAGCTGGCGCTGCAGGTGGCCGAGGGGAGGCTAGTGGGCGAGCGGGCCTTCTTTATGGGGCCGCTTTATCCGTACCTGCTCGGTGCCACTTATTATGTCTTCGGCCACAGTTTGCTTGTGCCGCGGCTGCTGCAAATTCTCATGGGTCTGGGTAACTGCGTGCTCGTGTTCTTTATTGGCCGGCGTGTCTTTGGCCGCGCAGTTGGGTTGGTGGCTGCCGGTCTCCTGGTGCTTTATAAACCTGAGATTCTGTACGAGCAGACGCTACTGATGGAAGTGCTGGCTGCGCTCCTTGCACTTGGTGCGGTTTATCTGATTCTGGTGGCGGATGAACAACGCAAAGCGTGGTGGTGGTTGATCATTGGCGGTGTGCTGGGGCTGGCGGCATTGACGCGGGCGAATCTGCTGCTCTTCATGCCGTTCGTGCTGGTCTGGTGTTTCGTGCCTAAAAGAGCCGAAGCATCTGCGCGAGGTGTTAAACAGCGGCTGGGCATCTGCGGCCTTGTCGTGCTAGGTGTGTTAGCTGGAATCTTGCCTGCAACACTTCATAACTTTCTCGCTGAGCGCGATTTCGTGCTTATCACTTCAAATGCTGGCTTCAATTTTTATATAGGCAATAATGAGAAGGCAAAAGGGAAATTTCTGATTCCAATGAATGTTGATATGGACCAGGATCCCAGCGGTACGCGCATTGCCGAACGCGCGCTGGGTCGCGAGGGGCTGAGCTCGTCGGAAGTCTCGGCATTCTGGAACCGCAAGGCTATTGAGTTCATCCGTAACAAGCCGGGTGTGTTTGTGAGGTTGCTTACGCTGAAGTTCTACTACTTTTGGGGACGCGAAGAGATTCCGCAGATTTACGATCCTAAGTTAATGGCCGGTTTGACGCCGCTTCTGCGATGGCCACTCGTAGGGTATATTTTTCTGTCGCCATTAGCCATTCTTGGCATAGTGTTGGCGCTCGTTTACAGGAGTCGTGGCAAGACGCTGCTTCTGCTGTTTGTAGTTGCGTATGTACTATCGATCGTTCCCTTTTTCATCACGTCGCGCTACCGCATTCCAGTGGCTCCATTTCTTGCTTTGTTTGCCGCCTCGGCTCTGGTTATTTTTGTGCAGGCGTTAATGAAGCGCAAGGTATACGGGGCACTTGCAATGGCCGCAGGCTTTCTGGTGTTGGTTGTAGCGTTAAATAATTCTGGAATTCGCGACCCTGTTCTTGAAGAGGCGCAATTTCGCAATAACCTTGGTATGATTCATCAGCACCTTGGCGAGCCGGAGAAGGCACGAGAGGAGTTTGAACGCTCACTTCGCCTGAGGCCACTTGCAACGGCGGCCGCAAATCTCGGCACACTCTTCTTTGAGGTCTATAACGACATGCCGAAGGCGATCTACTGCTACCAGAAGGCGGTTGAACTGAATCCAGAGAATGCACGGATGTTCTACAACCTGGGGCAGGCCTATCTCAGGAGCAGCGAAGAAGAGGACGCCATTCGGGCATACGAAAAGGCGCTTTCTCTTGATCCGAAGGTGAGACCTCTCGCGTGGTATAATCTGGCAGTGCTCTATGGCGATAAAGGATTATTTAAACAGGCTTGTGCAGCTATGCAGAGGTACCTTCACAGTGAACCTGGCGATATGCAGGCCTTCAACTTAAATATCAAGTATCTAATCGAAGCGGGTGAACTGGAAAGGGCAGAGACAGCGCTTCGCGAAAGAATCGCCCAATATCCACAGAACGCCATGCTTCATTTCAACCTGGGCGTTGTCTACCATCGTCAGGGGGCACTTGAGAAAGCCAGAGCCGCATACGAGCAAGCCCTTCAGCTCGACCCAGACAATCCTACCATAAAAAAGAGTCTCGAATTACTAACACAGGATACTCCAACCACATCACATTAATTAGCTCTTTTCATTTTTTCATCGTAAGGGCAGGTTTAGAACCCGCCCTTACCATTGCGGTGGCGGGCAAGGATTTCCTTGAGGAACTGACCGGTATAGGACGCATCAACACGGCTGACTTCTTCTGGCGTCCCACAGGTAACCACCCAGCCGCCGTCATCCCCGCCCTCTGGCCCCAGATCAATGAGATAATCTGCGGTCTTAATCACATCCAGGTTATGCTCGATAATGATTACGGTGTTGCCTGCGTCCACCAGTTTGTCCAGAACGTCGAGCAGTTTCTTGATGTCGTCAAAGTGAAGGCCCGTGGTTGGCTCGTCAAGAATGTAGAGGGTCTTTCCGGTTTGCTTTTTGCTGAGTTCGCGCGAGAGTTTGACGCGCTGGGCCTCGCCGCCGGATAATGTAGTTGCAGGTTGACCGAGCGTGATATAGCCGAGCCCGACCTCATATAGCGTTTCCAGTTTTCTGCGGATCGGTGGGATATTGGCAAAAAACTCATACGCTTCCGCGACGGTCATATTCAGCACGTCGGCAATTGTTTTGCCCTTGTAGCGAATTTCCAGCGTTTCGCGGTTAAAGCGCTGGCTTTTGCACTCCTCGCATTCGATGTAAACGTCGGGCAGGAAATGCATTTCGATCTTAATCATGCCGCCGCCCTGGCATGCTTCGCACCGACCGCCTTTTACGTTAAATGAGAATCTGCCCCGCTTATAGCCGCGCATGCGCGACTCGGGCACCTGCGCATAAAGCTCCCGAATCAGATCGAACGCCTTGGTATAGGTAACAGGATTCGACCGAGGTGTTCGACCAATAGGCGACTGATCAACGTCAGCCACTTTATCAATTAACTCCAGTCCGTGAATAGCAGCGCATTTGCCCGGCTTAACCGGCGTCTTATAGAAGTGCTTTGCCAGCGCCGCATACAAGGTGTCGAGGATCAGCGTTGATTTACCGGATCCCGATACACCGGTGACACAGGTTATAACTCCTAGCGGAATAGTAACGTCAATGCACTTGAGGTTATGCTGTACGGCGCCAATTATTCTGAGACAGTAATTGGATTTCACGGATCGGCGTCGAGGGGGAAGTGGAATTCTCTCTTTCCCGGCTAAATAACGGCCGGTAATGGATTTCCTACACTGAATGATTCGCTCCACCGGTCCGCATTTCACCACTTCACCCCCAAGGCGTCCCGCGCCAGGGCCGAGATCAATTACGAAATCGGCAGAGCGAATGGTGTTCTCATCGTGTTCCACCACAATGATAGTGTTACCGAGGTCGCGCAGCTGCTTCAGGGTGGCGATGAGCCGCCGATTGTCGCGCTGGTGAAGGCCAATGCTGGGTTCGTCAAGAATGTAGAGAACTCCGACGAGCTGAGAGCCAACTTGTGTAGCCAGGCGGATGCGCTGAGCTTCGCCGCCTGCCAGGGTGCCTGCCCGTCGATCGAGCGTAAGGTAATTCAAGCCGACGTTGTCGAGAAAAGCCAGGCGCTCCGATATTTCTTTAATAATTTGGCTGCCGATTTGTTCCTCACGGTTTGTGAGAGGAAGCGTGAGGAGGATTTGGCGGATAGATTTTGCCGGAAGCGCACAGAGCTGGCTGATGTTGAGGCTATTAATCTTCACAGCCAGCGCTTCTTTGCGTAGCCGTTGGCCCTGACATTCAGGGCAGGGCGTGTCGCTACAATATTGCAGAATCTCTTCGCGTACTGCCTCGGATTTGGTCTCCTTCAAGCGGCGTTTCAAACGATGGATGATTCCTTCGAAGGGTTGGCGAATCTCATGGCGCGAGCCATTGCTCGAACGATATTTCACAGAAATGCGTTTTCCTTGCGAGCCGTAGAGAAGCACGTTCCGCTGCCGCGCTTTAAGCCGCTTGAAAGGGGCGGCAAGGTCAATGCCATAGTGCCTGGCAACGGATTTGACAAGCCGGTAGGTCCACGACGTGTATCGAGGACGTTTCTTATCGCCGTTGACAAATATTCCCTCCCACGGTTCAATCGCTCCTTCCAGTATGCTCTTTGAGCGGTCGGGGACAACGAGTGATTCGTCAATTTCAGGCAGCATGCCCAGCCCCTTGCAATGCTGGCATGCTCCGTACGGGCTATTGAACGAGAAAAGGCGCGGGGTCAGCTCTTCCACTGAGATGCCACAGTCCGGGCAGGCAAACTTTTCGCTGTAAAGGAAAGACTTTGGAAGTGCGCGACGCTTTTTCGATTTTGGATACGCGACGATATCAATGGCCACCAGTCCGTTCGCCTTTTTCAGGGCAAGTTCAATCGAGTCGGCCAGACGTCCTCGCATGCCTGCATTCATCACCAGCCGGTCAACGACGAGTGCAATGTCGTGTTTGCGCGTCTTTTTCAACGCGATCTTCTCGTCGAGCTCGCGTATCTGTCCGTCTACCTTCACACGGATGAATCCATCTTTTTGTGCCTTCTCGAAGAGCTTCGAGTATTCGCCTTTCCTGCCGCGCACCACCGGAGCCAGCACCATAAGCCTGGTTCCGTCCGGTAGCGTCAGTATGCTGTCAACAATCTGCTGAACTGTTTGCCGTGTAATCGGCTTGCCGCACTTATAACAATGCGGGATGGCGATACTAGCATAGAGGAGCCGCAGGTAGTCGTAAATTTCAGTCACTGTGCCCACAGTTGAGCGTGGACTTTTGCTGACCGTGCGCTGTTCGATTGAAATGGCTGGGCTCAGTCCTTCGATGTGCTCCACTTTCGGCTTGGGCATCTGATCGAGGAACTGGCGCGCATATGCTGATAGGCTTTCGACGTAACGGCGTTGACCTTCGGCGTAGATTGTATCAAACGCCAGCGAGGACTTGCCCGAGCCGCTCACCCCGGTGATGACGATCAGCGTGTTTCGCGGAATTGATACCGAGATATTCTTGAGGTTGTGTTCCGATGCGCCGATTATAGCGAGTTTTCTATTACGCGAATAAGGCAATTTCACACATTCTCCCAAAACAATCTCTACTGCATATTATTGGCGTTTTCCCCTGCCAGTCAATAGAAACTCTGGCCCGCCCTCATTTGTATAGGCTCTTTGTCAAATGAGTTTCCATTTTGGGAGAGATAATCCCTATGCACAAGGCGCATTTTCAACCTCACCTCGCCTGAGGCGGGTAAACCTTACTCCTCTCCCCAGTGGGGAGAGGGAAGGGGTGAGGGGGCAATGAATGCATTAACAAAATCATAGAAAAAGAGGCTCTTTGTCAAATGCGTTAGCGTTTTTTGATCGTAACAATAGAGATAGGTCGGCTGAATAGTAAGGGCGTTTAATTAAACGCCCCTACAATTACCCGAATGGATACCGCTTTAACGTAACGCCATCCTCTAATCTGAACTGAAGGTTGACGGATCTTGGCGTAGGCCGATAAGCAGCCCGAGGTGTTATTTCTCTTGCACTGCGATAGCCTTCGAGTTAGAAGCAATTCTATTAAGCCGAGAAATGCGAGCGAACGCAGGATGATTTATGCGCGATGATGACGCAGAATCTGGTGAAGGGGCTGAAGCGATGAATACTGTTGAACGGCGACAGGTCAAGCGGATGAAATTCCAGATACCAGTTGAGCTAGAGACAGCAAATCATCTGGATAAGAGTCGGCCTTTCCGACTTCAGGGAGAAACGGAAAACCTCAGCGAACGAGGAGTTTGTTTCGCGGCACTCGTCGGTGAGACGGAGCTTATGAAGTTCTTGGTCGGCCACACTAAATATGCCTTGGTCCGGTTACCAGTTGGTGAGCATAGCGAAACGCAGGAGGTATGGGGAAAGATCAGCTGGTTTGACTATGCTAGGCAGGGTGAGCGCTACGCATTTAGCATTGGCCTCTTCTTCGAAGACATTGAGGAATCTGTAATGGGGAAAGTTAGAGACCTGATTGGGTCTGTTTCATAGCCTGCCGTCATTCATCTCTCCTGTTATCAACTATAAAATCATCTCAAAGTGCCCGTTTTTTGGAGTGCGTAAGCGAAGCGATAATCCGCCATGGCGGACGTCTTCATAAGCCGAAGCGTAGCTTTGGTCCCTCTCGTAAGCTACGCTTACGAAAAAGAAAGGCGGTAGCTACACCATGTTTCGCTACCGCACTCCAAATGGTTAAACCTGAATTCTCCGGATACTTTAGCTAAGGCCATTGACCATTTTCGGGCACTTTGAGTAGCCAGATTTAATTGCGTGGGCTATTCGTACGTTAGGCCGTAGCCATAGACATACAAACCTGGAATACTAATAGGAAGTTTGCCTTTAGGGCTAAAGTCTCCAAGGATTGTCCCGACCCCTGCTTCCTGAGACACATCGCTGTAACCGTACGTTGTTAAATAAGCGTCAACCTCTGGAAATCGGCGAATCAGATAAGGATTGCCGAATGAGATTATGATAACCGGTTTGGGACCCTTCGCTAAATTCAGCAGGAGCTCATTCTGCTCGGGCGACAGCTCAACAGTGTCTTTGCGCCCCTGAACCTTTACATAGAGACCGCAGATAATTGCATCGGCATTGATTGCTGCTGCATACGCATCGCGATACGCGCTAGGCGAGGACCGAGGATCCAGCGTCATGACGGTTGCCTCGGGGAAGCGTGTCTGAAGGCGCTCTTTAAAGACGCTGCCGTGGTCGCCCCGAAGATTATCGTAGATAGCAAGAACCAAAGGGTGATGAATCGCTTCCGCCTTCAAGGGCAGGGTATGATTAGTATTTTTTAGCAGGGTAACGGAGTCGCGCGCAATGCGTTTTGCCGCTTCGTAATGAGCCTTTGTAGCGGCCTTTGAATCCAGCGCTGCAAGATCCACCATCCGGTTCTTGTGCAACCCGACCGATGCTTTTAGGCGGAGCAACTTCCGAACCGAATGGTCGAGGCGTTTTTCTGTAATCAATCCCTTCGTTACCGCCTTTTTAATCCACGCGAAGACCTGCGAGGCGTCTGCAGGGCAGAGGATGGCATCCGCCCCAGCTTGAATCGCCTGAATCGTTGCCTCCTCGGAGCCAAAGTAGCTCACAATGCCGCCCATCTGCATCGAGTCCGTCACGATATGCCCCTTGAATCCGAGATCGCCTTGCAGGAGCCCGGTCAGGATGCTATGCGACAGGGTGGCTGGCAGGCGGTCGTCCTGCTCCAGCTGAGGATAGGCAATGTGCGCGGTCATGATTGCGGCGACGCCCTCGTCTATTGCCGCTTTAAACGGTACGAGCTCAATCTTATCCATACGTTCGCGATCGCCTTTGAATACCGGCAGCAATGAATGCGAGTCCTGCGTTGTATCGCCATGCCCTGGGAAATGCTTTGCTGTGGCCAGCAGGCCGCTCTCCTGGCAACCGCGGACATAGGCACGTGTCATGTCTGTCACAAGGGCTGTGTCTTGACCGAACGAGCGGATGTTGATGATCGGATTGTCCGGGTTATTATTGACATCAGCTACCGGACCGTAGGTCTGATGAACCCCCATGGCACGGGCCTCGATAGCCGTAATCTTGCCCACCAGGTAAGCATACTCAGGGTTGCGCGTCGCGCCAATAGCCATATTACTCGGGAACTCCGTAGCATCTGGCACTTCATAGCCTGCGCCCGACTCCATGTCGGATGCAAAGAGCAAGGGATACTTGGCCAATGATTGCAGCTTATTGGTCAGCCATGCTGTGCCAAGCGTGGAGCCATTGTAGGTAATGTAGCTGCCGATGTAAAAATCAGTTACTTCGGATCTCAGCCGCTGCCACGATTCAGTATCCTCTGCCATAAGCCTGCCCGACGTAATTGCGCAGATAACCGAGCCAATCTTCTCATCAATGCTCATCTGCTTCAGGGTCTCATTGACCCATTTCTCTGTATCCTGATCAAGTGCTTGTGGAATTGCCTGATCAGCAAATCCAGCGTTTAACATGAGAAAAATAATCAGCGCAGCTCCAGCGATGCAGAATCTCCATCCGGTTCGTTCTAACATGCTCAAATCTCCTTTTCTTAAATATGGGCGGTTTGGGATCACCATGTGTAGGTGTCCAATAGCCCTGCTTCCGCCATCTCTGCCCAGGACTCAAGGCGCGTTATCGCATTCTCTGCCGCTGGTCCCAGGGGGCTCGATGGGTAGAAATTCACTACCCGCTTATACGCCTTGAACGTAGCCTCCAGATTCTCCGAGGTGCGCGGCAGTACCTCATAGCACTCGCCGATGTGGTATTGCGCCTGGTCAGAAAACGGGTGGTGAGGGGATACGTCAAGACTCCGCTGATAATTGGCAATGGCCTCCTTCAGGAGACCGGGAGCAAGACCTCCCCTGGCAATTTCGTTCGCTGCTTCCTGACACAGGGCCTCCGCCTTGTCAAAGCGTGTACGCCATTCCTTCTCGACAGGATCACCGTAGGCTGCTTCGGTTTTCACCGTGAGGATGCGTGGGTGCAATGCGTTACCTTTGAGATTTCGGCCGAATACCTGGATTGTCAGCTTGGTCTTGCCGCTGAATTCCGGCCTCACAGTCAAATGTCCGGTTGACGGATCGTAGATATGTTCGACGGCGTGATCATCTACGAAGACTTGAATTGTCTCAGGCTGGAATGCCGTGCCGCCAAGACCGTCTGTAAGCTGAAAGATCAAGGCGGGATTGCTTGCACCCAGCCGCTCGTCACCTGTGGGCGTGACCAGCGTGGTCTTTGGCAAGCCGTTGCGCACGTATTCCAGAATTCCCTCATAATAGGCCTCAGCCTCCAGCTTGTTGTAGGTACGGTTCTTCAGCTGAAGTTCTGCCGCGGGATTGGTGAAGTATGCTGGCTCACCAATAATGCCCGGAATGTGGGGATAGGTATTGCGCAGAACAGATGTGCCCCTTGGGTAGATTACCCAGTCAGAGTAAATGCCTGTGCCGGCCGCATCTTGCAGTTCGAGATTCTCGACTAGGTGGGGAAGAATCGATCGGGCCAGGTCAACGGAAGCCGGGTTCTTTGGTGCCTCGCCCCAAAAGTAGATGAGCGGAAAATTCACATCAGGATCATGCCTGGTTCCATTGTGGTGAAGGGAGATGAAGAAATCCGCATGGTTGTTCACGGCGAGGGCAGCGCGTCCCGCGAGGTTGACGTCCGTATCGGTTTCACGAGTCATGAGCACATTCGCCCCCGCTTGGACCAGATATTTTTTCAGATACTTACCCACGCGAAGGTTAATCCATTCTTCGCGTTCTCCAGTGGGGCCCACACGGAAGGAATCGGTTCTTGTGGTTGCTCCGTGGCCCGGGTCAATGCAAATTGTGATGTCTGTGAGAGGCTTGGGCGGTGCCGCTGCTTTCGGGCAATGCCAGGAAATCGTTGCGCAGCCCAGGCTAAGACTAATAATGGCCAGTAGAACAGCAGATAAGATAACGCTGCGTTTACGGTTCATGGGCCAAATCTCCTTTCCCTTCAAGAATGAACATGCTGCATCAGGTATTTTGGATTTTCATTAAGGCCAGACGCGAGAGCGACACAGTTGCATTGCAGCAATGCGGCGCCAAAGAATCTTCACTCTATGGTAAGCAACCAATTTCGCTACCGCTTAGCAAGGGGGATACAGCAAAGTCAAGCAGATTACTTACGCCTGGTCAGCAAATCGTGTGTTATGGGATCAATTGCCATTCCGTAAAAAGCGATGCATCATTGCCCGTGCCGATTCCAGGTGTCCATTCCATCCAGCCGCGCCGTCCGCCGCCGTCATTGTCGTTCAACAGAAATGTAAAGCCGAAGCGAGAGCCGGGAACAAACTCCAGTGGCGCGAGGCACTCTTTGGGTATTCGGGCTTCGTAGACCGTATGCATTGCATCAAGGCGTGTAATGGCAATCTCAATTTGCGGGACAGCGTCGGGTTTAAGGTCGCCACCTTTCCATCGAAACGCTTCCGGGCCGCGTTTTGTCAGACTGAGCCCATAGACGTAATGGCCCGGGTCATCGGGTACGCTGCCTTTTGCGTTGGCACAGTCAAAGCCAAGTTGAAAATTGTCGCCCTGCCAGACCAGTGTTCCCTCGTGCGGTTGAAAGAACATATTATCCGTCACCAGCGCTCCGAAGTAGAAGTTCTGATCGTCCCATAGTGTTGCAACTCTGGCACTCAGGTTCCAATCCATCCATGGCACGAGACCAACCGCCTGGCTTGAATCATTCAGATACACGAAGCGCGCATGGTGCCAGTCGCTGAGCTCGCCGTCAATTTTTGGAGACCCCTTTGCGGCAACGTTCTCTGTCAGCACGCGACGTTTCTGCGTGCTGCTACCGTCGGCACACACCAGCTCGGCCTCCACTGGATATTGATTGTCTGGGCTGGCTTCCATGCGGGTGAATTGAAACTCAAGCACTGTACTGGCCAGCGGCTCGAGATGATCGAACGATTGCCATTCTTCTTTTAACTCCCACCCCGGCGGAGGAATCAGCCGGACATTTCCACTGATTGCCTGGCGGCCAGCACTGGTTACTTGCACACGCACTGGTGGAAGCTCTGCCAGACTTCCTTTCAGGGGTAAAATATCCACGCTAAACGGTGCAATGCCGACAATTTTGCCTTGGCCGAGCAAGCCCGCCAGCGCAGAAACCGCTAGCCCCGGCGCATCAATGTAAACTGGATCTGCACGAAGGGGAATCGCCCAGGCTCGAGATGCTCTTACGATACTCCAGAGGCGCTTCTGCGCACCAATGGGATTCCCCATGAGGTCAAAGACCGCAGTCTTCTTCGGCAGATGAACGTGCAGCGCTCCGTTGCTCGAGCTGCTCCATACCACGGCACGCGAGGCGGCGTTTTGGGAGAACAAGTAACATCGAACGTCCTTCCCCAGGCGTAGCTCACTTTCGTATTTCCATCCCTCGAGAAAATGAACCATCGCAGCGTAGGCTCCATAGGCGATCTTAGGCGTGAAATCCTCGCGATTCAGCAGACCAAATTCCTCGCGGGTTTTGTCGCGCTGATCATTCATAAAGTTGTACCAGAGCACCTTGTCCATCCCACTCGCCGAGGCGAGAACATAGGAGCGCACAAGAAAATAGGCCTGCAGCTGCTGCTTGGCAAGCGTGTTGTCCGTTGGCCATCCCATCTCGGTGATCCACAAGGGTACTTGAATGTTGCGATCGCGGAAAAATGTGACGGTACTCTGCATATGCTTATCAAGTTGGCCATCTTCGGGACTGCGTGGCGGACAGTAGTAATGAGGTGCTACGCCATCGAAGATGTCTTTACCAGCTACATCCAGCACTGTGCTATCGAACTTCTGGTCGCAATTGGAAAAAAAGATCGTGCACTCCGGATCCGCCTCTCTTGCTGCCTGAGATGCAACTTTCAGAAGGTGGGCGAATTGTTCAGCCGTGCCGAACCAGAATGTTGCAGGTTCGTTCCAGATTTCCCAGTGCCGGATGCCGTAGCCGTTGTTCCAGTCGTTTTCCTGGGCAAAGATTCCATTGGGTTTGTAACGAGCAACCACCTGCTTTACGTAATTGGCAAAGCCCTCATATGATTTCTGAGAGAGCGGCTCTGTCCATTGGCTCCAGTAATCCAAAAGTCCGATAATCAGAATGTGATTTTCGCGACAGGCCAGCACGGTGCGGTCAAATTTCTCCCACTCCCATTGGCCAGGTTTAGGCTCGCACAGGCTCCAGAGCAGCTCGTCACGGTCGTATGCCGCGCCTAGAAGCGCCTGAAGACGCGCACCTTTTTTCAATTCATCTGGATTGAACCGGACCGCAAAATAGCTGCCTATGCCAAAGCGAGAGTCTGGCCGAAAGTCACGAAGCGTTACATCAGGGATGATGCCAAATGAGGTCTCTTCCGTAGCTACGGTTCCGCCCTTATCGTTGACAAACGTTCCAGTCACCCGAAAAATTCCCAGCTGCCGAATCGGAAGCCTGAGTGTACGTCGTACTACACCCTCGGCGTTCTGCATCCGTGGTACGCTTCGCCAGAACTCATACCACTTTTTCTGGAAATAGACGGTTTTTTTGAGCACGTCTTCCCCTGTGTAATCAGTAACAGAAAAGCGAAGGTAACGAATTTGCCTTATCTCATGTGGATCAGTGAGCCGCACTTCCAGCCGGATGTCATCTCCTGGAAGTATCACGCTGAGATTTTCCTGTCCCAGCACTGCCAGACGCCCAGCCTCGGCATTGCATAGGCCCAGGAAGAGCAAGCAGGCAGTCCAAAGAACGGGGGAGAGGATGCTCTGCAGGTAACGCGGCGATGTTTTAGGAGAGGTCATGCGTATTTCTCTTAAAGCCACTAGACAGTTATCTCAGCGTGATTGGCTAGCATTCGCCATGGCACTGTGGGGACCAGGCAACTACTTGTCTAAACGGAACCCCCCCCAGGTCATGCGCTATCTTTATTCCTTCACAAACAGAGAAAGGGGAAGTTCGCCTTCCCCTTTCTATTACTGCTGCTATACCATATCAATCGAGGGTTATGCTTACTCGTAGAGGTTCCACTCCGCACTGTCAACCGTCATCGGGGTATAGCTGTAAACACGAATGTAGTCCCAATCTACGGTTCTCGTCTGCCACTGAGCAAGCCTGAACCAACCTTCAGTGAAGTCTGCATTGTTGGCTGACAACGAGGCGATGTCGCTCCCACCCTCTGTGGAGCCAACGTTAGCCACAATGCTGGATCCATAAACGAAGAGCGTAATGTAGATCTCCTGGCCCGTGGTAAAGGTCACAGGCACAGGCCCGGCCAGAGTGGCAAAGTCGCCGCCTCCATAGCGAAGCCGGATGTTCGTGGGCGTTGTATCCGGATATGCGGTTCCAAAGGTCAGCCCATAGCCCCAATAGCCGCTTCCATTTTCCAGACCGCCTCGGAAGTATAGCGAGGTGTTCGCTTCCTCAGTTACGGGATGGCTGGCAAGGTCAGAGAGCTTGAGTTTGGCGCGAGCTTCGAAATTGCCAGTGGTGAACCTCGATCCCAGTGAAATAGCCTGATCGGTTGAGGGATCACCCAGATCGGCACTTAAATTGAGGAACCCACCCGACAGAGAGGGAGTATCCTGAGCATAGGCAAGTCCGGCTACAGCCCAGATGGTGTCATCAATCGTATCGCCGGTAAAATCGTCGCTGAAAATCAACGTATCGCTGCCATCGCGTACCTCCACATAGTCAAAGTCCGCAGCCTTCATATTCCACAGGGTGAGTCGCATTCGGCCGGTACTATGTGCCGAGTCAGAGAAGCTCACCAATGCAAGATCCTGGGCATCCTTGCTGGTCCCCAACTTGTAGGTAAAACTAGAGCCAGAGGCGATAATGGTCATATGTACCGTCTGACCGGCAGTCAGCGAACTTGAGCAGTTCTGCTCACCTAACACGGTCCAGGTTTGTGCCTCGCGCGCCTTGATTTTGGAGACTGGATTATTCGATTCCACGGTCCAGATTTCGAAGCAATAGGACCTGGCGTCTGACCTTTCACGGATGCGGATGCCAACGTTGGCTTGGTCAATGTCAGTGCGATTGCGAGTAATGTCGGTCAACTTAATCCCCGCATAAATCGTGACGTCTGTGTAAGGGGGTGGTTGGTTTGGCAAAGCGCGATTTTGAATGTTGTGTGTTGAGCCATAAGGAGTTAGGGTCGAAAATGGGCGATTCGACTTTTGTCCAAAATGTCCTGAATGGGTGAAGAAAAGGTTAAATCTGTACAGTGGTTTGGCAAATTTAACAAGCGTTGAATGGGCTTTTAAAAACGTTTAAACGTCGTTCAATACTGGACTTAGCGAGCAAAGAGGCTCGAACAGACCGCTCGCATGGGCTCCAGCACTATTTTGCAAGCTCATACCAGCCAGTTGCCTTCAGATAATCCCCATCCTTGATACGGTACCGGAATTTCATGCTGCTTCCTTTGCTCAACTTAACATAAAATACATAGCGGAATTTCACGAACTTGTTGTCTAGCAAGAACTCCTCTCTTTTCAGCGTTTTGCGCGCCCCGCGTCCCTCGAACCGCATTATGGCAAGATACGTGACATAAGCGGTTTCATAGTCCTCTTCCTTGATCTCAAGCTCACTACCTGCGGGCAACCGTGTGAAGGTTGTGTATTCCCGCATCTCGCATCCGTGCAGGATCGTGCCCACGCGCTTACCGTCGACATAGACGCTAGGGCAGTTCGGCTCTTTGCCTTGCCGCGCGAGTGCCAGGAAGGCCATAAGGCAAATCCCGATTGCAAGAACAAACAAGATTTTAGACTGCTTTATTCGATTCATTTGACTATCCCTCCCTTTAAATATTATCTAAAATAGTAAACCCCATATCAATCCGGGGACCAGAAGACGAGGATTACGCGGCCCAGGATCTGGACGTCCGGGCCGACCGGAATCGGTGCAAAGTCAGGATTGATCGATGTAAGAAGCATTTTCCGTGCCTGAATCACCAGCCGTTTTATAAGACATTCCTCTTCAATTTTTGCAACAACCAATTTCCTCCTCAATAACCCAGGTTCCGTCTGGCTCAGGTCCACAATACATATGGAGCCTTCGGGCATAGTCGGAGCCATGCTTTCGCCTTTGAGAATCAAGGCGGCCAGTTTGTGCTTCCTGGACCTGGAAGGGAGCCCGGCCAGAGGCCAGACAATGCGAGTCTTTATCTTATCATCCATGGCAGTTGGAGTCCCGGCGCCGACGGGTGAGGCCATGAACGGTATGGAGACTACCGGGCTTTCATGAACTTGAGGCGATAACGTGACCCTGTGCTTTCTGCGACGTGGGATGCGAATGATATAAGCATCGCCAGAGACGGTGACTTCAGGGGCGGTCTCGGCAACCGCCCCAGGCTGTGACTGAGCCTGCCTTTCCTTTGGGCCCTCGCCATAGAGAAGCCAGCCTATATTAATGTTAAAGGCGTCCGAGATAGCCTGCAGGAGCTTCCGGCTGGGTGGCGCGGCGCTTCGCTCGACTTTACTGAGGTGATTCGGAGTAATGCCAAGCTGTTTTGCAGATAGCTCCTGGCTGAGGTGTCCCCTGGCTTCTCGAATTCTTCTGCCTACTGATTTAAGGGTATCCTTCATTCCCGAAACACCCACTCAAAAAATCCCCGAAAACTAATCATTTTCTGCTTGACAAGCCTTCTGCCTGTCTGCTAAATGTTGTTCCGTTAATTCTAATTAATGGATTCATACATCATGCGTCAAGGCGAAATCAAGAGAAAAAGCAGGAGAAGTCGAGAAATGAGGCAGACGAAGGCGAAGGCAGCTCTGAAGAAGGCGGGAGTCAGTCAGGCAGACATTGCTCGAATGCTGGGGATTAACAGGCCAATAGTCTGCGACGCGGTAAAGGAAGGCAAGAGCTGCGTTATCGGCAGTAGGCTTTACCAGGCCAGGGCAAAGATTTGCGAGGCAACGGGGAAGAAGATGGAGGAGCTCTGGCCGGTGGGGAAAAGGAACCATCGTTCTGCGGCGAAATAAAGGGCAATTCACGAATTGCCCCCACTAAACGGTTGGGCGATGAAGAGACAATTCCTCAATGTGCTTAAAGAGAATGGAGTCAGTGCCCGTGATGTTTTAATGGGACTGGGCATTCAGTCATTAACCAGAATTGAGATAAGACGGATTGCCGAGGGCATTGATCCGACGCCGATAGAAGCGCGGAAGATACTGAAGGCCCTGGGGCTTCCAGTAAGGCTTGCCAGTAAATGCAGGCTGCGTAGGCCTGCGAGCCAGTACAGGAGCCATGCGGAGCGACGGTTCGCAATCAAAATGCGGCTGCGCGGGTTGACGATGATACCACAACCGCGGGCGTTCAAGGTTGGAGTGACAACCTGGACGCCCGATTTTTATTGTCCGGAGCTGGACATTTACTATGAAGTCGTGGGCACTAGCCAGGCCTGGTCGCAGAGCAGGGAGAAGATCCAGGCAGTGAGGGCGGCATATTCGAAGATACGGATCAACGTTGTCAATGCCAGGGGCCTGGAGCTAAGAGGGACGCCAAACAGAATGCAGGCCGGAGCAGCCCGAAAGGCCAGGAAGGCACTCCTGGTACTGAATGCTTTTGGGATCAAGAAGGACGAGATGCCGGCAGTCCTGGCAGAAGCAAGCAGGCTGGTACAGCGCAAGCTGATTACTCAAATGGTTGCAAAATGATTGGTGCATTTATTGGTGCATTTATTGGTGCAAAAGGGAATATATTGGTGCAATGATGCTAAAGACTGATACTGCGAGGCTTAGAAATGGGAAATGATCGAGAGGTCTGGCTGAACATAAAAGATGCTGCACTAATTCATCATAGGCATGAAAAGACCATATTCCGAAGGATGCAAGCTGGGCAGTTTGTGATAAGATGGGTTGCTTCTCAGGGATGCAAAGGGGCGAAGATAGAGGTTGCGCTCTCGTCCCTTCCCGAGCTGATCCAGGAGCGATACTGGCGGCAGAGGTGTCCGAAGTTATTCGAAGGGAAAGATACCACCTGGATGATGCGGGGAAGCAAAAAGAAGCACGAGACCGCGGGCTTGCGGAAAGACCTGCTCGAGAAGCTGAACGACGAATTGAACAACAGGGACGGCAGGTCGAAGACGGAAATCATCGAAGGGTTCGTGCATAAATACAACGCAGCGGAGATCGACGAGCGGATCCTGGCGATCCTGGGACCAAGAACCGTGCGTACGTTTAATCGCTGGCGTCGCGAAGATCGCGACTATGGCATGGAGGGCCTCGTGCCGGGTTGGACTTCAAAGACGTTCGACGAACTTCCGATAGACGAGAAGGTGCTGCTCCATTCCTTATGGCTCAATGAGAACAGACCGTCGGTCGCGTTCGTATACCGCAAGTACAAGGAAGAGGGCTTTGATACGCTCACCCTCGCGCGCGTGCGCGCGTACCTTAATAGGATTCCCGACGCAGTGAAGTGCAGATACCGCGAAGGCAAGAAGGCGTACAAGGACCGCTTCGGGCAATACATTGAACGCGATTATTCGAAGGTGCGGGCGAACGAGATCTGGGTCGGGGATCATTGTCAGCTCGATTTCGCAATCGAAGGCTTCAACGGCAAGGCGCTTTTCCCATGGATCACGGTATGGATGGACATTCGGAGTCGCAAGGTGATGGGCTTCTGCATCCATCCCAGTCCATGCACGGAGACGATCGTGGCGTCATTCAGGTCCGCGGCGCTGAAGCACGGACTGCCGGAGCAGGTGCTGATCGACAACGGGAAGGACTTCTCGTCGCGGCGGTTCAGCGGAGGGCGGAAGCGGTCCAGGCTGCGGATCGATAAGCGGAAGATGACCAGTCTGCTTCACGGGCTGAAGGTGGAAGCGCGCTTCTGCAATCCCTACAATCCCAGGTCGAAGCCGGTCGAGCGGTTCTTCAGAACGATGAAGGACGACTTCGAAAAAGGGTGGGACACCTATCGCGGCAGGTACAGGGGCAAGGAGCGGCCGGAAGGTCTGGAGGCGGTGCTGAAGGATCCGAGCAGATTGCCGGGGCTGCCGGAAGTGGATGCGGCATTGCAAGCATGGATCGAGGAATACCATGCGCGTCCGCACCGCGGGCAGGCGATGGACGGGAAGAGCCCGGACCAGGTATGGCGGGAGACGCTAGGCGAGAAGCGAGAAGTCGATCCGGAGCGGCTGAGGCTGGCGATGATGGTTGCCGAGGACCGCATGATCCGCAGGAACGGGATAAGCATCTTCGGGCAGGTCTACTGGGACGAGGCGATGTGGCGATACAAAGGCAAGCGGGTACGCGTGCGATACGACGTTCATGACCTCGGCCGCATCGACGTTTACGACCAGGAAGAAAACAGGTATCTATTCACGGCCGAGTGTAGGCCGATGGCGCAATGGCGGGCGTGCCAGGACGACATCAAACGGGCGCAGAAGGAAGGGCGGGAAGAGAGGAAACAAGTGGAGGAATTTGCGAACGTGGTACACCGCGGCCGTCGTGGCATGCAACCGGCGGCGCGGGCGATACAGACGAAGCGAGATTCGTTAATCAGTAGACAGGAAGAAAATCCGGGAATGCCTGCACGCCGACCCGCCTGCAGGAGCCTTGCGGCGGGTAGGACAAGTTCTTTGGCAGGCGGGGAGGACGACGGGAATGAACTTCACAATCTGGTCGCGCAGCGAAAGGGATTATCTGGAAGCACAGCGGAAAGCGGAAGCGACGATGGAAGCAGACGAAGACCAATCTTCAAGTATTACTGGGAGAAGGAAGACTGGGAGCGGCGCGAGCGAGCCCGGGCCGACTCGGACGGCGAAGAGACTGGCGAGATTCATTAGCGATCGCAACCTGCGGCAGGCGGCGGTTGCACGCTCGCTCGGCGTAAGCGGTGCGCGGCTGTCGCAGTATTTGTCCGGTACGTACAAGGGCGATGTCGAGTCGCTCGACACGCGGGCAGAAGTTTATCTCGCGCGCGAGGAACAGAAACTTCGCGAGCCGCTAACCAGGCTCAAGTTCCGCGCAACGTCGGCTTACAGAAAAATGGAAGAAACCCTGGACACGGCATATATCGAAGGCGACATCGCCGTGGTAGTAGGCAGCTCGGGCGTGGGCAAGACGGTCGGCGCGGAGCATTATTGTCTCGAGCATCCGGATTGCATTTTCATCGATTGCGATCCCTCGTTCACGGTGCGCGTGCTCGTGAATGAGATCCTGCACAAGCTGGGGACGCAACCGCGCGGCACGATTCACGCTGCGATGGAGCAGATCATACAGCGCCTGGCCGGCACGGGGCGGATGATCGTGGTCGACGAGGCGGAACATCTTTCGTATCGTTCGCTTGAGATCATACGCAGAATTCATGACAAGACGGAAATAGGCTTGTGCCTTTGCGGAATGCAGCGGCTGATCGAGAACTTGCGCGGCGGCGGGCAGTATCAGCAGCTTTATAGCCGCGTCGGGGTATTCTGCGACCTTCGCAAACTCGAGCCGAAGGACATCGAGACGATACTCGATCAGGTGAAGACGTCGAAAGAGACGAAGCGCGCGCTGCTGGCATCGGCGCAAGGGAATGCGCGCAGGTTGCAGAAGCTGCTCAAGCGGACGGAACGCCTGGCGAAAATCAACGGGACCGAGATGACGCCGGAGATCGTGCAGAAGGCGGAAGGGCTTTTGATGGTATGAGAAAGGATTCATCCTGAAGGAGGCAGCGTAAGATGGATAAGAAAGAAAAGGAAGAATGGGTAAATCAGTGCATAGCAAAGATACAGAATATAGAAAAAATGGTCGTGGACAGACCTCACAGCGAAGAATCTACAAATCTAAGTGACGTGCTAGCTCGCATGGAGGAGGCGATTTTTTCTTTGGGCGAATATTATGATGAAGATGGGGAGATGGAATGATCACCCGTAATTTTTACTGTGATACTTGTCGCGTTGAGTTCGCTATTACGGTTGAGCCCGGCAAGCCTGAAGAGGTCATAAAGAGGGAATTCCCCGACAGCATAGAGTGGCTCGACAAGCTGGACAAGGTAAATGTAATCGGCAAAATGGAATGCCCTGTTTGCGGGGAACCATTGAACTGTCTATAAATAGGTTTCTTTTTTGCAATAGCTGCCAGGGTGCGAGGCGGCTGGCCGATAATGTGAGATATAAAAGTGGCCAAAAGGCAGGGGAGCCCTTGTTGAAGGCCCGCCAGTCGCCCGCCCCTTTCGCAAAGTAGCGAAGGAAATGATATGGATTTTTGGTCGATAGCATTTATATTCTTAGTGGGGGTATTGATTGGCTTGTATTTGAGGAGTATTTAATAACGTGAGCGCAATACCAAAGGGAAGAGATGAAGATAGCTGAAGAGGTTCTGGCTGAAAGGTTCGTGCGCAAGGACGGATGCATTTCTTTCAAAGGCCCGGAATACAGCCTGGGCAGGGGCTGGTCGGGTCAGCACGTCTGCATAGTGATGAGCAATGAAGGCAGGCTCACGGCGATAAACGAAAGCGGCGAGCGGCGAACCTGCATAAAGAAGCCGCTAGTTCCCAGGCCGATGCTCAAGTGCAAAAAGTGCAAGAAGGTCAAGTTCATTTACGCATGCGGCCTTTGCGAGCCATGCTACGGTGAGGAGAAGCGGGGAATCTATAAGGGACAAAAATCGAAGTTCCTTGACGGACGGGCGAAGAAGGGCAGATGCAGGCGATGCACAAGGGTCATGATGTTGGACAAGCAAGGCCATTGCTATGCTTGCGCCAATGCGATAGCCGTGGCGAGGGCGACGTCGCGAAAGAGAAACGGAAGAATCAGGGACCTGGAAGAACGCGTTCAGGCATTGGAGACAGATGTAAGAAACCTGACGGAGGCTATGTAATGCGACTGGGAGGCGAGATCCGGAACGTAAGTCCGATTGTGCTGAAGCCATTGATCGGAAAGATAAAAAAGCCACTGGGCTGGCGGATCGTGAAGACGTTGATTCATTTCGCAACCGCGATCATTATATGGGAGCTTATAGTACGGAAACTATTCTAAGGGAATGGAGGCGGTAGCTATGAAAAAAAGCGCATTGATCATCTTCTCTCTGCTGGTGCTCGTGGCGGCAGTGTGTGTGGCCGTGTCGGGTATGAGAAGGGAAGCGGGCGACTGCCCGAACGTCTACGTCGACGGGAAGCGGGTCGGCGTCACTCTCAAAGATTGCCAGATGCGCGAGTATACGACCTTCACGCGCCTGCCCGAAGGAAGCAGCGTGGAGGTAAAGGGCGAGGATTACGAGACGGCGTACTTCAGAACTCTGGCGGTAGTGCGGCTCAAAAGGGACGCCCGGATCAAAGTCGGCAACGAATACAAGCATAAGTGGCAGGTGGTAATCAGGGAGTGGTGCGTGAAGGACCATACTCCACGGGCATACATACGGCTGAAGAAGGGCGAAAGCCTGAAGTTCCGCGAACGGATCAAGGACGGCTACTACCTCATGGCAACTGGATGGTATGAGCCGTCGAGATAGAATGATAGCCACATACAATGCACTGAGACACAGAGGAGAACGATATGGCAAGAGCAAAGCCTAGTAGGGACCCGGTCCTGCAAAGCTGGCAGCAAGTCGACAATTCAATGCGACGGATAGGCGAGATCACCGCCACTCTGGATAAGGCCAATGCAGATCTCAATAAGAGAATTCAGACGATTCGTGAAAGCGTCGAGAGGACATACGCAGATTTGGCGAGGGAGAAACTGCGCCTGGAAAAGGACATTGAGGAATTCACCTGCTCGAGGCGGGACGAGTTCAAAGAGAAAAAAAGCAAGCCGCTCACGTTCGGGATCGTCTCCTTCAGGATCGTGCGGAAGCTGCTCGTCAAGAGCAACGCATTCACCGTGGAAGCCATCAAGAGAATACTCGGCCTCAATGCCCTGAAATATCTGCACGTCCAGGAAAAACCCAACAAGGAGACGCTTGCCGAGCTGGAGGACCAGGAGCTCAGGAATCTCGGCGTCATTCGCAAAATTACGGACGACTTCGGATACAAGCTGAACTGGCAGAATCTGCAGGAAGTCCTGGCGGAGAAGGCCGAGACGGCAGCGGGTAAAAAGTAGACAGTAGACAGCGGGCAGTAAAATGGGAATGAGACCGGCAGGCAGGGGTA
Source organism: Candidatus Sumerlaeota bacterium (assembly GCA_030613245.1). Taxonomy (GTDB): domain Bacteria; phylum Sumerlaeota; class Sumerlaeia; order MWCT01; family JAUWMI01; genus JAUWMI01. The sequence goes on from JAUWMI010000001.1 coordinate 101,997, forward strand.
GGATAGAGAATACAAAGTTCAGAACTTTGTGGGAAGCACTATGGCATGCAGAAGTTACTTCAGGTGCGGAGTACTGCAGGGAGACATACCCGAGTTTTTATGTCGTGTTCAGGCGGAGAATACTTTTCCCTTCAATACGCAGCAAGCTGGAAAAGGCCGTAATCTTCAAAAACGGAACGGGAGGGCAGTGGCAATTAACGCCATTTGTAAATGCTGGACTAGAGATTGTCGACGTCCGCTGCATGCATATCAATGATAAGGTCGTAAAGCTAAGGCGGCGTAGGAAGAAATGAAGATATACCGTATCATGAATCTGAAGACAAAGCAGTGGTGGGAAGGACAGGCCAGGTCGGCTGAAGAGGCATGCTGCATGGCCGGATGGCTACTCTCACAATGCTGGATTCGGCAGAAATCATATAAAGGTAGCGGTGGATGGAAGAAGCCAGACAGGAAATCACGGTAACTCTGCAAAGAGAGAATCAGCTCAAGCATGCATGGATCGATCAGGACGAGGAGAACTGCTGGGCATTGAAGAGCAAGCCCCGGGGACTGAAGTCTGGCGGTAGGATTTATTTCGTATGGCAGGACCAGGTTGTCGCCCTCGGCACGATCACGCGGATCCAGCCCATCGAGATGGACGGCGACGGGATTTTCATGGACGAGGACGAAGAGGCGGAGTCGGTGAACGGCTATCCTTCAGGCGCACGATTCCTGGTATTTTTCAATGGCGTTATTCCCGGGCCGGGGACTGAGCATCATCACAAAAACTTCGAGCGCCACTATTGTCTGGAGGAATTGCATGATTGAGATCAGACATGCGAAGAGATCGAGCTTCATAAGCCGCAAAAAGTTCGGCTGCGGCGAGGGGCCGGAGCAGATCATCTGCCCGCCGTTCTGGCAGGGCGTGCCGTTGGCGGTGGGCTGTCCGCTCGGTTGCTCTTATTGCTACCTCAAGCTGACGCTGCGGCACCGCAAAGGCAGGATCCTCGTATACAACAATCCGGAGGATCTGAAGATCCAGCTGCTCGAATTCGCGAAGCACCATCCAGGTGCAGTAGTGAATTTCGGCGAGACGGCCGACAGCGTGGCAATGGAAGAAGAGACGGGATTCCTGCGTTTGCTTCGGGCAGCGATGTCGCAGTTAAAGGAGCAGGGTTTGGATCTGCATCCGCTATTGATCACGAAGCTAACCTATCCCATTGCCAGAATTTCCAAGGATCCAGATGGTACCATCTTCTCCTGGTCAATTACTTCACCGCAGACGCACTTCCTTTTTGAATGCGAGCACGTTATCAGAGGACTTGTAGTTCCCAGTATTCCGGAATTGAGATTGACCAATGCGCGTCTCATGATGACGATGGGATATCCCCTAAGGCTACGAATCGATCCAATCATACCACCACTTGAGGATTATAATAACATATTGGCGGATATTCGATTGCTCAAGCCGGAGCGAGTGACGCTTGGCACGCCACGGTTTTTCAAAGGCTGGCCGAACTTCGCGGACGAATTTGGCAGAGCGCTTTATTATAAGACGACCAGGGTGGACGGCGCGGACGGAAGGCGTCGTCTGCCATTTATGCAAAGAGTCGAGATTTACACGAAGTTCAAGAAGGCATTAGAGGGCGTTTCGGAGATTGCGCTCTGCAAGGAGACGCGGGCGATGTGGCAGGCCGTCGGCCTCGACTGGCGCCGCCCGAAATGCAATTGCATACCGTGATTAGAAAAATTGTTACACTACCATGGAGACTAGTGCTGCGCTTCATCGGGCTTATTCTCTGGTGGGGGGCAACAAGAAAAATGAGCGGATGGTCGGATTGAGTATGATGCAGAGACCACTGGCAATTTTCTTTTTGATTCTTTCGCTTGGCTGCTCCCGGATGTACGTTGACGATCGCCCGTTCGAGGAGACCTCATGGACTATAGAACGCGCCAAGACCTTCCGGCATGACATTCCCATGCAAGAGAAAGCCCCGCTTTACGAGGATGTGACAGGGCGTTTTTATGACAAGGGAGCTTGGACTACTGAACTTCGCCTTGACGATGCAGGTGATCCATACGGGTTCAGCGTTGCATTTGTGCCTCGTGGCTATGCCGACGTGTCCTGCTATTTAGGCAGATTTCTTGCGGCTATGTGCTATAAGTATGCGTGGGAAGTTTGGAAGTACGGGCAAGCAACACCCGAAACGGAACTAAGGCTAGGGCAAGTTTTCGATGCGATTGAAACGCTCTGCAATATCTCTGAGATCCCCGGGCTTCCAGCGAGGGGCTACCGCAATAAAGACACGCCATACGACGAACAAGAAGATCAGAAATGGTATGCAGGGCGCGGTCAATATGAGCAGTTCCGCTATCGCGCTGGAGCCAGCCCCCCACAATACACCGGCATAGTCACGGGGCTGCAGATTTGCTACGCTCTAGGGCCGGACGAGTACAAGCCCCGCATACGGGCAATCATGGAAGACATTTGCCTGTATCTCATGGCGCATGACTACCAGATAGTTGACATTGACGGGAAGCCAACGGAGGTAAGCGAGTTCGATCCGCGCGACGTTATTCTGCTCTTGGGAAGCCCACGCTCTGGCTATATGGGTTTGTATCTCGTTTATACAATGCTGCCAGGTGGCAAGACACTCTCTGGCATTATGACGGGGAACAGGGCGGCCAGGAATCTCTTGCTGCTTCAGTTTTTTAGATTTGGAGCAATCAGTACAGGGAACCCTTTAATACTCCACGAGTATCTCAGGCTGTGTCAAGAGGGCTATGCCAAGCGTACCGTACTGGCGGGCGTGAACTTCTTTGGCATAATGAGCGCGGGTGATGAGATTGCAAAGTTTGACTCGTGGATGTGCCTGCTCTGGCCGGCATGGAGAGACGCCTTGCCCGATGCGGAATACCAAGAATACTACTGGCAAGGGATGGAGCGGGTATGGCCTTGGGTGAAGGATATGAAGTCTATAGCGACGGCGCAGTATTCGTTCCTGCATGACAGAGACGAGGGGATACAAGAGTTCCTTGAGATGCTCGACACCTTTCCCTACCCGAATCGGCGCTTGGATATTGTCAATAGTAATCGGCCGGACGTCGAGCTGGGTTTCTGGGCGGAGGTCGGGAAGAGTCTGGGGCCGTTGTGCACGGCGGATTCGATTCTTCCATTTTACGAGCGCGAAGCGAACGCCTGGGTCTGGTGCAGGGATCCCAGGCGTTTGGACAGCGAAGGCGACGGCACGAGGGAGTTCAGCTACATGGACTTCCTTTATGCATACTGGATGATGAGATACTTTGAGTACCCGGAGGCCGGACAATGAGTCAGAGAATGAATAGCATGGAGGAATACTACGCGCAGCTTCTTTGCAAGAACTGTGGCTGCGTGAAGGGCGCAGGAACGCATGATGCTTCTGATTGTGGATTGAGGCCATTTAATCTTTGTCGTGATGTATTCGGCGAGTTCAAACTTCCTGAAAGCATGGCAAAACCATCTACCGGGTTTGCCGACTTCAAATGGGAAAAAGGATGAATCTGAGAACAGCAAAACAGAATAAAGAGATCTGGAGCCTGGTCGGGCGTTTGGGAAAGGAGATTGGCGAAAATCAGGGCGACGATCAGAGCGCCGAAGAACGAATGCGCGAGATGGTGGAGAAGCATTCAGGCCAGCGCTCGACCAGGCTGCTTACGCCTCTCGAGGCCGCGCGGGTGATCTGCGACCTCGAGATCGAAATTGAATGGGGAACCCTGCGCGATATGAAGGATCCGCAGGGCGAGCCGACCGGCCCGCAGCTGTGGGTGATCAAACGGCTATTCAAGGAGCTTGGCATGGACACGCCCGAGCGGCGGAAAGGTTTCTGCCGGCGCGTCATCTGCAAGCCCTGGCCTACGGACAGGACCGAGGCGAACAAAATTTACGAAGGCCTCAAGGCCATGTGGATGCGGCGGTTCAAACACAAGGCGTTCGACATGATACTCGAGCTCGAGGCGTGCGGCACGTTGACGGACTGGGAATGGGAATTCCTGCAGGACGCGAAGCGTCAGATCGAGAAACGCGAGACGCTGAAGAGCGCCGGCACTTTGCACAAGCTGCTGGAGATATACGGGAAGCGTAGCCATGAAAAAATATTATCGGCCTGATGAAGTGGCAGAAATGCTGGGTGTTTCAACGCGCACGATCTATCGCTGGATTGACAAGAAGGAACTGTCGGCGATAAAAATTGGCGGTACTGTGCGGGTTAAATTCCTGGATTTGGAGGCCTGGAGTAAAAAAGTGTGACAATTGATGACAATTGCGCCACGCGCGATCAGATTCCTCTTGCGGTACTTTCCCGTTCCCATTGTATTATTCAAGCTGTGGTTGCGCAAGGTCCCTGTTGGGCCTTCATTCCCGGACGGCGCGGGTTCTTCTTGAACATGGAGGCCCGCGCCTGATTTTTTTTCGGAGGAGAGAACGATGAAAATTCTAAGCGTCCTGCTTGCCATGCTCTTCGCGCTGGGCTGCGCCACGACCGGCCTGAAGATTTACGATGACGAAGGCCGGACGGTAGGCAAGTTCACGCGTCGGCATCTTCTGATAAATCAGGACTTCAAAGTGAACGTGGATACGTCGGGCACGTTGCACATCGACGTAAGCACGGACAGCGGGCCTGGCGAGAAGGCGATCGAGATGATGGCGAAGACGCTCGGGGAAATCGCATTGCAGGCGGCGGTGAAATGAACGGCGAAGAGAGGACAGAGCTTAACCGCCTGGCCTGCATACTGGAGAAGCTGCGCCAGAATACGGAGAAGGGCTTGAGGGAATCCGCCCTGGGCCTCGAGCATCTCACGGGCAACGTCAAGGTTGTAGAGACGGTGATGAAGGCGCACATGGCGCAGCAGGTGTCCATCAACTTGAATTTGGAGAAGCTGATCACGACCCACGACGGGGAGATCCGGCGTCTGGACCGGCGGCAGGCGTACGCGGCGGGCGGAATCGCCCTGCTGATAGTTTTGCTGCAGATGGCGCCCCACATTATACGGCTTGTAAACGGCGGTTGAAATGGCCAAAAAAGATCTGATGTCGGAAGTCGAGCGGCTGTTCGTGATCGAAGGGAAGACTCTAACGCGGATCTCCGAATTGCTCGGCGTTAGCAAGAAGACGCTGAGCCGCTGGAAAAAGAAACTCGACTTGGGCAAAAAGCGCTCGGCGTTCCTGTCGACGCCGCGTGCCATAGCGGACTCATTGCAGGACGTGCTCCGTGTGAAAGTCGAACAAATCACGAGCATGGAGGCGTCCGAGGTCACGCCTCCGATTCTTGACGGTCTCCACAAGCTGATCAAGTCGGTCAAGAACATAAGGCGCGAGACGGATCCCCTGGCCGAGGCCGTGAACACGTTCGACAGATTCTCTTTGTTCGTTGCGGAGCGCGAGCCGAAGCGCCAGGTCAGGGAAAGGTTGGCGTTGCTGATGCAGGAGTTCTTCGAACGCTTGGCAAAAGGAGAATACGAGTAGCATGGCTCACAAGGACAAACTGCAAGAGTATATGCGCGCAGGCGTACTCGTCAAGAAAAGGAAGAAGGTCGAGGAGGAGGAAACCAGGATCGACCGCCTGGTGAAGGACGTGAATTTCGCCCTCTACATGCTGGAAGGGGTGAAGTCGATCGACATGAAAGCGGCCGATCAGGCGATGGGCGAGCTGAAAGCCGCCCATTCACGATGGCGGGAGCTGAAAAATGAAATCAAGAAGCTCGAGCAAAACGGATAAGCCCGAGGCTTATAAATGAAAAGACTCACGAAAAAGGAATTGCGGAAGAAGATCGCGCTTATCGTCGCGCGGATGCGCGCCGAGGCCACGCCGTTCGAGGACGCGAGCGAAGAGGCGAAGGCGAAGAGGCGCGAGACGGGCCGCCTGAACAAGGCCTGGTTTTTCAAGACGTACTTCCCGCATTACTTCGAACTCGGGTTCTGCGAGATGCACTATGACCTGATGGGCTTCGCGGACATTAAGGAAATGCCCGTCCTGATCGCCGGTTTCCGTGAGAGCGCAAAGTCGACGGTCCTCACGTTCGGCGATTTCATCCACAAGGTTTGTTACAAGCTGCGGCATTTCATCATCCTGATTTCGGAAATAGAGGAGCACGCCGCGGACCTGCTCGAATTCATCAAGCTGGAGTTCGAGGAGAACGAGCGGCTCCGCACGGACTTCGGCGATTTACTCAAGTCGGGCCAGGAGAAGAAGGATTTCATCGCGAATGAAACCAGGTTGAAGGCGCGCGGCCACAAGCAGCGCATCCGCGGGCTTCGTTACAGGCAATACCGGCCCGACCATGTCGCCGTCGACGATTACGAAGATGAAAAAAGCGTGCGGAATCCGCGCATCATCAGGGAAAAAATGAACTGGCTCAAGCGCTCGGTGATCGGCGCCCTGGGCAAAGGCTTCTCATTCGTCATGGTGGGCCAGCTGCTCGCGCGGAAGTGCGTGCTCGCGCAGATGATGGCCGAGGAGAAAAACGGCGAGCCGGTATACATCTCGCGCGTCTATCGAATCTACAAGGAAGACGGCACGCCGACCTGGCCCGAGATGTGGCCGCTCGCGCGGATTGAGCACTGGAAACGGATCATGGGCTCGACCGCGTTCCAGGCCGAGATGATGCAGGATCCGCGCGAGGAGGAAGGGCCGTTCCAGGTGATTTATTATTACACGATCGAAGAGCTTGCGGACAGGAGTCTCGAAGTCGTCGGCTTCATCGACGGGAGCGTGGGCTCGGGCGAGTCGAACGACTTCAAGGCGATCGTCATCCTGGCCAGGGACCGCGCCACGGGCGACATGTTCGTCAGGTACGCTTTCATAAAGCGCTGTTCGATTTCGAGAATGGTCAACGCGGGATATGGTGCGGACGAGGATTACGGGCCCCGCATTATCGGACTCGAAACCAACAGCTTCCAGAAACTTCTTCTGAACGATTTCGATCGCGGCGCGGAAGAGCATGGATACCACCTTCCGCTCAAGGAAGTAGTACATACGACGAACAAGGAATCGCGGATCATATCGGGATGCGAGTCCGTTGTGGAGCGCGGGAAGTTGAAGTTTCTGAAAGGGCACAGCGACCAGGATCTCCTCGTAGACCAGCTTCAATCGTTGCTGTCCCCGACGGTCGAGGACGACGGGCCGGATGCCCTGGAAGGTGCGGTGAGCCTGCTGAACAGATCCACGCGGAAAGCCGAGATCACGACTGCGCGGCGCCGCAAGGTGCCCGCGATGATGGAGGCTTATTGATGGGCGGACTATGGTTTCCGGACGACAGTGGCGGATATAGACTCATTCATGTGAAGGCCGCCAACATCGCGCGGGAGATCGCGACCAGGGCGCGGAGCTTCGACTTCATGGGAATGCTCGACGTCCTGCCGGATCCGGATCCAATACTCGAGAAGATGGGCGCCACGGCCGAGGTCCTTCGGCAAATCGAAAGCGACGCGCACGTCTTCTCCTGCGTGCAGAGCCGGATCAACGGGACGCTGAGCAAGGAGTGGGTGCTGCACGAGGCCGGCGACGATAGCCGCGACACGAAGATAGCGGAGTTCGTCAAGGAGAATCTCAACGCGCTGGACATGAACAGGGTGATCACCGGGATATTGTCATCGCCATTCTACGGATTCTCGGCAAGCGAGATCATGTGGAAAGCGGAAGGCGGCAACGTCGTCATCGACGACATCCAGGAGAAGCCGCACGAGTGGTTCTGCTTCGATGCGGAGAATCGGCTGAAGTTCGTGACGCGGGACAATCCCAGCGGGGAGTTGCTGCCGGAGAGGAAGTTCATCCTGGTGCGGCACATGGGGTCGTACAAGAACCCGTACGGGAAGAGGATCCTGAGTAAATGTTTCTGGCCGTTTGTATTCAAGAAGTCGAGCTTTAAATTCTGGGTGATATTCACGGAAAAGTACGGCATGCCGTGGCCCATCGGCAAATACGGCCGCGGCGCAACCGAGCAGGAAAGAAGCGAACTTCTGAGCAAATTGGAGGCCATGGTCCAGGATGGCGTTGCGGCGGTAAGCGAAGACACCGAGATCGAGATCAAGGAGTTCGAGCGCAGGGCGTCCGCGGAGATATACGATAAACTGATCGACGCCTGCGACTCGGACATGTCGAAGGCGATCCTGGGACAGACGCTCACGACCGAGATCGGAGATAAGGGAGCCTATGCCGCATCCAAGACGCACATGGAAGTGCGCGAAGACCTCATTCTTTCCGACATGGCATTGACGTCGGCCGGCATGAACCGCGCGATCGCATGGCTGGTCGCTTTCAATTTCGCGGATGCGCAGCCGCCGCGGTTCGGCTGGGCGCAAGAGCGGGCGATCAAAGAAGCGCAGGCGAAGCGTGACAAGACGCTGTTTGATATGGGAGTGAAGTTCCCAGATTCATACTTTCGCGAGACGTACTACATTCCCGCGCCGGAGAAGGGTGAGCCGGTGGTGCAGAATCCGACGCTCGCGACGAAGGCGGCGCGGCGGCGCTCCGGGCATGACAAGGTGGAAGAGATGGCGGCGCGGGCGTTGCGCGAGGCCGTGGACGCTTTCGGCGAAGAGGCGATGGATCCGCTTATGCGGATCATAGGGGAAGCGAGCGATTACGACGATCTGAAAGAGCGTTTGAAGAAGGCCTTTCCGAACCTGTCGGACAAGAAATTATCGGACCTGCTCGGCCGTGCGATCCTGGCGGCGGACATGTTCGGGCAGCACGAGGCGATTGAACTCGATGGCGGTGATTGAAGAGATAGAGGCTCTGCCGTTCGAGGAGGCGGAGGAATTCTGGCGGGAGAAGGTTCCGATGCCGCACGATCAATATATGGAGTTGGTCGACAAGGCGAAGGTGCTCGCGTTCAGCGTGTCTGGCGCGGGGCAGATGGACGTAATCCTCGATCTCTACGAAGCGATAGACGGGGCGATCGAGGAAGGGATTTCATTTCAGGAATTCAAAAAGAATGCGGAGGACATTTTCAAGCGGCGCGGCTGGGCAGGGCCGAAGCCTTGGCATCTGGACTTGATCTTCCGGAACAACACGGGTTCGGCATACAGTGCGGGCCGATACCGGCAGATGGAGGAGACGAAGGCGACGCGGCCGTACTTTCGATACAGTGCGATCCTGGACTCCCGAACACGGCCGAGTCATGCGTCATTGCATGGCAGGGTGTGGCCGGCGGACGATCCGATCTGGGACGAGATCTATCCGCCGAACGGACATTTGTGCAGGTGTTCGGTGAGCAGTTTGAGTCCGCGGGATCTCAGCCGCATGGGAGTAAAGGTCGAGACGCAGCAGCCGGACATGAAACCGGACCCGGGATTCAGCTTCAATCCCGGGAAGCAAATGTGGCAGCCGGATTTGAGCGAGTATCCGAAGGAGCTCGCGGATCAGTATCGAGAAAGAAGCAAGAAGATGAAATAAGAAGTCGGAAGTCAGAAGCTAGATCGGAAACAGGGGAATGAAGGCCAGCGCACGGGACGCAAGGGAAATGCGTCCATCGCTGGCCTTTCGATTATGGGCGAACGGAAACTCATACTGGGAATCGCGGATCTTCTGATGAAGGTTTTCGGAAGACAAAAAAGGCAGAAGGGATATCGCATATCGGCCGAGGAGTTCGTGCGGTTCGAGCGGGCGGCGGTGCGGGGCAGGTTCTTTTCCGTCGAGGGGACGAACGCGATTAGCGAGGCGATCATCCGCGAGCAGCGCGGCCTCGGCGTGCAGGGCGACGAGTCGCATTGCGGCATAGTCGGCTATGAGGAGTTCGGCTGGGAGCTGCTGCCGGGCGGCCTCGATTACGAATGGGTCGGCAGGTATTTCGAGATCAAGAGGGGCGGATTCCTGGGCCTGGGCAAGAAGCGCCCCGTCACGCGGGCGGTCCGGATCTGGGAACTCAAGCCGGAGTTCGGGGCGCGCGCCCGCGGGTCGGAGGATTACGCGCGCGCGTTCGAGCTCGTGAAGCGGAAGTTCCGCGAAGGGCTGCCGTACGATTTCCTCGAGCTCTTGACGGCGGGCAAGTTCGACCATCGGGAGGCGGAAGTCTGCTCCGGCCTGGTGAGGCTTTTCATCGACGAACTGATCAGGCCGCAGGGCAAGCGGATCTCGGAGCTGTTTTTCATGCCGAATCATCTCCGCTGGTATTGCGACCTGGTGGCGGAATTCTGAAGGCCGAAAACGCGAACGGGGCCTTCTAAGGCCGTGTTTTTGGATCGGGAGAGAACACCACGCAGCGGAATAGTTAAACGAATTAAACGCTGCTTTAAACGTTTTTAAACGCTATTGTGAGGCGAAAGCCACAAATTTGGTTACGCGGAGGAGGAAATCATGCCCTGGATGGAAATTTACAGGATATCTGGCGACGAATCAAACCACAGATTAAGTCAGGCCAAGATACAAGAAATGGCAGACAATTACGATCCGGACTATAGGGAAGCGCCGCTGGTGATCGGTCATCCGAGAGACACCAAGGCGCCGGCCTGGGGCTGGGTCAAGAAGCTTGAAATCCGCGGGGACTCGATCCTGGCCCTCGTGGATCAGATGCATGACAAGGTCAGAGAAATCATCAACAAGGGGCTCTACAAGAAGATCAGCATGGCTATTAATACCATAAAAGGCAAAGGGCTTTATCTCGCGCACGTGGGGCTGCTTGGCGCGGTACAGCCCGCAGTGGCCGGGATGGCCGAGATCGCGCTCAGTGCGGAGGACGGCCAGGAGATTACGACCCGCGAGACGGATTCGTGGCCGCAGCCGCTTCTCGATTCATTGGAAGATCGCCGAAAGGCTTTCAACATACCGGCCCGGCAGCCGGTGCCGGGATTCAAATCCATTGAGGAAGGAGGTATCGAAATGGAGAAGGAGAAGATTCAAGCACTCGAGACGGAACTGACAGAGCTCAAGGCCAATCTGGCAGAAGCGACGACGGAAGCGGAAGAGAAAGTCAAAGCGCTCCTGACGGAAAAAGAGCAGCTTCAAACGAAGCATGAGGAGCTCGAGCAGGAAGTGGTGCGCGAACGCGAGACCGCCTGGGTCGAGACGCAGATCAAAGAGGGCAAGATCCTGCCGGCGTGGAAGGAAGCGGGCCTGGTGCAGTTCATGCTCTCGCTCGACGACCAGGAGATCGTGACGAAATCCGCGGACGGGAAGACGCAAAAGGCCGGCCAGCGCAAGATGTTCAAGGGCCTGGTCGAGAGTCTGGCCGCGGTGATCGACTTCAAGGAACTCGTCACGGCCGAGCGGGCGAAAGAGAAAAGCGCAGCCGCGGGATCCCAGCAGAAGGTCGAGGTCAAGAAAGGCGAAGTGACGGATCCCGATATGGAAGAGCTTGACAAAGAGGCGAAGACCTACATGGCAAAGCATCCGGACGTCACCTACGAAAAGGCGATCGACATCGTCAAGTCCGAAGTTCTGAAAGCCTGATCTTTGTCCGCTCAATCAGAGACTCATGTATTGAATAAAATTCTCAGCATGAAAGGAGGATCGGAGACATGGCGGTATCAAGACCCTTACTAACGCTGCCGGTGACAGCATCGGCTGCGATCACGGCGAAGTACTTCGTAACCGGTGCCGGAGCGGTCTGCGGCGACGGAGCGAAGGCGATCGGCGTTTCGCAGTTTAATTGCGATGACACAAAGACCATCAGCGTGATCGCGCTGGGCACGGCGGTCGTCATCGCAGGTGCGGGGATAACTGCGGATGACGACGTAGCGTCCGACGCAGCCGGCAAGGCAGTGACTGCCGCAGCCGGTGACGTGATTCTCGGCCGTGCGCTCGAGACGGCGGCCGCAGCCGCCGACGAGATAGAAGTGCTCCTGACGAATGCAGGCGCAATAGTACCAGCAGCCTAACAGGGGAAGAAGGCCGAACGGAATTGATTCGGGAATACCTTTGGCAACCACGCACACAATAACGAGAGGAGGTTAATCCAATGGCAGGAAGACTTTCAGAACTCCGGATAGTTGATACCGTCCAGACGCAACTGTCATGGGGATTCATTCCCGCAACGTGGGTGGGAGCCGTTCTTTTCCCGATCATCACCGTTGTGCAGGAAGCGGGCAAGGTGCCCAAGTTCGGCACGGAGGCATTTCGACTCTACAACACGAAGAGGCCGCCGCGCGGGACGCGGGCAAGAATCGATTTCGGAATCAGCTCGATCGATTACAGGTGCGAGGAGCGTTCGCTCGAATGCCCGCTCGATTTGCGCGAGATCGAAGAGGCCGCCGCCGTGTTCGATGCAAGAACGGCGGCGAGGGAAACAACGCAACTGGCAATTTTCACGGACGTCGAGAAGGAGCAGGCGGCACAAGCACGCCTTGCGACCAACTACGCCACGGGCAACAAGATTACGCTGAGCGGGACGAGCCAGTGGAGCGACTTCACTACGCCCAGCCATCCCATTGCGGCCGTCCGCGTAGGCAAAGCCGCAATTCGCGGAAAGATCGGCGTTAATCCCAACGTGTTTTGCATGGGCGAGGACGTCTTCGTGAAGCTCCAGGACCATCCGGATATCATCGCAAGGATCCAGTACTCGCAGAAAGGCATCATTACGCCCGAGCTTCTGGCGGAGATTTTCGGGATCGAGAAAGTGGTGGTCGGCTCGGCGGCTTATGCCAGCGAGGCCGACGTCTTCACGAGCATATGGGGAAAGGATGCGATGCTGGCGTATGTCGCGCCAGGGAAAAGAACTCTGGGAACTCCGACGTTCGGCTCCACGTTCCGCAAACATGGCAGGCCGCGGGTATTCACGTATGGCGCGCCCAGGGAGAACAGCGAAATCGTGGTCGTGGAAGACAATCTCGACACGAAGGTCCTGAGCGACGTGGCAGGCTACCTGTTCACTGACGCCGTGGCGTAAGACTGAACGACGCCGAGATCCTGAAGGATTCACCCTGAAGACCCGCCTGCAGACCCGCCTGCCAAAGAACCTGTTCGGCAGGCAGGAGCCTTGCGGCGGGCAGGTTCATCCTGAAGGAGGTGAGCTGTTATGCTCGAGGGAGTGCGAGTAAGGAAGAAGCTCACGGTGACCGTTGTCGGGATGGTCTGCGTGGGCGTTTGTCTGCTTCTGGACATCGAGCCGGCCGCGCTGACGAAGGCGATAGCCGGGTTTGGCGGCATCGTGGCGACGTTCAATGTCGGCCAGGGCATCGCCGACATCGGCAAGGAAGGGAAGTAATTCATGGCATACTGCACGATTGACGACTTGAAGGCGGCGATGCCGGAGTCCGTTCTTATCCAGTTGACCGACGACGAGAAGACGGGTGCGGTGAACACTGCCAGGATCACGGCCGCGATCACGGCTGCGGAGTCGGAAACCGACGGCTACTGCGAAGCGCGCTACACCGTGCCCTTCACTACCGCGCCGACTATCATAAAGAAGATGGCGGTGGATATCGCGCTATACAATCTGTTCGCTCGTAAAGGCGCGAGCATGGAGGGTACGCGGGGCGAATCGGTGAAGACGCGGTACGACAATGCGATTCGCTTTCTCACGGCGGTCTCCAAAGGCACGATCGCCATCGGCACGCCGGAGGCGCCGTCGGCGCAGACGATGGACATCAAAACGCGCCCGAAGATCTTCGATACGGAAGACTTCGAGGATCGGTACTGAGCATCAGTAGACAGTAGACGGTAGACACTAGACAGGGAGTACCGCAAACAATGGCGGGTGTTGGGGCCAGGATCAATGCCGACGAGCTGAAGCAGGAGATCGCGCGGCTGCGACACGTCGGGCGCAATTTCCGGCCCGTGCTCAGGGATTTCGGCGAGCACATGATCACGAGCATCGCGCGGAATTTCGAGGAGCAAGGCCGGCCGGAATCATGGAAGCCGCTTGCGCCGGCGACGAAGATCGCACGATGGCGCAGACGCAACCGCGGGAAGAGCATGTATACCAAAGGCGCGCGCCAGCGGACCACAGTCAGGGCGTATCGCTTCATGACCGGCATGAAGATTCTGCAGGATACCGCGCAGCTCAAGCGTTCGATTCATCGCCGCGTTGTCGGCAACGTACTCGAGATTGGCTCCGGACTCGTCTACGCGCGGATCCAGCAGAAAGGCGGCCAGGCGGGCCGAGGACGCCGCATCAGGATCCCCGCGCGGCCTTACATTCTCTTCCAGGATGAAGACGAGCGCGAATTCCTCGACATGGTCGAGGACCATATCTTCAGAGGAAGGTAGGACGGGATGCCTTACGTGCACCTCACGGAGATCGAACTGGCGATCGAAGCGGAGCTCGATTCGCTCAAGGTTGAGAACGGCGGATACCTCAAGCAGCTTGAGAGCATCTCGACCAGGCCGGACGAGGAACTTGCGGCGGGCGAATTGATCCTCTCGTATCCGGCAATCCTCATTAATTTCGACGGCAGCCCGATAGACAGGGCGGGGAATTCGCCGCATTACGACATGGGCCTCGAGTTCACTCTCTTTCTGCTCGATGCGAGCCTGCGTGGTGATAAGGAGCGGCGCCATGGCTCAGGCGTGGCGGGCGAACCGCCCGGGCTTTTCAAGATGCTCGAGGACGTGCTCGGACTGCTGGATGAAAAAATGTTGGTCAATCCTATCCTGATAGTGGGACGCGGGCCTATTAGATTTCACGGCAGGATTGAAATGCTTACGGGGATGATGGGAGCGGTCGGAATGTCCGTCTCCTTCGTCGTTCCCGATCGATATCCATTTTCAGACTAAACGAAAGGAGGATAGAAGATATGGCAGACAGAACGCAAATCATCCACTCTCCGGTTGACCTGATCCTCGACAGCACGCCACTCGGGCATGCGAAAGCGGGATGCAAAGTTGACTGGATAATGGACAACATTGAAGTTACATCCCACATCAGCCGAAAGATGCCTGTCGGGATAAACCAGGGAGTACCGTTCCCGGTCGTGACGTTCGACGAGATTGAAATCAATGAGGTCAACCTTGCGAGGCTGTTTCCGAACGCATCGGTATCGGGTGGCGAGGTCTATTTCGACAAGGACGATGCGAACAAAGCGGTCGCCCCACTCGGCACGGTGCGCATACATCCTCGCAGTGAGGGTGCAAGCACAGCCAAGGATCTTTTCATCTACGATGCCCTTCCGGCATGCGTGGATTACAGCATGTTGGATCCGGGTGACGAAACAGGGCGCTGGCTGTTCACACTCGTGTTGAAACCGAGATGGAACGACGCAGGCGACAAGATGTGGTCATGGGGTACTACGTCCGACGTAACTACGCCGACGGTTGACACCATATCCCCGACAGACGACGAAACAGGCGTGGCGGTTACTACGAATGTGGTCATCACGTTCCTCGAGGCGATGCGCGCGGGCGACGTCACGGACAAGGACAACGTGGTACTGATCAAGGAAGCTGATGAAACCGAAGCGCCCGTCACTCTTTCCTACAACGGAGCGAACTACCAGCTCACGATCGATCCCGTATCCGATCTAACGGCTGCCAATAAATACTGCGTGATGGTCAACAAGCGCGTCAGGGATCTCGCGGGCAACGAAATGGCCGCGCACTTCTACAGCGGATTCGAAACTGCATAGAGAGAGGAGTGGCTATGGCGTTCAGAATCATTGACGGGGATGCGTTCCTCGAGAAGAAGGACATCGGGTTGCGCGTGAAGATCAATGGCAAGCTCTATCCATTGCTGAATGTGAACGTGCTTGGAGAGTTCATCGCATACACGCAGAAGATAAGAGGTGGCGACCTGCAGGAATCCGAAATGGGCGATGCACTGGATAAGCCGTACCAGATTCTTCACGAGATGGTGCCTGATTGTCCCATGGGCGAGCTGCGGCGCTTCTCGACTCAGAAGGCAATCGCGCTTGCAGGACATCTTATCGGAATTCTTCACGCTGAAGCGATGGAACTGGGGGCAAAATTGCCCGGGCGGTTGGGTGGGACGAAAGACGGAAGCGAGAAGGAAGAAGCAAGCGTGGCGGAGAAAAAGACGTAGCCGAGCAGCCGACGACGTGGCCGCAGCTCGTAACGGAATTCTGCGATCTCAGCGGCTGGACTGACGAGCACGTGCTGCGAATGCCAACGCTGCGCTTCTTCGTTATGCTCGAGGAATGGCGCAAGCAGAGGCGTCATCGCGACATGTTCAGTTACATGCTCATGCAGGCGACACGCAACCGTCGTTTCAAGGAGGATTTTTACGGTCGCCTGATGAAGTTTCTCGCGACTGGCGAGGCGCCGGAGGTTCGTGAACCGGCGGATCCTGTGGCATTCGCTACTGCTTTGAAAAGGGGAATGGAGACTCTGAAGCGGAGGGAAGGGTATGCCAAAAGATTCTTCGGGAAAAACTGAAACTGATCGGCCGCATATCGGAAGCATTGGGCCTGACGGCAACCTGCGTTACGTATTGGAATGCACGAACTGCCACATATCTTTCAAGCCCGAACTCAAGCAGCACGAGCTGGGCGACGTCGAAGGCGACAAAGCGATTGTCAAGCATTTCATCGTCTGCACACACTGCGAGACGGAATACGTAGTGCATTACATATCCAACCATGTGCGGGATCTGCAAGCAAAACTCCAGAGCACAAGAAAACAGTCAGATCATGCCGCGTTTAAAGAGGCTTTAGACGCTCTTCAAATGCGGATGAAAGACTGCGGATATCCAGTCAATGCATTTTTTAAATGATCACCACCAAGGCTTCAGCCTGAAGGCTGTCAGTCTGAAGGCACAAAGACACAAAGAACATGGCTGAGAGAAAAGTAAAAATCGTAGCGATCATCGACGCCGAGGGCGGCGATTACGAAAAGATGCTCACGTCGGTCCAGGGGAAGACCACGCTTTTCGGCAACGTGGTACAGGGCATTTTCCAGGGCATAGGGCAGGCGATCTACCGGCATTTCGTCGGCGGCCTGGTCGATGCCGGGAAGAAGATGGTCGCCATGATCGGCGACTCGATCGGGAAGACCGCGGATCTCGAGTATGCCCTGGCCGAAGTTGCCACGCTTGGCGTCAAGGACATGGAGAAGATGCGCCGCGGCGTGCTCGATCTTTCCTATGCGATCGGCGAGGATGCCGTCAAGGGAACGAAGGCGCTCTACCAGGCGATCTCCGCCGGCGTGCCCGAAGAGAACGTCCTGACGTTCATCGAGACCGCAAGCAAAGGCGCCATCGCCGGGCTCACCGAAACAGCAGTAATGGTCAATGCTCTGACCACTGTAATCGCAGCCTATAATCTTGGGTGGGAAGAAGCGGCACGGGTATCCGATCTTCTCTTCACGACGGTAAAGTACGGCAAAACGGAGATGTCGATACTTGCACCCGTTATTGGCCGCGTTGCCGCATTGGCGAAGCAGGCGGGTATGTCGCTCGAGGAGATGTTTGCCTGGCTGGCGAAGAGCACATTATTAGTAAGGACCGAAGAAGCGGTTACAGGACTTCGAACGGCTTTGCAGGCGTTTATCAAGCCAACAGGCGAGTCGGTCAAAGTATTGAAAGAGCTTGATCTCACATGGGAACAGATGCAGAAGACCGTTGCCGACGAAGGGATTGCCAAGTTTCTTTCCAGACTCAGTAAAGATCAGCTGCCGAGATTCCTCGGTAGCATAGAAGCCATTGTTGGGACATTAGCAGTAATTGGAGGTGATCCAGGCGCACGGGAATTTTTAAAATTTCTCGAGGAATTCGGAAAGTCGGCGGGCGCGACGGGGACTGCGTTCGGCATAATGGTCGAGCAATTCAATTTTCAATGGGATCTGCTCAAGCGGAGGGTTAAAACCGCAAAGACCGAAATCGCCGGGCCGTTCATGGAGATCGGAAAGGAGATCGTCAAGTCGGTCAATGAATGGCTGGATATGCCGGGCCCGGACGGCCGCACGCCGATACAGGCGTTCAGCCAATGGGCTGACCGGGCGAGAAACCGGGTCATCGAGGATCTTGACCTGGTCCGCAAAGGCGAGAAGACATGGGGCGAGATAATTTCCGGCTGGATCGACGAGTCGACGCCGGCAATCGCCGAAGCGATACAGGCGTTCACGGAGTCGGATCTTTGGGCTGAATTCAATAAGTCGGTCCGGAGCGAGTGGGAAAAAGCAAGGCCCTCGGTATTGGCCTTTGCCGAAACCGTCGGCATAGAGATCATGAAGGGCATTGCAAAAGGTATCGCAGGCGCGGTAACTTTTGTATGCGAGGCAATTGTGAATACTATCGAGAGTGCCTTGCGGGATGCCTTAAGCTATGTGACTGGCGGATATCCTGCAGGGGCAGGGGCGACGGGAGGAGGCATCGCAGAGTCTATCATCACCCCATACCTCCAGGGTGCGCCTGGCATACCCAGCGTCAGGGCTCCATCATGGATGGGGGAATACACGACACTGCCCATACCTGCTGAAGCGGCTAAGGAGGTCGCGGCAGGACTCGAAGAGGCAGTCAAGGCAGGAGAGAATTATATTAAGATCGGCGGGGAGATCGTAACACTTGAGAGCATGGGCTTGGATGATGCAGCCGAGTCAGCTGCCAAAATGGCCAAAGAGCTGGACGACCTTGGCGGAACCCAAGAGGGGTATTACAAAATTGTATTCCAGGGCGTCGAAACAGTCGGGAAGCTTAACGAGGCAATCAGCGCAATCGACACCGAACCGATACAGAAGGCCGTTGAAGAGACTCTTACAGAAACCACCAGGGCTGTAGAAGATTTTACAGGCTCGACCCTCTGGGCCAGTTTCGAGGCTTCCCTGATCAGCGGATGGCAAATGATAAAGCCGTCTATTCTGGGATCTGCAGAAGGGACAGGAAGAGAAATTGTAGATGCAATCGCGGAAGGCATATCAAGGAGTGCCGGGATACTAACAAGTGCCATTAACGCGATTATTAGCTCTGCTATGGCGACGGCTTCGGCCAGCTCGTATAGGGCGACAACTTCGACGGAGAATGTCATAGGAGAATATGTTACCGAAGGACCTGGTGCATCGCCATGGGTATCGGACGAAGATTTTGACGATTGGTATTGGTGGCAATACGGAGAAGAGTGGGGGGAGAAGGCAGGGGCGAAGGGAGCAGGGCGGCAGCAAGCCGTTGGCGGGAATGTAACCTTTCATATCTATGATGCACGGGATGCGGATGCGGTTGCTGATAAAGTTGCGCGGAAAATCAAAGAGCTCGAGCGACTCGGCAAATTCAGCCTCTCACCGGAGCTATCACGATGAAGCCGATATTGGCCTTGGGAAAAACAAACGAGCAATCGGAAAGCGGCAGCGTGAACGCCGGTGCGAAGGTCATTCCCGTTACCGACACCAGCGGATTCGCCGTCGGCGATCCGATCTTCATCAGCGAGACCGACGGCTCGGAAGTCGAATACCTCGGCGAGATCGTCTCGAAGACGGCCAGCGACATCACCATTTCTTACGCCGTCAAGGAATCGAAAGGCCCGGGCTACAAAGTTTGGAAGCCGACCTACTATGAGCTCATGCCGTACGACGTCTCCTCGCCGGACAAACGCACCGCGCTCGGCGTCGAGACTCAGCGTACTCAATCGGGCGTTCCTTACCGCACGAGAATCGCGGATCCGTATACGATAGTCACCTTGACTTGGGAGATGCTTCCCCGGTCGGTTCTGCAGGCCCTGGATACGTTCATAATCGTCCACCTGAACCATGGCATCGAGAAGTGCACGGTAGGGTATTATGATTATAAAGCGGGTGGGATCTATTCGGTCACGGCAACGCTGCTCCTTGACGAGCTTCCGTATTCGGAGCGCATACCCGGTCTCGCCCCTCTTGACATATTATTTCAGATCGACCAGGTGGGAGCTTACCAGTCGTGAAGACGCTTAGTACAAAGCAAGAGACGGAACGAGAGAAGACCGGGCAGGATATCTTCTGGCTCGTCGAGATAGATTTCCCCGCACCAACCGGCACGAAGTATTATTCCACCAGACAGTTCACGATCGAGGGCAGAACTTACGAAGGGAAAGTAACGCGCTACCCGTCGCTCTCGAAGGTGCTGCCCTCGGGCATAGACGAACTGGGCATAGTGGATTCCGCCGACATCGGCATTCAGAGCCTGCCGGAGGATCCTAATCGGTTCGAGAAGCTGACGCTTCAGCATACGCTCGAAGGCCTGGAAGTGCGGCTGAGATACATTTTCAAAGACCTGTTAGGCAGCATCGGCCTTTCCGACATCATAGACGCGCACACGTACAGGATAGACGACTTCGAAGTCAGCACGCGGGAGGTCAGACTCAAGCTTGTTGACCTTACGCTCGCGTTGGGTGAAAGGGAAGTAGGCCGCGCGATCACGTCGGAGGAGGCGATATTCCGCCTGGCGCCACCCGAGAGCTTCGGCAAGATCATGCCGATAATATTCGGGAAGTGCCGAGATTGTCGGCTTATCCCGGTCAATATCGGCCAGGAGACGCGGCTGCATGGAAGTCTCTCGCCCGACGACGTCGTCATCAAAGTGGAAGACATCGCGAATTTCCCCGACCCCAAAGCAAACTGGCGCAAGCTCCAGATAGATGACGAGATCATACATTATAACTACCTCGATGCCGCTGCGAACGAGTTCGGCTCGGGCTCCAGTCCCTGCAAGCGCGGCCAGGACGACACTGTCGCGCGTGAGCATTCCGACACTTCGGTTGTAAAGGAGATCATGGATTCCTACCATTATCTCGTGGCCGGGCATCGGTGTAAACTCATCGACAACGTGCGGATCGCGGGCCGCCTCATTTCCAATTACTCCATCCACTGGTGGCAGGTTGCCGGCAAGGACGTGCAGCTCCTGCAGATAAACGGGTTGCCCACGTACCAGGACGTCATGCCGATTTCCACTTTCCTCGAAGTATCGGGAGAAAAGGACAAAGAGGGGCAATCTGTGTGGACATGGACAACTGGCGGGAGCAATACCGCTACCGATGCTGGGTTCGCGTATGATGTTGAAGGCATCTTTTCTTTTGCGCAGATAACTAAAGACAATCCCCTGTTACACATCAAGATGGAAAGCAGTCTTGCAGACGGGGCTGCAAAATATGGCGACTTGGTAAACGTGCGGCTAGGAATTGAGTATTACGAATCGCAGCCCCATGATGAAGCCAATCCGCCTTCTGCAAAGCTAAAAAGGAATGGGGCTTTTCAGAACTTGCGCGAGAATATTTTTGATTATGTCAATCTAAGACGTACCGCAGAGCAGGAAACCGAAGCCGATAATCCCGACCATCCACATGATACCAAGGTTGATATTGGTGACTTGGCCTTGCCTACTGTAAGGCTAAGGAAGAGAGCTATTGTATATGGGCAAGAGGAAGTTCATGTACCGTCGAGGCCTTCTGAATCAAGTTTTGTAAGGGTTAAAAGTTGGCCGAGTGGGGAGTCAGCATTATCAGGGAGTAGTTTTTCGCTTCCGCATTCTTTGCCCCTATCTGGATATGCTGCGGGATACGAAACCGAAATCTATCGTCAAATTGCGCAGCATTCATATTCTCTTTGGTTTGAGTTTGTTGATGTGCCATATACCAATGAGCAAGCGACCATTAAGAAAATTACAGTAACAGTAACGGCTGGACATGCACCGTATCCATTAAAGGGATTCATACAAAAAAAGGGGTTTCATATTAACGTACGAGCAGCGGGTGATACCAGTTATGGCCCCAGTGTAGCAGAAGATGTTTATGGAACCAGAATAGGCGGCGGTGTAATCAGCCTGGTAAGCGGAGATTATAGGGTAGCACAGGAGGAAGCATTAAGCGATTGGGAAGCGCGGAAACAAATCCAAATATTTACTTTTAATATGGATATCCCGACCAATGGTTGGGATTATTTTAGAAACATACAATGGGGTCTTCAGGCTACCAGAGCAAACTGTCCCGAACTAGGTGACCCCTATGTTCTTGATTCATTTATTTTTCGGATGTACGGCATTGAAGTTGAAATAGAATACGAGTTGGTAGACGGGTTCGATCTAGACATTGAGGTTCTCCCCTTCCGTAACCTGATTGGCGAGATTGCTTCTAATCGTGCAGTGCAGAAAATCAACATTACAAAATGCGTAGAGAACAACGGGGGCTGGGGATTTTTCAACGAGACGCCGGAGGTCTTTATTGACTTTAATAGTACGGGGAGTGAGGTCAAAATCTATATCTTGAATGTGTTCTTTGAATTTGAATACCGCGCCAAGACTATGCGTATCGGTACGGGACGGGTGACGGCGGATGTGGAGGGACACTACAGCGGTTCGACGCTCTACGAAAATCCAGCGTCCCTGATCTGGTTCTTGTTGACTCACGTAGATTTCATGGGACTAAGCGGCGACTACCTCGATGTCGATTCTTTCGTGGCCGCACAGGCAGAGCTTACCAATCGTGGATATAAGTTCGCGCGTCGCATCGGAGATCGCATTCAAATACGGGAACTCCTGGCGGAAGCGGTATGGCAGTGCCGATGCAGGCTTTATTTCGAAGGCGGGAAGTACAGGCTGAAGTTCCGTCCGTTGGGACCGGCCGGTCTCTTTTCGCCCGGTCTGAGCGTGTTCACTTTCGACAAGACGAACATGCTTGAGCCGATCCTCACGAAAATGCGCTCGCATACTACGGAGCTGGCGAATCAGATCACCATAAACTACGACGAGAACAACAACGGCGACGGATTCCTGCGGTCGCACCAGGTAAGCGACCCGAGCAGTGTCGATCGCTCATGGGGAGAACGTCCCGTCACGAAGTATGCCCGCTGGCATGCGCACAAGAATTCAACCGTCATCGCTGATCTGGCCGCATTCCTTGTCCAGCTCCTTTCCTACAAGCACAACTTCGTGATGGTCGACACTCCGCTGCTCTGTTCGCATCTTGAGCGGTGCGACGTCGTCACGATAGACCATCCCGAATCCGAACTGAACAACATCCCGGGCGAGATTATACACACCTCCAGGATAGCTCCGCATCGCCTGCAATTCATGATCGATACCATCGGGGCGCATATGTATGCTTACTGGTACGATGGCAACAACTACATTCTGATCTCCCCGGGGCGGACGATGATGTACTTCGTCGTCGAGGGCGAACTCCTGGGCACGCTCGACTGGCAGGGCAATTTGACGCTGCGCGGATCCTATGAGCAGAATCAGAAGTCTAAAGTGACGAATTTCACCGAGCCGGTGAAATACATACCGGCCCCGGATCCCGGGCTGCCACTGGGTTTCCATCACGTGCTGGCGTTCAATATGAAACGATCGCCCACTTATGGCTGGGCCATGCTCTGGTTCCATGGAAAGACATGGAACGACCCGGAGAAAAGACGCCTCACGATCGCCTCCAAGGTGAAGACGAACCATCCGCTTACCGCAACCGCGACGGACTTCATAACGAATTCCGAAGACCAATGGATTCGATTTGCAGTTGACGGTACGAACGTCGTTGCCGAATATAATCACACCGATAAGACATTCTACTTAAAAGGAGGACTTCAGACCAATGCGATACTTTAAGGTCATTTTTAACATCATTATATTGATGCTTTTAACGTTGCCAGGGATAGCACAGACGCTGACGCCTGAGCTGAGCCTGACCACTCCATCGGGGGGTATAGAGGACGACAAGGCAAAGATCTGGCGCAGTGATGGTGGGATCATGTATCTGAAGGACGATGAAAATACGACTAAATCGCTGACTGATCTGGTCACCGCAGGCGTAACGGATCACGGTGTCCTGACAGGGCTGGCAGATGATGACCACACAAACTACCATACCGCTGCACGACATACAGCTGGGCACACAGCCACGTATAATATGGATTTGCCGATTGACGTGACACAACAGGCGCACGCCACGCTGGGCGGTCATTTGACTGACGACGACATCCACTTCAAGCGTGAGATGTGTAAAGTCTACGTGGCGAAGGGCGGCACCGGACAGTATAGCAGCATCCAGACCGCCCTTGATAATATTTCAGATGCCGGCGCAGCCAAACCCTATATCGTCTATGTGGCTCCTGGAGTTTACAATGAGCAAATCAAGCTGAGCAAAAGCTATATCTCTATCGTCGGCACACAACCGGCGGGTGCGAAGATAACCGAAACGCAAGCTTCCGGCGTCACTATCACCCACGAATCCACCGGCGTGGATGACGATCTCATGACTCTGGATATCGCAAGCAGCGGTTCGACAAATCTCGCCGGAATAGTAATTGCCAATGTCACAATAAAAAACACGCAGACAACCGGATACGGCTCGATGCAGGCTGCGGTTACCATAGGGCGCGGTGATCCCTATGGACGTACGCACGAGATCCTGTTCATGAACTGCAATTTTTACGGCGAGGACAAAACGATCTATATTGAGACGGGCAATCCGATTTTCCAAAACTGCTATATAGAGGGCAATCACAATGTTGTATGTATTGAAGACGACTCTGTCTTTGAACGCGTCCATTTTTATT
The DNA here is from genome assembly GCA_030613245.1 of Candidatus Sumerlaeota bacterium. Taxonomy (GTDB): domain Bacteria; phylum Sumerlaeota; class Sumerlaeia; order MWCT01; family JAUWMI01; genus JAUWMI01. The sequence goes on from JAUWMI010000001.1 coordinate 126,347, forward strand.
GCCATGATTTGGATCCGACAAGCGGCAATCTTCTTGTTGGCCGAACCGGTGGCACGTCTTTCACATCCAGATTTATAAACTGCGTGTTTGACACGAAGGTCACTGCGACAGTAGAAGGTGTCGGCGAATGGAAAGCTGACAATGCAGTCTGCTATTTTTATGGCTGTTATGTGATGCCGAATGCAGACAATGCCTGCTGGAGCTCCAACGGGCATACAGGAGTGATGTATTTTTTCAACACGAATGGGACGGGATGGCCATCAAGCTACGTGGGATGGATGTCACAGCAGAAACTCGTGGCAGGCAATGATCCGGGTTATAGCAGCTTTTTTGCGGATAATGACCAGACCAAAGTGCAAAGGGCACACGTTATTGTCTCATGGGATAAGGCAGGCGGCTTACAGCAATCTGATCTCCACCAGGTTAATATCGGTATGGGTACTGGTGGCGTACAGCAGCAGTTGGCAGAAGATTATGACCAAACCGATTCTCGGTTTGTCCGAAAAGTTACGGGAACTCAAGCGACTGGCGAGTATAGCTCGCGCGGTGCTCTCATGGAAATTGAGCATAAAGCTAGCTCCGCAGCGGGCGAAAAAAACGATGCTGTACTATTGGCGCTCAAGAACACAAAGGGCGATGCAGGCGGCTGGACAGAGGGCGCAGTTGGCAACGTCATAGAATACGATCTTGATGGGATGCTGAAATTTGTGCTCAATAAAGACGGCGACATGCGCACCAGCGGGAGCATTACATCTTCAGCGGACAACGTGGTTGTGGTGGACAAGGGCGGAGCTGGGGACTACACTACGATACAGGCAGCGATAGATTCGATTAGTGACTCAGCGTCGGACAATCCCTATGTGGTATTGGTCATGCCAGGGGTGTATGAGGAGCATGTTTCCATAGTTGACAAAGATTATATCGCAGTCGTTGGTGTTGATAGGGAAAAATGTATAATTGAATATGAGCGTACAGATAGCACCTGGGTTTTTCAGCTTCGCACTAGCGTAGAGGCAAGTATGTCAAATATTAGTCTTGCCAATCTTACAATTAAAAACACTAACGCTTTTGGTGGTGGAGGTCAACCTGCACAAATAGCTCTTAAGATAGGTTACGGCGTGACTGGCGCCGAACCGGTCACAGATATATATATCCGCAACTGTTCTTTCTACGGATATCAAGATACGGTTTTCTGCTATCCCAACTCAGAAGTAACTTTTGAGAACTGTTATATATACGGCGGTTTTGATATCGCTTCCTGTTGGGATTCAGAAGTTGTATTCAAAAATTGTTATTTTAATATAGACCATACAACTGGAAAGAGTGCGCTCTATCTCGACTTAGATCCCACACGCACCGTAACGGTTTTTAACTGCCACTTTGAGTCAGAAGATACCTACTCTCACGAGAGTGCTTGTGACATACAAAACGATGATGCAACTGTTTATTTTCTAGGCAATTATATTGGAAAGAATATGACTGATGGAATATTTTATGAATCTGGTATCACGGGAGCTGTAGCTTATATTGCGGGCAATTATGGTGATGATATAGATTATAGTCAATATTGCACGGGACTCGACACTACTTACGGCGATGGTACATTCAAGGGCGGCCTCAACGTCGGCACTGCCACGGGCGCGGAGGCGGGTGACGGCAAGTTCAGCGGGGATATAACGATTGAAGGCAACGATTTAATCTTTGATGGGGACGGTGCAAGCATTGATGTGCCCGATGCAAGTGCGGACACCACTCTCTACATCAAAAACAGTGACGGCACGTTTGAAGCGCATCTGAATGTTGAAAACTCTATCACCTGGAAAGGTGGGGTGGTTGGCTACGGGCAAATGACTATAAGCGGGACTACCTATGTCATTAGGGGTAACAGTGCAAGCGATGTGACTATCGGGATTGACAATATGGGAGCTGGCAGAGCCGACCTTGACGTGGATCGGGCAATTGGTCTGGGTGATTACACCGGCGGCAAACCTGCGGCTGCTGTAGCGTATCGTGGTCAGCTTGTATTTGAGGAAGGCGGTACGGGAGTGAGCGACGCGCTCTACATCTGCATCAAGGATTCGGGCGATGGGTACACGTGGAAGTTAATCGCCGACGAAAACACACCATAAGTGTATGAGAAATAAAGGAGGGTTAGCATGGGTTACAACATACGGGGCAAGCGTGACGGCTCGGGGCCTCACAAGGATTCATTCCGCCGTACAGATGAGGGCAAGACTATTGGTCGCCGCGGAGCAGTATGTAAAGAGCCGCCAACGCCAAAGAAGAAGCCGTAAAAACGACAGCCAGCCGGGCAATTATCGGTCGTTTAACGGTCGTTAAAGGCGAAGAAAAAGCGAATGTTTTTCCGTCTCTTCCTAACTGGTAGGTTGCAAGATTTTTTTTGCCAAACTCCTGTTCATTTTTGCCAAACCTAATTGCAAGCTACAGTCTGTAAAATCGGTTTTCTGAGCTGGCAGCTCCTCACCCGCATCAGCATACGCACCCACAGGGTCGAGGTGCAGATAGCCACTGCTTTGCGTTGGCTCGCCAATCGGCCCAGCAATTCCAGGAATAACCCACTTAGAGTTGTCAATAGTCCCGGCATTGAATTCGTCAGAGAAGAGGAGTGTAGCCGGCAGGGCTGGCTGAAATGCACTGCAGATGAGCACCAGGCATGCGGTTGCAAGAACGAAAAAAATTGCATTCGTGTGGTTCATGATTTTCACCGCCTTTTATACAGGTTTTAATACTGGTATTAGGCTTCATTTAGTAATCCTTAGCGAAAATGTCAAGCGGAAAAACGTCAAAGCAGACTGGAAAAGATCTCGAGAGTCCAGTCAGTCGCATCACATTTTTCTCGCTCACGGCAAAGGCAAGTTAGATGATGAACAGAGGGTCCAAGACTAAGGAGGGCATGCTTTATAAGTCTCTCATGATAGGCCTCTTTATCACTTATAACCTCAGATTTTTGAATGTGAAATAAGGTTGACGCTCATCCAATAAGCGATATAATTTAAAAGAGAGAGACGGTAGTTTCTTACTCCTGCTGCCGTTGCTGATCCTGTGGTGCATGATGATAAGAGTACTCGTAGAGGCTGAAGCATGAGCGCGTTGCCCTTATTAATGCTTATTTATTGTCTGTATTTGTCCGTCATCTTTTTTGCCTTTCTTCATCTCTATCATCTCAATCCTAGGCGCTATTTTTTGTTCTGGACACTGGGATGGCTCGCCCTCTTTTTCCGTCTTGCTTTCGAATTGTCAGGTTATTACTACCCGGCTGCGCAATCATGGCCGTTCCTCACCTACTTCTGTAATGGGTTAAACACCACTCTGTTTTTCTGGGGTGGATTGCTGTTCATCGGTCGGGGGAAGAAGGAGGTGCTCTTTCACAGTAGCCTGGCAATTATTTTTTTCTGGTCTGTCATAGCGACTTTCGGCGTGAGCAACTTGCTCTCCGTCCAGAGTTTTGCCTACATGGCATTTCTTGCGGCATTGAATATATTCATTGGCTTGCTGATGTTCTACAACGGGCAGAAAAGGGCCCTCTTTGGAGCCAGTGTGCTCGGTATGGTTTTTGTCATCTGGGGATTGGATAAGATACTCCAGCCGATTCTCTATCTCGTGGATATTCGGACCCCGTATGGCTATATTTTTGGTGGGGTGCTGGCGTTTCTGCTGGCGTTCTTCATGATTCTCTTGCTGGTAGAGGAAAGCCGCCAGGAACTCACACGGTCGGAGGAGAAGTGGCGCCGCTTTTTTGAGAAGGCGAGTGACGCAATGTACGTCTTTGATCCGCACAGCGGGCGTTTACTGGATGCAAATGTAAAAGCGCAAGAAATGAGCGGGTATTCGAGAGAGGAGCTGCTTCAGCTTGCCCTGCCCGATCTCCATCCCGCGACGGATAGTCACATCGCACAGACCGTCCTGGAGGACTATAGGAGCGGCAAAATCGGCGAGAAGGTCGAAGATATCCACGAAGACAGACGGAAGAATGGCTCGATCGGAACGGTTAGCGTCACGCGCAGTGTGGTGGATTACAATGGGCGGGAAGCAATTATGGCAACGGTGCGCGACGTCTCCGAGAAGCACCAGGCAGAAGAAGAAATTCATAAGCAGCTGCAGCGGGTTGTGGTCCTGAACAAGATTAGCCAGGCGCTGAGCTCCACTCTGAAGCCCGAGGAGCTGTACCAGATCATCTTTGATCAGGTCAGCCAGGTGATTTCTACAGATGCGTTCTTCATTGATCTTTACGATGAACAGCAGCGGCGGACTCGTGGTGTGTTCTATATTGACATGATTAATGGGAAGAAAACGCGGGTGAGCCCGCCCGGTTCGCTGCGGACAATCATGGGTGAGATCTACGAGCCAATTATTCTGAAGAAACGTCCACTGCTGGAATTGCGCGAGCCGCGTGCAGAGGCTGATTCAAATCGCCGTCCGTTTGGCGACGTCACACACCGTTCAGCCTCTCTCATGTATGTCCCCATGGTCTCACAAGATCGAGTCATTGGTGTAATATCAGCACAAAGCTACGAGTACAATGTGTATGACCAATCCCAGATAGACCTCCTGACTAATATTGCAAACATGGCCGCTGCTGCTATTGAGAATGCCCATCTCTTTCAGGCCGAGCGAGAGCAATCTGAGAAGACGAGGTTCATTAGCGAGCTCAGTCAGCTCATTAATGCAACGTTCGAGACGAGGGAGGTCTTTCAGCAAGTCTACCAACTCCTGCCGGCGTATATGAAGGTGAGCCGGGCAACTATCTTGCTCTACGATCCGACTATCCAGAAGCTGGTAGACCACGAGGCTCCTCGTAATGATTGGCCAGAAGAGTTGGCACTTGCTGAACCCCAGGATTGTTATTACAGCATATCGGGGCTCTGTTTCTCTACCGGTCGGTCGCTTATTGAAAATGATTGCCGCACTAGCAGAATTATCCCTGAAAAATGGGTGAACGCCTTGCAGTTGAAATCTACCATGGCGGTGCCAATTATCTCCCGCAAGGGCGCGCTCGGGGTATTGCGGGTAGACGACTGCGAGCACTACGACCGTTTCACCCAGGAGCACGTGGAATTCTTGGAGCTAATCAGTCAGCAACTTGCGGTTGCCCTGGAAAACTCGCGACTCTACAATAGCGTGAAGAAGTCGGAGCAAAAATATTGCCACCTGATTGAACATTGCAATGCAGGCATCGTCATTGTAAAAGACAACCGGTTCCAATACGTCAATAAAACGTTTCTCACCATGACCGGTTATCGGCTGGATGAGCTTATGGCTCTTGGGATTTTTGACATTGCGGCGCCTGAGGATCGGGAATTCTTGCGACAGCGGTATGAAGAACGATTGAAAGGGCATGATGTTCCGTCGCGATACAGTTTCAAGGCCGTGCGGAAGGATGGAAGCCGGATTCATATGGAAGCCGACGTCTCGGTTGTTCAGTTTGGCGACGCGCAGGCCACAATGGGGGTTATCCGCGACATCACTGAGAAGAAGCAAATGGAGCGAAAGCTCGTACAAGTGGAGCGCATGCGCAGTATTGGCACTCTAGCTGGGGGACTGGCGTCTGACTTCAACAATATCTTTGGTTTGATCCTTTCGCAAACATCCTACCTAAAAATGATTCTCGAGCCGGGGTCGAAAATCTCCCTCTACATTGACTCTATCGAAGAGGCAACAACGCGTGCTGTGGAATTGACCAAGCAGCTTCTGGTATTCGCTCGCCCAGGCAAGTATGACATTGGCCCCGTGAATCTCAATACGGTGGTTGAGGAAAGTTTGTGTGCTGTACAAGGAATTTTGGAGAAAAATCTCATAGTTGAGAAACAGCTGGCCACGGATATCTGGACAGTCAATGCAGACGCCGAGCAACTCCAAAAGGTATTGATGAGTATCTACATTAATGCCCAGGAGGCTATGGGTGGCAGTGGGACGATGACCGTGAAAACCCAGAATCTGGAGCTTGACGAGCAAATCCTTACCAAACACCCGGATTGTCCACCGGGCAAGTATGCTGCAATTACCGTAACAGATACAGGAATCGGGATAAGTCGTGAGGTGATGGAGCGCATCTTCGACCCGTTTTTCACAACTAAGGAACAGACGAAATGTCCTGGCTTGGGGTTGTCTATGGCCTACGGTATCATTCGGTCGCACGACGGCATCATTGATGTGGAGAGCGGAATCGATCAGGGCAGCAGCTTCACAATTTATCTTCCAGCCGCTAATACCTCAGCCTCAAAATAGCCATTCATATTTCCTCATGCCATCGCCCCATAGGCTATGAAATTGCTGAAGTGGCGCCAGACCAAAAAGGCTCCGGCGCTCCGTCATAAGGCAAAAAGTGTATTTGGATATCTTCAGATAATCCGAGAAGGCAGCTAGGCGGGTTTAGACCGGACAGAAATAATCTTCCAGCCTGCATCGGTTTTCCTGAGCACGTAAGTCTCTTCCCTCTGCTTGGATAACGAGTTAATCGTGTCCTCACGCACGCATACCACTCTTGCGGCGTTATGGCTCTGGGTGGTCTCGAGCACCTTGACGAGTTTCTGGCTGCGCCGTTTCCCCTCGCTATCGAGGTAGAATTGCTTGCGCCGGGTCATGTAGTCCTTGAGCGAGATGTTGCCTCGCATTTCCTCTGCCAGACAGTTATACTCCGAGGCAAAGTCTTGTTCGTTCCATGCTTCAATAAAGGTTTTCACCACCTGCTTGGGCGTTGCGTCGGCTAAATTAACACGGCTCTCCTTGACTGCGTTAGGAACCCTTGCGGCTCCTTCTTTTGTCGAAATGTACTCATCGCGACGGAAGATGAATTCCACGCGACCGAGCAGGTTAAGAGGATCAAACGGCTTGGTGAGAAAGTCGTCGCACTGTAAAGCGTTTTTCCAGAATTCTTCTGATTTTCCAGAGTCTTTTCCAATAGCAGTCATGACAATGATCGGAAGGTTTCTATACTTGGGCTCCTTGCGAAGGCGTTTGCATACTTCCATTCCTGACATCACGGGCATACGCAGATCAACGAGAACCAGATCCGGGTTTTCTTGCTTAACCAGCTTCAGGCCGTCTTCACCATTGTACGCCGCAAGGGTGGTGTAGCCCTTGCTCTTTAGCGTGGCCTTAATGATATTAACAATCTCCTGGTCATCGTCAATGATAACAATCTTTTTCGCTATTTGCTCTTCCACAAGTCCTGTCCTACTTTCTCAGGCTAGAAGGACGTCAAAAATTTATCCCTATAATGGCTATCGAGTCGCACTTGTCAATTACTAATGTTACCATGGCCGTAAGTCTCGGCTGAGCAGATTTTTTAGTGTTTTGCCCTCACAGGATACCAGCCAGCGGCCCCATCCAGAAAATAGTATAGTGCAGTTTACGGGATTCATCACTTTATTTCCCTGCCCGGCAAGGTTGGCTTGTCTTGTGGACATTTTGCTGGACGAAAGGTCATTTTTATCGTTGCACATGCCATAGTTTCTAGGGTAAGTATAGCCGGAACTGGGCGTAGAGCCGCGTTTCACTGCGGCTTGCCGTTTGCCATAGATTATTGAAATTGGCCAAGAGGGAAGGAGAACCGCGTTTTACAGTATAATGAGGTCGGCCACGTTGCCCATTCGAAAAGTCTTGCGGATTGTAGAAGAGGAAGTGGGCCGCTGGAGGCAGCCTGCGGTTACTCGGGTGGCTCGGATCAATCGGGATGCGTTCCGGGTGCTGATTTCCACCATGTTAAGCCTGCGAACGAAGGACGAGGTGACTTCGGCCGCAAGCCGGCGACTCTTTGCTCTTGCAGCAACCCCCCAGAATATGCTTCGACTATCCGAAAGACAAATTGCCAAGACCATTTTCCCGGTTGGATTCTATCGTACCAAGGCTGCCAATATTCGCACGGTGTGTAAGCAGCTGGTTAACCAATTTGGCTCCCGTGTTCCGAGTTCTATTGACACGCTGATTACGTTTAAGGGCGTGGGGCGCAAGACAGCAAATCTGGTAGTAACCCTGGGCTATGGAAAACCGGGCATCTGTGTGGATACACATGTTCATCGTATCTGTAACCGCTGGGGCTACGTTCGGACCAGAACGCCCGAAAAAACCGAGTTCGCTCTGCGCCGGACACTCCCACGTTCCTATTGGACGCGTTTCAATAGTTTGCTTGTCGCGTTCGGACAAAATTGCTGCATCCCGGTGTCTCCACATTGCAGCTGGTGTCGGGTGAAGCCCTACTGTGCACGGGTTGAGGTTAAGAAATCCCGATGAGCCGGAACCTTTTTACCTGAAACCGGTCTTTTACATTTTGGAGATGGGTATAATTAAAGATGATCCAATGACCTGACTGTGGATGAGAAAAGGTGAAGCTAGCTATATCCCAGTACAGTGTCTTCCAGGTGCCGAATCGGTTCTTTTTCAGCGGGGAAAAAAATTGCTTGAATTCCTGTGGCGACCAAACTAAAATCTTCTTGCAAGATCATAATGTATGATGAAAAGTCCCAGTCGTCGCATTAAATACCATCAGGGGAACATGGCAGCACTTTTTGATCGCTTTTACGGCGAGCTTATTCAGCTGCTTGATCGTTCGCGGCTACTTCATTCTCTCGGGGTTACCCATATAGCACTGGTTCTCGCGCAGCGCTACCAGCAGGATGTACAGACAGTCGCAATAGCGGGTCTTCTCCACGATTGTGCCAGGTGTCTTCCAGAGCAGGACATCGGAAAGCGACTGTCCAGCGCCGGTATAGTGTTAGAGGGGGAAGACATACAGTTTCCCCAGCTCTGGCATGCGATTCTCGCAGGGGAAATGATAAGGACAACGTTTGGGGTATCGGACGCGGCAATTCAGCGAGCCGTGCGAATACATCCAACGGGTGACGAAGCCATGGGCTTGCTGGATAAGATTCTGTTTCTGGCTGACTGTATAGAGCCAGGACGGCGGTTTAGCAGCATAGCGCGTCTGCGCAGCCTTGCGTATCAAGATCTGGATCAGGCGGTTATTGAGGCCTTGCGGACCAAGATTGCATATCTTCGGAAAAGCGGTCAGCCACTGCACTCTCGCTCCCTGAGGGCACTGGCTGATCTGGAGTGCAGGAGGGATTCCGATAAGCCAACTCTCATCTGAACAGAAGGCAATCACAGTTGCCAGAGCACAAGCTGACAAGAAGGCAGGTGATATTGTTGTACTGGATGTCAGCAAGGTGTGTAATTTTACGGATTATTTTGTCATTGGCACAGGGACGTCACGCCAGCAGTTGCGCGCTGTTGGTCAACACGTTGAGGAAGTTCTCAAGTCGAACGGGTGTAGCGCGTACAATGTAGACGGGTATGGGACGTCAACGTGGTTAGTGCTGGATTATGGAGACGTTGTAGTTCATGTTTTTAGCGCAGAGGCTCGGCGCTATTATGACCTGGAGCGCCTGTGGGGAGACGCCCGGGTGGTAACGTGGTGCCCTGCAGCCCGGAAAAAGTAAAGAGCATTAGGGCAGCAAACCTTACTGATGCGAGCCGGCACCTGGGCTTTAGATGTATGTCTTTATAAGTGATTGCCAAGGAGCGACCCTTAACTTTTTTCGACAAAGGGCAGAGGCTGCAAGAGGCAGACCTCGCTCCAATAGAACTACGGATACGAGGAGATATCATGCTTAAGTTCAAAATTGGCCAAACGGTTGTCGAACCAACTATCGGCATTTGCACTGTGCAGGGCATACGGCGAATGACGGTTGATGACATTGAGGAAAACTATTACATCTTCCAGGCAGGCAATGCACGGGTGATGGTGCCAAAGTCGCAGCTGCAGAAGCGCGGTATTCGTAAGCCGATGTCCAAAGACGAGGTCAAGAAGATTTTTAGCCTCCTCAAAGTGCCGGTATCGCCAAATCGCAACGACGCCCGCCTTCAATACATCAATTATCGCGAAGTCATGAAGAGCGGCGATCCTCAGAGAATTACCCGGCTTCTCCGCGATCTCTACACTCTGGAACAGTCAGACCAGCTCAAAGGGAAAGAAAAGGAAATCATGGAGCAAGCAAAACGCTTTCTCTGTAATGAGATCACCTTCATAAGAGGGATGTCCAAGACTAAGATAACGGAGAATATCAACGAAAGTTTGCGGGTGATGTACAAAAAGAAGGTGGCAAAGGATCGAGAAAAGGCGAAAAAGGCAAGTCAGTGATTGCGTCGGAATTCTCTCATGCTCTGACCCTGGTCTAAGCCTCGTGGGACTGCAGGTCTGTACCTTATGATGTGCTACGTGAGGATGAAAAGTAGGATAGGAATGGGTGCAGTGCTGCGATCCTGAAGCTCCTTTTTCCGGTTTTTCAAAGTATATTGGTAATCTTCGGTTCAATGGCCGTAACCCGGAAGCCCTCATTCATCTATACCCCCCAATACGAAGTAGATATTGGCGTTCACGTCTTCCCGACAGTCAAGTACCGCTTAATTCACGATTATCTTGTGAAGCATGGACATGTGGGTCAGGAGGAGTTCCTTGCGCCCCAGCCTGCATCTTTAGACGAGTTGCTGCTGGTACATACGCGGGAATATCTGGACGACCTGCAGGCGTTGCACAGCACTCCGCGCACGATCTACTCTGAGCTGCCGCTTACCGCAGAGATTGTTCAGGCCTACATGCTCTGTGCAGGCGGGAGCATTCTGGCAGCACGTGAGGCATTGGGCCATCGCATTGGTGTCCATCTGGGTGGTGGTTTTCACCACGCCTTTCCTGACCATGCAGAGGGCTTCTGTTATATCAATGACGTGGCCGTGGCTATTAGCGTCCTGATTCACGATGGGTCAATAAGGCGCGCCTTCGTGGTTGACTGTGACCTGCACCAGGGTAACGGTACAGCGCGTTGCTTTCAGGGTAATCACAATGTTTTTACCTTTTCCATTCATCAAGAGCACAATTATCCCGTGAAAGAGCCCAGCGACCTCGATATTGGATTGCCAGATTTTGCTGACAATGAGTTATACCTAACAGAGCTTGGCCGTGTGATTCCTGGTAAGATTGACGAGTTTAGGCCGGATTTAGTTTTATACGTGGCAGGCGCTGATCCGTACGAGCACGATCAGCTCGGACAGCTCCAGGTAACCATGGAGGGATTGCGCCGGCGAGACGAAATGGTAATCTCCTACTGCGTAGAGCGTAACATTCCGCTGGCAATTGTCATGGCCGGCGGATATGCTTATAAAACGGAGGATACCGTTCAAATTCACGTAAACACCTGTCTGACAGCATTACAAACCCTGCAGAAATAACGCGTCAATATTCGAAAGATAATCTCTCGCTTTGTCATACACTAGAGGCTCTCGAATCATACTACAACAGTACACTTGCTAATTTAATTTGCCTATCAGCAGAGAAAACGACTGTAGCAGGCTCCCGAAAAATCAAAAGGAGGGTTAAGGAATGTACATATTTTTAAGATACAAGAAAGGAATTGCCGAGAAAATATCAATCAATAAATGGAGCGGGCTGGTCAGGATGAAAGCGGCTCTTGCTTCACTTAGCCTGGTGATCTTGATGGTGATTGGAGCAGGTTTGACGTTCTCGGTCCAGACCGATGGTCTCATTATTAACATAGAGGATGTTCCATACAACCCGGGTACGCGATGGATATATTCTGTTGGAGGAAAAGACACTGGAGCTCAATCGCGCAGGCTTACTGTTCAAGTAGAAAAGAGCGACACGGGCAAGGACGGCTTACTAGAATCTGTTTATTTCTTAGAAGGATTGGGCACCAAGCGACTTTATGTTCGGGTACTGCCCAAGGCGTGGCCACCTATTCTTCACCGGAAGAATCCACACTTATTCATAAGATTCAATTCCCTTTAAAATTGGGTGTGGAAATGGAATTCCAGCCCTCTGGTTTGAACTCTGAAATTGAGCCAGGCCCGGCCAAAGTCAGGGTAACTGCCGAAGATAGGATATCTGTGCCATTTGGCACTTTCAACTGCCTGAAACTGGACGTAGAGCCAAAGGTAGCAAAGTACATTCAAGAATTCAGCCAGTGGATTGCTCCCAATGTGGGCATGGTAAAACAAAAGATTATCACTGCACAGGGAACTCAGATCTTCGAGCTGGTTGATTTCCGTCGGAACGCAGAAGCTATATGGACGTCTATATCGCCGTCCATGTTCCAAACCGACTTTAATGTATCCAATCTTGACGAATGGATCACTGCATCAGAATCCTGGACGATTGCCGACGGGATTCTCTCTTCTGGAGGGAAAGGTAAAGAATATATCTGGCTGAAGCATTACGTGTGGCAAGATTGCAAAATATCTTATCGGTTCAGGCTTATCTCGGGCGGGGATGCGTGGATCAGTTTTCGGGCCAACTTTATTGATGAACCACGTGGCTTCTCTTATTTTCAGATTGACGATGGATCAGTCAAGATTCGCCACACCAACCCCGAGGGATTCGAAACCATCAGCAATTATGCCCCCGCTCCAGCAAGCAACCAGTGGCACAGGATGGAGTGTGTCATAAAAGATGCCAGGGTGGACTGTTTTATTGATGGAAAGCTAACCGTATCTACACAAGAATGCCCGGTTAATTTCGGCATGATAGGCTTTCGCACGCTTGATACGAAGATTGCAATTGATGATATTCGCGTGGAAAACCTGGCCTCTGACGCGCCTGAGAATGTCGATACCGGAGGATCTGAACCCAAGAAAACCGCTTCGCTGGTTATAACACAGGTGGGTAATATACGATCTTTATTTGGTGGAGAGTTTTAGACCCCAGCATGCCGTGTCTTATTATACTTTTGATTCTTTTACCACCTTAACCCAAAACTGTTAAGGAAAGCACATATATGGCCAGTGGGTGTTAGGGCTATTCTTCCTGTTCGGAGGGTGTAGTAGCGCGTCGTTGTTGAATTTCATCCTGAAGTTTCTTGGCTGCTTTGAAACCAGGGAAGGCCTGAAGCAGCAGCTTATTGTAGTGCTCGGCTTTTTCAAGATTGCCTTGCTTGAGGTAGTATTCTGCTATCATCTGGTGCGCTTTAGGATTGGTCGGAACGGGTAAGGCGACCCGTTGTTCGAGAAAGTTAATGCCGCGCTCAGGATCGTTGAAAAACTCTACGAGGATATAGCCAAGATTGTAGAGATACACCGGCTTGGCCTTCGCCTTTTCCATAATTGTGGTGAGTTTTTGTTGAGCCTCAGTGATCTGGCCGAGGCGCTCGAGGCAGAGCGCTTCGATCACTTCATAGTAATCATTTCCATCTTCGGCGCGTTCCAGTACACGGCGCGTATATTCGTAAGCGCTTTGAAAGTCCCTCTTTTTCAGGTATAGTGTGACAAGCTGGGAATCAACTTCTGTCGAGTTTGGCCGGAGGCGTTTTTGCTCCCGAAAAATTTGCTCGGCTTCCGGGATTCGGTTCATGAACAAGTATGTTGTAGCCAGATGGAGATAGAGATCCTGACGTTCAGGAGTAATATGAATAAGAGATTGGAAGGTTTCAACTGCCTTCTCATACTGGCCATTGTAGAGCTCCCGAAACGCCTTGCCAACGTAACGATCTTCATAGAATTCCGGGTCATACTTAGCTATCTTTCGCTGTAAGCTACGAATCAGCATGGGGTTTGGCACGCGCTGTTTGATATAGATTTCTGCGAGCCGGTCGAGAGCTGGGGTGTAGGCCGGCGAATACCAGATGGCCGTTTGAAGGTTCTCCTTAGCTTGCCTGAGATAGTCATCATCGGGCGAGAGTTTTGAGAGTTCATAGTAGGACAAGCCGAGCAGGTAGAATACAGCATGAAAGCGTATTTCCCGCAGTGACGCCTCGAGCCGGTCAATGCCCCTGTTCAGGTATAAATGTGCTTTGGCCTTATAGAAGTTCACGCCGTCAGGATCGTTGCCTATGCTTGGATCGTTTAAGGTTTTGGCGAAGGTTGATCCTATCATATAGGCAATTTCCCCTCCTGAAAATGAGAGATATCCATTTAGACGATCACGGCTCATGGCTTCGCGAATGAGCTTTTCAGCCCGGCGAAGCCAATAGAACTTATGCTCTTGTGTAGCATCAGGAACAGTGAGAAAGTTCTGCACGTATCCTTCAGCGCGGGCACGGTAAATATCGGTCACGTAGTTGATAAGGATAAAGTGGTTTGCGAGTGGGGAGACCCCGATTAGGATCAAGGCAAATGCAAGAAGACCGACGTGGCCCAGGCGTGGTATGCGTGTTCCGTTAGGTGCCGGGGCATGCGACGTATCGGGAGCTGATTGTGAGGGGCTGGCGATTTGGTGCGCCTCTGGTGCACGGCGCCAGATGCGATCGCCCGAAATCCAGATGCCAAACAAAAAGGCGAACTGGAGGGCGATCGGTGCAATATGCATCGGGAAGTCGAGAAAAGCATGGAGAATGGTGGCTGCCAGAGCGATAAAGATTCCACACTGAATGCCCCGCTCCCGGGGGTCGGATGAGCATTCCAGCACTGTCCAGCCGAATTTCAAATAGTAATAGAGCCCGATCAACACGAGCAGGAGTCCGACTATTCCTAATTCAATAGCAATCTGTATATAGTCGTTATGAGCGCGCAGGGTTCGCTTCGGCGTCGGCCATAAGAGTGTCTCATGGTGTTCAGTCAGGTAGGCACCCTGTGCTTTTGGATAGACATATTGAAAGCTGCCAATCCCATGGCCCCAGATGGGGCTCTGGCTAATAAGTGGCATTGAGCAGACCAGAATGCGAAAGCGCGTTCCCTTTTTAATCACGGCGGGATTGAAATGACTCAGGCGTGTCAGTATTGGCGCTTCCTGGGATTTGAACGGATTATACCGGCTGGAGATCACTTGACTGAGTATCAGAAGGAGAATGATAACTGTGCTGATTAGAATAGTCCGAATAGGAAGTCTGACTTGTGCCACTCGGGTTAGATGGTAAAGATAGACCGGTGTGACGAAGAAGAGAACCAGCCATACGCCTTTACTCTGGGCCGTGAGGAAGACAGCGATTAGGAGGGCAAGAAAAATGCCCAGGGCGATTTTGTGCCAAGGACGTTTTGTGACGAGAAATAGAGCAATCGCCACAAAAAATGAGGGCATCAGAAAGCACGACAGCCCCGTATTATGCCCAATGAGAGACCCCATGCGGTTTCGCACATTCGGGAATTCGTGGAGGAACGACCTGGAGAGCTCAAGATGCTGGAGCAGCGCAACCACGCCCAGGCAGAAGGCGGTAAAGAAGAGAATGCCAACCGCCTGCATCACGAATTTCCGTGTCTTGGCCATGTCGCTTACAATAAGAAAGAAGAGGGCAAACAACATCACATTTGTGCAGGTACGCAGGCTGTAGTGGAATGTGGGAGTAATATAGCGGAGTGAAATCAACCCATATACCAGAAATATAAAGAGAATCCAGTGGCGGACTCCGGTACGTCGTGGCTCATTCCTCTGGAGAATTTTGAGGAGAAAATAGCAGACAACCAGGCTAATGATTATAACGCTGGCGATGCTTCCCTTCAGCGTAAGAGGAGCGTAGCCGAGGTAGAGGAAGGGCACGAGCTGCTCGGCCCAGAACTGGGAAAGGTTGTGTTGGATAAAAAATGCCTCGAGTTGTGCCATCCACTGGTCGCGGATTTGCAAAGGATAGATAAGCGGAACCAGCAGTAGTAAAAGCAGGATCAGAATTCGGCAAATGCGTTCGAGGTATCTGGTGATTGTCTGCTGCATCGTTGCAATCCGGAAGCTAATGCGAGGCCTTGTGCCAGTTTGTGCCGGCTGTATTCTAAGACTTATCGTGTCTCGTTGCGATCTACCACAGGGAGTTGCTCAGAGGTGGAGTCAAAGGTTTTCTGGTTCATGCATGGCAAATCCGTCACGTGGAAATTGAATGTAGAGTTGCGAATCCTGGATGATTTGTCAACATGATTCAAGTTTGACGATTTCTGGGTGATGGAGAGGTGTGCGCTGCCGCAAGGCGCATCAAGATTTGGACATACACATACCAGACGGGAAATTCTTTCGAAAGGCAAAATCTTCTTGAAAGTTATTATCTTGCACTTATACTATAAATAATGTCTTGATGCAAGAGGATAGAAAAGGTGTTTTTAGCTTCTCCAACTTCTGCTTTCTCAAATTCGGGACACAGTGGAGAGGGCCGAGTTGTTTAGTTCGCTATGAGCGTGACCAGCTGCGCAGGAGCTGGTAACACAATTTGGTATTTGCAGGTCAGGATGCTTATGGACAAGAAGACATTTGCCGGACGATTCCTCTCGAAGCTTGAAAAGATTGATCCCAAGCAGATCGAGCTGTTCCTCACCAAGATGGTGCAGGAGCGCAACTTCCTCAATATCGTGTTCAACAGTATGCTGGAGGGAGTCATTGTAACTGATGCTGATCTTCGCACACTTCTTATTAACCGTGCGGCACGAGAGCATCTCGGGATCGCAAAACACAAGAAGATACTGGGGATGCCGCTACTGGAACAGGTGCGGGATCAACGGCTGGGTGAGCTAATCACGGATTTTGATCCTGCTCAGGATCAGGCGAAGACCCGCGAGATTACGGTCACGTTCCCCGATCGACGTATTTATGGAGTCAGTGTTGTTCCGGTGAAGGACGAGACCGGCGTAATTTCTACCGTAGTTTTTATTATTAACGATCTTACTGTGCGCAGGAAAAAGGAACGTGAGCGGGTGCAGGCCGAACGGCTGCGCTCTCTTGCAAAGTTGACTGCAGGCTTGGCACACGAAATCAAGAATCCATTGAATTCCCTTACCATTCATGCACAACTGTTAAGGAAGATGCTGTCGTTGGATCATGAGGGTGATCGGCAGATTGACTTCTCGCGGATGAATCAGAGTGTCAATATTCTCCTCGAAGAGATTCAGCGTATGAGTAAGATTGTGGATCAGTTCATTTTAGCTACGCGTCCGAGTCGGCCCAACTTCGGAATGCACAATATCAATAGTTTGCTGCAGCAGATAGCCGAATTTCTTGGACCAGAACTTGAGCTCAAAGGTATTCGATTGCAGTTGGATTTGGATTCTGAGGTTCCCTTGACGCGGCTTGATGAACATCAAATGGGGCAGGCAATGCTCAATATTGTGCGTAATTCGATCGAGGCAATTGAAACCGCCGATGGGCAGATTGACATCAAAACGAGGCTGCGCGACGATTCGATCCAGATTGACGTGGCGGACAATGGCTGCGGTATTCCAGAAGAAGACCAGGGAAAGATTTTTGAGCCTTACTTTACGAAGAAGTTCTCCGGCTCGGGACTTGGATTGATGATTGTATATCGGGTGATTCGGGAACACAACGGCCGTATCGGTCTGAAGAGTGAGCCAGGCCAGGGCACGACCTTTACAATCACGTTGCCTCTTTCCCAGAAGCCAGTGCGGCTGCTCGCGGAAAAAAGTGGGAAGCGTCAATGAAACGCCGGATTGTGATCGCTGATGATGAGAGGAATACGCGCGAGGGCCTGAAATGGGCCATCGAAGGCAAGGGCGTTGAGGTATCTCTGGCTGCCGACGGCCAGGAGGCGCTTGATATTCTCGCGACACGGGACGTGGATCTGGTGATTGCTGATTTAAAAATGCCAAAGGTTGATGGCATGGAGCTCCTGCAAAGAATAAAAGAGGATTATGCCAGCACGGAAGTGATTGTTCTCACGGGTCATGGCACGGTTGAGAGTGCCGTGGAAGCCATGAAAATTGGGGCTTATGATTATGTGATGAAGCCGGTGAATCTCGATGAATTAAACCTTCTGGTCGAGCGTGCTCTGATGCTCAGGTCAATGAAGGAGGAGAACCTGGAGCTGCACCGGCAGCTGGATGAGCGCTATGGGTTTGATAAAATCATCGGCCGGTCGCAAGCCATGATGAAGGTTTTTCGCAAGATCAAACAAGTCGCGCCGTCGAAGGCCACGGTGCTCATTCAGGGAGAAAGCGGAACAGGGAAAGAGCTGATTGCCAGTGCGATTCATTATAATTCTCCGCGCAAGAACAAACCGTTTATCAAAATCAACTGCGGTGCTCTATCACCTACTCTGCTGGAGAGTGAGCTTTTTGGACACGAAAAAGGTGCCTTCACGGATGCCTATAAGCAGAAGGAGGGTCGATTTGAGCTCGCCAATGAGGGCACGATCTTTCTCGATGAAGTGAGCGAGACGACGCGGGAGTTTCAGGTGAAACTCTTGCGTGTCCTGCAAGAACAGGAATTCGAGCGAGTAGGCGGAACCCGGACAATCAAAGTGGACATTCGCATCATTACGGCAACGAACAGGAACCTCGAAGAGTGCGTAAAAGAAGGACGTTTTCGCGAGGATCTCTTCTATCGCTTGGACGTAATCCAGATTAACGTGGTTCCTTTACGTGAGCGAACGGAGGATATTCCGCTCCTGGTGAATGCAATTCTGAAGGAATTCTGCCAGGAGTATGGCAAAGAGATGCTAGAAGTGTCGCCCAAGGTGATGTCAATCTTTCAGCAATACCATTGGCCTGGGAATGTACGTCAGCTGCGAAACGTGATCGAGGGACTGGTTGTAATGGCGACCAGTAGGGAGATAATGCCGAAGAGCCTGCCGGAGGAGATTCGCAGGGAGGTAGATCGGGGTCGATTCTTGAAGATCAAAACGGGCTCCACGTTAAAGGACGCCGAACGTGAGTTGATCAAAGCCACGCTGCTTGACGTGAACGGCAATAAAGCCAAGGCAGCGCGCATGCTGGGCCTGGGGCGCAAAACCCTGTATCGGAAGCTGAAAGAATACAGACTCGAGTGATTGAATTCTTGCCTCGTATTATTGAGCGCGATACAGCTCAACGCCGACGTAGCTGTGGCGAGGAAAGGCACTTGGCTGGATGTGTAGTCCTTATCGCACTGCCCTGGTATTGCCTCACTTGCTCTTGTTTGTTACCATCCGCCATGTGACAAATGTATAGAGATATAGGTAACCCTTACGGCACATCGCTCGTCTAAGATATCGGAAGGCCGGAAGCGTAAAGATCACAAGGAGATAAGGACGCGAGGAAACAGAACCATTGAGTTATTGCACCATACGTGTACCCTGGACCTGAATATTATCGTGCTTGAGGACATTCGTTTAATCTGGCGAGATGTGTTTACGTGCAGTCGGTGAAGGACAAATCAGGGTGTAAGGTGCTTTTTGCCCGATTGCTCAGCGAGTGAGTAATGGCGAGAATTGCAAATCTTCCGTTGGCTTTCAAGTGTGCTGTTATCTTCATTTCAGACGGTTTATCAAGCATGCCACAGGAAAAAGCCTTGACAATACAAGGTGGTTTCTATTAGATAATTTATTAAAAAGATGGTAGGGAATTTGCTGATTATAGGCTCTGCTGTGCATGTTTCTTTCGTGAATGATGCACCCTCTGCAGCACTTTTCGGCTAGAATAAATCTATATGAGGAAAAAGGCAAAATGAAACGCACCCGGCTATTGTTGGTACTGGTCGCGATGGGGATAATCTTGGGGTCGTTTGCCACAACGGGATGGGCGCAAATGGAATTCTACGTATGTTCCCAACACGGTGATGACCAAGGAGGCGATGGTAGTGCAGCGGATCCGTGGGCATCGATTAGTTATGCGTTGGGGGAAATTGAGCTGAGTGAGGAAGAGCCCACCGCCGTCATTTACGTTTTTGAGGGAGACTACTGGGAAAGTGTAGAGATGGTGAATGCCATTGACCTCAAAGGAAGCTATGTGCACGAGGAGGACGATCATACTACGGGCACACGGAGCATTGACATTGACGAAGAAACCGGTGAGCCTGGTGCCCCCTCATCAATCATTTCCAGTACAATAGACATTTTGCCTACCGTGGTTGGCGCAAATGCACTTCTGGAAGGATTCGTCATTAAGAACGGTTCCAACGGAATTTATTGTTCCAATGTCGCTACGCAGATCCGTCAGAATCTGATTTTCTCGAATTATGTCACAGGTATCGTGTGCGTAGAGGCATTGCCGTCCATCGAAAACAATACCATTCGCAACAACAACCGTCACGGCATTCACATCTTTGGGGATGAAT
The DNA here is from genome assembly GCA_030613245.1 of Candidatus Sumerlaeota bacterium. Taxonomy (GTDB): domain Bacteria; phylum Sumerlaeota; class Sumerlaeia; order MWCT01; family JAUWMI01; genus JAUWMI01. The sequence continues at coordinate 146,328 of JAUWMI010000001.1, forward strand.
ATGCCCCTAGCAAGATCGTAGGCAATGAGATTCTGGAAAATGTAGCCAGCGGTATTTACGTGGATGTGGATCCCTTCGTAGCTTTAACTATCGGACCGACAGAGGAACCAGAGGAACCAGAGGAACCAGAGGAACCGAATTACATACACCACAATGAAGTAAGCGGGATTCTGGTTGCGCGCGGTTCGACAAACGTGGTGATTACCGACAACCGGATCAGGGCCAACAGGTTATGCGGTATCTGTGTGTGTGAAGAGTCGACGCCAAATATCCAGCTGAATCTCATCGAGGAAAATCTTATGACGGGGATCAGCATTGCGCGTGGGGGCAAGGGGATGAACATTTCCGGCAATGTGATCCGATTAAACGTGGGTCACGGGATTCTGGCTCAGTGTGCAGCAGAACCCAATATTCGCAATAACTTCATTTGGTGGAATCAGCGCGATGGTATTCGGTTTCAAGGACAAGTGGCAAGCGATGTAGAGGGAAATCAGATTCTCTGGAATTATGGAAATGGGATCACCTGTACGGATGAATCTTCTCCGAGCATTATAAACGGGAATGTTATTGCAGGAAATCTGGGTGACGGAATTTACTGTGACATGAAATCAAAGGCGATCATTCGAGATGCCATTATTTTTGCAAATTCGCGCAATGGTATTGTGTCAGCATATCAGTCGGAACTCACGGTTGAGCGCTGCATCATCTCCTCGAATTTGCGGCATGGGGTGGAGACCAAGGGGAGTTCGCTGGCCAGCTTCATAAACAACACGATTGCCGACAATAGTGGACACGGCATCAACTGCAATGATTTCGTCCATCCAACGATTCGCAGTTGTATTATCTCTGGCAATAATGGCTACGGAATTTTTGAATCTCAGAGCGCATGTGATCCCGCTGAGGTGAGCTATAGCAGTTTCTATCAGAACCAGAAGGGTGACTATAGGGACGAGAATATTTTTACCTATACAGGCGCAGCCGCCATCAATGGCTCGGTCAACAACCGGGGGAATGTGGTGACCGGCAATATTGATGGGAACCCGCTGTTTGTGGCCTGGGGCATATTTTCTCTCACAAATCCGATTTACGTCGACGCGAGCACTACGTCGCAAATGCAGGATGGTTCGGAAGGCCAGCCTTATGATCTGATCATTGAGGCGTTGATCCAGTACGACTACGGTCTGGCCCAGGGCTCGCCGTGCATTGGTACAGGCAAGGGAGGCGTTGATATTGGTGCATTTCCAAATGCTGGAGCCCACAGGCCAATAGGGAGCGATGCAGCAGGGATCAGCATAGCTGGGGGCAATTATTATGAGACCAATCTTGTTCTGAATCATAATGTGGCGGTCAACGGTAGTAATACAGCGAAGGTAATTGGAAGCCCATTATCGCGTGAAGATTTGGATGAATTACCCGAGTTTTTAGAAGAGGGATCGAGATTTACGATTTTTTATGCGGAAACCGGATCAACAATTGAAGCATTCTCGGAGATTGCAGATGGCAGGGTCGGTGTTTTCGTAGGTCGGGGTTTTGCGCCCATCATCCGCGATTGCACTTTTACGGATAACAATGATGGAATCGTCTGCTTTCGCTCAGCGCCGTTGATTCAGGACAATATTTTCGTTGATACTTTAGAGAACGGGATAATTTGTAAGGCAGCGTCGCCCCGAATTGTGGGAAATTATTTCATGGATTCTCCGGTCGGTGTGCTGTGTGAGGATGGTGGAGCGCCGGAAATCAGCAGCAGTACTCTTACAGGACATTCCATTGCGGGAATTCTTTGCCGCGAGCGCTCATCACCAGTAGTGATGACAAGCCTTATTCAAATGAACAGCGGCGATGGGATGTACATTGAAGACTTTTCCGCACCGATTGTCAAAAATACGGTGTTTGTAAACAATGACAGGAGTGGCATAAATATTGTTGGAAATTCTACACCAGTCATTATTGGGTGCGAATTCTCACACAATAGGATTTATGGTATTCGGTGCTCGACTTATGCATCGCCCATCATCGCCGGAAGTACCGTTTCTCATAACACGTGGGATGGAATTTACATTTTTGACCATTCCAACCCGCGAATCATAAACAACATGATCCATAGCAACAGATCGAATGGAATCTACGTTGAGGGATACTCGGCTCCGGAGATCATCAACAATACCCTTGTGTTCAATCTGACCAACGGTATTTTTCTGCGTGACCACTCAACACCGATTATTCGCAATACTCTGCTTTACTACCATGGAGGCTTTGGTATCCGCGAATACGGTGAAGATAACGATCCCGCGGATTTTAGCAATAACTGTCTCTCGGTCAGCTTTATGGGGCAGTACCTGGATGAGGGAGTGACCATTTACTGGACCGGAGATGACATTAATAACAATGTGAACAACAATGGCGCGCCGGTAGCCGATAACATTAACGTTGACGACCCGCGATTTGTCAATGTGAGTGTTCCCGACTTCCATATCCTGTCTGATTCGCAGTGTATTGATATGGGGACGGCCAATGGGGCACCGGCAACCGACTTCGATGGTGATGTGCGTCCGCAAGGTACCGCCTATGACATTGGTGCGGATGAATATACTGCCGGCGGCGGTAAAACTTTGACCCTGTCGCTTGATGAAAGCTCGTGGGAATTCGTTACCGTGCCAGGGACGTTCTCGCGGCCAACAGGTGTGGCTTCAGAGACTGGCATCACCATTATTTCTACGGATAATACAAATACCTTTGGCTACTGGTGCGGCGTGGGCCATCCGGTGCCGATTGTGCCTGATTGCCTCTACCGGTTTCGCTTCCAGGTCTCCTCAACGCTGACTGATCCGAGCCAGGTGCCGGCATTGCGGCTCCGCCTGAATACGGCCAGTGGCGAACAAAGCGACCTGCTTTATATCTCGAGCGGAGACACTGGCAGCTGTTCGCCTACGCCGACGGGAGTGGTTTATGATTTGTACGCTTATCCGCCTCAGAGGTCTTCCACCACGTCTATGGGGATGGATGTGTTTTACATTAGCTTTGATATAATGAGTTTCGATCCGTCTGACGCAGCTACTGCAGGAGTGAGTTTGCAGGGCGTAGAGGTCAGCCGTATTGCGCTGAGCAATCTGAGCGGGAGCCAGGAGCTCCGGGCTTATGATTTTGAAACCGGGACTGAGCAATGGAGCTACTCGGGAACGATTGCTCCATTCAGTGCTCCCTTGAGTGGCTGGGCTTCTGGGAGCTTACAGTTGCGCTCGACCTCTAATACCGATACGTTCGGGTTCTGGTCGAATGACCCTGGTGAGGTTACTCTGGACACGATCGGGAAGCTTTATCGTGGCACATTCACGGTTAGTTCGGATCAAGTTGATCGTACAAAGGTGGCGTGCATGCGACTGCGGATAGGCTCTGAAGACGGTCAGGCGACGGTGGTGAAGACGATTAACAGCCCGACGCCGGCCACACAGGCGCCAGGGCCAACCGCAAGCCAATACGCGGTCTATTTCCTGCCAATGCAAGGGATTGTCGAGTCTGGACTGCTCAGTGCATTTGACATGCTGAACTTCGATCCAACAGACAATCCGCAAGTCACACTGAGCCTGGATCAGGTGGTCATTGAGATGCTGGATATCCCCACAATGCCGTAAATACGCCGCCCGTCAGTAGATTCGCTAGAAAAATAGGGGCAGGTTTCAAACCTGCCCCTATTTCTTTTGGGCTATGTCAGGTAAGTCGATATTGTAAGGGCGTATTGCAATACGCCCGCCGCGGCGGATGAACCCCTACGGGCTTATTCGGGCAGTTCGAATTCTTTTACCTCAACATCTTCGATGTAGAGCGAAGCGGTTGCATTGTCCCCCGTGTCAAAATTAAGGAGATCCACCGCGATATACAGCCCTTCAGGCACGGCTCCGTAGGGCGGCACATAAAAGACATAGTAATCGCGACCAGTAATACCCGGGAAGAGATCATTCCCTTCAACACTTCCGATTGTAATGACGGCGACACTTGCGTTGTTCTGCGTGCCGATGCGAATGCGAAATTGCGGGAAGTCATTAGGGCCTGCATCAGTGCTAATGTGTACCTTTGCCCGATAGAGCTTGCCTGGCGAGACCTGCGTACTTGGTGGCGAGGGCAGAAATTCAACCGTCGGGCTCATCCAGAAGCCAAAACAATTTGTATTGGTTGTGCTGGTAATGACAAGGGTTCCTGGTTGCGAGCTAAATGTGGGCGCAGTAAAGACCGGTTCGACACTGGCACTTTGCCATCCTTCCGTATCGCTGCTAAAGTTATAGGTTTTGATCCGGTGCTCGATGCCGGTGTTAATGATAGCATCGAAAATCGGGTAGGCAATCAAGCGGCCGGAGCCTGACAGATTGTCAGGGCCTGACGGTGCGAGATCTTCTGCAAAAGCCTGGAGGTAATAATTCAAGGTATCAGGCCCAGCCCACGGGATAAGTTGCTTGAGGAGCGCAGCAACTGCAGCTGCATGTGGAGCTGCAGCGGATGTGCCATAGAATGGTATGAAGCCTGGAACAGTAGTGGCGACACCATCGAACGTGGCAAATTCAGGCTTCATCCGGCCGTCAATAGTAGGCCCCTGGCTGCTGAAGGATTCTACCACCAGGTGCCCAGGCACATTGACATCAATCGCTCCCACAGAGATCACACCGCCCCCTGCGTCAGAATTGTTGGGTACGCTTCCTTCCGGCACAATATGCTCCCACATCACGATGCCCCCCAGGATATAGAGATCAAAGCGCCTTGGCGTAAGGTCCTCGTTCTTTCGAGCCACAACAATACTAAAAGTCTCAGGACTTCCGCCTCCGTTATAGCCATAAACTGCCTCGACGGGATCATTATATCCGAGTTGGAGGTCCACTGACGCCGCAATCGGATTTTTGAAATCCAATACATCAGGGTCTAAGACGTAGAGGTCAATATCGTCGCCAGACTGGCCGAATGGCTCATACCAACAGAGATAAATCGCTACAGAATAGCCCGGGTAAAGCACAAACTCCAGGGTCTCGTCACCCATGGTAAAGTTATGAATCTTGTTTGGCCTAAGGGGGTCATCTGTGAAATATCCTGAATAATGTCTTTCCGCGTAATTACCGACCGATGTATAGTAAGCTATGCCTCGTTTGACCAGATCTGAACTGGCGAGCGATACGGCGCTAGTACCGTCATACGGCCCGTTATTGAAAAAGCTGTAATCGTCAACGATGACATCACAGCCTTGGTCCGCGAGCCAATTCTTCGCTTTTGTAAAATCAATAGCCGTGTCGAAATTTGAAAAGAAGAGCTTAGCGCCAGGAGCAATATCGTGAATAATTTCCAGCATCGCTGTTCCCTCTGATCCCGCCGCAATGCCATAAGAACTAAATGACCTTGTTTGAACATCGCCGTAGAATTCTCCAGGCGGTGTGGTGCAGGGGTCTTGCGAGTAGGTCGGGAGATCACCCGTTAGCACACTTTGCTGGGCATACCCTATCCCATTGGAGATAACGCCCACGCGAACCCCTGTGCCATCGTAGTTAAAGTCGCGCCGGACTTCATTGGTTCGCAAATACACGTCTCCCAGCGTGGTCACTGACCCTTTATTGGTATATCCGTAGTCTGGTAGCCGAATAAGGCGGATGAACGGTTGGCCGGAAAGATGATCAACTTTATATGCCGGCACCATGGTTTGCACAATTTTGCGCTGAGGATCAACGCCTTGCGATTGAATGCCAAGGTCTTTAAGCTTGTCCAGGGTTTGCTTGTTGAACTCAGTAAGGCAGATGTAGACCTGAATGTTGTCGTTCGCGTCAACGCGGAAGAAGCCGTACTTGTCGCGATTCAAAGGATTACAAAATTCCTTTTTCAGACTAGGTGATGCTTGCTGAATCATATCAATGGTTCTTTTCAGGCTGGACGAGACCTTAGGGTTCTCAACCTGCGGGGCAACGTACGGCTCTGAGAATGTGAGGTTCCGGCCAGTCTGCGCCTGCACTACGGTGACCGAGGCAATGAGGCCGACCACCAGGAGCATTCGCCGTGCTTTGGATACACTGACTCGCAAAAACATACCAATTCCTCCTACACCAGGCTTTATGCTGGTTTATATGTTGAGGCGGCAAAAAAATCAACAGAAAAGATAATGCAGCTTTCGACGTCCTTCGCGCTAACCACAGCAATTTTATGCACGTTAGCAGTAGGGACAGATTATAATCTGTCCTTACTGCTATTCGTATAACACCCACGCAGGATCAGCTGCTAGTACCTGCATGGGAATTTTCTGCGTTCGTACAACAAACACCCCATGCTTGCTCACGCCCATTCTGCCGTCTGGGTTTATCACACGAATCTCGCGTGAGCCGGGGGCTGCAGTATCACTGACTTCAATCGTCACGGTTATGAAATTCGACAACGAAACCTGCGGCTGGCTCGTGACCGTGATGCCCGGCCCGAAGCTCACCGTAGCGCCCTCAACAAAATTCAGGCCGCTAATTGTAACTTCGAGGTTCCTGGTGCCCTGGAACGCGCTGCTGGGCGAGGAGGCCTGAACAATTGGCCCACCAGGCGTGCGCGGTGTGATAAATTGCTGGCTGTTAAAATTGTCACCCAGTGTCCGGTTCAGGAACATGTAGTCATAGCATCCGGCAAGAGTAAAAGCTGATTCATGCCCCGCATTGGCTACAAAGATGTCCAAATCGCCGTCATTATCTGCGTCAAATAGCACCACATCACGGCTATAGTTGTTATAGTCAATTGCTCCTGGCGTAAATTTCACGGAGAAGGGATTCGGCACCTCGTAAGAGACGTCAGTGAATATACCATTTCCATCGTTGAGCAGAATTTGCAACGAGCGCTCGGCTGCCTCTGTATGGTTTGCCACAACGATGTCAATGTCACCATCCAGGTCAATATCTCCAGTATCCACCCCGAAGCTATCGTTTGTTAAGAGAGGTATACGGATGCCGGTCTCATTAGTAAAATTGCCGCTGCCGTCGTTAATCAGTATGACGTTCTGGTCGTCGTAGGCAGTCAGGAAAATGTCGTAATCCGGATCAAAGCTCCCGTTCCCATTGCGATCCTGCCAGTCAATCACGCCATTGCCGTTCTTGTCTTCACCTGGATCAAGAATGCCGTTGCCGTTGATATCCTCCGTTGGCTCGCCATCGCGGTCGAAGTCAGCCACAGTAACGGCCTGGAAATTTGAGATGAGCGTCGGTATATTGGCATTGGACTCGACAAAGACCCCGGAATGGACTCCCTGGTTCACGAGAAATCTGCAGGATTGCACGAAATCCGGAGCGGGTGGAATGAGCAGAGATTTCTCATTAGCGAAAAAGATATCCAGGTCACCGTCGCCGTCAAAATCCGCTAAAGCCGGCTCCATGGTGTCATCCAGCACCGTACCACTTGAGCCATCTTGATAAGTCACGCGGGGCAGGTTAGTTTCCGTCATATCAACGAAGAGGCCGGGCATGCTGTTCGGGCCAGGGGAGAGCATGTTAATCAGCAAGACGTTGTGCGCACCAAAGTTTTCGAGTCCATTCGCTATTACAATATCAATCATGCCGTCGTTGTTCACGTCACCGACTGCGAATTTGCGACTCATTTCTTTTAGGCTCGGGAAGGGATAATTCGGAAGATTTGTATTGCTCATATCCATGAACAGCCCATCGCCGAGCAGGTCACTATCTGGAACGGAGTTGTAATATGCCATGTCCTCGTCATAGTTAAACCACAGACGATTCCGAGTTCCGACACACGTATAGAAGATATCCAGGTCCCCGTCATTATCAAAGTCAGCCAGCTGAATATCAAATAGCGGTTCTGCAACAGCGTTAAGATAGGGACCTAAGTTCTGAAAGAGCCGCGGAGGAGTATCCGGTGAGCTTGGCGGCGTGAATATTCGTTTGCCCTGGTTTATCGGCTGACCGCGATTTATGAGGATCAGGGGATGCTCGCCCGACGCAGTCATAACCCCGCCTTTGGCCACTACGAGATCGTAACGGCCATCGCCATTAATATCCCCACAGGCGGCGTTAAGACTAACATTCCCGTCATCAAATACAAATGGCGGCGTTGCGGAACGCAGAAAATAGGCGGGTAAGAAGCGAGGCGTGACGTCGTAAAACGCCGGTGGGTCAACCTCATCAAGGAAATCTGGAGGGTTGGCGTACAGGCTATTGATGAACAGTTCGTCCTGTTCGCCTTCGTTGCCAACAAACAGGTCGAGGTCGCCATCGTTATCCACATCACCACAGGTGGCAAAAAAGGAGGCATCTACATTGAGGGGCGTGATAGCGGTTTCTGAGATGTCAGAAAACTGTGCAAAGGTGTTATTCTTCATGAGCCAATTGGCGGTGGGCAGGCTGACGACGGGCTCTCTTGCGCCGGCACCGCCATCGGTTGCAACGTATACATCTATACCACCGTCATTGTCAAAGTCCCCGGCACACAGGGCCCTGGATCTACCGGTCTTATCAGGAATCCAGTCAGGGCGATGCGTCCATATATATGAGGTAATATTTTCAGTATCGATTTCTATAAAAAGACCCAGTTTACCTACGCCGAACATAAATAATGACATCCCGCCTGCTCTTGAATCATGTTGGACACGCTCCGTAGGGAAGCGAAATGCCGGAGGCCCTAGATTCGTTGGATCATATATGGTGTCTTCGAACTCGGTGTTGATGTTGAGTTTAAAAATCATGTTCCATCCGCTATTATTGAATTCATCGATCACGGCGCCCACGGACAGGTCTTGGAACCTGGGCATATTATCTCCATCCACTAGGTCGTCTATCTCTGCATTTGAAAGATCCAATGGGAAACCGTCTGGAATATTCAGACGAATCACAGTGCCGCCACTCGACAGGAACAGCCATCCCCGCCCCAACACTGCGGGGTAGATGTAACTCTCGGCTCCGTAATTATGGAGAGTGAAGTAGCCGTCCGGGAGCCCGTCGGCGTCCATGTCTTCGTTATCATAAACCATATCGTCGCCATCGAGGACGTAGTTGGCTACTGCCCATCCGTAATTGACGACAAAGATATCCGGTGCGGCATCCTGTACAATGGGCGCGACAATAACCTGATATGTTTCGGACAGGTCCTGCTCAATAGCAGGATCGGTGTCGACTGCATCGGGGAAAAGTGGTGGAAGCCGGTCGATGTTAGGGTCAATGGGGCCCGGTACGGGGAACAAGGAATCGCCGGTAAAAACGCCATCGTGGCCAAGTGTTTCATCGAGGAAATAAAATCCGCGCTCAAAAGGGTTACGATCATTGAGCTTGTTAATAAGTATCCGTTCACTGAAATACAGCGTAGTATTATAATATGGGTCTGCAGTCGCCGGATCGCGGTCTCCCCAGGTAAAGCCAACAGTGTTTTGCAAGTCAGAGAAGAAATTCATGTTGCTGACGACAATGTCAATGTCGCCGTCACCGTCAATATCACCGACGTCCGAGCGGGTAGTAATGTCAAACCCCCCGCCGTAGGGATCAAATGGCCCGATATTCAATATGCCAGGCAGGTAGAGCAGAGTTCCGTCTTCGAAATATCCATTGCCTTTATTCATATATAAGCGATTCTGCTGACCAATAATGCCGCCGGCGGGACGGGCAAAGTTGGAGACGAACATGTCGAGCCAGCCATCAGCATTGAAGTCAGCCAGCTTGACATCGTAGCTACAATCAATGTCAAGGGGTAAACGGTTATCATCTGTGGTATCAGGATTAAGATCCGGGCCAAACGTTTGGTCAACGAACTTCGGCTCCCCGGTCTCACTAAACAGGTTAATATAGATTCGGTTATACTGGCTGTTGGGATTTATATCATCGGTTGTCCCGATAGCAATCACCAGATCCAGGTCGCCGTCGTTGTCAATGTCGCCAAAGGCTGCACCGTTGGTATAGAGATTGTCCACAGGGAGATAATCACCACCACTGCGGGGTGACGTATCACTGAAGGACGGCGTTAAGGTATCAGGATCGCACGCATCGCCTATGCCGTCGCCGTCGGTATCTGTCTGATCAGGATTCGGTACATCGGGACAGTTGTCTTCGTCATTCGGAATGCCATCCCCGTCAATATCATCAGGATCTTCTACCTCTTCAAATAATGGTGGGTCCCCCGTATTGGTAATAATATTGATTCCGCCGGTGATTTGATTCGGAGCGACGGACACAGGTTCGTAGATGTACCAGATATCGTCCCACGGAGTTGGGGGATCGTGGATGGGGGTGCCGGATTCTGGGATCCATTCGGCACGGAGAAAGCCGTATGCGGTGGAGAAGCTGATACTTTCTCCCGGATTCAAAGGCCGAGGATTCCAGTAAACCGCGCAGGCACTGTCAGCACCTAGGAATTCGGACTGCGTGAATGGGGTTCCGTCTGCCGTGAAATCCCAGTCTGTGAGGTAGATATCGGGCCAGTAGGCTGTGACAAAGCGATCCGGCGGCACTACTGCAGAATCGCGCATGGTGCCGAGGGCTACAATGGTCGGGAAGTCGAGGCTGTCGTATACTTCAAACTTGTCTGGTACATCGGCGCCAACCCATTCGCGCTCGGTGGTAATCTGTTCTCCCTCTACAATAAAGGGAGCGTCGTCGTTATTGGCCAGCATGGTGTCGTACATAAGGCGCACGCCAGCCTCTATAGGATCCGGGCCGATATTGGTGAGCGTATAGGTGATAAGCATATCGTCAGGATTATTTGTTGGCCCCGCGTAGTTGCCTATCTGAAGATGTTCGGTGAGCTGCAGCACATTGCCGATCAGCCAGGTGCCCTGCGCCGTGTTGGTGCTATCGTTTATCTGGAGCTGGCTCACTACTACCCCGATCGGTTGCAAGCGATTGGTATAATCTGTGGTAACGCCATCCTGGATGATGCGAACAGAGCTGAAGGAAGTTGCTGGGGTGGGAAACCCGAAGAGCAATATCGGGCCATCGAGCACTGAGGCTGTAAACATGCCCCAGCTGTCAATGGCCATTTCGATATAGTTGCTGCTGAACAGGTTGTCGCCGGGAATATTCCGGTCATCGGCGCTACCGTCGCCCACTCCCGGAGGATCGGCACCGCCGTAGAATTCAGGCTCAAAATCCTCCTCGCCAAAAAAGGCTTCCGATACCGGATCCCAGCTGAACTCAGGCGGTGTAACGTATACAGCGTAATCGCCGCGCGGCGGAAGTCCGCGGATTTCGTATCTGGAGTCGTACATCTCCATGCTTGGAGCGTTGACGCTGGCATCCCCTGGAATGCGCAATTTTATGCCTGTGTAGACCTGAGCAATCAGCTCTACCGGACGTGGGTAGGCAAGAACTGAATCGAGGGTGAACCACAGCGGATCACCCGTGGGGAACGGGATACCCACAAATACGGGCACCTGAACAACAGGGACGTCCGGGAATGGCTCCTGTCCATCCAGAGCATCGCCATCAACCACGCGGCCTGCGATTCCACCAGCGTTCTTGAAGACACCCGAAGGATAGTTCATGCCGATTGATATCTTATCGTCCAGGTCAAGGCTGCGAAAGTCGTAGGGATTCAGCGGGAACGGATCATCAGGGCCGCGGTGGGGCCTACCGGTCATTGTTGCATTGTAGAGGTGCGTATGTGCCAGGCCTACGCAATGGCCCAATTCGTGCAATATGATACCCTCTACATCAAGTGCGCCGAGCAGGTCAGCCAGTTCCTGCGGCGTGAGATCGTCGGCATCTTCAGGTGGCAGTCGAAATTCGATTTCAAACTGGTTCATAACGATATCGAAGTCGATTATGGTGCCTGCGTCGTATTCTCGGCGGGGAAGGTAAGCATCAACGAAGCCATCCTGGTCGAAGTCCAGCGGAACAAGCCCCAGGCTGTTATCAATAACGTCTGGAGGAACGCCGATCACTTGGGTTAGGTCAAAATCGCGGTTAAAATACCATACGCTCGAGGCGCCAATGACACCAGCATCAAGAACTAAGTTCGGGTCCTGGAAGGTGATGAGACAAAACCGATCGAGCGCGGCTGCAGTAGGCGCCATATAGAATGGCGGGTTAATACCAGAAAGAAAGTCAGCATACACCGGGTTTTCGAGGAATTCGAACGTAGAGAAAGCAACTTCGTTCCACTGCTCAAGCTCTCTACGAACCGCATGGAGAATCTCAATACTCGGGATGTTATAAGTATTGTTCACTGGCGCAATCACATTGCCAAAGAAATCACGATAAAGGGCGACCAGCACAGGCTGATCTTCCTCGTCCCAATGCAGATTCACGGCCAGGAATGTATCATCGCTTCCATCCCCCGGAATATTTATTTCCTGTTTGAATATGCGTATGGGACCTGCGGCAAACAAGCTACTAGAAAGGAGCACGAATCCCAGCGCAAGAATCATGATCTTTGGATAGCGTGTTTTCATCATTCGTCACTCTCGTCTTAAGAATGGATTCTATAGGTACCTCTAGGTGCTTAGCCTACACTGCGTAACGTATAGTTCGAATCCCTACTTCATAATTGAGTGCGGGTTTCCTTACTGATTGAGAATCGTTTCAATCTCCACTGTAAAATCGTTCAGAGTCTTAAGTGTTGAGAATCGCAGCACTGGTGGTATAGCTTCCTCATCAGCGGGCAACTCTACAGCCTGTGGCCCGTCGAGTTGGTCGCGGAGTCCAAAGACCTTTGACGGAATAGGCAGGTCCTTTCCGATAAAGACAATTGGCGATTCGTCTGGAGCGGCTTTGGAGGCGAGCTGAGCATCCTGCGTGGAGGAGCCTGATTTTTCTGCCAGTGGCGTCCCGGTTCCCTGAGTACTCGATGATGATAAGGAGGGAAGCAGACCAGCTTTCGACATGGCTCTGATGCGGGACTTTGGCACATTAGCGAGCGGGCTTTGCGGCGCATTGGCTGGCAACGCCGCTGGTTGTGTCAAAGTCTTGAAAGCCTTATCTGCGGTCTTTCCATCAGCTAAAATGGCGATGTTTTCCAGACGGAAGCGCGTTACACGCTTTTCCCCAGTGCGAGGATCAGTAATGATGCTATACTTACCCTGCGCCAGGCCAACTACCTGAGGCGAATCGAGAAGGCGAGACTTCGGGTTTGGAGGTTTTGGCGGTGTGAATGCAAACGCTCTCTTCTGCGTGGAGAGAAACAGTAGCACTTCTTCGTTAGTATAAAACTCAGGCATGCCAGTTACGTGCTGGGCAATGGGAATAGGTTCCTCGAGCACGCCGCCCATCTGCGTGATTTCCACCACACTACCGATGTTGCCTTTCAGATACTCACTCACGTTGATGGTCATCGTGGTTTCAATATGGCCGCTGACCCAGCGGCTTTCCTTCTTTGCCACGGTGCCAATGCAAATAACATCCGCCTTTTTCGCTATTTCTTCAATCGAGAGCTTTTTCATGTATACGGCCATGGCGCTCGTAGTGCAAAGGCCGAGCAGAGCCAGCAGAATCACGGCAAACATAACGGCACCTTGCCAGTCTTTACGCGTTTTCATGATTCAGAAACCTCCAGTTTCTCACTTGATTTGCCAAGCATCAGTGCTTGCGGGCTCTCTCATGCTCGTAACGTAATGCCAGCCGTTGTCAAGTCAGCACCTACGGATTTCGCATTACCACACTAGGCTCCTCATTTGACTGAAAACGAAGGATATTACCCATGCTGATAGTGCCGCGTGTGGGATCGTATACCCAACGAAAAGTCAGAGCGATCCCGGGCGGCTGAGGAGGATATCCTCCGGGCGCGCCGCTTGACAGAACGCCGATATGTCCGTCCGGGCCCACTGAAATAAGCATGTATCCAGGCTGCCTCTTCTCCGCATAGAGGTAGTTAACATAACGATAGCTCTGAATTGGATCGTAGTAGTCAATCTTATTCAGCGGCGCGGGCACGGATCGCTCAAATATATCAACTGGAAGACTTGTCAAATAAGCTATAGGTGTAGTCAGACGACTCAAGTCCTCCATTTTCGTGTCCAGATCAGGTACAAAATTTGCGGTATCTTGCTCCGGATCAGCCACACCGTAATGCCGTTTTGGATATTTGTTATGGTCAACAGCGTATGCTTCCAGGCCATTCAACATTGTGCGCATATCAGCTTTAATGCGCGTGACCTTGGCCCGAGTTTGTGCATCCAGAAAATTCGGTAAGGCAATGGCGGCAAGGATTGAAATGATTGCCACAACAATCAGTAGTTCAATGAGCGTGAAGCTCTTTTTGCGCCTGCATATGCTATTGGTAAACAATTCTAATCCCTGTGAGTAGAATGCCATTGTTGACCGTGCGCAATCGAACCTTCCTCCATATTAGACGTATCACAGTGCCCAAAGTTCCAGGCCGCCTTTTCTCGTCGAGCGAGTCTTAGGAGAGCATTCCGAAAAGGAGACTTTTCTGTTTGTCAAAAACAACGATAACTATGGGAGAAATAGAGCCTTTCGTCAAGCCAAAAAACACTATAATTACTCTATTAAGGCGCATTAATCTGGCCGATGCCGTATTAACGGGCATTAATATGTCAGCTGCCGCAGGGTAAAATGGCGATAGGTCTTCATTTTCTCACTCCGTTACCCACTGGGAGGATGGTGGCTGCTATTATCTGACGGTAATTGGCACTGTATTTGACCCTTAAACGTGTCCCAGGAGTTTGTTGCAATGGCTTGGCGAATCTGACGCATTAAGGATAGGAAAAACGCGAGATTGTGGACTGTATTCAGCCGCGCGGCCAGGATCTCCTTTGAGAGAAAAAGGTGACGGAGATAGGCACGCGAGTAATGGCGGCAGGTGTAGCACGAGCAATGAGGATCAACAGGCCCTGCATCTGCTGTGTATGCCGCGTTTTTTATGTTAATTGTGCCGCCGCTGGTGTAGAGCTTACCATTGCGGGCATTGCGTGTGGGAACCACGCAGTCAAACATGTCTACACCGTGATCAACGGCAGCGATGAAATCTTGCGGCGTGCCAACGCCCATTAAGTAGCGCGGTTTGTCTTCAGGAAGATGGCTTACTGAAAGGTCGAGCATTTCGTACATCAGCGGCTTGGGTTCGCCCACGCTGAGTCCGCCAATGGCATAGCCGGGAAAATCGAGCGCAGTGGTTTCGCGCGCCGATTCGATGCGCAACTCCGGATACACGCTGCCTTGTACGATTCCGAAGAGTGCTTGCGCCGGGTTCTTATGTGCGGCCTGTGAGCGCCTTGCCCAGCTTAATGTGAGCTGGGTTGAGTAGCGCGCATAGTCAATTTCGCATGGATATGGAATGCATTCGTCGAGCACCATAATAATGTCTGCCCCAAGCAGGTTCTGGATCTCGACTGCTTTTTCGGGGGTCAGGCGGTGAAGCGAACCATCAAGTGGTGATTTAAACGTGACGCCGTCGTCGTCAATCTTGTTTAACGCGCTTAGAGAAAAAATCTGAAATCCACCGCTGTCAGTAAGTAGAGGGTGATCCCAATGCATGAATTTATGGAGCCCTCCGAGCTGATAAATCACCTCTGCACCAGGACGAAGCGAGAGATGGAACGTATTGGCTAGAAGCAATTCAGCACCCAGCTCGAGCAGCTCCTCCGGTGTCATTGCTTTAACGGTTGCCTTTGTGCCGACTGGCGTAAACACGGGTGTCTGGACTCGACCATGCGGTGTTTCTAGAATGCCGATACGCGCTCGGCTATTGGGTGCCTTATGCGTGATTGTAAAACGGAATATCACTGGTGTGTGCTCTCCTGTGGACTATATAATCAGCATTGAATCGCCATAGCTATAGAAGCGGTACTGCTGCTGAATCGCCACCTGATATGCGGTTTTGATTGAATCGAGACCAGCAAATGCTGCAACGAGCATGAACAGAGTTGTGCGTGGCAGGTGAAAATTGGTCAGGATTGCGTCAACCATCTTGAATTGATATCCGGGAAGAATCATAAGCGTGGTCATACCTGATGTTGGTGCAGTAGAACCATCGGACCTCGCCAAGGTTTCCAGTGTGCGCACTACAGTAGTGCCGACCGCCACGATTCGCTGCCCTGCGTGTTTTGCCCGTGTGAGCATTTCGGCATTTTCCTGGTCGAGAGTAAAGTATTCAGCATGCATGGGATGATCTTCAACCTTTGGGGTTGTGACTGGTTTGAATGTGCCTGCTCCAATGTGCAGGGTAACCCAGGCCAGGTCAATACCCGAAGCCCGCAGATTCTCAAGCAGTGGAGTGTTGAAGTGCAGGCCCGCGGTTGGGGCGGCAACCGAGCCTCGCTCCGTCGCGTACACCGTCTGGTAGCGTTCCTTGTCGCCTTCTTCTTCCAGAGGTAGCTGGCGAGGGAATTGCGCAATGCGCTTTCTGGCCTGGAGAATATAGGGCGGCAGCGGTGTGTGGCCGAGCTTATCCAGGGTCTCCCACCACTCGCCCGAGCAGTTGAACTGAATCAGACGTTCTCCCTTGCTGCGGTATTCGAGCACTTCGGCTTCAAGCAGGTTCTTTTGAAAGACGATTTGGGTACCTTTTTGAATTTTCTTACCAGGTTTGACCAGGGCTGTCCAGCGCTTGGGCGCCTCTTCACGCAGCAGAAGGACTTCTACTGTGCCGCCAGAGGGAAGCTTGTGACCAATCAGACGGGCTGGAATAACCCGGGAGTTATTAAGCACCAGTGCATCGCCGGACCGCAGCAGCGTGGGGAGGTCATAGAAGTGATGATGTGAGATGCTGTGCGAGGAGCGATTGACGACCATGAGGCGTGCCTGGTCGCGCTGTGCCGCGGGATGCGTGGCCACGAGATGTTCAGGGAGTGGGTAGTCGAAGAGGCCTAGGTCCATTAGACATGTTCACCGTGGTTCTCATACAGTCAGTTCCGCCCGCGTACGTTAGGGTATTCTCTCCAGCAAACAAGCACGCTAGCAGAATTCGCGGGGGACAGAAGTTTATCTTGAATTTGTCGAACCATTTGTTGATGGTATATGTAGATTTTCTTGCCTGGGGTTTGTGATCTTTCTTTGTCTAACGAATTCAGTGTGATGAAATCAACGTTTTTCTTGGAGCAGAGCCATGGTGCGTATTCTCGGGCTTGACGTCGGCGACGTGCGGATTGGCGTTGCGCTAAGCGATCCACTCGGTCTTACCGCACAACCGCATGCGGTGATCACACGCGACCGGAAGGAAAGCGAGTTCTCTGCGCTCCAGCGCATTCTTGACGAGTTCGAGGTAAAACGTATCGTGCTCGGACTTCCCCTCAATATGAACGGGACGCTGGGGCAGCAGGCTCAACGCGTACAGAAATTCGCCGAGATGCTGCGTCGCATGGCTCCGCACGTTGAGATAGAGTTCTGGGACGAGCGACTGAGCTCCGCAGCGTCGGAGCGGATACTGATCAACTCCGGCATGCGTCGGAACAAGCGGCGTTGCACCATTGACAAGGTGGCTGCGGCCATTATTCTGCAGGGCTATCTTGACCGACAGTGTGCTCAAAGCGCCGAGCCTGAATAATAGGCTCCCGCCCAGGGCATCACCGGTCGCAGATAACACGAGTTTACGCGACCCTGGCGCATAGTGACCTATAGAGCAACTCGCAATAGTGCAGCAGCGAAGATCGTTGTGCTTAGAATCTCCACGGCCAAATCTGGCAGATAAGTACCGACGCAATCATACCTATAATGTCACCGATCAGACATGCGGGTACTGCATGTCGGCTGTTTCTCACCCCAACCGCGCCAAAGTACACTGCCAACACGTAAAAGGTTGTCTCCGTGCTCCCCTGGATACACGAGGCGATCAGACCGTCAAAAGAATCTGGCCCATGTTCTTTAAAAATTTCAATCATCAACCCGCGGGCACCGCTACCTGACAACGGGCGTATAAAGCAAAGTGGAAGAATTGACGGTGGCATGTTGATCAGGTTAGTCACAGGCTTCACGATGCTTTCGAACACGTCCATCGCCCTTCCGCTCCGAAACAGCCCGATTGCCACCAGAATGGCCACCAGATACGGGATGATCATTACTGCGACGTTGAAGCCTTCCTTGGCGCCCTCGACAAAGACCTCGTATACCTTGACCTTGCGGCAATAGGCGTAGAGCGTAATGGACAAAATAATCAGCGGAATGCACCATTGCGAAAAGACATCAATTGTAGTCATGAGAGTGCTAGCCATGGTTTTATTCATCCTTTGGTATCGCTTTTCCTGCGAGGTGGTCGTCGTAGTAATCCGCAGGTGGCTTACTGAATTTCTGGAAGAGCCGGGCAGCCGTGATGCCACCAATGGTTGACAGGGCTGTGGCGATGAACGCAGGAGCAAGAATGGCCTGGGGATTAACAGACCCTGTTGTGGCGCGGAATGCAATGACGCTGAAGGGAATCAGCGTGACACTGGAGGTATTGATGGCCAGAAACATCACCATTGCATTTGTTGACACAGCTTTTTCCTTGTTTAAGGTTTGCAGCTCTTTCATCGCCTTGAGGCCGAGCGGAGTAGCGGCATTATCCAGACCCATCATATTGGCGGCAATGTTCATCAGCATTGCGCCCATTGCCGGGTGTTCGCTCGGAATACGCGGAAAAAGCCGACGCATAACAGGACTCATAAGCCGTGCGAGTGCTGACACGAGCCCTGCTTCCTGGGCGATCTTCATGATGCCGAGCCAGAGCGCCATCAGTCCGATATACTCGATGCAGATATTCACGGCAAGTTGCGACATCTCAAACGACTTTTGTGTCAGATCTGAGCCAACGGATTTGATCGCTTCAATGCGTGCTTCGAAGGTTTTCTCATGGATCGCGTCGCTCGTGGCACTGTAGATGCCAATAATGACGCCCAGGACAATTAGTATGATCCAGACATGGTTCATCATTGGGTAATCACCTCCTTTCTGAAGAATTTAAGCCTTTGGTTTGGGCTGCGGCATAGATGGCAGCTATACAACGTGAAACCGAGAGATCTGGGAATTAAAGTCTGGGTGGGGACTTTGATTGTTTGCAGCACTCTTGGATTATGCATGGCTAACTCAAGTAACGGATGAACTGACCCATTACAGATGGAAGATGCAAACTGTTGCTTCTGTGCTTCTCATTGTAGGGACAAATCATAATCTGTCCCTACCGTTTCTACGTTTGCCGGTGTGCGCTAGCCGGTGTCTAAGTATCATATGCAGCGTTTCGATAACTGTTGTTAGCACGTGAATTTTGCTGCGCCCTTGCTTGCGATCATAGCGCAGCGTAAATGGAATCTCCGCGATTTTCGTTGTCAGCGAAGAGAGATTTAGCAGTATCTCATCGGTACAGGCGAAACCGCTGCGCGTAATGATGCGCTCACCAAAGTGCTGCATTGCTTGACGAAGAATGCGGACCCGGTACGCACGGTATCCGCATGTGTAGTCTTTTACGCCTGGCAAGGGAAGAAAGATTTGGAAGAGGAGCTTTGCCCCGCGACTGTAGAACTTGCGGAGTACAGGAACCCCGATTTCCTGGCTGCCGGGTTGATAGCGCGATGCGATGACTATGTCGCAGCCCTGCTGAATTTTCGCCACCATATGGGGAATGTATTCGGGCGGATGCGTATGATCAGCATCCATGCTAATCACAACATCATCGTCGTTCTCAGCTAGGGTTAACGCTTCAGCAAGGCCGGTTCGAATAGCTTGTCCGAGTCCTTGATTGGTGGGATGCGAGATCAGGTGGATGGGGAGAATCGGCGTGTAGCGTTCAATGACGTGGAGTGTCTGGTCTGTGCTTCCATCATTTACAATAATCAACTGAAACCGAGCAGGAAGCTTGGCTATGATGTCTTTGAAATCTTTGAGGAGATTCCCGATGCCGGCTTCTTCGTTAAAGGCGGGCAGCAGAACGATAATTTGGGTCATCGTAGCGCCTGTTCCATTGTGTTCGGACTGGCGTATTCATGTGCCGGGATATTCTGGACGGCCTTGTGCGTAAACAGGTGTCCCTGCAATGTTCGGTCAGACAAGTACTGGCCCCCGCAGAAAGTATAGAAACCCTCTCAACCAGGCAACCGGCGGCTTCGGACTCAGGAGCTGGACTTGAAGATATTCCTTGAGCTGGTAATCTCCGCACCAGCCTGACTCATCTCTTCGAGCGCCTGCTGGCTGCCCTCTGGTGTCAGACTCTTGATAGCATCTTCAAGAACCTTAACCTCATACCCTCTTGTGCACGCGCCCAGCACCGCCACTTTGACTCAGTAATCTGTTGCAACTCCGTAGACCACCAGCTCGTGCCTCTTGAGCTGAGCAAGCAGCACTTCGGTATTCGGGTTAGAGAAGATGTCAAGCGACGATTTTTCGACGATCACCTGCTCCGCGGAGCCTGGCAGCGCAAAACTACCTCGCTCCGGGATTACCACTGGAGCGGAGGTGAGCGTTTCTGGCACTTTCTGCTGTCCAGGGGTTCCCTTGACGCAGTGTGGGGGAAACTGCTGAAATTCAGGATCATCTGCGGCGTGCGCGTCCATAGAAGAGATAATCGGGATGTGATGCGCCCGGGCAAATTGCGTAAGTTGTTTTAACAAGGGAAGGAGCTGCTCGGCACTCTCAACGTAAAGACGGCCGTGTGGCAGCATAAAGTCAATTTGCGTATCAATATCTATAAAAATCCACTTCCCTTCGTCTCCCATGTCAAGACCTCCACACCAGAATACAAAAAGAGAGATTGGACATGCGGAAATTACGATGAATCTAGAAAGGGTGGGAAAAAAGGTCAAGCAATTTTGCAGATTATAGGAGATAGGCGCAAGGTGCGCCGTCTAAATACTGATATGGCGCAGCGCTCAGTGTGGCCAACAAAAGACTAGACAAACTTCTGTGTGTGTAATACTAGGGTTCTTCGATTTGATTTGATACAGGCCTCTTGGAGATTGGCGAGGCACAAACGGAAAGCGGAAGGTATCCATACCGTGTGCAGGTCTACTATGACCTCTAAGCGATGTGAAATAGCAAGTAGGGACGTCAATGGTTAAAGTACTGTTTCAGGCGTTGCGTCCGAAGCAATGGACGAAAAATCTCCTCATCTTTGCCGGGATCATTTTCTCGCAGAACCTGTCCAACCTGCATATGGTGCGCAATGTGGCGCTGGCATTTGTGGATTTCTGTCTGCTTTCAGGCGTTATGTACCTGATAAATGATATTAAGGACCGCGACACAGACCGAGAGCACCCCGAAAAGCGCCTGCGCCCGATTGCTTCCGGCGCACTGTCCGTTCAGGCGGCCATAGTATGGGCCGTGGTGCTGAGTCTGATCGCGCTAGGCGGCGCGTTTCTGATTACCGTGAGTTTTGGAATCTGCGCGGTGGTTTACGTGGTACTGCTCACGGCGTATTCATTCCATTTGAAACACATCGTCATTCTGGACATCATGGTGCTATCGCTGGGCTACGTCTTGCGTGCGGTTGCCGGCGTCGCGGCCATTCGTATCGCTAGTGTCGAGATCGTTATCACACCGTGGTTCATAACATGCACGCTGTTTCTTGCGTTGTTCATAGTAATATGTAAGAGGCGCCATGAGCTGGTGCTTCTAGATAATCGGGCAGGAAGTCATCGTAAGGTATTGCAGGAATACACGCCGGCTTTTTTGGACCAGATGGTGGCCGTCACTACCTCGACTACAGTTATTTCGTATGCGCTCTGGACGACTCTGGGTCAATTCAAGGGTCACATGGTTTATACGCTACCCTTTGTCGTATACGGCATTTTTCGCTACCTTTACATTGTCTACAGGAAGGAGGAGGGGGGTGCCCCTGAGATCGCGCTGTTGCGCGATCGATCGCTCCTCATAAATATCTTTCTCTGGTTGATTGCTGTCGTACTCCTCCTGAATCTCTAAAAAGGGCAACAGGAGGCATGGCGCGGGTAGCGGGGTTTTCTTATATTTATCCCAGGATTGTGGATCATGAACATTATTATTGTCGGAGCGGGAACGGTTGGGTCGAATATCGCGGAGCTCCTGCTTCAGGAGAACCATGATATTACGGTCATTGATATTGATAAGGGGCGCCTGCAGGATCTTGGCGAGCTGCTGGACATCCGAACGCTTCACGGGTACGGAACGAGCACGGAGGTGCTTGCAGCCGCAGGAATTGCCGAGGCGCAGTTGCTCCTGGCGGTAACGAACAATGATGAGGTGAACATGATCAGCGCGTTCACGGCCAAGCAGATGGGAGCACGCAAGACCGTTGCTCGTGTGCGGAACAGGTGCTATCTGGACGCTACCAAGTTAAACTATCGCCGATTCCTGGGGATTGATCTCATTATCAGTCCAGAGATTCTCACCGCTGTCGAAATCGTTAGATTTCTCGATAACCCGGATGCAATGGCATTGGCGCACTATGCACATGGGAAGGTGCAGCTGCGCCAGCTCGTGTTAAGCGCGTCTTCGCGATTTGTTGGTCAGCAATTGCGCAATATCAGCCTGCCGGAGGGCGTTCTGGTTGTCTCAATCGCAAGAGAGAAGGCACTGATAATCCCAAAGGGCGACGACCAACTGCTTCCTGGTGATAAGATTACGATCATCGGCATACCTGAACGCATGACCGAAGTGCAGCGGATGTTTAAGCCACCTTCACCTGAAGTGGAGACCATTATGATTGCCGGTGGGGGAGAGACAGGCCTCTTTCTTGCCGAGACGCTTGAACAACGCGACTACAAAGTCAAACTCGTTGAGGCAAATCGTGAGCGCTGTCATTATTTGAGTGAAATTCTGACTCGAACGGCAGTGGTTCACGGCGACGTGACCAAGCTTCCCTTCTTGCTCGAAGAGCGGGTTAAGAATGTCGACGTTTTTATCGCGGTGACCGGCGATGATGAGACCAACGTGATGTCGAGCGTGCTGGCGAAGGAAATTGGGGTCAAGCAGTGTGTGACGAAGGTTGGGCGGCCAGATTATGTAGCTGTCTTGCGTAAGATGGGTATTGACCTCGTCCTGAGTCCGCGGATGGTGACGGCCAATAAAGTATTGTCACTGGTCAAGCGTGGCATCATTAAGTCGGTCTCTCTAATCGAAGAAGGGAAAATAGAAGTGATTGAGTTCCAGGCCATGGGGGATTCAAAGGTGGTTGGTAAACCGTTGAGTCAGATTGCGTTTCCCAAAGGAACCCTTGTGGCGGCCCTGGTGAAACACGGAGAGGTCAGGGTTCCACGCGGAACTGATGTGATTGAGGCTGGGGACATTGTGATTGCTGTTGGATTGACTGAAGTGATTGACGATCTGGAGACTCTGTTCCATTCGCAAACCGAAATTCGGGTCTAAGAAGATACGGCTGGCTGGGGTTGTAACTACCGAGTTGCATAGCTGGCCCCGAGATTTCATCCGGGAGAGCAGGGAGTGAATTTTCGGATAGTTCTTCGGCTACTTGGCCTTCTTGTGTGTTTTATCGGCCTCACTATGGGCTTTGCCCTCTTCTGGAGTCTCTACTACCGCGATGGATCTACACATGCCCTCCTGTTTTCTATCGGACTAACCATTGGCATTGGGGGACTGCTCTTTGGTCTCGGCAAGTTCCAGAAAGAAGAGATATTTCGTAAAGAGGCATTGGCAGTGGTCGGCCTAAGCTGGCTGCTGGTTCCTGTTGTTGGAGCCCTCCCCTTCGTATTCTCCCACACTGTTCCCAGCTACATTGATGCGTATTTTGAGGCGATGTCCGGGTTCACTACTACGGGGTCGACAGTGCTGGTCAATATCGAGAGCGTGGCACCCGGCATTCTGTTCTGGCGCAGTTTTACCCAATGGCTCGGCGGTATGGGGATCATTGTTTTGTTTATTGCGGTACTCCCCTTTCTTGGCGTGGGGGGGCGTCGTCTATTCAGCTCGGAAGTTTCTGGACCAGTGTCTCAGGGATTAACTCCGCGGATTAAAGAAACTGCGCTCATCCTCTGGAAGATTTATATCTTGTTGTCGGTAATCCAGACGGTGGTGCTCGTGCTCTGTGGGATGAATCTTTTCGATGCGCTGTGTCATACATTTGCCACAATGGCCACAGGTGGGTTTTCAACGAAGAATGCAAGTGTGGGGCACTTTGAAAGCCTACCGATTGATCTTATTATGATAGTGTTCATGTTCTTGGCTGGGACGAACTTTGCTCTGCATTATCGGTTATTGAAAGGCGAGAGATTGAGCCATTTTCGCGATGCAGAGTGGAAAGCCTACGTGGGAGTTCTGCTCTTTTCCGTACTGTTCATCAGCGGGCACCTGTGGGTCCATCAGGTTTATGCCGGGATAGGGGAGGCGTTGCGCCACGGGGCCTTCCAGGTTGTTTCCATTATGACAACCACCGGGTTTACTACAGCGGATTTTAACGGTTGGCCTCCGGGGGCAAAGGGTTTGCTGGTTGTCTTAATGTTTATCGGTGCCTGCGCAGGGTCAACGGGAGGAGGAATGAAGGTCATTCGCATTTTGATGCTTCTCAAGATTGCCCGATTTCGCCTTGAGCAGATTTATAGCCCACGCACTATTCGAAAAATTCGTTTCGGTGGAGTAGTGGTGGAGGATGAGGTAATTCTGGCAACGCTGAGCTTCTTCTTTATTTTCATCCTGATTTTCATAATTGCGTCGCTTGTCATTTTGGCCATGGGCCTAGATTTGGTGACCGCGGTCAGCGCCGTGGCTGCCACATTGAATAATATTGGCCCAGGGCTGGAGAAAGTTGGTGCGATTGAGCATTATGCCCATTTCCCCGGAATTGGCAAGATGGTGTTGTCGCTATGTATGGTAATCGGTCGTCTGGAACTTTTCTCGATTCTTATCCTGTTCGTGCCGATGTTCTGGCAGCGAAAGTAGATGAGTGAGAGTGCAAGACTCCCCATGTATCGTCGAGTTGAGCCCAGGTGTTAAATATGTGGCACGCGTGACAGCCACGTTCGTCAAATTATGATAGGGCTTGACTTTGCACGGGAATAGGCCTTAAAGTGGATTATTGAGTGGAGGGAGAGACCCAGGGCGCGAAGGCGTTTTTATCCTCCCGTAGTAACAGCTCATAATCTGTCCCTCCGTGATTTGACAGCCCATTTTCACAGGTGGTGTTGATCTTCATGTTCATTATTATCACCCCGATACTGGGTTGGAGCTGGCCTGCACTTGCGCCAATTATTGCAGCAGCAGCTGGGCTTCTGGGCTATAGCAAGCTGACTGGGGATTCAGCGAAGGATTGGCTGCAGGGAAAGCTGAGCTGCGAACTTGAAAACCTGCGGAGCGTGGAGATTGCGATAAATGAGTTCCTGGCCGACGTTGTGGCCGAAGAGCTAGGACGCGAGGAACGCCTGGACTTCGAGAAAGAGGATTTCGTGCTCACGTTTCGCAAAGATGTTCGCGGTAAGTTCTTTATTGAAGTGACCGGCCCTCGGACTGCCACGCGCATGGAACTGAAGGCACGCGGCGAGGAATTTGCCCGGAACCTTATTCAGCAATTTGCCCACCACAAGATTGCTCGCGAGCTTGACAGGCGCGGTGTGCAGATTGTGGAAGAGGAAGTGACTGAAGAGGGCGATATTGTACTGCGCACACGGCGATGGGCGTAAAGCAGTGCATGTCTCTGAATCTGGCCGATGTATTGAGAGAAGCGAGGTATGAGGTATATAGAAAAGCGCGGCTTGCGAGTTACCCGGACATTCAGAAAATCTGATTTTTCAATGGGATCAGAATAGTGGGACGATTTTCACGACTAGAGCGCGGCAAAACCCGCAACGTGGTTGTCAAGCCAGAGCGCAAGGCCGAGGGCAAGGAGCGACCTACAAGCGAGGCCTATGATTTTCCGTATTATATTGCCCGGGCCGACGAGCAGTTCTTTAATGGGGAATATGAGAAGGCGTTGCGGCTTTACTCGCGGGCACTCCAGCTGGATAACTCGCAGAAATACCCCTGGGTTGGTCAGATATATTGTTTGCTGGAGATGAATCAACTAAAGGAGGCGGACTTGTGGGTGGCCCGCGCGTTGCAGCTCTTTCCTGAGGAACCGTCGCTTATTTCCCTGCGCGCGATTATTTATGCCCACAAAGGAATGATGCGGCGTGCCATCGGCACCTCAGACTATGCCTTGAGCAAAGGGTCGAGTATGTTTGCGTGGATTTCTCGGGGCGAAGTCTTGCTGATGGCTGACAACAAGAACGCCCATTTCTGCTTCGAAAAAGCGATGGAAATGGCAGAATTCGACGACTGGAAGACTCCCATGCGCATCGGCATGGTATATTTTAAGCGCAAGGCCTACTCAAGCGCGCTGACCTATCTCCAGAAGGCCTGCGCTTCAAATATTAGAAATTTTTTCCTCTGGTACCACATGGGCCTTTGCCATCATAAGCTCGGATTTGGACAGAAGGCCATGGAGGAGCTCAAACTGGCGCTTGAACACAACCCAGATTTTCGCCCTGCCGAAAGAGCCCTGCATATGGTCAGTCGTACCCCTTTCTACAAGCGATTCTGGCGCCTTTTGACCCGTAAGTAATATAGCATCAAACCTTTCTCGAATCTATTCCCATCCGTAAGCCGATTGCTGTTCCGAATATCCTGCAAGAAATCTAGGCGCCCTTAAGGATTGACGGAAAGCACATTTGTGTAACTATTTACTCAAAATGTGCAGAAACCTTCCCGAAAACCCCTTGAACCAGCCTGAACCTATTGCTGTTCATCACCTCCTTGAGCGTAAAGCCTTAAAAACCAGTGAAAAGGCTTAGAAATCAGGCAGTAATAATTTACGATCGGTGCTGATTGCTCTGGCACAGATTTTGCGCTTTTAATATTCGGTTCACATTAGAATCAGAAGGCTCATCATAGTGAGACAAGTTGAACATAGTCAAGTAGTGCGGCGGGCAATAGCATCTTTGGTGATAGCGTTGCTATTTATTGGCCTGCAGGTGGCTCGTGCAACGACTTTCCAGGTGACGCCCGGGGAATTGCCGTATCCGACAATTAGTGCCGCGGTCGCTATGGCCAATAGCGATCCTGGCACTTCTCATACCATCATAATCCCTGCGGGTGAATACACGCCCGCGGATGGCGAAACCTTTCCGATTGATATTCGCACTACAGAGGTCACGTTCATTGGGGCTGGCAGCGACAAGACGATTATTAATGCCGAAGGCATGGGTTCGATTTTCGTTTCACAGGGGCCACCTGCCTCGCCCTGCACGGCTATTTCTATCAGTGACATGACACTGGTTGGCGGCGTAGCGCCAGACGGTGGGGCCATTTACTTTTGCAACGTATCAGCCACGACAATTGCAAATTGTATCTTTTTCTTGAACCGTGCATATGATGATGGTGGCGCGATTTTTCTGGAGGCGGATACAGCGCAAAATGTCACCATTGCTCAGACCACTATTATTGATAATTATGCGGGCGACTCTGGGGGGGGTATTTATATTCAACGATGGGCAGGGGAGATAACCCAGTGCGACATTTCCAACAACTTAGCTGCGGGAACAGGAGGAGGCGGAATTTATTGTGAGGATGCGTTGGATGGAAATATTTCGAATAGCGTGTTTGAAGACAACACGACGACGGGCCCCAAAAAGAATAATGGCTTTGGCGGTGGAATGTACGTTACCAGATCGGTATGTACCATCGAAGAGAACTGGATGTTTGACAATATCGCGGTAGCGGGTGGAGCCATCTACGCCAAGGTTAACGATGCGCTTTACTGTTATAATAACCTGATTGGGATTGAGTTGGCTCCAGGTTGCGCACCTCTGGATCGCGGGAACAGGGCGCTTGAAAATGGCGGTGGAGTCTACTTGTTCAATAATGATGAGCAGACGATATTTGATGCGAATAATATCTCTTTCAACCAGGCGCCTGTGAATCCCGGGGCGCCGGTTGGGTCTGGCGGTGGAGCAGTTTGCGCCATTAAGAATGACGGCTCGTATTTTATAAACAATGTGATGACTTATAATAATTCAGGAAACTCGCTCGACCTTCAAGGAAGTGCATGTCTGATTGATACTGCACAAACGGTGTTTCTTTACAACACCTTTGATAGCAATACTCCCTCTGGAGCTGGCCAGCAGACAGGAGTATTGCATCTGGTGGGCAACAGTGCCCCGGTGATTTCCAGCAACAATCTCACGAATCATGCCGATATATATGGGATTTATGAGGAGGATAAAAAGAGTAACCCGGCTGAGGTGCATAATAACAATTTTTACAATACGCCATTGGTCTATTATGATTTTAAGACCGGGGTTCTGGATATTGCGGGTCTCAACGCATTAGCCGAAGGCAGCGGGAATATCAGCGGCGATCCCGCGTACGTGAGCAGTGGCACGGGTGACTATCATCTGCTCCCCGGATCGGCTTCCATTGCATCAGCTGAAGCTCACGCTCTGGTCCCCTATGACTTTGACTCAGATTCGCGGCCCTTGCCCTCGGGGGCTGTTGCGCCGGATATTGGGGCAGACGAGATTGACGAAGCCAATCCACCACCTACACCAACTCCGACACCAACGCCTTCACCGAGTCCAACGCCAACACCAACACCGACGCCAAGTCCAACGCCAACGCCTACGGGAACACCAACGGCGACACCGACTGCGACACCTTCACCGACGCCAACGCCGACTCCTACTGCTCCTCCAACAGCAACCCCAACACCAGTTATACCCGTCAAGCAGTATACGTTTGATACAGATGTTGAAGGCTGGACATTCCTGGGGCTAAATGCTCCGCCGTACTTCTACCCGGCATCGTCCAGCTATACTGGTAGTCGGCTAGGCATCAGTTCAGCAAGTGATGCAACGCACCGTGTTGGGTTCTGGAACGGGCCCGCGGAGATTGCTTACGTGGCGAGTAATGTGTACAGGGCCACGTTCCTGGTCTCCTCCAGTCAAGCCACGGCTTCTCAGAATCCGCAGTTCCGCATGCGATGGATCCAGGATCAATCTCTCGAGTCCGCATCGCACGTCGTGAACGCATCAGCTCCTTACACCAACTCATTGCCAACTGATCCAACAACTAAAGAATACTCCTGCTACTTTGCGCCGATCTTGACTGGCAATATGGGTGTTGCCTTTGATATGCTTGATTTCAGCACATCGCAGTATGGGGCACACTATGTGGATCAGGTTACAGTGGAGAGGTTCCCGGATCCAGCAGTTGGCACAGCGGTAAAGACGTATACCTCTTCAACTGACTTTTCCAACTGGGGATTCGTGACAAACGTTGGCTACGGTCCAGTCACGTCAGGCGGTGCTGGAACTGGCACGCTCTCCATTTCGTCTGGCTTGACTAACTCGAGCAATTTTGGATGGTGGCAGTCTAGCGGGACAGCAAATAAGCTGACCTATGTGGCGGATAAGCTCTATCGGGCGTCATACACTCTGAGATGCGCGAGTGACGCGGCCCGAAACGACATGCCACAGGTCAGACTGCGTTGCCAGAATGAAGATGGCCAGATGACGCAGACCATGGAGCTCAACAGCCAGACCGCTGTCGGCCCAGGCGCAATGCCGACAGTCAGTGGTACTGACTACGACGTCTACTTCGAAACCCCAACTCTGCCCGGCTCACCAACGTCAGGACAGGATGGGTTCATCGTCGTGATTGATATGCTTGACTTCGACGCGGCGAAGGGTGGGACCATATACATGGACAGCGTTGCGATTGATTATGTCGAGATTCCTTGATGGATATTCTGCAATAATTGAGCGAGCCGCGGAATACCCAGCATAGGCAGGCAGAAGATACACGTCACGTCTTCTACCTGCTTTTTCTATTTTTAGGCGATTGCTTTTTATCTCTTGCGCCCAGCGAACTGTATTGGTGAAGAGCTGTCCGTCTCATTCGACATACTCAACTTCTCACCAGATGATGCACCCAGTGGGAGGCTGATCCTCGAGCGAGCAATGATCGAGGCTCTTTCACGTCGCGCAGCACCGTAACCTTTCAGCGGAGAAAATTAGTAGCGATATCATCTTTTCAATCGCCCCATTGCCGCGTTTGATCTGATGAATTTCACCCCCCAGGATAGCCCCTCGGCTACTGTAGCACTTGATTCCGTTTCAATTCAATCTCTCGATCTTCCCCCATTGCCCTAGCTGCAGAGGAAACGTACCCCATCCTGGACATACCCGGCAGGCAGTCCGTTTCAGTTTGCGTGATCGTGGTAGTATGACGAGCAGGGCGATCTTGTCTTGTAATGGTGGGAAACAGAATTGTCCGCTGCAGTCAAAGATGAGACTCAAGACTGTTCTTCAACACGCAGGAGCAAGGGTTTCTCGTTGCAGATGTCGAGCCGGGCAATTTCGGCGAGAGCGGTCTGGAGTGAGGCTTCGCAGGCCGCGTGTGTAACGATGATCAGGGTGGCAAAATCCCCGGGTTTCAGCGTTTTCTGAATCATTGATGCGATGCTGATATTTCTTGCTCCCAGGAGGGTGCTGAGTTTTGCCATCGTGCCCGGCTTGTCCAGCACTGAAAAGCGTAGGTAGTAAGGAGTCTCGAGATCGTTCATAGGCTTCAGGTGCTTGACGCCAACAGGGATCGTTAGTGGATTCTCCCTTTCCAATCCTCCGTATTCGATGCCCGAAGCAATAACCATCAGGTCGCTGATAATGGCGCTGGAGGTCGACCCGGGTCCTGCACCTTTGCCGTAAAACATCTGGATGCCCACGGGCTCGCCCTCAACCATGATCCCATTGAAGACGCCAGATACTGCGGACAGAAGCGATGTTTTCGGAACCAGGGCAGGGTGAACACGCAGTTCCACGCGCTCATCGGGGTGTTTCCTGGCGATGCCAAGGAGTTTAATACTATAGCCAAGTTCCGCAGCGTAAATGAAATCAGCTGGCATCAGGCTTGTGATACCTTCTACATATACGTCATTAAAACGCAGATCCTGGCCAAAGACGAGAGAGGCCAGGATAGTGATTTTGTGAGCTGTGTCTATCCCCTCAATGTCGAGCGTAGGGTCGGCCTCTGCGTATCCAAGGCGCTGTGCTTCAAGCAAGGCTTCATGAAAGGACTTGCCGTGCTCGGCCATGCT
Source organism: Candidatus Sumerlaeota bacterium (assembly GCA_030613245.1). Lineage (GTDB taxonomy): Bacteria > Sumerlaeota > Sumerlaeia > MWCT01 > JAUWMI01 > JAUWMI01. The sequence goes on from JAUWMI010000001.1 coordinate 177,234, forward strand.
GGTCAGGATGAAATTGGCCGTGCCATTAATGATGCCGACAACGGCGCGGAATTGATTGGCCGCAAGGCCGCGGTGCAGCGAGCGAATGATAGGGATTCCCGCCCCTACGCTTGCCTCATACAGGAGCCCCACGCGTTGGTTTTTTGCCAGGGCGAGCAGTTCAGTGCCGTGTGCCGCAATGAGTGCCTTGTTGGCCGTAACGACGTGCTTGTGATTTCGTAGCGCCTTTTCGATATAGGTACGGGCTGGCTCAAGTCCTGGAATAAGCTCGATGACAACGTCAATGTTCGGATCTTCCAAAATACCGTCGGCGTTGGTCGTCAGGATGGCAGGGTCGTACTTGGCGTTACGCGGTGTCTTGATGTCGAGATCCGCAATGCGAGTGACCCGAAGAGGATGTGGCACCCGCTCGGTGATTGTATTGCGATTGACATTGAGCGCGTTAACCACGCCAGTGCCAATATTGCCGAAGCCAATTAGTCCGATAGAAATTTGTTTTCTCATGACCGAAAGATCCTTCATTAGGAGACGTATGCAGTCGTCCACCCTGTTCAGATTAGACGCAGATTTTGCGGAAATGCGAGGCGGTCTTCAGGCCTTCACAGCGCCGCTGGATTACATCTGGAGTGAGCTTGACGAGTTTCTTAACGCTAAAGTCTTCTACAGTAAAAGAGGCCAGGGTGCTTCCGACGATCACGGCCTGGCGCAGCCGGATTTCAGTGGGCCGCTGCGAGCGAGCCAGCCACCCAATGAAGCCGCCAGCGAAGGTATCACCTGCACCCGTTGGGTCTTTGACATGCTCCAGAGGAAAGGCGGGAGCTGCGAAGAATGTATCATGGCCAAACATCAGGCAACCGTGTTCACCCTTCTTAATCACGACGCGGCGTGGGCCCATCTTGAGGAGCATTCTGGCGGCCTTCTGGAGATTTGTTGTGTCGCAAAGCTGGCGTGCTTCCGAATCATTGAGCAGTACAATGTCAACGCGCTTCAATACCTCGAGCAAGGCATCGCGTTTCCCTTCGATCCAAAATTTCATGGAGTCGCACAAAACCAATCGAGGTCGCTCAACTTGATCCAGCACCTCCAGCTGCAATTCGGGATCAATGTTGGCAAGAAAGACTAAGGGGGTTTGGCGATAGTGCTGTGGTAAGGTGGGCCTGAAGTGTTCAAAGACATTCACGCACGTTGCCAATGTGTGCAGCTGGTTCATATCGTATTCATAGTGTCCAGCCCATTGGAAGGTCTTGGCATTACGCACAATCTGGAGTCCCTCAATGTCAATGCCGCGTTTTTTGAACAGCGACACGTAGCGCCGTGGGAAATCGTTTCCAACTATTCCAACCATGCGGACAGGAACGAAGAAGGATGCTGCAATAGATGAATACGTAGCAGACCCGCCGAGTACGCCTTTTACCTCTCCAAATGGCGTCTTCACGCTGTCAAGAGCGATGGATCCAACGATGAGAACGGTCATGTCTGTTCCTCAATAATTGCCAGAAGTCCGCCAACTTCTACGGTATCACCTTCGTCGGCCACAATTTCTTTAATCATGCCGTTTACAGGGGACGGAACGTTAAATACAGCCTTGTCAGTCGCCATCTCTACCAGGTCATCCCCTTCTTGTGCGCTATCGCCTTCTTCCAGATGCCAGAATTGTACGGTGGCCTTTGTTACTTCATCGCCAAGATTGGGAAGTCGAACTTCATAGGCCATGGAGATTCTCCTTCTGAGAGTACCATGATATTGCTGAGTACCATCGAAGTATTCTGTGTATCATTCAGGAAGTTCCTACGTGCAAGGAATTGTATATAAATGTCAGGCAATTTGTCAGTCAAGCTTGTTTTTGACTAGATCCTTCAGCGCATCTTCGGCATGATAAGAGGATCGGACAAATACGCCAGAGGCAACATGGCGAAAGCCTCTCTGGCGAGCATACCGTGCATATTCAGTGAACTCGTCAGGAGGAGCAAAGCGATGCACGGGATGATGGGCATTGGATGGGGCGAGATACTGGCCAATTGTCACGAAATCGCAGTCGTGAGCACGGAGATCATCCAGAACCGCAAATACCTCGTCGGGTGTCTCGCCCAGGCCAACCATGATGCCGGATTTTGTGAAGATCGTCGGTTCAAGCTCCTTGACCGTTCGCAGTAGGTTTAGCGAGCGTTGATATTGCGCCTCGGGCCGGATCTGAGGATATAGCCGCGGCACAGTCTCAACGTTGTGATTGAAGACGTCGGGATGCGCCTGCACAATTGTTAGAAGCGCTTCTACAGATCCCTGAAAATCCGGCGTGAGGACCTCGATGGTGCAGCTCGGATGCAGGCGTCTTAACGCCAGAATGCAGCGAGCAAAATGTGGTGCTCCACCCAGCATCAAATCATCGCGCGTCACGGACGTGATGACGACGTGGCACAATCCGAGGTGCCTTGCGGCCTCTGCAAGTGCCTTCGGTTCGTTCGGATTTACGGGCAGCGGTAGTCCCTTTCTTACGGCACAGAAGCGGCACGTACGTGTGCAGATGTTGCCCAGGATCATGAACGTGGCCGTGCCTCTGGCAAAACACTCGCTTTGGTTCGGGCAGCGGGCGTTCTGGCACACCGTCTCAATATGATAATGGGCCAGAATCTGGCGTACCTGAGGAGCCAGACCTGCAGGGGCGAGGCGTTTTTTTACGTGGGCTGGGAATAGTGAACGCATCATGATTGTTGAGCATGCAGCCGTGATGTATGGGTATGTGCGGCCGATTTTTTTTCGTTCGTCGTCACAGGCATGTGAGCTGCTGCGTCCCAGAATTCGTTCCAAACATGTTCGAATGTGGTTTTGAGTGCATTATTAAAATCGTTAACGCTGATTTTCTCATTGCAAAATGATGCTGCATTTACCATCTGGCATCCCTTTAGCCCGCAAGGATGAATGAGGTCAAAATCTCTTAGGTTTGCTTTGATATTAACCGCGATGCCATGATACGTGATCCAGTGTTTGATGCCGATGCCAATGGAACCAATTTTCCCTTGTGGGGACCAGACGCCGGTTTTGCCAGGTTCTCTCATTGCCGGGACAGCGAAACATTGAAGTGTCTTGATTGCAATTTCCTCGTAACAGCGCAGCAGCCAGTGGAGTCGCTGCTCGCGAATTTTCAAGGCAATAATCGGATAGATCACTGATTGGCCAGGGCCGTGGTACGTGACCCCTCCGCCGCGATCAATGTGAACCACTGGAATACCACCGGCACAAGCAGATTCATGCTCATACGGCACGGTGAATTGTTCTTGCGAGGCGGTTCTGCCAAAGGTGAAGACCGGTGGATGTTCAACCAGGAGAATGGTGTCGGGCACGACGTTTTGTGCCCGCGCGGCAACGAGTGACTTCTGCAAATTCCAGGTAACCTGATACTCCTGAAGTCCAAGATCCCGGAAAATAAAGCGTGGATGATTGTCCTTCCGCATCTTCCTCAGTTCCGCTCCGTGCTTGCGCTGTCTCTATGCAAAAAAGACCTTCGGTACAGGGCTTTTCGTTGTCAAGAAATTTATTGATATTTTGATCTTGGTGTGTGACGTGAATACAACGAGTTGTACAAGACACGTAGCACCAGTTGTACGTCAGATTTGTTCATGTTTGGCTGGGAAACCAGCTCAGCATAGACAGAGGGAGGTTAGAGGATGGCACGCTGGATTAACGCGGGAATATTTTATGCGCTGCTGGGATGCCTGGCTTGCTCTCAGTCCGGCACGCCTGAAGGGCAAGAGCCAGAGGTCTCAGTGGTGCCTCCGTCAGTTTCCGAGACCGAGACGTTGAGATTCGAGAAACTATCGGATGTTATGGGTGAGATCGGTTCGACAATGAAGAATCTTAACAGTTCGGATGAGGCGGTACAGACTGAATCAGCCGAGTGGCTGGTCAATCTGGCTGAGGTGGTAAAAAGCGAGCAGTTTCGCAAAGACGATCATTTTGCAGAGCATGCTAGCTCATTGGGTGCACGTGCCACGGATTTTCTTGCTGTGCTGAAGAGCGGGGAGGATTCTGAGATACAACCGGCAATAGCCGAGATCGAAAAGGTATGCAAGGTGTGTCACGAGCACTATCGCTGAGAAGATTCATGTGGTCGTGAGATTTCTCTTCCGAAGCAAGCACAAACATTCCGTATGCTATTCGTATTCCAGGTGGCTATAGGAAGTTACGGATGCTGTGATTTTGCCGACGGTTTTCGGATGAAGGCCGTCCAGGAGCAGGGTTCCAGTCGATGAAAATCAGTGAAGCGTTGGTTTGTACAGTTTATCTCTTTTTTCTTCTCTGCGTCCCGGCGAAGGCCGCATCACAATTATCTCCGATTGTGCGAGCTATTGAGATTCAAGGATTGGAGACGGTAGAGCAGGGAAAAGTAATGGGTGTTCTGACGATCCGCGTGGGAGACGTGTACGATCCGGTCAAGCGCAGCGAAGACGTGAAAGCCATCAACAGGCTTGGGTACTTTCAATCTGCCTCACTTTCAGCGTATACTGAACCGTACGAGGATGGGTTAAAGGTAATCTTTACGGTCAAGGAAAACCCGATTGTTGGCAAGATCAGTATTGTTGGAGCTAAGAAAATTTCGACGGCACGGGTGCACGCCTTGATACCGCTGAGAGAGGGGAAGCTCTGGCAGACCCAGGCAGTGCGTGAGATTCAGCAATCTGTGGAGGAGATGTATCGCAGTGCCGGTTTCTATCAGATTCGGGTTTGGGTGGAAACGGCAGAGCGCAGCGACGGGAAGCTGGACGTTCGAGTGATTATTGATGAGGGGACAAAAATTCTCATCAAGGACGTTATTTTCCGCGGCAATAAGAAGATATCCGGGTGGCGATTGCGATGGCGCATGATGAATCGCGGCTCGTGGGCATTTTTCAAGAAATACTTCGACTATGAAACGTTCCAGGATGACCTGGAGAGCATCCGGATGCTTTACAGGTCAAAGGGCTTTCTGGATGTACAGGTGATTGGAGCCGAGCCGATTTACAATGAGAAAAAGAGCTGGATCTGCCCGATAGTTAAGATTAACGAAGGGACGCGGTACCGGGTTGGTCAATTTGGCGTCAAGAACGCAACGATCTTCACGCCCGCCGAACTCGCACATGTGTTTCGCAGACTTCAGGGGCGTTTTTTTAACCTTGTGAAGTTCGGCAAAGCCCTTGAGAAGGTGTACTATCTATACGCTGACGAAGGCTATATTGATCTCGAAGTGACATATGATATTGAAAAGAACGTAGCGCAGGGAACTGTGGATATCGTACTGAGCCTGACTGAGCACGACCGAGTTTACGTTGGCAAGGTGAAGCTTGAGCGCCAGGTATTTGAGTTTGGCGAGGAGTTGGGCTTTATTGACCGCTTGTACGGCAAAATCGCGCCGCCTATATCGGACGAAGCAATACGGCGAGAGATTCTTTTAAAGCCCGCAGCAGTTTATCGGCGGTTTGAGGAAGTTCGTACGCGGGAGCGGCTGAGGAATTTGCGGATTTTCGATGATGTCACGATCCAGCGGGAGCCGACTGACTCACCGACTGTCCGCGACGTGGTTGTCAGCATTAAGGAGGGGCCTACAGGAAGTTTGCTCTTTGACGTAGGCTATGGCGATATGACAGGGGCGTTTATCAGGGGTAGCTACGCTGAGCGCAATCTGTTTGGTGATGCGCGGGATTTTCGGTTATCTATACTGCTGGGCACGCGTGCCTCATCGTTTTACACAGGGTATCTGGATCGCTATTTCCGCAATACCATCACCTCGTTTCGGATTGATGCTTATAGAGACACCCATGATCGTCGTGCGTATGACGAGGATATCTACGGTTCATCGGTAGAATTGGGTCGGCCGCTGGATGAGTATTTGCGGGCGTATTTACGCCTGCGCGCTGGCTATGCCCGGTTTAGTCACATTGATGATGACGTGGTGGAAGAGCTTGACAGGTACCCCTTGGGCACAGTGCGGTTTCGACTGGTTGACGACCATCGCGATGATATCTTCTGGCCGAGCAAGGGCTATCGTCGTACGGCCGGTATCGAGGTGGGCTACGCGGATGGGCTTGTGGCTAAGATTATGGGCTCTTATGCGTGGTACTGGAAAGTGTATGGGGATGTGGTGTACGCTTTGAATCTTGAAGCAGCGATGCTGCCGTACGATGCGGAGAAGGTAGGGATCACGGAGCGGTTTTTCCTCGGGGGCACAAAGGATCTGCGCGGTTTTCGGTTTCGCGGGGCTGGCCCAAAGGATCCGGGCGAGGACGACATGGCAATTGGCGGTTCAACGAAGCTGCTGGTGCAGAACGAGCTGCGTTATCCAATCTATAAGGCCCTCAAGGGCGTAGTGTTTGTTGATGCTGGGACATTGGCGCGCGACGCTTTTGACCTCGATTCCTTGCGTCTGAGTGCCGGACTCGGCATTCGCTTGGAATTTCCTGTCTTGCGTCTCAGCCTGGATTTTGCTAAAGCCATCCTCAAGGACGATGATGATGACACGCGGCTGGTTCATTTCAAGATTGGATCAACATTTTAACATGCTCGGCTTGTGGGGGTTCAAAGTTTTGATCCCCCAGGATTACTTGCGTTTTTTTATCACACCAGGAGATCTCGGATTGGGAGAGCAATGATACGAGCAAAATTCTCGGTTGTGTGCTTTATTGTGTGGACCTGTGCCGCAATTGTTGTGGCGGGAGAAAGTCAGTTCAAAGTCGGCTATGTTGATCTCGATCGTGTGGCTGAGCTGTCGCGGACAATTCGCAAGACCGCAGACCGCCTGGAGCAGGAGTTGCGTAGCCAGCAGGAGGTCATTGAACAGAAGCGAGAGGAGCATAAACGCCTCGAGGCGGCACTTGAGCTGCAGAAGACGATTTTGACGGCCGAGCAAGTCGAACAGCGCAAAAAAGCACTTCAGGTGCTTGCATCGCAGATTGACGATCTGGAATACCAGCTTGGCAAGGCGCTGCGAAAGTCGGAAAAAGAGTTCATCGAGCCAACATTCAACAGAATTATGAAGGCCATAGAGAATATTGGTAAGGCGGAAGGCTATGATCTGGTAGTTCGAAGCGATGTCGTGCTCTACGGAAATCCAGCCCACGACCTGACACCCAAGGTAATCCTGCGGCTGGATACGACAGCGGCTGATATGCCTACGTCTCCATCTGTCGAACGAGAAATGAAAGAGAATAAAAAATAGCAAGTCGCTGCACTGCTGGTTAGCCTGGCAGGGTGAAGATTTTTTCGTATATGAGCCGTAGAATCTACCGGTCGGGAACGATTCAGGGAGTTTTCGCACAACGATGACAGACGGAGTACATCAACGGACCATTGCACGGCCCGTGAGTTTTCGGGGCAAGGGTCTTCATACAGGCGCAGAGAGCATTGTAACTTTCTGTCCTGCTCCTGAGAACACCGGGGTGCGGTTCAAACGTACGGATCTGCCAGACTGCCCCGAGATTCCCGCCACAATTGCGCACGTCATCCCGACCGATATTTATCGGCGCACCACAATTGGCAATGCGCAAGGTGTGCGTGTTTATACGGTGGAGCATCTGCTGGCGACATTTCTTGGATTGGGTATTGATAACATTGTGGTCGAAGTGAATAGGAGCGAGCCGCCTTTTGCTGATGGCAGTGCCCTGCCGTTTGTCGAAACGCTGCTCGAGGCCGGCATTGTTGAGCAAACTGCTGCCCGAAGGTACTATGTCATTGACAAGCCAATCGTTTTTGCAGAGAATGGCATTGAAATTACGGCGCTGCCTTCCGAGCAGCTGATCATTTCGTTCTTTGCTGATTTTGCGAATCCGCTTATCGGTAGTCAGGCGGTTAATTTTGTCATCGAGCGCGACACATTTCATCACGAGATCGCCCCTGCACGTACCTTCTGTTTTCTGCATGAGGTCGAAGAGCTCCAACAGCAAGGCCTGATTCGCGGGGGTAGTTTGAAGTCCGCTGTCGTTATTGGAGAAACGACCATTCTTAATGAGCGGCTGCGCTTCGATGATGAGATTGTGCGCCATAAAGTGCTGGATATTCTCGGCGACCTGTACCTGTTAGGATGTCCAATTAAGGGCCATATTCTAGCATCAAAAAGCGGCCATGCCGCTAATATCAATTTTGTGAAATTCTTACGAAAGGATGCCACCAGGATTATGAACACCACGAATCGTCCGCCGGTGTTTGACATCAACAAGATTCTCGAGTGCCTCCCGCATAGGTTTCCATTTCTGATGGTTGACCGGATTATTGAGCTGGAGGAAGGCAAGCGCATTGTGGGCATTAAGAATGTGACTATTAATGAACCTTTTTTCCAAGGCCATTTTCCTCAACGTCCCATTATGCCCGGCGTGCTCATAATCGAGGCAATGGCGCAGGTCGGCGCTGTCGTTGTGTTAGGCACACCAGAGAATCGCGGGAAGATTGCATACCTGATGGGTGTGGACAAAGCGAAGTTTCGGAAACCGGTAGAACCCGGCGACCAGCTGCGCATTGAGATTGAAATCGTGAGTGCGCGGAAATCGGCGGGGAAGGTGGCTGCAAAGGCGTTTGTAGGCGAGACGCTCGTGGCGCAGGCAGGGATAACGTTTGCCATTGGGAAGTAGGTGGGCATGTTGACAATAGGTTTGCAAGGGCGATTGCCCTGTAGGGCTGCGCTGCTGCATGCCCTTAACGCTGAGCGATAATTACTGTGGAGCAAGAAAGAATGATGGAGATTCATACACTGGGTCTTATTGCCGGGGAAGGCCAATTCCCATTCTTAGTAGCTAAGGCCGCACGAAGCCAGAAAATCCCTATTGTGGCTTTTGCAATCAAAGGGGTAACGCCGCCAGCCCTTGAGCAGTATGCGGAGAAGACGTTCTGGCTGGAACTCGGACAATTTGATACCATGGTTGGGCTGTTTCATGAGCATCAGCTAAGCCATGTAGTTATGGCTGGTAGAGTGCCGCACGCGGCCCTGTTCCAGAATATCCAGTTCGATGAGCGCAGCAAACGCATTCTCATGGCACTGCAGGATAAGAAGGCGAATTCGATTCTTGGTGTTATTGCGGCCGAGCTGGAACGCGAAAAGATACAGGTTCTCGATTCCTCGCTGTTCCTTAAACCATGCATGCCTGCAGCTGGGTTATTGACCCCCGAGCGCCAGCTAACGCCAGATGAGGAGAAGGACGTCCAGTTTGGCTTTCCCATTGCTCGCGACGTTGCCCGTCTGGACATAGGCCAGACAATCATTGTTAAGGATCAGATCGTGGTGGCTGTGGAGGGAATCGAAGGGACGGACAAGGCCATAGAACGGGGTGGGGAATTAGGTGGACTGGGAACAGTGGTGATTAAGGTGAGCAAGCCGCAACAGGATTTTCGATTTGATATTCCGACTGTAGGCCTGCGTACCATTAAATACATGGAGAAAGCCGGAGCCTCTGCGCTAGCGGTCAGCGCAGGGGAGACGCTCTTTTTTGACCGTGATGAGTCGCTGGCGCTTGCCAAGCGCGCCAATATTGCCATTGTGGCCATCGAAGCCCCTTCTGCGCAGCCTCCCTCGCAATAGAGACTTCTTTCTCAATTCTTTATCCACCCACTGTCGTCAATTTAGCTGCCCTTCCTCCAAAATCAAGGGATTAATCGCCGATCAGTTGAACAATCACCGTGCGGTCGCGGGGGCAGTTGTCAAAGTCAACCAGAATCCACCAAGACAAATCTTTGTGAATGATCATCAGCAACCCTACACAGTTGATCAGTAATAAATCATCCAACAGGAGGCAGCTGTGGAGCCAGATGTATTGATAAACGCGCCGATATCCCGCCGGCTGCCGTCCGTATTACCAGTCAACGGGTCACCCTCTCCGGCGCCACGTGAACCTGGCTGCAAGCCGAAGTCAAAGGGATGAGTGAGCATGAATGAAACAGGTTGAGATGTTTCACCAGGAAACCGCAGAGTGGTATAATTGTCCGTACCATTGAAATTCGTGAGATATCCATGGCTGTTGTTCCAGCCTGATCGGCCTTTTATCCGCAATCCTTGTATGTTGGATATCTCAATTCCGGTGGTGCCCGTTCCGCTTCTGTTCACCACCATGTTGTTCCTCAACTCGAACCGGTAATCAGGGTTGTCCACAATGCTCTGTGCATCAGCACGATTGGGGTAGTTAGCGAGATAGATGCCGGATTGACAGTCAATCACACTGTTCTGCATGATGCGAACGTTCAGGTCCAGGTTTGCCAGGTGCAGAGCGTTGTAGCTAAGGTTGTAGAACAGACAATTGGTGATGGCGAAATTGTACGTATTGAAAGTACCGGTTTTATAAATCCCCGCACGTGCATTTGCAAACGTGAGGTTGGAAATGCACGTCATCTGGAACTGAGTATTGCTGAAATTTGCGTTGGTTGCGTCATTTACCATCATGATATTGAGCGCACTGTTGTCCTGCCCATCCAGTATGACGTTTCCCACACTCTCACCCACCAGGTTGATGTTGGGTTTCGGGAGAATGGAGGTAGAAATGGGATAGGTACCGTTCATGACAAACACAGTACCAGACCCTGCAGCATGTAACGTGTCGATCGCGTTCTGGATGGAATCATAGGCGTTATTATAACTGCCCAGCTCCGCAAAAAGATCGCGTGGCGCATCATGCGGTCGCACAAATACCGTGTTGTTGTTCACATAGGAATCCTTCTTCATTTTAAATGTACCGAGGGAGTCATGATACGTGTTACCGGCAAGGTCGGTGACCATAGCGTTGAAAAAGTTCGGACCGGGCTGCATTGCTGTACTAAAATAGGACGAATAACAGGGAGCCCGGGAAAACACAATCCGACACGGTTCTGTCCTTCCGGTATCGGAGAAGACCAGCCCATCCCACAGGTCAATACCCGTGAACAAATAAGCCGCATCGAGTCCGCTTCCAGCAGGTTCCTCTATGGCGCGCATTGACAGAAGGTCAGGCGGCGACTCTGGCCAGACGTATCCATAGGGAGGGTATCCGAATGCACAGAAAGGATCGGTTTTATCCGTATTTGTGGAAGAGGAATAATAGGGACTGTGCGCAAGATAATGCGAGTAGATTTCACCCAACGCAGGGATGTTAAGGTGCACCACGGTTCCGGGCGGGTCATAGGGATACGCCTGATCATTAAAACCGTACATCTCACTTACTGTGTGCCCGAAAAGGTAATAGCCACCGCCCATAAGATCACTGTTGGCGGGGAGCTGGTTCAGCCCTCCGTGTCCGACACCAAACATATGCTGCATTTCATGAGCAAGCACTCCATGGTAAGTGCTCGTACCTTTGCCAAGTGTATCCGATGGCAGTCCGACAAAACTCCACGTTTCGGGTGTTCCCGAGTATGGATTTGGAACCACAATCTGTTGGGTGGTAGAACTGAGCGAATTTTCCAGGGCAAGTTTTCGGGTCACAGGATCTCCGGTGTCCGGAGGGAAGAAAGCCAGTATACCGGCCGTAATCATTGCCACGCCTCCCCATCCGTTTGAATTCGAATATACTGATTGACCAAGCCCTATATACCCACGAAAACCCGGAAGGGAATTGTCCCATACCGCAACGTCGGGAACAAGAAGATAACATGTGGTCCGGGTCTTTTCCGGCAGCTTGCTGTATGAAAGGACGTCTTCAACCGCACGGCCGTACAGGACTGCTCCATTAAGTCCTGCTGCGTCACCCCAGTAGCCTGCCGAACCCTCGGTCACCCTGGTACCGTGCACGATAAGGATCCTGATCGGTCCCGTACCGTTGTTTTCTCGCTCAAAATTCATCCGACAGCCTGGCGGATATGGAATAGTGAATATGTCGTTAATTTGCCAGTCGGTGAAGTCGTTGATTGTCTCGAGTGCCGTTCGAATTCGTGCTGTTGCGTCGTCGACCTTGGCAAAGTACTCTGGGCAGTTCGGATAATGAGTATAGTCCAGCAACCGATCTGTAGGAATGAGATAAATGAGACGGACAAGATACTCCGGATTGTTCGGAATCGGTGTTGGCAAAGGAATTTCAGAAAAAACATTGTTGCCAACACTCAGTAAAAGACAACACAGCACCACAATACGGGTGACCGAATGGAAATGAGAATGATGCTTTTTCAGGATGAACATACATTCCTCCTCGTTTTTCGCCATTAGAATGGCGAAGCTTTACCTGCCACCACGACCAGCCTTAAATTTTAGTAAATTTTAGGGGCAGACTACCAAACTCACCACGATGGCCAGCTCTCTGTTCATCTACAGTTGTTGAAACACGAATGCTCACTCACCAATGAGTTGCACAATCACTGTGCGGTCGCGGGGGCGATTATCAAAGTCAAGCAGGATCACCTGCTGCCACGTGCCCAGGGTCAAGCGCGCCTTCGTAAATGGAATGGTCAATGAGGGGCCAATCAGCGCTGAGCGCAGGTGCGACGCGCCATTGCCATCTTGCCAGGTTTCATTATGAAGATACGGCGCATTCATGGGTGCAATCTTCTCGAGCATCTCAGGAAGATCCTGCTGCAAGCCTGGCTCATACTCGATGGTGGTCACGCCGCCCGTTGACCCAGGGATAAAAACGGTCATCTGCCCCTCGGTCATCTTAGCGGTCTTTACCAGCTTTTCTAACCTGCCGGTCAAATCAACCATGTCAGTGAATCCCTTTGTTGAAAGCGAGATTGTTTCGGTTTTGATTTTCATATCACACCTCTGAGAAAATAATTTCGGATTTTGCATGGAAAAAATACTATGCTAATGCGAGGGGAATCCGCCGCGGCGGATTACCCCTCGCGCTCCCCTCCTAAACCTTTAGTTATGGGCGAATGAAATCGCCTCCCCAGTTGATCACCATTTGGTGATTCATTCAAGAGCCGTTCAAGTGTTCCCGTAGTATCACATGCGGCTCGGTCAGCATCCTTAAGAATCTATTTGCCTTCATCCAACTGCAAAATTGGGGATTATTCGCGAAGATAAAGCGATGATTTGAGCAAAGCCTTGACAAACGGGCACCCGATAGCAGCGAGTGCACATCCTGGCGGATAGCTTAAAAATAATCTGATTTAAGAGCATATTTGGAGCGAGCGGATTCGTACAGGTCGCCGCCATGGATGTCGTTGATTACAATAGCGGGGAATTTCTCGACCTCGAGTTTTCGGATAGCTTCCGGCCCGAGCTCCTCGTAGGCAATGACTTCAGCCGACTTGATTCTTTTTGATAGTAGTGCAGCAGCACCCCCAGTGGCAGCCAGATACACGGCTTTGTGCTTTACCATTGCGTCTTTGACGCTCTGGGATCTCGGCCCCTTCCCAATCATTCCTTTAAGACCCTTTTCCAGCAGCCGGGGAGAATAGGCATCCATACGATATGAAGTCGTGGGCCCAGCGGCACCAATGATCTGACCGGGTCGCGCTGGTGTCGGGCCAACAAAGTAGATGATCTGCCCTTGGAGGGGGAATGGGAGATCCTGGCCAGCGTCTAAGGCTTTCACCAGACGCGCATGAGCTGCATCGCGCGCGGTATATATAGTGCCTGTAATTAAGACGCGATCGCCGGCTCGAAGTTTTGCAATGACTTCATCGGTCAATGGAAGTGTCAGAATTTTGGGTTCTATCATGGGTTTCTCTCCAGCATTTTTGTCTTTGTGATCCTGGGAAAAAAGGCTCGCATCCTATTGGTTTTCTGTTGGATTGCACAGGCAAGGATGCCTGTGCCACCGGCTTTTAAAGATGCCTATGCTACCTGCTATTAAGGATGCCTGTGCCACCAGCTTTCATTTTAATGGTCTTGGATTCCTTATTCATGTTACAGGATACCATCACAGTGGCACGGGCATCCCTGCCCGTGATTTCGCATGCTTACAGGATAGTCTCCTTATGACGGTGTGCATGGCAATCAATATTTACCGCTACTGGCAGGCTGGCAATGTGACACGGATGCCTGATCACCTTAACGCTGAGGCAGAAGTTGCGCCCACCAAGGCCCTGAGCGCCATGCCCGGTTTTGTTGATTTCTGTTAAGAGGTCTTGCTCCAGCTGGGCGAGCACCGGTTCTTCATTTTCTTGCTCCAGAGGTTTCAGAAGCGCCTTCTTGGCAAGAATAGCGGCTGTTTCAAAAGTCCCGCCGATGCCTACGCCAACTACAATCGGCGGACAGGGATTACCCCCTGCTTCCAGACACCGCTGGATCACGAACCGTTTAATCCCTTCGATGCCGTCAGAGGGCTTGAGCATGGTGACCCGGCTCATGTTTTCACTTCCCCCACCTTTAGCGTCGAAGACAATTTTTATCTTATCGCCCTCGACAAGATCGAGGTGAATAATCGCTGGTGTATTGTCGCCGGTGTTCTTGCGGGTGAAGGGGTCACAAATGGAATTGCGCAGGTATCCCTCCTTATATCCCTGTCGTACCCCTTCATTGATGGCATCTGTGAGCAAGCCATCTTCGATGCGAACGCCCTGGCCCAGCTCAATAAAAAACACCGCAAAGCCGGTATCTTGGCAATATGGGATCATCTCTGTCTTTGCGATCTCGGCATTCTCAATCAGCTCGCCAAAGATCGCCTTGCTGATCGGAGATTCTTCAGACTCCTGCGCCTTCTTGAAAGCAGTCATCATCTCCTGATTCAGAAAATAGGCAGCCTCGATGCAGAGTTTCTTGACTGCCTCGGTTATTTCGGATGCCTTTATCGTTCGCATAGTTTTGATCTCCTCTGGTTTCCGTCATGCCTGCACAGCGACGCCGTTACCCGACTGCAGCACAGCCGCCTGATGTGCTCCCTTTGTCTTCTCGCTCGTGTGAACGCAGTTCTTTGAGCGCAGGCCAAGCAAAGCATAATCTTCCTCTTGACTACATTGTTCAAAGTGGCTCGGTCAAGGCAATTTTTTGAGGACTTCCTTGGAAGCCAGAATTTGTCGATCCGTCGGGCCAGGTGGCCCCCAGACAGAGCAATCATTGTTTCGCAGCCGTGCGCCTGAGGTAATTCTTTTTCGCCGACAAACGAGATGGTTCTTGACAGCGCTCCGCCAGATAACGTATCAACAATTGGGGGTAATTCGGGACACCAAGCGAATTCGCGCCTGATAAAATCCCATAGTTGATAGACCCGCAGAGGGCCAGGGTACGGATTGTTTGTCGACTTTCCTCGAGAAATTGGAAGGTCTTTGGAGTCGTGTCTTGCGTTTTGCGTTCCCCGCACGTTCAGCCAAACAATCTAAGCGAAAGACAAAATAAGGAAAGGAGAGCTCAGGATGAGAACGCAAAGACTGATAATTTATACTATTGTGGTTATATGCATCATAGTTTCAAAAATTCATACTCATGCCAACTCTGTGTATAAGACAGCTGGTAGTGATACACTTGTTGGTTCGATATCGGGCAGAGTCATACCATCTGATGTTCCTTGTGTGATTTGCGCAGAAGAGCGAGGGGGAGAATATGGGGGAGTTGCGTACGCAAAACCTGATGGCTCTTTCAAGATAAGTAGACTAACACCTGGGACTTACGACCTTGTCCTAGTACCGGATTTTAATGTGCTCCATACCCCATATTATGTTAACGCTCCTGAATCAGCCGGTCTTAAATATACTGTATTCGCAGGTCAATATATTCCAGAAGAATACAAAGGTAACTCATTATCAAATGATGATAGGAATCTTTTAGAAAATATCATCCAGCGAGATATTCCAGAGGCTTTTGCTAGCGCTTATACCAATAAGTCTACAAGAATTGCTGATTTTTCTCATTCGATCTCACCAGTTTTCAAAGAGGAATTAACCTCTGCTTCACTGGGCGGGACACTACCCAACGTAAAAAGAGGGTTTGACAAAGGAATGGAAATATCCAGACATACACAGGATAGAACTATTTGGCTACTTATAGGCAATGAGAGAAAGGCCGCAGCTATATGCCATGTGAAAGAGGAAATCACTATGCCCTTCTATTTTATAGGCCGGAAAGAAGAAAATAGAATAGAGAGGATTAATGCGGAAAAAACGGATGATTACGCTTATTTTGACCTTTGTCTTCTAGAAAAATTCAATGAGCAATGGAAATTAACTTTACGACAGGCAGTGAGAGATCGAGTCTTTACCTTCCCGAGTGTATGCAACGCAGTTAAGAATCTTCAGATCAAATTCTGCATTGAAGGCCAGCTTGTAGGAGTGGTAGTAAGCGAGAACGAGAATACGGATATCGGAATAGTCACGTTAGAGGAATGGAAGAAATAAAGAAGAGTACCAAGGGCCTAGCCTTCTTGAAATATTAAATCTTTATCCTGTTTTGATTGGGGCTTTATTTCTTGCTCTGGTGACGGCCATTTGCGGACCTATCCAGCATCACAGAACGCGCCGGCGCAATGAAAATCTATCGAGTGGGAATTCGGGCGAATTCCACGGAGTTTGACTTCAATGATGGAAGGAAGGAGAAAGGCAGATGATTCACAATTATTATACTAGGGCAGTATATCTAATGGTCTTTATATTCGCCATCTCCATTACTGCAAATTCTCAGGAAAGTGCGAACAGCTACCTGCAAAAGCGAAAGGAATTTCTCCAAAGTAAATCACGGGAAGAACTTTATAATATCTATAAGGCAGTTGGTGGTAGCCGGATTGCAGCCATGGAGGAATGTGCAAGGGCCTATAGAGAAGCAAAGATGAACAAGGAAACGATGGAGGTTTACAATGAGATTTTAGGTGATCCCAAGCTCACGGAATCCTACAGGCAAGTCGTTCGCGCAGAACTGGCCTCTTTCTATCACGAGCTAAAGGATTATCAAAAGGCACTTGCTCTGTGCGACGAAATTATAAAGAATCCTGCACCCTCTGAATATTCAAAGTTCAAGGCTTTCTCGAGAAAAGTACGTTGTCTAAGAGAATTGAAAAAGTACAAAGAGGCTATTGACACCATTGCTCAGTGGAATGAGATGATTAAGAAGAGCAAGTATCCTGAAAAGATCTATAGCTTGGGTACACCGATGTCCGGGGGCCTGGAGTTCAGGGCAAAAGAGCAACTGGCATTCATTTACCAAGAGCAAGGGAAATATGCAGAGGCGATTAAAGCGCGAAAGGAAATATTAGATTGGATTGCAAACATAGATTGGGAAGGAAAGCAGATAGAACCTATGACGAGGAAATATTATGAAACTAACAGCAATACGGCTTATCCTATGGTGATGGGCGATTGCTATAAAGAGATGGGCGAATACAGTCTTGCTCTAGCGGAATATGAAAAGGCGCTCGAAAATATGAAGAAAGAAAAAATTACTGGCCCTAAGGGATTTAGAGAGAAGAAAATAAAGGAGCTCGAAGGATTAATTTCTGTGTGTAAACAAAATATACAGTAAACAATATTAATTGAATTGCCCAAGCAAGCTGAGAAGGATGGTATTGTCCATGATGTATGTGGCAAGGATAGCCTTAGTTCTTCTTCTGGTCTTTGCGTCCTCATTGCTGGATGTTGTTATTATCTGATCTGTGATATATCAGGTGGTTGTGCATGCTGTTTATATTGTTGGTGTTTGGATTTTGGGGACGGACTACGAAATTCACATCTGCAGTGCCCCTGAATAAAGAACTAGGAGACTGGCGGGACTGGTTACTGGCGGAAGACAAAATCAAACAGACATGATTCGCCAGCAGAATCGCATCGGAAGGCCATGAGGATCAATTGCGTTTGTGCACAGACTGGAAAACATGATGAAGCGAACGTTGAGGCCAGGAAAACAGATTGCAAAACCGAAGAGTAAAAAGGATAGAAAAAGAGTTTCGTAGTATATCCTCCAACTTCCGCTTCGATAAATGGCGTTACAGAGAAAGGAACATACGATAATGAGAATTCAGGCAAATTGGCTTATAGTGATGATTTTGACGCTTTTCTTGTGTTCATGGAATGGAAATGCTGCAGGTGTAAGTCCTGAAGAATTAGAGTATGAAGAACGCATTCTTATAAACATGCTGGATAAGGGAAACAAGCGTGGATATGAGGCTTATCAGACTCCGTTCTTACTATACCATATGGCCCAGTTGTTTTTCGGCGCTGGGAAATACGATATCGCCTTGGCTGAAGCTGAGAAGATCGAAGACCGGTTCTCTACTGACACTAAAACAATGACCGACGTATTTCGATTAAGAACAAAAGATCTACTCCGTCAAGGAAAAGTCCAGGAGGCCCTGTCCTTGCTGGAAACCTATAAAGATGACCCACGGAAAAAGCCCTACGGGACAAAAGGTCGGCTTTACTTGGGCTTATGCAAAATCGCATTTGAGAATCTAAGGATGTATTATCTCTCCAAGGAGGAATACGCAAAGGCGCTTGAAGCGCACCGAAAACAAATGCAAGCCTATGAAATAGAAGCGAGTGAGGTTAATCCTTCCTTAAAGGAAAGGCCTCTATGGATACTAAGTGTTAGCAAGAAGAAAGACTTGGGAGATATCTATAGCTGGGCTGGCCGGTATAAGGAAGCCGCTGAATGCTATCAACAAGTACTGAATTATATGAATACGCATAAGACACCCCCCAACTTGCCTATACCCAAATATAACAGGTTCCGCGAAACCTTGCCGCAGCTAATTGACGAGTGTACAACTCAAGCGGAGAGCGATGAACTGTTTTTCAAAAGAAACGTTGATTATAAGTATGAACTGGCTGTCAAATTGAGAAAATATCACTACTTCCAGGCGATCGACGAGTTGCATAAGAGCATCCTGGAAGCGCTGAAAGATTCCAATCGGCTGGCGAGATTGCCTGTAACCAAGCAAGAGCACTACAGAGAAATTAGAAGCGAAATACTCTCCATTGGCAACATGGTTGTTCGGGCAAACGTAGATGGCATGATCAACAACGCTGAGTTTAATGAGTTCTTTTTTGGGAAGAAGGAGAAAACCCTGCAATATTATCAAAAGGCCAAGGCCTACCTGGGTAGTCATTCCCTTCCAGAATTTCTAAGTGAAGAAAGCAGGAATAAGTATGAAAACCTTCACACCAAATGGCTGCCTCAGAAAATTGAAGCACTTAAAACTGCAATCGAGACTGGCGAGAGTTCTTCCGTGCCTAAAGAAAGCCATAGTCATGGTGAAGAACAATAGGAACATCACAAATAGGGGGAGAGATTACGGGGCGGATTTGTGGACAGCAAGCTAGTTTTCGGTTTACAAAATCCAAGATTTGCAGAGCCTGCAATTCACTATGGCACGAATGAGCTGCAGTCGTTTCTCAAGTGCTTGGAAACCCTTTTGAGTCGAGACTTACGTCATTGCAAGGTCCGCCGAAAACTTGGGGGAATGAGGAATTGAAGTTGCTGTCCCGGGATTTTTCAGGTTGCCCGGCTAGTGGCTGCTAATAAATAATATTCTAGAAAAAGGGGGTTATAAAAATGAAGAGAAGAATAACTGAATTTATTGTCTTATTTTTATCTTGTATATTCATAAATATAGCATCGGCGCAGGCGTTAAAATATGACTATATAGACTCATTTTTTATGCAGAAGATGACGGAAGAAGGCAAAGATAAGAAGTTTGCAAATTTAGTAAATGAAGCGCGTCTCTATAGTTTGAATGAGGACACTCTGAAAAAGGCCTTAGAATTATATGAACAAATAATAAATGATTATCCTGAATACTTTATAACCATAACAGTGCAGCATTCTCTATTCGGCCTCTGTAATAGACTATACATGCTAACTGATGATAATCTTTTTAGAGAAAAGGCTATATCAACCGCGCATAAGGGAATTGATAGCATCACAAGAATTCTATCAAGTGGAGTAGAATCAGAGTTTTTGGAGTGGCTAAAAAACGAATTTATTGTTACATTATTGCGCTATGAAAAAGCAATTCCTCAATCCCAGATAGGAGAAGCGAAAGATTTCTATTTGCTAAGCCTATCAGATAGAATAACCAGTGGTTTATTAAGTCACAGTTATCTAAGACTTGCTCAAGTATATATTTACGAAAGAGATATTTCACAAGCGATGGTATATGTAAATAAAGGTCTTGAGCTAGCTGATAGATTGGAAAACAAAAGGGAAAAAGCATCCTTTCTGTTCATGGGAACAATTGCTATGAAAGTTTCAGGAAACAAAGAGAAGGCAGACGAATTTTACCAACGTCTAATAGAAATTAGCCCGGATAGGAAACAGCTTATTGATAAAAGGCTATCTACTAGTGCCCTTTTAAAATAGACGATAGCATTTAGCAGTATGGTTATTCCCCTAAGCCCTGCTTTAAGGCATTGAAGAGTGGGTTATAGCCTAAAGTGATTTTGGGGACGCACTACGAAATTCACATCTGCAGTGCCCCTGAACGAAGAGATAGGAAACTGGTGGCACAGGTCACTGGAGGAAGACAAAATCAAACAGACATGATTCGCCAGCATAATCGCATCGGAAGGCCATGCCTTGAAAGGAGTTAATTTGCCAAAAATTTCTTTGGTGTTGCGATAGAACGATTCATTCAAAGGAGGGCGCTATGAAGAAGGTCATTATTGCAATTGTGACGGTTGGAGTTTTAGCCGCAGGACATTTTATTTATCGGGAATTCTTTGCACACCAACGCGCGTACTATCCTATTCTGTCAGAATCCCAAGCAACTGAATTAACGGGCACTTCGTCAACTGAAACACCATCGAAGAGTAACCAGTATTCTGAATGGGTGGGAGAGTGGGTGCCCGAAAACGGATTAGAACTTCGTGAGCCCTACTATTTACATGTTGAATTGGATTCATCTGGGGTTCCCACGTACGAAGTACGGTTTTTGACGGGTTACTACTACCAAAAAGGCATTACAACCTTTAGGAAGTTGATGGACATGCTCGATCTTGTTCCGCCGGAACGTGATTATGCCATAGAACATATTCCTGGGGAGCTAATCTTTGAAATAGTTCTCACGTACAACCCAGAGACTGACAAGATGGAATGGACTGGTGCCAAATATGGGAACAGACAAGTAATTAGTGAGAAAAAAGTGGTTCTCATCAGAAGGGAACAGAGTGAATTGGCAGCAGACAGTATTCCATTTAAGGTGAAACGAGTCAAAACCGATATGCGGTCTATGGCCACAGGGCTTGAAGCTTACTTTGTTGACTGCTCTTTATACCCGGCTTGGGTGCTTGGTAGTCATCCACTTGCCTTTAACAAAGCGCCTGCGACCCGAGATATGCCGTCCTTCCGTTTGGGAGTGAAAATGAAAGATCAAAATGGTAGGCAGACAGTAGTCCCTCATACTATAACGACCCCTATAGCCTATATGATCAGGTACTTGGAAGACCCCTTTCTGGTCTCTCCAACAGATCCTCAACCTACATTCTCTTACTATCATGACCTCAATGGCTGGATTCTGGTCAGCCCCGGTCCGGACGGAGACTACGATATTAATCCAGAGCAGGACTACCGATGGGTCTTCCGACCACCATATGGTCCTCTAGTAATCAAGGCATACGACCCTACCAACGGTCTCATGAGCAATGGTGATATCTTCCGCGTGAAACAATGAAGCCCACAATGTTAAGGAGAAGATCTAGCCGCGTATTGAGAAGTATAAAAAGAAGCTCTGCTCAGCCATAAACGCTAAACCAGATTGAGCGTATCCGACAGTTTCCGTAGCAGTCGCATTTAGGCGATAAAAGGTGCGCTGATCTGACCTGCCACAAAGAAAAGAACTGCATACTCGAATATCCTCTCTCGTATTTCTTTCTGTCAATTCGTCAGGCAGGTCGGCAATTTCCCCGCAGAAACAGGATGTATCTCATTTCCCTTGGGGTGTAAGAGCAACGGGCAGGGTGCCTGAAGGTTGAAATGTGCCGAAGAGGGCGTCGGCCACTGCGTCCTGCACTGCTGCGGCATTTCCATAGGCGCAGAGATACGTTTCGAATTGCGGCACATCGTTGATGACGTACGGGCTGGCAAAGGAAATGAGAATTGCAGGTTTACCAACGGCAAGGATTTCCTGGAGGAATTGTATTTGTTCGGGATTCAGGTTGACGTTTCCGCGTCCAATGATCAGGCGAGGGTAAGCGGCAATAACGACAACGTCGCTCTGTTTTGCCATTTCGATTGCGCGTGATCGCTGGTCTTTTTCGACTTTGTCGCCCATGAAAAGCCACTCGGAGTTTGGCGTGTGCTTCTTTACTTCATCGCCAAAAGAATACAGATCACGCCAGATCATTAGTCGTCCCACCTGATTGGCCAGTCCAATAACAGCCACGCGTTGGTTGCGCTTGAGCGGGATCAGGCGCTCCGTGTCTTTCACCAGGGTGACGCACTGCTTGGCGATATCCTTGGCTGCTTCGTAATTGGCCTTATTGCCAACGTTCTTCGCGATGGCGTTGAGATCTACCACGCGATTCTGGTGCAGGCCAACTTGGGTTTTGGCGCGAAGGAGGCGAGCCACAGACGCATCCAGGCGCTCGTGCGTGATTCGACCATCACGGACCGCCTTGAGGATTGCCTTATAAGCGCTTCCGATGTCAGCAGGCATAAGGATTATGTCGCATCCGGCTTCGATTGCCCGGATGATTGACTCTTCGTAAGGTAGTTCTTTCATAATACCACCCATGCTCATAGCGTCGGTAAAGAGCAGGCCTTTGAAATTCCACTCGTCGCGAAGCAGTCCGGTCATGATTTTTGGCGAGACAGTGGCAGGCAAAGGCTTACGGTCGAACGCTGGTGCCCAGAGATGTGCCGTCATGATCGCGGCCACATTGGCTTTTTCAATTGCCTGTCGAAAGGGGTAGAGTTCAATCTTCTCAAGCTCCTTGCGTGAACCAGTAATCTTGGCAAGCGACGAATGAGAATCAACATTTGTATTTCCATGGCCGGGAAAGTGTTTAGCAGTACACAGCAAGCCATGTTTCTGTGCGCCACGAACGAATGCCATCCCCAGTTCAGCCACCTGCTTGGGGTTTTCGCCAAAGGAGCGGATATTGATAATTGGATTTTGCGGGTTGTTATTCACGTCCAGAACCGGGGAGAATGTGCAATGGACGCCGATGGCGCGTGCCTCAATAGCCGTAATTTGTCCCGCCAGATAGGCATCTTCTGGTCTGCCGGATCCGCCGAGAGCCATATTGCCCGGCAGGTCGGTGGCATTATCAACATAGTTGCCGACGCCACGTTCATAGTCTGCGCTGATCAAGAGCGGGTATTTTGCGGCCTGCTGGAAGATGTTCAGGTCGCGAGCAATGTCGTGGGCCTTGCCAAGGAAGACAGCCAGGCCACCCAGATGGAGCTCTTTAATTTGCTTCAGAGCCAGAGGAGCAATGCCGCGGTATGCAGGGCACAGCAGCTGGCCAACCTTCTCCTCGAGTGTCATTGCGGCCAGCGTTTTCTGTACCCATTCTTTATCTGCCGGGAGCAGGGTTGTGGGACCAGGTTTTTCTTTGGCTTCTGCACGCTGCGACGCCTCGAGCACTTTCTGATAGAAGCGTCTGCGGATATAGTTCGTCTCCGCATTCTCGCGCTTGGGGTGTACGGCGTTAGTCAGGAGAATAGCAAAGATCTTCGAGCGCGGATTGACCCATATGCACGTGCCGGTGAATCCGGTATGGCCAAATGAGCCTTCGCCGAGTCCTCCAGTGCCGCCCATTCTTTTTGTGCCGAGGCGCCAGCCCAGCCCTTGAGAAGTACTAATAGAATCATCCACCTGCGGGGTTGAAAATTGCTCAATTGTCTCGGGTTTGAGAATCCGCACGCCGCCATACTCACCACCATTCACGAGCATCTGGCAGAAAATAGCCAGATCGTGTGTAGTTGAGAATAGCCCGGCATGGCCTGCAACACGACCCATAGCATGGGCATTTTCATCGTGCACCTCACCCTTCATCAGGCGATCGAGCCAGGGCACGATCTCCGTAGCTGCGCAGCGGGATTTCAGCGTATCCGGAGGATTAAACATTGTATCGGTCATTTTGAGCGGTGCGAAAATGTGCTTGCGGGTGAAGCTGTTCAGGTCTGTTCCCGACACTTTTTCAACCAAGAGTCCAAGGGTGATAAAGCCAAGATCGCTGTAGGTGCGTTTAGTGCCGGTAGGGGCGCTGAGCTCAGTGTCGCAGATAGCCTTATAAAAGGCTTCGCGGCCCTGATGTTCGCTATACAGTCGTTTCCACCCTGGAAGTCCAGAGGTGTGGGTTAGAAGTTGCTTAACGGTAATCGTTTCCTTTCCATGGGCGCCGAATTCCGGCAGATACTTGGCCACCGGGTCGTCGAGCTTAATGTGGCCCTGTTCAACAAGGATCATCACCGCAGTGGTAGTGGCAACCATTTTCGTGAGGGACGCAAGGTCGAAGATAGTCGAAGGAGTCATTTTCTGTTTCGTTGGCGTGATCTGCGCATATCCAAATGCGCGGATCGGCAGCGCAACACCATCTTTAACAATAATACATACGGCTCCGGGTGCTTTTCCTAATTTCAGCGCATTCTGGATCTCTTCGTAGGCAAGGGTGATCGTATCGGAACTGAGACGTGCTTGTTCCGGAGTACCATCCCGTATTATGGTGTTAGTGGACTGTGTTCGCGTTTGCATTGGAATCGTCTCACCTCCGGCCAGAGAGTTAAAAGCGATCAGACACGTAATACTCAGCAAGAAAGAGAAACAACGACAAAACTGTGCTTCACACCGCATGATATCCTCCTCCAAGTAGATTGTTGTGCTTCTTCTGTTGCTATTATTTATAACCCCTGGGATGTGCGAGCAACCACTTCCAGGCATTTTCGATGATTTCAGGGAGCGCAGGAAAGCCAGGCTTCCAGCCCAGCTCCTCGGAAATTCGTTTGGCAGAGGCAACGAGTACGGCTGGGTCACCCGGGCGCCGCGAGCTAATGGTTGTCGAAATTTTCTTGCCTGTAACCTGCTCAGCTATGCGAATAACCTCAAGGACTGAGAATCCGTTGCCATTGCCGAGGTTGTAGGTGCTGCTCTGCTTGGTTCGTTCGAGACGGTCGAGGGCCAGCAGGTGAGCATCAGCAAGGTCGCGAACGTGGATGTAGTCGCGAATGCAGCTGCCATCGGCAGTAGGGTAGTCGTCGCCAAAGACCTTGATGCACGGCTGTTGGCCTGCGGCCACTTGCAAGACCAGAGGAATCAGATGAGTCTCAGGATGGTGATCTTCCCCCAGTCGATCTGTAGCACCGCTGGCGTTAAAGTAGCGCAGCGAAACGTACTTGAGCCCGTATGCGCAGTCGCAGTCTTCCAGGAATTGCTCAAAGATCAGTTTAGTTCGGCCGTACGGATTAGTAGGACGGGTTGGATGGGTCTCCAGGATAGGCACGCTTTCGGGCTCACCGTAAACGGCAGCAGATGAAGAAAAAATTATCTGCTGAACATCACATTCCAGCATGCTCTCAACCAGCGTCATGCTGTTTTTTACATTATTGTTATAGTAATCCAACGGCTTCTCCATTGACTCGCCAACGAGGCTCAGCGCTGAAAAGTGCATCACTGCGCTACAGTCATACTCACGCAGGATTTGCATGACCAGATTCTTATCAGCCATATCGCCGTGGACAAACTGTGCTTCAGGAACGACCGCACGGCGATGGCCACGCGACAGGTTGTCGAGTACCACAACCGTTTTGCCAGCGGCGATGAGCTGCTCCACTGTAACACTGCCGATATAGCCTGCGCCACCGACGACGAGAATCGTCACCTGCTCTCCTCCTGGTTCATAGAATCGCTAGCGGGGTGTTCCGCCACCACAGAACATTTTTATTGAAAGAATCGATATTTAATCAACGTATAGAGCGACACAAACCCATCTTTCCAGTATACTTTTTTCCCTTCGTACCGGCCGCGCGGGATGTAAGTAATGGGAATCTCCTGAATGCGCAGTCCTTTCTTGATCAGCTTGACTGTGAGTTCAACCGTAAAAGCAAAGTCATTGTTCCTGATGTCCAGGTCCGCAATAGCATCACGCTTAAAGACCTGATAGCACGTTTCGACGTCGGTAAGGCGCGTGCCGTAGAGCAGATTTACCATCCAGTTGATCACTTTATTACCCCAGTATTGTAAGAACCCCATGTTGGGTTTACCCTGGAGGAAGCGAGAGCCAAATACGACAGTTGCGTTGCCAGCTTCAATCGGCGCAATCAGATTAGGGTAGTCATTAGGATCGAGTTCAAGATCCGCATCCTGGAATATTACAATGTCGCCTGTAGCAATTTTGAGTCCCTGTTTTAGTGCATTTCCGCGCCCCATGCGTTGCGCTTGAAAGATCATGCGAATGTCAGGACGGGTTTCCTGCTTGCGGAGAAGCTCTTTTGTGCCGTCGTAGGAATTGCCGTCAACAACAATGATCTCTTTTTCGATAGCGACAGCGCGGACTTTCTCAAGCAGGAGTTCGATGGTGCGTTTCTCATTATAGACTGGCACAATAACGGACAGCTTCATGATTGCTTGAGGGCCTCTGTGATCTCTCGCACGATCCACTCGATATCTTCTTCGTGCAGAAGCGGATGCAGTGGCAGAGTCAGCTGGCGCCGGCTGTAGTCTTCTGAGATTGGCAGAGATTGGGGTGGGCCAGGTAGCTGTGTCCGATAGTATGTAAACTGGTGGGCAAGGCGATAGTGGTGGCTCGTCTGGATGCCAGCCTGCTGGAGTCTCAGGCTTACCCGATTGCGCGTCAGTTCGTCAGAGAGAAGAATCGGCATGATATGATAGGCCGGCGTTCCGAAATCCGAGCCGGTAGTAAAAGGTATTTGCACTTCGTCTATGTTGCTCAGCAAACGCTGGTAAAGTAGGAATAAGGTTTTGCGCCGGGCATTGTTTTCGGCAAGCTTCTTTACCTGAACCAGTCCGATTGCAGAAGCGAGCTCTGAAGGGCGATAATTAAAGCCAAGCATTGTCATGTCATAGTCGGAAAATCCTTTTACCTGGCGCTCCCAGGTTCCCGAGGTTATGCCGTGTGAACGGAGCAGGCGTGCAGTCTGCGCGATGTCAGAGTTGTTGGTGACAAGCATTCCACCCTCGCCGGTTACGAGATTCTTGTTTGCGAAGAAGCTTAGAGCCCCTGCGGCACCGATCGTGCCAAGCGCACGTCCATCAGGTGCGCGCGCGCCAGGGGCATGCGCCGCATCTTCAATAATAGTAATTTTTCTATCTGTGGCCTTGGAGCCTTTGGATACCCGAGGCGTAAGTGCCTCTTCAAGTGCGGCCATGCGACAGGGAAAGCCCGCGTAGTGAACCGGCATTATCGCAGCGGTCTTTTCGGACTTGTCCGCCAAGGTGGATACTTTACATCGTACATCTTCTGGGCTGATGGTGGGTTCCAGCAGATCAGTAATATCGCAGAAGATCGGTGTTGCCTGGCAGTAGAGAATTGCATTGACTGTGGCGACAAACGTAAGGGCAGGCACAAGAACGTCGCAGCCCGGTTTAACTCCGGCAGCGAGGAGAGCCAGATGAAGCGCCGCTGTGCCGCTCGAGGTTGCTACGGCGTACTTGCAACCAAGCATTTCACAGATCGCATGCTCGAATTCCTCTGTCACCGGCCCCAGCGACAGCCATTTGGAGCGGATCACTTTCGCTACGGCCTCCTGCTCTTGCTCGTCAAAGGCAATGTCAGACAATAAAATCTTCCACTTCATCTGATGTCTCTTGGTAGGGTTGAAAATTTCCGACCGGCACCTTACACCATAAAGCATTCAGCGGGATGCCATGCAAAAAATACGGCTGAGTATATGGAGCACCTGGTGCTTATGCAAGCAATAAATTGGCATTGCGGGCGACCGCGGATTTGCGGAAAAGAAGCCTGGCTTGCCGAAAAAATGAGAGAAGGAAAATATAGTAGGGACAGATTATAATCTGTCCCTACAAAGAAGGTTCCGGCTACTTAGGCTCCGAATTCTTGGGGCCTGCGCCAAGCCGATAGAGTGCAGGTTGAGGCAGGAAACTTTCACGCGCCTCACGGTAGTCGGCAGAGGAGAGATAGACACCGACCAGCTGCGGGCTGTAGCGTTCCAAATAGGGATGCATGAAAAGGCTATATATCGGCACATCGGGCAGGTTGGGATCAATAATCCATTCCGAGAGCCTGGAGAAAAACGCCAGGTCGGTCGTAGGCTGCTGCTCTTGAATGGTCAGGGAGATGCCATGGAGATCAGCGTCGCGAAAATATTCGCGGTACCATTCTGAGAAAATAAAATTGCTTCCCACGACGACGACGTCCTTCCGCTCATGTTCGACATGCTGCAAATACCAGAGAGGGTAGATGTCGTTGTCGCCCGCGGTGAGGATCAGTGCACCCGGGGCCAGTGCACTCAAAACAGAGCGTGCGTAGTCTTCGGGCAGCGTATACTGTGACTTGTCGGCTGACCGAAAATTGGAATAGATTGCAAGGATAGGTAGCAGAAAGTAGCAGAGATGGAGATAATTAATCTTGCGGTTCCAGATCTTCTTTTCCGCCAGGGATTGTAGAAATACAGCCCCTGATAGCCCAAAAAGCATAAGGAGCGGAGCAGTTGCGGCAAAATAAGCTGAAATGTCGGGAATATTATATGTGAAGATAATCAGAAAGTGCGCTCCGATAACTAACCCGAACGTGAGATAAAGCAGGAGATGAACACTCAGCCCCCACAGGAATCCCACGCCAACGAGCCCGCTCATGATAATAAGCAGCCCGTATCTCAGCTTCCGCATATAGGCCTGCACGGTTATCCATTGGTCGATCATCCACTTTGCGTAACGGATTGTCTGATCTTCTACAAATTCCCGGTATGTTGACAGGGTGAAAGGTGTGCCTGGCTGTTCCTGGAGCAGGTGATATTTCTTAAATTCACCTCCATTGATGACCCAGAGGAAGTTCTTCAGATTTTTCGGATTTCCCCAGTTTAGCGGTGGCATGGCTTTTGCACGAATGGGGAGATAGAGATAGGCGCTGGCGCCGAGTAGAAGCAGGAGGATCGGCACCGACATCATGCCGAGTGCCTGAGGAAGTCTTCTGTGCCGCTGCGCGGGAGTTGTTGTGCTTGATGCCGCTTGCGCCAGCCGCGAGCGCATAGCAATAATAAGTGCAACTACTAGCACTGGAATTGTAGTTAAGATCAGGAGATGATTGGCCATGCCAAGGCCGAAGAGCAAGAAGAGCAAGTAGAGCAGCGAGGGTTTGCGCTCCAGCACGTAGCAGGTAAACACGAAAAGCAAGCTGATGAGAAACACAAAATTCAGCGCATAAGCCTCCATAGTGGTCGCTTGAAACCAGATGCCTTTTGTGAATGCCAATCCAAGGGCTCCAGCGCTGGCAATGGTTGCCCGGTAGGTGGAGGAAGAAAAGCAGAATGCCGGAAAGATGGTGAATACTCTGATCAGGAGAAAATAGAATAGCAGAACCCCCACGGCACAAAGCGCGGCGCACATGAGGTTCAGGCGATACGCAAACGTCCCAAGAGGGATGAGCGAGAAGACCTTGCCGAGCAGAACGAGCAAAGGATACCCGGTTGGGTGGGCACCGCCGAGGACTTTTGTTGTGGCGCAAAATTCGATTCCGTCGCCCCAGTATATTGTAGGAGCCAGAGTACGCCAGTACAGGAGAAATGCGATCAGAAAAACTGCCAGGGGCAGGTATATATTCTGAATGAGGTGTTCGGACCGCGTTTCTGTATTTGCGTTCAACGTGTGCATGTCTGCTGCGATGAGCCCACCTTCTCTATTACAATACTTTTGTAGGGGCGTTAAACTTAACGCCCCTACCTTGCTTGTGGTGTGCGCTCTCCAATCTGATAAATCACTGTATAGAATCGTTGTTTCTGATAGCGAAAGAACCATGCTAAGGGATTCTGATGAGAGACCGGTTCTTCCATGACATCAGGCAACAGAGGGACAATGGAGGTGTAGCAGCGTTTTAGCTCGGTAAGGTGATAATGTTTATGCAAATACCGCAGGACGTGCTGAAAAACCTCCATGCCGCCGTATGCGCTATGCAGACAGAGGATCGAGCCTGACGGGAGTTCTCGATCCAGCACAAGTTGTCTGGTAATGCCGACATAGCGGATTGGTTTGCCTGAGTAGAAGGCCAGTTTGTTGCCGGTAATATTGGTTTTGTACATTTCGTTTGAATAAATTGGCGCAGACCCAGGAGCTGTTTGGAGGAATTCTCCCGCCACTTTAATATCACCGAATACCCCGCGCTGCAAGACCATCACGCCAAACGCGAACACAAGGCTGTAAGCCAGGATCACGAGAAGGATTGCAGCGAAAGCCTTCGGTGCGTGCTCCAATTTTTCATGAATCGCAGCCAGCCCGCCACCAGCAAAGATCAGCAATAACGGCAAGAGGGGCAAAAGATAACGCGACTGAAAAGAGGAGAAAACTGTCTGGATCATAAGAACTGCGAGGCCGACATATACGAGCAGACAAAGAACCAGCTTGGTCTCGACTTTCTTGTAATCGGAGCAAAGCAGCCCGACCACAATGCATATAAACACCGGGTAGGTTATGAAGTATGGCAGAAAGATGACAAAGCTCTCGAACGTATTTAGGTAGTTCAGCAGCGTTGCCGAGATGCTCATCCCCATGCGCCCTTCGATCTGGCTAATGTGTCCGAAGCCACGCAGAGCAATCCAAACAATGACGAGTGCCCAGAGGCCGTAGGTGATCGAGGAAAACAGGGGAAAACGCCGATAGCGTCTGATGGCCAGGATGGTGCACGCCAGATTTAAGGGAAGCAGAATGACACCCTGGTATCGAGTGAGCGTTGCCAGTACCGTGAAAATGCAAGAGAGTCCCATGAAGACATCAATGTCCCGAAATTTTCGCTGCTCAGCAAATAACGACATGTCAACTTGCGCAAGCTGCACAGCAGCAAGGAAAAGAAAATAAAGGCTGCAGATGAAGAACAGGGTGAACAGGGGATCGGTCATCACCCGCACGCTCCACCGCAATGCAATCGGCGCCACTGAGTAAAGCAGACAGCTGTAGAATGCCCAGCGTTTCCCACCAATGCGATTGCTAAAGGAAAAAAGCGGTATGAGAAGAGCCGTGCTCGCCAGGCAGGAGACCACTTTTCCACTAACAAGGAGCGAGCCTAGAAGTTTGCTCAAGAGCAGCGCGCAGAGAGTGTAGAGCGGTGGCCACAGGGTATTCGGAGTCTCAAACATCGTCAGCTGCAGGATACCATCAGTATACTCCGCAGCATTGATGTTTAGAAACACGAGGCGCAGTAGAAAATTAAAGATCAGAAAGCCGAGGAGGAGTCTTCTCGTTGAAATGGTTTGAATATCTAGGATTGCCAAAGCAGATTCCTCAACGAATCATGAACGGATGATTTATCTGCCATGCAACGGGCAGGAATGCAGCGGAACGGAATGCCGGTGCGCCAGGGCTAAGGATTGAATTCCTGGCGGAACTGACGTACACTGTTCAGGAGCCGAGTGAGAGACTCGACATCGTTATTCGTGATCAGCTGCTTAATCTCTTCAAGATTGTCAATAATCCTGTCCAGGTAGATACAGAGGTTTTTTTGATTGTCAAATGCAATATCGCTCCACATGCCGGGGTGGCCTTCAGCGATGCGGGAAGTCCCGAGAAATCCGTTTCCGACAAGTGATTTAAGCAGATTCACATCGTCGGCGCTTTCATGGACGGTTTTCGTGAGAGCAACAGCGGTGAAGTGCGGGAGATGACTCAAGGCAGCCACCAGTTGATCGTGACGCTCCGGGCGAACAATCATAGTCCGTGATCCAAGAGCCTGCCAGAATTCAGTGAGGCGGCGCACTGCCTCAACCGGTGTCGAAGAGATAACGGTAATGTAGCAGACCGCATCGCAATAGAGGTCGGCATGCGAGTGTTCGACGCCACTTTTCTCTGAGCCGGCCATGGGATGGGAACCAATAAACACGGTTTGCTTATCAAAGTAGCGCTGCATATGGTCCACGATTGACGCCTTTGTACTGCCCACGTCTGTAACCAGGGCGCCTGGGCTTGCAGCTCTTGCTACTGGTTCCAGGAAATCAATGATGCTCTTAACAGGGAGTGCCAGGATGATCAAATCTGCATCGCGGCAGCCCTCCTCAAGGTTCGTGGTGACGGCGTCCACGGCACCCATGCGCATGGCTAACTCCAGCCTCTCAGGATTGCGACCGATGCCGATCACTTTCGAGGCGATCCCGCGACTTTTCACTGCAAGGCCGATTGAGCCTCCAAGAAGCCCCACACCGATGATAGCAATTCGTTGAAACAGCATGTCGCTCATTCTCTCTTACATCTCCCTGTTAATCGCCTGAGCAATAGGCCGCAGCGTATTCATGAAAGCTTCGAACTTTTCAAGGCGAAGCGACTGTACGCCGTCTGACAGTGCTTTTTCCGGTTCATTGTGAACCTCGACTAACAACCCATCTGCACCAATGGCTACTGCGGCGCGCGATAGTGGTTCGACCCATTTCCAGCTTCCAGCGGCATGGCTGGGATCCACGAATACCGGCAGATGTGATTCTGCTTTCAATACCGCCACAGCCGAGACATCCAGAGTACTGCGGGTTGCGGTCTCAAAAGTGCGAATGCCGCGCTCGCACAGAATGACCTGGCTATTGCCTTGCGCCATAATGTATTCCGCCGACATCAGGAGTTCTTTGATTGTGGTCGACAAGCCACGCTTGAGCATCACCGGCTTGTCAGTTTTCCCAACCTCTTTTAGTAGAGTAAAGTTCTGGACGTTCCGTGCGCCAATCTGAAGGATATCGGCGTATTGCGACACGAGTTCCACCTGACGCGGATCCATAACTTCTGTCACCACGGGCAGCCCGGTTTCATCACGCGCCTGTGCCAGCATCTTGAGCCCTTCCTCTTCGAGCCCCTGGAAGTCATAGGGAGAAGTACGCGGTTTAAACGCGCCACCACGGAGCAACGTTGCTCCAGCCTCTTTTACAGCGCGTGCAATTGTGAAAAGTGATTGTCCTGGCTCAACCGAGCATGGCCCCGCAGTGATCACTATCTTTCTGGCACCGATTGTCACGTTCCTGACGGTAATGAGGGTATCCTCGCGCTTCAACTCGCGGCTAGCCAACTTATACGGCTTGAGGATCGGCATGACCGACTCGACACCCGGAAACGCCTCCAAGGGAAGGGTTCGCAGCACCGTCTCGTCCCCAATTGCGCCCACAATCGTTCGTTCTACGCCTCTGGAGACGTGAGCCCGCAGGCCGACCTCTTCAATCTTATCGATGATGTGTTGAAGGTCCTTCTCAGTTGCCTCTCGCCGTAAAACAATAATCATTTCGTATAGCCTCCCTTAAACGAGCAACTCCTCGTACTCGAAAAAATTAGCATCCTCTGCGCGGTTTCAGCTCTGGATATTCTTTGTTGCCGTCCCGCGCAGCTTTCCCAGCATTCTCTCAAATGCTTGCAAGAACGCCCGATTCTCTTCGGGCGTGCCAATCGTAACCCGGAGGTGGGTTGGCATTCCAAAGCCCGCCATGGGGCGAACAATAATTCCCTGACTGAGTAGATGCTGCGATGCTTGCAGCGAGTCGAGTCTGGTGTCAATCAGAAGAAAATTAGTCGAGGAAGGAACGAAGCCAATATTCAGCCGCGTGAGCTCCTGCTCCAGGTATGTTTTTTGCTCGGCATTCATGCGTACAGTTCGCTGTACGTGTTCCTCATCTTCCAGTGCTGCAAGCGCCGCGACCTGTGCCAGCCGGTTTACGTTAAAAGGCGGCCTTACGCGATTAATGTCATGAATGATCTGCGGATGCGCAATGCCATAGCCGACGCGCAGGCCCGCCAATCCGTGGACTTTCGAGAACGTGCGCAGAATAAGCACGTTTGGATGTGTTTTGAGATACGTGAGAGCATCTGGGTAGTCCGGATGGTCAACATATTCGCGATAGGCTTCATCAATGATAATGAGAATGCGCGGCGGAACAGCATCGAGCAGTCTCTCCACAGCTTTGCTGGCGACCATGGTTCCGACCGGATTGTTCGGATTGGAAAAGAATATCGCTCTGGTCTCTGGTCCCACAGCCTGCGCCATGCCATCGAGGTCGTGACGAAACTCTTTCATTGGAACGTGGATACATTGCGCCGCCATCACCTGTGCCGCCATCTCATAGCGAATAAATGCTTTGTCGGAGACTATGATTTGATCCTGCGGGCCAAGATACGTGAGGGCAATGAAGAGCACCAGTTCGTCAGAGCCATTTCCGATAATCAGATGCTCCAGCGGGATATTGAATTTCTTGCTCAAGGCAGTGCACAGTAGATATCCATTCGCATCAGGATAGCGATTGCTCTCCGTGAGGGCCTGACGCACAGCATCTATGGCTTTAGGAGATGGGCCAAGGGGATTTTCGTTTGACGCCATCTTGATGACCGTTTCCAGGCCATACTTGCGTTGAACCTCCTCGATGGGTTTTCCCGCAGGGTAGGGTTGCAGGGCCTGAAGCGCTTGCCTACATGGTATTGGAAAATCGTAATGCTGAGTTGCCATTTTTGCCTTGCACCTTTGCTGTCTAATGGCTGCTTTTGAACGTACCATTCGGCACGCAGCACGCTTCCGGTGGCCTGGGCAATTTCTAGCCGCGTACCTTAACATCGCACGGATAGGAACCGAGAATTTTGATAAAGAGACAGTGGTTTTCCAGCTCCC
Source organism: Candidatus Sumerlaeota bacterium (assembly GCA_030613245.1). Classification (GTDB taxonomy): domain Bacteria; phylum Sumerlaeota; class Sumerlaeia; order MWCT01; family JAUWMI01; genus JAUWMI01. Next base: position 211,761 of record JAUWMI010000001.1, read on the forward strand.
CAACTGCGTCGCTGACCGATGGATCTTGGATGTGGCCCATGAGATCAACGAAGAAGACGTACTCCCAGGCCTTACGTCTTGTTGGCCGCGATTCGATTTTCGTCAGGTTGATCTTGCGTTTGGCAAAGGGCTTGAGCAGGGAAAATAGCGCGCCGGGGCGATCTTTGATAGAGAACATGAGCGACGTCTTGTCGTTACCCGTTGGCTGGGATGACTGCTTCCCGATCACGAGAAAACGCGTGCGGTTATCTTTGACGTCCTCAATTGCACGAGCCACGATTTTTAACTTGTAAACCTTAGCAGCCAATTCACTGGCAATCGCTGCTCCACCCTTGGTTTTTAACGCCAGCTGAACACCCTCAACCGTAGTTCCCACCTCTTTCAACGTCGCATTGGGAAGATTTTCCTTCAGCCAGATTTGACACTGCGCGAACGGCTGCGGACTGGAGAAGACCTTGCTGATCTGCTCCAGCCGATGTCGGGAGAGCAAATTCTGGTGGATCGCCATTACCACCTCGGACGTAATGCGCAGATCGTATTCCAGGAACATGTCGAGCGTATGGTGGACAATGCCTCCAGTGGAGTTTTCAATCGGCACCACGCCGTAGTTAATCCACTCTCTGTCAACCGCCAGAAAGATGTCGCGAATCGTCTTGTAAGAGACAAAGTTGACTGAGGATCCGAATTCCGAAATGGCTGCCAGCTGCGTGAATGTTGCCCGTGGTCCAAAATAGCCCACCCGTAGCGGCTGCTCCATTGCCAGGCATGCGGACATAATTTCTGTAAAAACGTTAGCCAGGCCGGCTTTTGGGAAACGGCCCTGGCTCATTTTGAGTACCTTGTTGACAATCGTTTTCTGGCGCGCGGCATCAAAGAACTCGAGCTGGCGTTTGGATTTCTTTTCGCCGATCTGGCGAGCCAGCTGTGCCCGGCGGTCCAGGAGACGGACGATTTGCCCGTCAATTTGATCAATTTTGCGTCGGAAATCTTGCAGTGTTGCCATAAACATGCTCCAGGATAATATTGGCAGCGTGGCTCAGAGTTTCCCTGCTCTTAACCACCCTTACGTCTCTTTTACTCTGTGATCCCCACTCGTAAAGGCTCTCAGCGCAACTGGACCAGACGTCGCAATGATTCGACTTCTTGTGACCTGAGCTCGCGGTGCTGGCCCGCAGGCAAGCGGCCAAGCAGAACCGACCCGATGCGGATGCGTTTCAGCTTACACACTGGCAAATCTACAGCGGCAAACATACGCCGAATCTGCCTCTTTCTTCCTTCACGGATGATAACTGCCAGCATCGTGGTTTGGCGCTGACTTCTCAAGATTCGAACGACTGCCGGTGCGGCTGGTCCGTCTTCCAGCTGCACTCCACGGCGCAGCCGCTGGAGCGCCCTGGTGTCTGGCGTGCCCTTTACCGTCACATGATACTCTTTTTCGATTGCAAACCTGGGATGCATCAGGCGATACGCCAGCTCGCCATCGTTTGTGAGAAAGAGCAGGCCCTCGCTGTTCATATCCAGTCGGCCAACGGGAAAGAGGCGTTCGGAAATTGCACGAATCAAATGTTTAACTGTTGGCCGCCCGTGTGTATCACGCAGGCTAACAATGTAGCCTTTCGGTTTGTTAAGGGCAAGATACAGATGCCGCGGTTGAGGAGTGATCACTCGTTCGCGCACTGCAACGGTGTCACTATCTGGCTCGATGAGTGTGCCAACCGCTGTGACAATTTGGCCGTTGACTGTGACCTCTCCCTTGCGAATCAGTATTTCGCTCGCGCGACGTGATGCAATTCCACAGGCCGCCATAAACTTATGCAGCCGTTGCCTCACTTTATCTTAAACATCTCCTTGAGTTCCTGGATGGACGGCAGGTCAGACAGGCACTTCAGCCCGAAGGTCTTCAGGAAGAGATTTGTGGTGCCATAGAGCATGGGGTAGCCCACTACGTCTTTCTTGCCCACCACTTCAACCAGGCCAAGTTCGACCAGATTGCGGATGATGCCGCTCGAGTCAACGCCGCGGATCACTTCGATCTCCGCACGAATGATCGGCTGCTTGTATGCAATGATGGCAAGCGTTTCCATTGCTGCTGGCGTCAGAGGGTTTCGCGTACGGTGATGATGAAGCCGCAAGATCCATGGCGCGAACACTGGCCGCGTGGCTAACTGGTAGCCTCCCGCCACTTCGACAATCTGCAGCCCGCTCTGGCGCGCCTCGTATTCGCGCTGGAGTTCCTGTACCAGTCCGCGCAGTGTCTTACTGTCCATGTTGTTCAACAGCTTGCTCAACTTGGGGAAAGGCAGAGCGTCGTTCGTGGTGAAAAGGGCGCATTCCAGAATCGCCTTGGCCTCTGCCGGCGTGCGTACAATTAGCTCCGCCTCGGTCTCCTTAGCCTCAGTGGAGATATTGGTTTCATCCGCGATTTCTTCCTCGGGCTGTTCGCCAGCGGCCTCGCTTCCTTCCACTTTGAGATCAGCCTCTGCCTGGAGCTGTTTCTCCGCCGGATCTCCGTTGTGCTTCTTTTCATCGGACATAGTCGAGTTGTTTCTCCCACGAGTAGAGCAGGATGTCCTTAAATGGTCCGGATTGTTTCACGCGAATCTGTCTGCGCTTACACAATTCCAGCACAGCCAGGAACGTCACGATAGTTTCGTTACGCGTGAGGCATTTCTTGAAAACGTCCAGCAAATTCAACATGTCGGCCTTTTCCACCAGGGATGAGAGATACTGCATCTTGTTCTCGACGGTGAAGTGTTCTTCGAGCACCTGATGATAGTCGTGTGCTTCAGTGTAGCGGAGCACGTGCGAGAATGCATCAAAGAGCAGATGAAGGTCTTCACGCAGCGGCTCTTCGCGTTCGGGCTCAGGTAGAATCGGCTCGATATTGTGGCGATAGAAAATCTGCGCCTGGTTTTCCTCACGCTGGCGCAGCGAGCGGGCCATCTCTTTGAATTTGCGATATTCGACGAGCTGGCGAATTAGCTCCTTGGCACTGAGAATCTCATTGATCTCTTCTTCGTCCTCCATGAGATCACCTGAGGGAAGCAGATGGCGCGACTTAATATTTATCAGCGTAGCGGCCATGACCAGGAATTCGCCAGCCACCTCGAGATCGAGTGCCTGCATGATGTGAATGTATTCCATGTACTGGTGCGTAATCTTGGCAATTGGGATATCATAGATATCCATTTCATTCACTTTAATCAGGTGGAGCAGCAGGTCGAACGGCCCTTGAAAGACCTTCAGCTTGATGCGGAAGCTCATGAGCGGTTCCTTTGTTTCGGATTCACGCCAGCCGACTTCTTGGCTGCTGGCCCCAGAGATTCAATCAGAGTATCAATGTTGTTGAGCAAGTGCAGTGCAGCCCGCACGTCGCGCATTGTCTCCTCTGCGACTTCCCGTGCGTGCGCATTCCCCTTCTCAATCACCTCTCTGACATATTCAGGATTGACTTGCAGCTCTTGGCGCTTGCGCCGGAAGGGATCAAGCAGGTGGTTGATGGCACTCGCCAGATTCTGTTTGCAATCCGTGCAGCCGATTTCGGCATTGCGACATTGACGCTCGATTGTTGGCACCTGATCGGCATTAAACACCCGGTGGTATGAGAAGACGCTGCATACCTCGGGGTGGCCTTTGTCAGTGCGCCGGACACGTGCGGGATCTGTCACCATCTTGTTGACCTTTTTCCGCACTGTCTCGGCATCGTCACTCAGGTAAATGCAGTTGTTATAGCTTTTGCTCATTTTGCGGCCATCGGTGCCCGGGAGCTTTGGAACGCGGCTGAGCAGGGTCTGAGGTTCAGGGAAAAGCTTGCCATAGATGTGATTAATTCGCCTGACGACCTCACGTGTAAACTCCAGATGCGGCACCTGGTCTTCGCCAACCGGCACAGCGTCTGCGCGATAGATCACAATGTCCGCTGCTTGCAGCACGGGATAGCCGAGAAAACCGTAGGTCGAAAGATCTCGGTTCGCAATCTCCATAATCTGCTCTTTGTAAGTCGGGCAGCGCTCGAGCCAGGGGAGGGGAGTGAACATACCCAGCATAAGCGCAAGCTCGGCGTGCTGTTTGACCTGCGACTGGATGAAGATGGTGCTCCGCTCTGGGTCGAGACCCACGGATAGCCAGTCGAGAAGCATTTCGCGAATGTTTCCCTCGATTTCACTGGTATCTATGTATTCTGAAGTCAGGGCGTGCCAATCGGCGATCATGAAGAAACACTCGTATTCGTCCTGCAAATTTACCCAGTTTTGCAGTGCCCCGACATAGTTGCCCAGATGCAGCAATCCGCTGGGGCGATTCCCACTCAAAATGCGCTTTCTTGCCATTCCTAGTACTCCTACCCGAATACGATGAGCCTTATTATGAACAGGTAGATGTTCCCAACAATGCCGCCAAAGAAGAGATCTCCAAATGGTGTCATAAAAAGCAATACTATCAGAATAAGAAATCCATACTGTTCTAAAAAAGCAAAGGATTGCAAGGCACTCGAACTGCGTTTTGCCACATAATGAAATAAAACGTGCGAGCCATCGAGCGGAGGAATGGGAATCAAATTAAAACAACCGAGCAGAATGTTTATAAATATGAAATTCACCAGAATTTGCAGGAGCACAGTTGGCGTCGCGAGATTTACAAGCAGCAGGAATTTCAACACAATACCTGCGGCTATGACCAAAGCAAAATTGGCTCCGGGCCCGGCTAGACTGACCACGACATCCCATTCAGGCTTGCGATATTTCAGCGGGTTTACGGGCACTGGCTTTGCCCATCCAATGAGAAACGGAGCCTTCATTATAAGCAACACTAAAGGTACAATCACCGTACCGACTGGATCAATATGAACCAGGGGATTAAGGCTGAGGCGACCCTGATACGTAGCGGTCATATCACCCCCTAGTTTTGCAAAAAGGGCGTGTGCATATTCATGGCAAACAACTGCAAATAGTAATCCAGGGAGCATCAGCAGCGGATCGATCTGAAGAAAACCCACGGTCTCCTCACACTCGACTTAGTTTAGAGAATTCCTACTCACTCCGTGTCGGTCGAAATTAGGGTTCTTCTAACAACCGCCCTATGGTATGTCAATGGTTTTCAATGATTCTTCGCTTGCGCGGGAGGTCTGGCCTCGCATTCCATACTATGATAGTCAGGCCCGGGGATTGCGTGAAATCTGTCCAAAACAACACGGCATTTTTCCGGGGCCAATGTGTATATTTATGATACGGAGGGTTTATTTTATTTCTGCGGAGTGTTTGAAGTAGATCGAGAAGCATTTGCGCCAGGCTGGTGGAAGGTGGTGGTAGTGGAATCCAAACCAGAGACCAAGCCACTGGGCGAGACGCGCCCACGGCGACCGCAAAATCCAGCGAAGACTTGCTCGCATTTTGTTTCGCTGTATCCAGATAAACTTCCAGTCCAGGAGCATGGACGCCAGCCACAGATACGTAAAGGATCGGTCTTTTTTTAATCGCAGTATGCGGCTGAAGAACGTTCCGTTGTCAAAGTAGATGCGGAAGGTGTCAGCAAACGAGGCGTAGAACTCGTGCGAGTGTATCACGACAGCCGCGCGATTGACGCATAGTTTTTTCTCATTCTCCAGAATCTTCTTTCCCCACTCGCGGTCTTCACCGAATGGAATTTCAGCAAATGGAAACTTGTCGAAGACTCGCCTGGGGATAGCACATCCTACGGTATGGAACGAGATCAAGTCGAGTTTGCCTCGCAATAGAAGATTGTCGAAGGATTGGCCGGGCGAAAGCGATTTGATAATCCATGGCGATGGAGGTTGCTTTTGCGGAAATCCAAGCATATCGCGCTGGATCAGCGGGTTGCACCCTAGTCGAGGAATTAGGTAGCTACAGACGCCGGCGATGTCGGGGTCGCGGTGCAATGGCTCGCACAGCACATCCAGCCAGTCTGTATCACGTGGGATAGCATCTTGGTTCAGAAAGACGAAGATCGCGCCGTTGGCCACTTGGGCCCCGAGGTTTCGCGTGCGGCCATGTTGAAATTCCTCCGGCGCGATATGAACCAGCCGCACCGCAAATTTCTTGAGAATATCAAGCGTACCGTCCGTTGATCCTGAATCCAGTACGATTACTTCCTTCTCCATGGAGCACTTCTGCTTGCGCAGAGCAGTGAGCGTTTCCTCAATCCAGGGAGCCGCATTTTTTACGGGAATAATTACTGAAATAAGGTTTGATTTATTCATGACCGCGCTGCTTTGCTAGGGTGCAACTTCTCAGGCAACTTGCTCGCGAAAATATGTGGAGATTCCCGTTATTTGGACACACTGTTACGCAATTGAAATCGTTGCAGCAGCTTTTTCCAGTCCTCTCGAATCCCTCCGGTGAGATAAATAAGCGTCACATACACGCCAGCGGATATGAGTACCTGGACAAGAAAAGGTGCGGCTCTCAATCCATACGCCACAGCACCCATGAGTGCAACAATGAGTGTTGGTTTGAAACATATTTTCAACAGGGGCAGTCCGGTGAAATGCCGCGAGATATAGATGTAAAGCGCTACCAGGAGCAGAAACTCTATGCTAACGGTGGCAATGCAGGCGCCCACAAAGCTAAAGCGTTTGATCAAGACCGCACTTACTACAATAAACACCAGGCATGCAGCCAGCTCAATCATGACACGCTGCCGCTGCCGGTTGATTGAGGTGAGAACGATGCTGACCCCGTAGTAGAGGAGCTTGATGCTCACGTAGGGCGCAAGCAGGCAGAGGGCCAGAATCGAAGGCTCATACTCGGGCGTGTGCAAGATGTGGATGATTTTGTCTGCAGTAATGATGATGCCTACAACCACGGGTATGCTGACGATATAGGCGTACTGAAAAATTTTCCGGTAGATATTTTTTGCTTCGTCAATCGCCTCAATATAGACCCGCGACAACGTAGGAAATACCGCCTGCGAGATCATTACGCCAAAGGTGGCAAAGCCGAGAATCTTGTCGTATGCCGCGCCAAAGAGACCGACTGCCTTGTCGTCCTGGATCATGGAAAGTAGCACGATATTGATGCGGCTATAGATTGTTCCCACAAAGATTCCCAGTGCAAAAGGAAGCGCATGTCGAAGAGTCTGAAATGCAAATCCTCTGTCGAAATGAAGCGACAACTTGACTATGGACCTGTTGATCATCCACGTATAGTAGATCAGCTTGAGCACAACGCCTGCGAGAAGCACGAGCAATAGCGGTATGATGGAGAATCCCCGAAGCAAAACCATGGTGCCGAACACAAAGGTCACGATGCGCTCCATTATGTCGCCAATCGCCGGGTGATTCATATCTTCCCATGCAAAAAAGATGGAGCGCATAATGAGGGCAACTGACATGACGATTAGAATGCACAGCGTTATGGCGAGCACAGCATTCGCCTGTGAGCTCTTTCCGAGCAGCGGCAGGGTTATTCCTACAACGACCACAGTGATGAGGATGAGCACGCCTTTGATGATCAAACAGTTTTCTAAATATTTTTTAACGAGCGTGCGATTGCGTGCCACCTCGCGCACTAGCAGGTCGCTCACGCCAAAATCGGTGAGTCCCGAGAAAAGCGAGATATAGGCAAATCCAAAAGTGAACAGTCCATAGAGGTCCGCACCCAGCCGGTTAGCTACAATGGCGAGAAAGAAGATCGTAATGATTTTGGTGATGAGGTTTGCGACACCTAGCGTAAGAGAGTTCTTAAATACTGTATAAATAGAGCTCATCCACTCAGGCCTCGAACTAGAGTGCGTTCACCTGCGAAGCAACGTGGCTGCCGGAAGCCTTTGACAGCCGAAGCGGGCAAGGGCATGGATCTCTGATTGCGCCACCTTACTGCCCTATACGTGATTCTGCTTGGAGGGGTCATCATGGCTCAAGTCATCCGGCGGTTTATTTGTCTGCGAACTGGGTGGGCGAGGGCCTGGCTGATTTTTTATCGCCCTCTTCAGTTTACGAATTTCGTTAAGAAGCAGAAGGACAATAATAAAAAAGAGAATATTGGTGCAGAAGAGCAGAAAGCTCTCTCGCAAAATTGATGGATGAAGAAGACCTGTATAAAAGAAGATTTGGTCCATGCTACTGAAACCACGCTGCAAGAGTGTGGAAAAATTTTCGCTGAGCTCAGAGACGGCACCAGCAAAGTTATTATGGAAAAGCACGAATGATTGTCAATTTAAAGAATGGCTCTTTATCAAATGAGTGAGTATTTCAGGGGAGAGATGATCCCCCTCACCTTGATCCTCTCCCCCCAGGGGAGAGGAAATGACCTTCAGCAAAACTTGGGGAAATTCGGGGGGAAATCGGCGACAGCAACCGAATTTAGGCAGTTTGAAGGAAATAAGAAATAGGGACAGCCTCTCTGTCCCCATTTCCACATTTCAATACAATGGGTGCTGATGCACCGACTCATAGTTTGAGTTTGGCAATGTTGGCTTTCACTGACTCGGCCGACTTTGCCAGGGCCGCTTGCTCCTCTTTCGTCAGGCGCACCTCAAGAATTTTTTCCACGCCTTTGGCACCAAGAATTACCGGTACGCCCACAAAGACGTCGCGGAGTCCGTATTCGCCTTCCAGGTATGCGGCGCACGGCAAGAAGCGCTTCTTGTCCTTCAGTATTGCCTCAGCCATCTGGGTGGCTGCCGCTGCCGGCGCATAATAGGCGCTTCCCGTCTTGAGAAAATTCACGATTTCAATCCCGCCTTTACGCGTACGCTCAATCAGAGCTGCAACTCGATCTTCACTCATGAGCTCGGTGATCGGAACCCCACCGACCGTGGTATAGCGCGGCAAGGGGACCATAGAGTCGCCATGTCCGCCCAGGACAAGCGCTTGAATGTCTTCGACCGAAACATTGAGCTCCATGGCTACGAAGGTACTAAAGCGCGCGGTATCCAGAATCCCAGCCATGCCAACAACGCGCTGCTTCGGGAAGCCACTGACTTTCATGGCTTCATAAGTCATGACATCGAGCGGATTGGATACCATAATGATGATAGTCTTGGGCGAGAATTTAGCCACCTGCTGGGTTACCTCTTTGATGATCTGGCTATTTTTTGCCAGCAGATCATCGCGACTCATACCCGGCTTGCGCGCCAGGCCAGCCGTGATAATGACCAGGTCAGAATTGGCCGTTGCTTCGTAAGAAGTCGACCCGGTAATCGTGACGTCGAGGTCTTCCACCGGCCCGGTTTCCATAAGGTCAAGCGATTTGCCCTGCGGGATGCCGTCCAGAACATCTACGAGAACGATGTCGCCCAGTTCCTTACTGGCCACCCAATGCGCCGTTGTAGCGCCAACGTTCCCTGCTCCGACAATAGTGATTTTCGGCCGTTGTGCCATGCCTCTGCACTCCTTTCTTTAAATTGTCGTACACCCTGGTTTGAATTTTACTTTGCGTAATGCGAGTTTCCTAGTTTTGTACAGAGCTGCGCCGAGAGGTACTCTCTTTGCGATGCTCCATAGTAGTCTTTCACGCCAGTGCCTTCATGTTTTCGATTATTTTGCTTGCGAATTCAGAGGTCTTGACCTTTGTCGCGCCCTCCATCTGTCGCGCCAGATCGTACGTCACGAATTTTTGCTTAATGGTTTCGCTCAGGGCCCGAATAATGAGGTCAGCCGCTTCTTGCCATCCCAGGTATTCCAGCATCATCACACCGGAGAGTGTGAGCGATCCCGGGTTTACCTTGTCCTGATTTGCATATTTAGGTGCAGTGCCGTGAGTAGCTTCAAACAGCGCAATGTAGTCGCCAATGTTAGCGCCTGGTGCCAGGCCGAGTCCGCCTACCTGCGCAGCACATGCGTCGGAGATATAGTCGCCATTGAGATTGGGCGTAGCAATGATCGAGTATTCGTCCGGGCGCAGAAGTACTTGCTGGAACATGCTATCGGCAATGCGATCTTTGATGAGGATTTTGCCTTCGGGTAGTTTCCCATTGAATTTGCTGTAGACTTCCTCTTCTGTAATCGTAATATCACTAAATTCCTCTTTAGCAATCTGATAACCCCAGTCGCGGAATGCTCCTTCGGTAAACTTCATAATATTTCCTTTGTGCATGAGCGTGACCGAGGTGCACTTATGATCGCGCGCATATTGGATGGCTTTGCGAACCAAACGCTTCGTCCCTTCGATACTGATGGGTTTAATGCCGATACCGGAATTCTCCCGAATTTTCGCTCCCATTTGCTCGATCAGAAACTTGCGAACTTTTTCAACTTCCGGGGTCCCCTGTCGGTACTCAATACCAGCATAGACATCCTCAGTGTTTTCGCGGAAGACCACAACGTTGAGCTTTTCGGGATGTTTCACCGGACTTGGGACACCCTCGAAATAACGCACGGGCCGGACGCAGGCGTAAAGCTCAAGGATCTGGCGAAATGATACGTTAAGACTGCGAAATCCTCCGCCTATTGGAGTGGTGAGCGGGCCCTTGATGGCTACGATGTAGTGTTCGATGGCTTTCAGGGTATCCTTGGGAAGCCATTCGTCGTAGCGCTCTTTTGCTGCATCGCCTGCATAGATATCGAGCCAGCTGATAGCACGCTTTCCACTGTAGGCTATCTCTACGGCAGCGTCCCAGATTCGCTTGCTGGCTTTCGAGATGTCAGGACCAATGCCGTCGCCTTCAATGCGTGAAATGATTGGCTTGTCCGGAATAGCGAGTTTTCCGTCTTTGATTTCAATTTTGTCACCTGCAGGGGGTGTAAGCTTGTCAAACTTGATCATCGCCATTTGCCTCCATTATTGCATAATGTTATTGCTTTTAACTCTTTAGGGAAGAATAGAAACCTTGCAGCGTGAGAAAGCCCAATGACCATGCCATTCTTCAGTTTGATAAATTAATCACAAAGATCATGCATGTCAATATATTAATACGACGGTGGGGAGAAATTTTTGCAAACGAATGGCTTGCTGTCAATGGAAGAGAGAGAGGGGATTTGCCCAAAAGTCCGAGCGAGAAAAGCGAAGTTCGAGTCTGGGACATCAGGTGCAAGTGGAGATCGCTCAGGATAGATGTTGACAAATTTGGCATATTTGGTTACAGAATACGATTCGCTTTTGCGTTAAATGGGCGGATTGATGAAAAGAATTCTCACTCCTGAGCAGACCGGGCAGGCTGAAAAGCTGTATTACGTGTTGTTGCTCAGGAGATAATTGTGGTAAGAGAGCGTATCATATGAAGCGTGCCCTGATTCTCACTGTTGGGACACCAGCGGACAGCAAGAATGACATCGTTGAGGCACTTGTGGCCGACATTAAGGCTTACAAGCCGGACTTTGTCTGTCTATTTGCGACGAAGATGAGCCATAGAAATGCAGAGAAAATCGTTCAGCGAATGGAGCTCCAGCAGGAGAGCTACGAAATTGTGCGCCTTGAAAGTCCTCATGACCTGGACGAGATCTTCCGTAAAGTGAATGCTGCCATTCGACGTCTCACCGCTAAAGGTTATTCAGCGAGCAACATTTCCATCAACTACACAAGCGGGACCAAGGTGATGAGTAGTGGGGCGGTGCTGTCGGCGGTGTTCAACGAGTGCGAGCGATTGCGCTACATCTTTGCAGGCGCGAGGAATCAGGCCAATAAGGAGTATATCCTCACCTCACCGCGTGCGATATTTGCCTTCAAAGATATGATGCTGGCCAAGACGCTGATACGGGAGATGCGCTTTATGTCGGCACGCGACGTTTTGTCCGGCATTGATCGCTCGCTTCTTACTCACGTTGAACTCAGCCTGATGAACAACCTCGATCATCTGGCCGCAGCCTACCAGCAGTGGGATAATTTTCATCACCGCGATTTCCTTGATCTGTATGGCCAGGTTCAGTTTGGCGATGCAGAGCTAGAGGTTTTCAGACTGCGTGATTCCCAGCGTGCCTTGCTCGAACAGGTTGCAACCAGCATCACCAGTGAAGAGTTTGTCCCAGCGCTTTTTGCTGATATTTTTAATAATGCGATTCGCCGTACCATCGAAGTCCGCTATGATGATGCAATTGCGCGGCTGTACCGCGTAACCGAGATGTTGGCGCAATGGGTGCTCGCGACCCGCTATGGCATTTCGACGGATAATGTGGATACGCGCAAGGTGCCTCCGAAGCACCGGCCTAATTTTGAAGCGCTCCGGAGCGTGGAGGACGGACTGGTAAAGATTGGACTGCGCAAGGGCTACGAGCTGCTCGCCGCTCTGGGTGCGCCGCTGGGAGCCGCGTTTGTTGTGGATAAGGAAATGCGGGAGCTACTCGAGGAGCGCGGCAGGTCAATTCTCGCCCACGGAATACAACCAGGAACTGCGCTTACCTGCCAGCATTTTATGAAATGGACCGCCTCAATGATGTTACGCGAGATTGACGATTTCCTCTCACTTGCCAATTCCCTCCAATTCCCCTGGCTGCGCGAAAAGCAGCAGCAGTTTGTTTAATTCTCTCCGACAGCTCAAAGTGCGCGTCTTTTTGAAGGTGGCACGGGCGCATCACGCCACAGGCGCATTTTCAACCTGTCCGTGTAGATTCATCCGCCTAAGTGGATGCCACGCATAGTTGTAGGGGCGTTTAATTAAACGCCCTACATGCTAATGCAAGCTAATCACCACAAAGACACGAAGAACACAAAGAAATGCTGCAGAATTGGGAAAGATTATGAACTGTTTCCCTTCTCCTTATAGGATTTACCTGGTATTGACCGCATTTTTTATGTTTTTCATCCTGTTAATCTTGTTAATCCTGTCTAATAATTTTTGTGCTTCTTTTTAAATTTTTTTTGGACAAGATTTACATGATTTACAAGATTCTTTACGTTTTTTCATCCTGTCTAATAGTTTCTGTCTTTTTTTTGTCAAGAAATCTTCGTGGCCTTCGTGCCTTCGTGGTAAAATACTAATCCAAGTTAATCACCACAAAGACACAAAGCACACGAAGAAATGTTACAGAATTGGGAAAGATTATGAACTGTTTTCCTTCTCTCCTTGTAGGATTTACCGGGGATTGGGGCGATTCTTTAGACTTTTTTATCCTGTTAATCTTGTTAATCCTGTCTAATAATTTTTGTGCTTCTTTTTAATTTTTTTTGGACATGATTTACATGATTTACAAGATTCTTTACGTTTTTTTATCCTGTCTAATAGTTTCTGTCTTTTTTTTGTCAAGAAATCTTCGTGGTCTTCGTGACCTTCGTGGTAAAAATTTAAACCCAGTTAATGCATTTGGTGTTGCGACGGGAATCCGCCGCGGCGGATCACCCCTCGCGCTCCCCTCCTAAACCTTTAGTTAGCGTTTGCGTTTCCTGAAAAAGCTTGACTTTTTCGACGATATTAAGTAGTAACGGCTATGGTAGTGTAAATGAAGTTACTGGATGTTTAAAAAGTCTTTGTGCACGTCATTCTGACTCCGCCGTGGGGGAAAGGGGTGAAAGCGAAGGGTGAAGAGGGAAGGACGAAGTGAGAAGGCTCTGAAGTATTGCGCATCTGGTTCTACTTCACTCTTCTGTCTTCACCCTTCACTCTTCTAAAGCGGGTTTATCTGGAAACCATATAAACAGAAGTTAGGCGTGAAAGAGAAGAAGGATGGGACAGAAATTCTACCAGAAAGCATCGGTTCAGGTTGCCATAGTCGCCGGAGTTTTCGCACTTATTATTGCTGCGGGCAAGATCTGGTTCAGTCTCTCTGACGTGAAGAAAGAGAATCTCGAACTCTCGCAGGCGAACCAAGGCCTGCGTGATGAGCTTGTCACGGCGAAGTCTGAGGTCCAGCGTCTTGAGACACTTCTCACGCCCTTCCGCACAATCGCGCTGGAGCGCTACACTGGTTCAGAAAGAGAAGCACTACGCCAGCTTGCAGACCAAATCGGCATCCTGCAGGATGCCGACAAACAGAAATCGGAAAAGATTACTCAGTTGGAAGCTGAACTGAATAAGACCAAATCTCTGGCAGAGCCATGCAAGCTTGCCTTGCACTCCAGGGCAATCAAGAAGGAGGAGAATGGATATCGAGTCACGCTCGTCTTCAAACCCACGAAGAACGAACGCCTTGGGCTCCTCGGCTTTGCCGCGACGCTACTAGGCAATAGTTCTGAACGAATACTCGATTTCTGGCCAGCATCCAAAGGGTCACCGTTCATCAGTGGTAAGGACTCAAAGAAGATTGGAGATGATGGCAAGTCAGCCACGCTGACCTATAGCCTTGTCGGCTTTGGTTATCCGTCTGTAGACCTCGTTGTGTCCGGGCCCACCGCCGTCCAAATCGAAGGCAACAACGGGCTAGAGACATTCAAAGTGGAGATCAAATAGGGGATAATACGGGGGGATAATAGGGGGACAGGTTAATGATAGAGGGTCTGGAGGAAGCACACGAGAAAGAAATCAGGAGAAACACGTAGACGGGGCGTCGGACGACCGGCGCGTCCGACAGGCACGACCGATTTCATAAAAAATTAGAAACACTCCTCGGCCGTCATCTGAAACGTAAGAAACCGCGACGAAAAAATGGAAATACATAACCCGTCCCCATTTTGCCACATATAAAAAATGTTAGGCAGACCAGAAAGGAGATTGTTGTTATGAGTGAAATAGAAGATCTGTTAAATGGCTTTAAAGAATCACTAAAAAACATAAAAGCTTTTGAGTGGCATGAATTCACAATAAAAGAATTAAATGAACAGAAAGAGTGGGAGGAATGGAGCAGCAAAATAGGAGTGTATATATTTAAAGAAAAAGAAAAAATTGTATATGTCGGCCGTGCTTTGAATACTCTTGGTTCTAGAGTGTATAGCCAGATTAATTCTTTTGGGGATCCGGAATGGAATAGGGTTATTAAGAATAATGAAAATACAGTTAAGGTTATTTGTATGGAAAATGATATGAGGCATATAGCTTCAGCATTAGAAGTTTATCTGATTGAAAAAATAGATCCAAGACCAGAATTTAATAAAAGAATACAATAAAAAAGTCTGCCTAACTAGTCAATGCACCGGACCACAGTTCGCTGCGGGGCAGCTCAGGTAATACGGGCGGTAATACGGGGACAGGTTAAGTAATAGAGGGGCTGGAGGAAGCACACGAGGAAGAAATCAGGAGAAACACGTACACGCGGCGTCCGACCGGCACGACCGATTTCAGAAAAAAAAATTAGAAACACTCCCCGGCCGTTGTCTGAAACGTAAGAAACCGCGACGAAAAAATGGAAATACATAATCCGTCCCCATATTAGTCTCAATTGTCAGGCAGCCTCTCTGTCTCTAATTATTCCTGGAGAAACATATTATAAGTAGAGAGGAGGTAAAAAGCAAGACAGCGCTTTTATCTTAAAAAATCAAACACAATAAAGGAGGCGACAGCGAAATGAGACTAATACTTTCTGCACGTACACTTATAATTGGAATTGTAGTATTCGGGATTGCTTCATGTGCATTGGCGTTTCCCACATTTACGGATCAGACTTCTGCCGCGGGCATAAGCGTTCTCGCGAGTGGACAAGGAGTTGCCTGGGGCGACTATGATAATGACGGTGACGAAGACCTTGTTATTGGGCGAAACGCTAGCTCCCCGGTTCTTTATAAGAACAATGGTAACGGAACCTTCACCGAGGTCAGTGTTAGCGCCATCAGCGGTGCGCAAAGCGGCAACTGCGTTGTCTGGGGTGACGTAGATAACGACGGCGACCTTGATCTGTTTGTCGGTGCATACGGCCAATCGGGGCAGAATTACCTGTTCCGCAACGATGGTAGCGATAATTTCACTGACATTTCTGTAAGCTCGGGCATTACCGCTTCTGACGAAAGTTTCACGGCGGCATTCGCAGATTATGATGGAGATGGTGACCTCGACCTGTACGCTGGCGGCTATGCATTTGACAACGTACTGCTGATTAATAACGGAAGTGGCGTATTTACGGCGCTCAGTCCTTTTGCCGGACAAGGTGCTGGCGAAGCTCGCGGCTGCGTGTGGTTCGACTATGATAGTGATGGAGATCTGGACCTCTATCTTTCGGTCCAGGGTAGCGATTGCATGATGCTTCGCAACGACGCTGGCACACTCGTAGATGCAACAGGGGGCGCTCCGCTAAACAACTCGGGTGGAAATGGGAGAGCGGCTTGTGTGGCTGACTTTGACAACGATGGTGATTCCGACCTTTACATTGCCAATGCTTCTGCCACAAACAAGTTGCTTCGAAATGACGGCGGTTCTTTTACCGATCTAACGCCGCATACGCTTGCCGTGTCTATGAACACAATCGGATTGGCTCTGGCTGACTTCAATCACGATGGGAATGTTGATGTTTATCTGCATAACGGCGGCCAGGCGGATAAAATGTATCAGAATGATGGGAGCTGGAATTTTAGTGATGTTACCGTTGCACCACTGGATGACGCTGGGACGGGCCGCGGCTCGGCTGTTGCTGATTATGACAACGACGGTGACGTGGACCTTGTGATCAACAACAATGACTCAACCGGTGCAACACTCTTGCGCAACGAACAGAACGATACAAAGTGGTTAAAAGTTAAAGCCGTGGGCGCTAATGGCAAGAATCTCTTCGGCATAGGTTGCATTGTTAAGGTTTACGTTGCTGGCACGAGCACGCTTGTTGGTATGCGTCAGATCGGCGCAAACGTGAGCTATGACTCGATGGATTCTCTGATTGCGCACTTTGGTCTTCCCTCCGCCAGTCAGAAATACGATGTTAAGGCCACATTTCCGAGTGGGGCTTTGAGGGAATTGGCTAACGTTGATCCCGGTCAGATGGTAACCGTTGACGAGAGCGGAGCGGCGATTCCAACCCCAACACCTCCACCGGCGCTTGTTGGCAGCGCACAATGGTGCTTGTATGAATAAACCATAGTAGGTTCGGCATTGATAAGGGACAGACAACGGATTTGCGATTGGTTAATACTGGGACGTAATACGGGTAATACGGCGGTAATGCGGGGACAGGTTAAGTAATAGAGGGGCTGGAGGAAGAAATTAGGGGAAAACACATTCACGCGGCGTCCGACCGGCAGGACCGATTTCATAAAAAAATTAGAAACACTCCTGGGCCGTCGTCTGAAACGTCAGAAACCGGGACGAAAAAATGGAAATACATAACCCGCCCCCATTTTGACCCCTAGACGGCAACCGTATTTTCTGAGAGGTATGAGAGAACGGGGAATCGTCGAGACTCCACCAAGGCCAGTCCAAACTGCAAGAGAAATGAAATTGAGGTTGCCGTCACCGCATTTGAGTCAAAGTAGGTGGAGCAATGTGTAACAAACCTGGACACGAGTTACATTCTCAATCCCCTGGTAGACGCACGAAAGCAAGCCTCATCCTGTTCCTTGTTGCCGTGGCCATTTTGCTTGCAGATATAGTCGGTACCATTTTTCTCTCGGGTGGGTCCGACGTTATCGATAGTCGCCTTCATGACCAGCTTGCAGTACTTGCCTGTCTCTCTGTGCCATTCATACTTATCCTTTTGGCGATTGGGTCTGTCTTAGGGACGTTGGAATGGCGCGCTGCCCGCAAGGCGTCAGGACGCCCGAGCCGAATGACAGTCGTAGCTGCGAGTTTGAATCTGGCCTCACTTCTTATTGGGACTCTTCTAATCCTGGTATTTATTCTTTTTCTTATCGGGCCGTATACCGACTTGCCAAACTGGCCGGGCGGGTGAGCCGAGAGGGGACACTCGGCGCCGGATCATTCTTTTCTTTATTTACTCATTTGCAAAATAAACCCAGTTAATGCATTTGGTGTTGCGAGGGGGCCCCTTTGGAAAAAGGGTCACCCCTCGCGCTCCCCTCCTAAACCTTTAGATACGGGCAATTTCATCCGCCTTCGTAAGGCTTCGTAAGGCTTCGGCGAATGAAATTGCCAATTGCCCCTGGTTCGCCCCTACACAATGATTCTGCGGCCGTGTCACATGTGTATCCTGCCCATTTAGTCAACACGGGCGAGACGCCCGTGCCACAGTCTTGTTTTTCCCCCTCTATGTGCCTCCATGTTGTCGCATTGTAGGGACAGATTATAATCTGTCCGTACGAAAGATACGTGGGGTAGTCATCATACTGCCGTGTTGGATGTTGTGTCATTGAACGGGTGACTTTGGTGATGTTATGGCGGGCAGGGTCGTTGATGTTGGTGCTTCTGATTGACCCAGGAACGGCGTTGTGAGATCTGCTATTCGCACGCGGCCGAGCGAAGCCTCGGGTGAATCAGGGAATAGACGGGTCAATTCCGCATATGTCTTCTCTGCCTTCTCCCAGCGATTTAATTCTTCCTGGCATAGGCCGAGGTTGAGATAGATCTTCGGCAGAAATGTATAATTCGGAAATTTGGCGACGATCATCTGGAAATACTCGCTAGCCTTTTCAACATATCCGAGATGGGCGTAACATTCACCGATGAGATCAATTGTCGCGGGATCATGCTCGAACTTGGGGAAGTTTCTCTGAAGCATGGCTAGTTGCCGAAGTGCTTCCACATAGTTGCCCACTCGCATGAGACATATGATTATGCGCAGCTGCGCCTTGTCGGCAACCTGCCCTTTAGGTTGACTCAGCAGGTACTGCTCGAACGCATGGCGCGCCTGCTCGTACTGTTCGAGAAAGAAATGTAGCTCGCCGAGCTTGTAAAAGCCAGTCTGTGCCCATGGACTGTCGGGGTAAGAACTTCCAAGGCGTTGGAGCGCTTGAATTGCCTCCTCGACCTGCGTTTCAAGAAGGGCAATTTGATAGAGAGCTTGCGCGGTGTGCGGCGATTGGGGATAGCGCGTAGCGAACTGCTGAAGGGCCGCCTTGGCTTCGCGCGCTCTGCCGCGTTGAATAAGATCAAGCGCTTCCTCAAATTCGAGCCGTATCTGTTCCTCGGTGATCGGGGCGGCAGGCGTAGCCTCCTCTATTTGCGCAGGGGGAGTCTCCTTTTCTTCCGCAGGAAGCGGGCGTGTTGTAAAAATGTCGCTGAATGTAAGAGACAAGGAAGGCTCAGGGGTGCTCGATGAGTCGGCCTGGGATATTACCTTCTCCTGAGCTGCTCCGTGGGGTTGAGCCTGGAGCTGTTGTGTTCCAATTCCAGGCAAAGCTGCCAGTATCGCTGCGGTTAATAATATGGATACATGAAATGCCATACGTGTTCGGTGAATGATATGCCAGTGGCGCATAGTCGGGAAAGCATCCTTCTGTATTAAAAGGCGAAAGATTTTGTAGGGGCACGCCGCGGCGGGCCCCTACATGCTTTGTTTGTTCAGATAAGTTACCAGGCCATCATAGATTGCCCGAACGCAAGCACGGTGAAATTCCTCGTCCATGAGCATCATTTCATCAGGGGGATAGGACATGAAGAGTCCCTCAACAAGAACTGCGGGCATTTGATGCGCATGCCGAATCACGGCAAAGTCGAGCTCCACATTGCCAAAGGGATGAAGTGGTGGGTTCATGGCGAGGAGCTTATCGTAAATATCGCGCGACAGTTCGATGGACTGAGGATGATAGTAGTACATGCTGGTACCTTTGGGGCGAAGTGGGTTTGTAGATGATCCGATCGAGTTGTTGTGCATGCTTATCAGGAGATCAGCGCGAGCAGCTACAGCGATTTTAACTCTGTCATAGAGATCAACGTCATGGTCATCCGTGCGCGTGAGAATCACCTGGGCGCCGTTGGTCTCGAGCAATTCTTTCAGATAATAGGAGAGATATAAATTGACGTCCTTTTCGTAGAGTCCAGTCGAGCCGAGTGCTCCCAGCGCCTCGCCGCCATGCCCTGGATCAATAGCAATGGTCAATCCTTTGACCGGCGAGGCAGGTGCGGCTGCCAGACGCGGGCGATTCTTAATGAATAGATACAGCGTATTCCTTACATAGTGCACCGTGTAGCCCCACTGGCGTGGATTTTTCAGGAAAATCTTCAGACGATATACCCCGTCTTCCGGCTGTTCCCACTGGAGCTGGTTGATTACTTGATCGTCATGGCGGTTGGTGACCCACCAGGTATTGGAATTGGCACCGTAGATGGTGAGTTCAAGCAGGGGAGGCGTAAGGGTTTGCCTGACGCAAAACGGCAAGCGCTCCGAGAGACCGATTGAGATTGTAGTGCCTTCGTCTCCCGTAGTTGTGCCGACTGAATTGATGGTGCTGTGCGGAGGGAGCGTACCTTCAGGCAAAGGAGACACATCGCTTTTGGGGACCCACGCGAATAGATGCTTTGCCAGCTGCACTTTAATCCGATTGCCAACCAGACCAACTGCGGACAGACGTACCCCTTCGGGCACATTGCCCAGTCTGGCCCTACCTTTTGGGGTAGTATAAAGAGGTGTAAATGCTTCTTCCACCTGGACAACGGATGGTTGCCCCCGCCGTTCCACGGTGAACTTTCCCTTGGCCTCCTGGCTTATGGTTTCGGCTTTGCGTTTTGGATCTTTATCGGACAGGAAGATTACGATTGTGGCGTCTCGAAACCGGTCAAGTGGTTGGACAATGTAGCTTCCTTCATAGATGCCGCCGATATTGTTTGTCTCAGACGACGGTTTTTCGGGCATCGGATGCTTGATTTTTCGCCTGCCAATGCGGAAGTGGACTTCTTGTCCTGCACTACCCTTGCATCGCACCGCGAGTATATCTCCTGGACGCAGCACCAGATTCTCTTGCGGTTCAAGAGGAACTTCCGGATCGAAATTTAAGGGATAAGAGGAAAGGGTTTTGGGGCTTGGTTTGCGAATGACTGTGACATGAGCCGCTGTTGACCCGGTGTCTGATGAGGCGGTAAAAGTGAAGGAATTTTCTCCTTCTTTCAGGGGCAGGAGCCCTGCAAATGCGCCGGAAGGGAAAACACGCACCGGTTTTTCGTTGATGCGGACTGTGGCCTCGGGATCGGTCACTCCGGCATAGCGAATTCGCTCGGCCTGTATCTTAGTTTTGTTCTTGGGGTAGATTAGCAGGAAGTTTGGGCCTTCCCAGTTTCTGGTGAGCTTCGCCTTTTCAAACAGGCGGCTCGTTAACGGTTGTGCAAGAGGATCATCCGATACGGTTTCGTTGGCGGCAGCCGATGCCAGAGGAGCTACGGCAAGTAACAACAGGGTGCTGATAAATAGTACAACGCGAGCGCATAGCTTGTACGTGTCCATGTGTGCTTATCCCTTCTATCTGCATAGTGACGCAAGACAACCTTGAGGAATCAGACTCTCAACTGTGTTCCAGCACAATAAAAAAAGGTGAATCTGAATTCACCTTTTGTTTACAGGCGTGGTGTTTTTCTCCAGGTGGTTGTGATGCACTATGGGGTAATTTCTTTCGGCCGATCAATAGGAATATCGCCCACCTTTGGAGGTATGACTTTTGGCGATGGTTCGGGTTCTTTGGTCTTTTCTTCTTCCGTCGCGGGAGCAGGCGCTTTAAAGACAGGCGGGAGCTCCTTTCCTTCAATGAGGAGATCCAGCTCGTGACCGTCTAAGGTCTCACGTTCCATCAATATATGTGCGATCTTTTCTAGCAGCTCCTTGTTATCGTTGAGAATTTTCAGAGCCGTTTGATGAGCCTCATCAATAAAAGCTTTGACCTCTTCGTCAATCTGAGTGGCAGTGGCTTCGCTGAAATTGCGCTCGCGCGTCATCTCTTTACCCAGGAAGACCTGCCCCGAGGGTTCCCCAAAGGTACGCGGGCCAAGCTTCTCACTCATCCCGAATTCGCAAATCATTTTATGGGCCAGATTCGTTGCCTTTTGCAAGTCGTTCCCCGCGCCGGTTGTGAATTCTCCCGACGTAATCTCTTCGGCTGCGCGTCCACCAAGAAGATAGATCATATAGGTTTTCAATTGGCGTCTGGTCTGGGTGTGGCGTTCCTCGCCAGGCAGGATGCTGGTAGCGCCCAGGGCGCGGCCGCGGGGAATAATGGTGACTTTATGCACTGGATCTGCCTCGGGCATGAATTTAGCACAAAGCGCGTGGCCAAGCTCGTGATAGGCTGTGGTTATCTTCTCCCTTTCGCTGAGAACCAGACTACGCCGCTCTGGACCCATCACGACGCGGTCTTTTGCCTCTTCCAGGTCGTTTTGCTCAACGTGTTGCTTATTCAGCCTTGCTGCCAGTAGAGCCGCCTCATTTACCAAATTCTCCAGATCGGCACCTGAAAAACCCGGTGTCGACCGCGCAATGGTCTCCAAGTTGGCATCTTTCGATAGCTTGATGTTCCTTGTGTGCACCAGGAGGATCTGTTCTCGCCCTTTCACATCCGGGAAATCTACGGTGATCTGGCGATCGAACCGGCCAGGACGCAGAAGCGCGGGATCTAGCACGTCAGGCCTGTTGGTCGCAGCAATCAGGATTACACCCTCATTTGGATTGAAGCCGTCCATTTCCACTAGCAGTTGGTTCAACGTCTGCTCGCGCTCGTCGTGCCCTCCGCCAATGCCAGCAAACCGGTGGCGGCCAACTGCATCGATTTCGTCAATGAAGATTAGACAGGGCTTTGCTTTTTTCCCCTGTTCGAATAAATCACGAACCCGCGATGCGCCTACGCCGACAAACATCTCCACGAAATGCGAGCCACTTTCCGAGAAAAACGGGACATTAGCCTCGCCAGCCACGGCCCGCGCCAGCAATGTTTTGCCCGTTCCGGGTGGTCCATATAGCAGCACACCTTTGGGAATCTTGCCTCCCAGGCGCGAAAACTTCTTCGGGTCTTTCAAGAATTCCACTATTTCCTGCAGTTCTTCCTTTGCCTCGTCTACACCTGCTACATCCTCAAATGTCACTTTGACCTGGCCTTCGTTGATTATCTTCGCGCGTGACCGGCCGAATGACATTGCCTTGCTACCACCACTTTGAAGCTGGCGTACAAGCAGAAACCAGAGTCCTATGAATAAAACCACGGGAAGCAGGAAGGAGAAGAGCATTTGTTGAAAGAGTGTGGACTGTGGTTTCGGGCTGTAATCCACATTACTTTCCACCATCCAGTTGAGAATCACCTCACTCTGTCCCTCCAGATAATCAGACACAAAACGCTGCTGCTGGTTATTCTCGTCCCAGTAGGTGCCCTCGATGCGTCCCCCTTTGTCCACCACCTTTTCTATTTTGTTGGCTTTAGCCAGCTGATGAACAGTGACAATGTTGATCTGCTGTGGAGTTTCCTTCTCCCTAAGATGCACATAGATGAGAGCAATCGCGAGGAAAGCGACGATCCAGAACGTTGCTGATTTAAGTCCAGCCATATGGAGCATAGCTCTTTTCTTAATGATGGGGTATTATAAAGCCCACCCTACATGGTCTGCGCAGGATACCTTACGCTTGTAGCTCGCACCATTTCCCGATGCGAAAGGGAAATTCTGTGTGCCTGTACCTTTCACCCTATTATCTAGTTTATAGTATAGGTCGGGCGGAGGGAGAGTCAAGTGTTTTAGCTCTTCTTAGCAAGGCCTATTAGCGACACCCCGAACGGGAAGTTCAAGTGTTTCAATAGCCACGCCTCGAGGACAAGAATGCGAATCAGCAGGCTGTTGAGGAGGCGAGGCAATGGAATCAGGTGCGTTTTGGGCCTTTCGTTGCTCCGCAAGAGCCTTTGCAATTTGCGAAAGACGACGATGGGGAGATACGTTACGGTGATTGCATAGGTAAGTTTCAGTGGAGCAAAATGACTGTCCTGGAACAGGGCGGCAAAGGTCTTCTTGGAATAGCGCCGAAAATGGTGTAAGGCTTCGTCGTGCTCACTCCATAAATACTGATGCGCGGGAACGGACAGACAGATGTAGCCACCCGGCTTGCAGATTCGATAGAACTCCTTCATCAGGCGCTTGTCATCGTTAATGTGTTCGAGCAGATCAAGAGCCAGGATCAGATCGCAGCTAGCGTCCGCAATCGGCAGCTGATCTGTGTCTGCTTGAATCAGGGAGCTCAACCCACGCTCTTTGCAGTAGCGCAATGCTTTGGCCGAAAGATCCAGCCCAACAGGCTTACTATAGGAGTTGAGCATTTCGAGAATGAGGCCGGTACCACACCCTGCATCCAGACACACGCCTTCTGTCTTGAGCAAAGGCGTGAATTTCGTAAGGAGGGAGAAAATAATGGCCTTGCGCCCCTGAAACCACCAGTAGGAATTCTCCAGATGATACATCTTTTCATATTCTTCAATGTTCATGAGCCAAACCGTAGTCAGATGGATATCTGCCTGCATCCCAAAGTGCCGGCCTGTGATGTGTGGCCAGATCCTCAGGGAAAGTGGTAATGCCCTCCATTCATTAGGTCCTTCGCGTCTGTCATCTGTGTCCTTTGGGCCGCGGGACTAAAATCCAACAGTAGTATATGGTTGATTTTTCAATTTTGGGCCTTTGTGAAATGAGTTACCGTTTTCAGAGAAAAGATAATCCCCCTCACCTTGAGCCTCTCCCCCCAGGGAAGAGGAAAAACACAAATGAGGTTAAGTTTTCTCTCAAGACCCGTCGCTCTCCCCAGTGAGGAGAGGAAAAACACTGAGCAGACTGCTGTTCATTTTCGCGCAGCTAAATCATGACAGACAAAATCACTGACATTCGTCAGGAGATTATATTCCACCAGACGGATAACCCTACTTCCCTCTCCCCTGGGGGGAGAGGGATAGGGTGAGGGGGCTACAAGAACAGATTGTTATGAACGCAATCCTCTCTGCAAAAGCCTAAGAAACCTGTTTTCCCTATGTGATTCGATCGCTATTTTGCTAACCTATCCAACAAAGAGCCTTAGGGAGAAACCTGATTCCGGAAGTAATCAGGCTTAATGAGCAATGCATTGACAGGCTTATCGGGCTTTCGTATATAAAAAGTGTGTGCTGAATGTTTCAATCATCTGAGCTGGTCAGAATTAAGAGGGACGAGATCGCCTGATGGATATTCTGTTTCTGGGTACCGGTGCAGCAGAGGGTTTTCCAAATCCGTTTTGCGAGTGCCCGAGCTGTAGGGCAGCGCGACGCGAAAAGGGTTCAGCCCTGCGAGGCAACAGCGCCCTGCTGATTAATGGCGATCTGCTGATTGACGTGGGGCCGAGCGTCCTGGCCAATGCTACCCGCTTCGGCGTTTCTCTGGCCGCGGTACACACCGTATTGTTGACCCACCCGCATCCGGATCATCTCTATGCGCCAAGCTTCAGGGCGCGGCGCTACGTAGCTAAGACCCGTCTGCCTTTGTTGCACATTTATGGCGCTGCCCCAACCATGCGGAAGCTTACAGGCGGTCTGAAGGCACTTCAACACCGAAGAACGACTCTACAACAGATTGCCCATCTTTATCGACTCCGCTTTCATACCGTGCGTCCGTTCCAGAGCTGGCGCCGCCGGCAGTATCGTATCACCACGTTTTTGGCCAACCACCAGAACGATCGCTTTGTGCCATTGCTCTTCGGCATTGCCGAGCGTCATACTCATCTACTTTATGCTTGCGACACCATGCTTTTACCAGAGGAAACCTGGAAGGCGCTGCGTCGCCATCGGTTTGACGCAATCATACTGGACGAAGCTACCGGATTTCAGGATCAGCAGGTGAATATTGATCATTTGAACATGGAAAATTTTCTTGCTCATCATCGGCGCTTTACCACGGAAAGAATCCTGAAGCCCGGCGGATTGTTCTTTGCAAATCACCTTGCACATTTTGGGAATCCCGCGCATAGGGAATTGACGCGATATCTCCGACGTCACAATATTCGTGTCGCGTATGACGGGTTGCGCGTACGACTCTAAAAATAAAGTGTAGTTGCTTATGAATCGAATCAGTGTGATCATTCCGACGTACAATCGTGCTGATGGGGTTGTGGCAGCGCTCGGATCGGTACTGGCGCAGACGCAACCCCCAGACGAGGTGATTATCGTAGACGATGGCTCCAATGACAATACGTCCGAGCGTCTCGCACCCTACCGTGAACGTATTCATTACGTGTTCCAGCCGAATCGAGGCCCTGCAAGCGCCCGCAACAGGGGCGTCCAGCATGCCTCAGGTGAGCTGGTCGCCTTCCTCGATTCTGACGATCTCTGGCTTCCGAAGAAACTCGAACGTCAGCTCGCTGCCTTCGCCAATGACCCTGCTCTTCGCATCTGCCATACGAATGAAATCTGGATTCGCAACGGCGTGCGTGTCAACCCGATGAAGAAACATCAGAAATATGGAGGGCATATCTTTGAAAAGGTCTTACCACTCTGTATCGTGAGTCCGTCCTCGATAATGATGACACGCCAACTCCTGAACGAAATGGGTGGGTTTGACGGGTCGCTGCCAGCGTGCGAAGACTACGACTTATGGCTGCGGGTGCTGTGCCGCTATCCTATTGCTTACATCGAAGAGCCACTTGTCATAAAACACGGCGGCCATGCTGATCAGCTCTCCCGTACTATCAAAGGATTGGATCAATACCGAATTCGTGCATTGGAAAAGCTGCTGGCGAGCGGAATCCTTACACCTGAACAGTACCGGCTAGCGCTGGATGAGCTCACGCGAAAGTGCAAGATTTATGGAGCCGGTTGCGTGAAGCATGGCAAGCCTGAGGAGGGTAATTACTATCTGCGTCTGCCCTCAAAATATGCGACGGTGGCGTGATAATTCGGAATAACGCCGGGCGGGGGATGCCTTACGCACGCCCTAGCCGCGCAGACGCAGCCGATTTCCAGAATTAAACAAGGAGACAACTGTCATGAGCCAAACGATTCGTTTCGGAGTGTCACTTGAAGAGTCATTGCTCCGACAATTTGATCGCTTTATTGTGGAACACCGGTATCCTAGCCGCTCTGAAGCCATTCGCGATCTGATTCGCGAGAGGCTGGTCTCGCGTGAGTGGGCCGTCGGCAAAGAGATCGTGGGCACCGTCACTGTCGTGTATAATCATCATGTGCCAGGGCTGAATGCGCGTCTCACCGATCTGCAACACCACTTTTGCGGCTCGATCATCTCAACGCTCCATGTGCATCTGGATCGCGACAACTGTCTGGAGGTGCTGGTCGTGCGTGGCAAGAGCAGGGAGGTGCGCATGCTGGCCGAGCGCTTGCAAAGCGTGCGCGGCGTGAAGCACTCAACCTTTACCATGACCACGACCGGCCGAGCACTGCGCTGAGAATAATTTCTATTGACAAATTGGCTGAGAAGGCTTTTTTTATTAGTATTGCGTGTTACTTTTCATCAATAGATGTTACTAATTTTGGAAAAATTTTTCTTCTCCCTCTTGCTCACTGCTCAACATAAGCGCAGCTTGTAGCGCAAAACGCGGCAGCAGAGATTTCGGGCTTTGATGCCGAGGAGAGAGAATCAGAGGCTACCAATGCACATTCCTGATGGATTCTTGGATACGAAGACGTGGATGATCTGCCTGGGTGCTGCAGGTATCGGGTTGGCTGTCGTGGTTCATCAGACAAATCGGCAAGTGCGAGAGCGCATTGTTCCACTCGCAGCTACTGTAGGCGCATTTGTTTTTGTCGCGCAAATGATTAATTTCCCCGTGGGTGGGGGAACCTCAGGGCATTTATTGGGGGGCACGCTGATGGCGCTGCTTTTTGGGCCGTGGCTGGCGGCGCTTGTCATGACGGTAGTGCTGCTGGTTCAATGTTTGATTTTTCAGGACGGAGGGCTGCTGGCCTTAGGCGCAAACTGCTTTAACATGGCATTTGTAGGCGTGTTCAGCGGATATTTTGCCTATCAGCTGCTCTGGCGACTTCTCCCGCGGAGGCTTCGAGTCGCGCTCAGTGCCTTTCTCGCTGCATGGTTCTCAGTTGTGCTCAGCGCCGCTGTCTGCTCCATGGAACTCGCGTTTTCTGGCATCGTACCTCTTAAGCAAAGTCTGATTGTCATGACGTCGGTACACACGCTGATCGGTGTAGGCGAGGGACTCATTACAGCAGCCATCTTAGCAGCTCTTTATCGTCAGAAGCATGCGGTGGTTCCTGCAACCGAGCGAGCTCCGGTCACGCGCTGGGAATACCTCTTTGGCTTTGGACTGCTCTGTGTGATCGGCCTGTTTCTTGCCCCATTTGCTTCTCCGCTGCCAGATGGACTTGAAAAGACCGCCAGCCAGTTGAATTTCCTTTCCAATGAACAGACCATTGCCCCTTCGGTAATTCCAGGTTATGAATTCCCGGGTGTCCACTCGAGTTTTCTTGCCGTGCTCCTCGCTGGGCTGGTGGGACTCTTTCTCGTGCTGGCATTCACCTATGGTCTGCTCCGGCTGACTCAGCGCAGGTCGGCAGCGCATGAAGGACGCAAAACCGATGCACCATGACTTTCTCGACAAATATAGCGATCTCGACACCCCGCTTCATCGCCTTGATGCACGGATTAAAATGTTGAGCGCAGTGGCGCTACTCGTGGCCGTTGTAGTGACGCCTCCCCGGCAGCCGGCAGAATTTATCCTCTTTGCGCTGCTCCTCGCACTCCTCACTCTGATCTCTCGCGTACCTGTGTTGCACATCATTAAGAAGTCACTCATTCTTTCCCCTTTCATTCTTCTGGTTGCAATTTTTCTTCCGTTCATGAAAGGGGGAACCACGCTCTGGGAAGGCCATTTCGTCGTTCCTCTGCGCATAAGCCAGGAAGGCATCTATATTTTTCTCAATGTCGTGTGTAAGGCATATCTTGCGCTGGCCACAATGATCTTGCTGTCAGCTACAACACCATTTATTCAGATTTTACATGCCATGCAAGCGTTTCGCGTTCCCCGGCTGGTGATCATGATCCTTTCCTTTATGTACCGCTACATCTTCCTCTTGATTGACGAGGCCGAACGGATGCTGACCGCGCATGAGGCGCGCCGGTTTGGCCTACGGAGGCGGCGCAAGCTGACGTCGTTCGGCCAGCTGGTGGGCGTGCTCTTTTTGCGCACGTATGAGCGTGGCGAACGCGTCTACCAGGCAATGACATCGCGCGGATTTGACGGAACCGTACGCGTGATGGAGCGTCCGCGCCTGACTACTACGGACGGCCTTCTCGCGGCTTTGTTTATCACACTGCTGGCAATTATCAAGGTGCTTGGAGCTCTCCTCTATGTTTGATGCGACCAACGAACCCTCCACAGTGCGCATGGCACTTGAAGTCCAGAATCTCTCCTACACGTATCCCGACGGCACGCGTGCACTTGATGGCGTATCATTCCGGGTGCAGGAAGGCGAAAAGGTAGCCCTGGTTGGGCCAAATGGGGCTGGAAAATCAACGCTCCTGCTGCAGCTCAATGGTATTAAGCGCGGTGACGGCATGGTGAAAGTATTTAGCGTTGAGGTGTCTCAAGCTACGCTCAAGCTCATCCGCCAGCAAGTGGGCCTGGTGTTTCAAGACCCTCAGGATCAGCTCTTCTGTCCAACCATATTTGAAGACGTTGCCTTTGGCCCACTCAATCTCGGACTCGATGCCCAGGAAATTCATAAGCGAGTGCACCAGGCGCTGTCTGAGGTTGAAATGCAGGACTACGAGCGCCATTCGTCGTTTCATTTGAGCTCAGGCGAACAGAAGCGCATCGCTATTGCCACCATCCTCTCTGTCCAGCCGGAGATCCTGGTGATTGATGAGCCGTCGAGCAATCTGGACCCGAAACACCGCCGTCAGCTGATTACATTCCTTCAGCAAAGTCGCAAAACTCTGGTGTTGGCGTCCCACGACCTGGATCTGGTACTCGAGGTGTGCACGCGCTGCATCATCCTGAATCGTGGACGTATTGTCGCCGAGGGTATCCCTGCCGTGATCCTTCGAGACCGAGCCCTGCTTGAGGAAAACGGTCTTGAGTTACCTCTCTCATTCCAGCGCATTATCCCTGCGAGTGAACCAGAATAGATTCCAGCACTGCATTGGGCTTCCCGGGTGCCACCCTGGAAGAAGCAGCTGATTTGGCGGGACACAACGCTTCGGAACGCTGGCATTCGCAAAAAGGCGCCATTCGCCTTGCTGTTACGGGAAAAACTTGTTGACAGCCATGCAAAAAGTTAAAACTATTCAAATGAACTTAAGAGCCGAGTTATAGTGCCTTAGAGACACTATCAAAATGCAATTCTAACGCTCCTAAGGCGCATAAACCACTACGACACAACGTACACGACGGGAGGCGCATTGGCGTCGTGCCGTCGTGGTTTGATAGTTCTTTTTGTCAGGTGCTCTTAATACTTTCTATCACCTCGGACCCAATCTGCAATGCATGATCACTCTCAGGCATCTTCGTCTCAAGTCTCCTCGCAGTGGCTCACAAATAAATACGGGTACTTCGATACCCGGGCGCATGAGTTCGTTATCACACGCCCTGATACCCCTGCGCCCTGGATCAACTATATCACCAACGGGAAATATACGGGCCTCATTTCAAATACAGCCGGCGGTTACAGTTTTTACCTTTCGCCACGAGATGGCCGCATCACCCGATGGCGCTACAACAGCCTACCCCCTGATCGCCCAGGCCGCTATCTCTATATCCGGGACAACGCGGATGGCCGGTATTGGTCACCCACCTGGCAGCCTACGTTTACGCCTCTGACTTCCTACGTCTGTCGCCATGGGCTCCACTACACCATCATCGAGTCAAGCTATCGTGACATTCGCTCGCGACTGACCTACTTTATCCCAGACGATGATCTGGAAATCTGGAAGGTCGAGCTGGTCAATACCGGAAATACCACGAAAGAGCTGAGCCTGTATGCTTACGTTGAGCTGTGCCTGGGCCATGCACTTGTTGATCTGATCAATCAGCCGAATGACCAGCATTTCAATACGGTACGCTTTCTCGCGGACGATGAGATACTGCTGGCAACTAAGCGGTACTGGGTGACGTTCGATCGCGCCACCGTTCGGCAGTCCAATCAGGCCTGGAACAGGTGGGCATTTATGGCCTCCGGGTTGCCCGTGGACGGGTTTGACGGGTCAAGAGCCCAGTTCATCGGCCGGTGGCGTTCAGAACAGAACCCCCGGGCCATTGAGCTTGGGACCATCTACAACAGTGCAATTACAGCCGGAGATGCCGTGGCTGCCATAAAAATCCCGGTTGTCTTGAAGCCCGGCGAGGAGCTGATATTTCCGATTCTCCTCGGCGTAGTAGGTTGCGAGCACCCGGAACGTGACGCCCGAAATCTTGTCGGGAAATATCGTCGGCTGGACACCGTTGAGGCTGCGTTTACGCGGCTGAAAGAAGAAATGGATGACTACCTCAGTGCCGTCCAGGTAAGCGTCCCCGATCCGGAAATGCAGCTAATGCTGAATTGCTGGAACCAGTACCAGGCCAAAGTCGCGTTCCAGTGTTCGCGCAATGCTTCCTACCACCACGGCGGCCTGCTGTTTGGCCGCGGATTTCGCGACTCCTGCCAGGATAGCCTCGGCCCACTGCTCACACGCCCTGCCTGGGTGCGTGACCGGATTTTTGAGATGGCGCAGCAACAATTCAAGAGTGGTGAGACCTTCCACTGCTACTATCCGACAAGCGGAGGCGGAGAGCAAACCGGCCATTCAGACACTGCGCTATGGCTTCCATTTGTTGCATGCATGTATGTGAAGGAGACAGGCGACTTTGAGATTCTCAAGCGCCTGGTGCCTTACGTGGATGGCGGCAACGCATCACTCATGAAACACTTGCTCGGTGCACTCCACTATAGCCTGACGCGGCTCAGCCCCCGTAAACTTCTCCTGTTCGGGCCCGGCGATTGGAATGACACTCTGGATTATTTGGGCCGAGAAGGAAAGGGCGAGACGGTCTGGGGTTCAATGTTTCTCTGTTACGTCCTGAGAGAAATGATCGAGCTCCTCGGCCAATGCAAGCATCCACAAACGACACACTATCAGCATCGGTACGACCAGATTAAGAGTGCAATCAACCGCTATTGCTGGGATGGGCGCTGGTACATTCGCGGTACGAATGATGCGGGCGCAAGAATCGGCTCGGTCAAGTGCAAGGAAGGCAAGATCTTTCTTAACACCCAGAGCTGGGCCATCATGAGCGCGGTGGCTGAAGGAAATCGTGTTGCGCAATGCCTCGACTCTGTTGCGCAGCATCTCTCCACGTCCAAAGGCCCGAAGATTCTTCACCCACCCTATGCAACTATCAATCCGCAAATTGGACTAGTAACCCGGTGCGTCCCGGGCAAGAAGGAGAACGGCGCGGTGTTCAATCATGCGGCTGCCTGGGCCATGCTGGCTGACCTCATGGCTGGTAGAGCCGAACAGGCCTATGAGATTTACCGCCAGATGCTGCCCATGAATCCGGAGATTGATATTGATCGCTATGAGGTCGAGCCCTACGTCTACGCTGAATATGTCACTAGCCCCGATCATCCGACATACGGGCAGGCGAGCCATTCGTGGCTTACCGGATCAAGTGTCTGGATGCTGCGGATTGCTCTTGATTACCTTTTAGGCGTGCGTCCGGCTTACGATGGCCTGGTGGTTGACCCTTGCATTCCCCGCAATTGGGATGGCTACACTGTAAAACGCACGTTTCGCGGCGCAAGCTATGAGATCTCCGTGAGCAATCCGCATCATGTGAACCGCGGGGTACAAAGTTTAGCGTGTAATGGGCAGATTCTGGAAAAGCCGATGATTCCTATCATGGCTGATGGGAAGATCCATAAGGTCAATGCCATTCTGGGGCCTCTAAGCTGACGCCATCCTGCCAGGGGAGCTATCGGACATGTCCGCCTGGGCGGATTCATTCATCTCCATTTTTCCAGGCTGTGGTGTTACGTTTATGGCGCGCCCCATTTGTCATTTCCGGGACAGAATAGGGGAGAGTCTATATTCTTGCTCCGGCGAGACGCACTGGTAGCGCTTATTTGGTTGATTTTTATTTTTCGCTCTGTATAAAGAATCATAGTAGTTTCAACGATTTACTGAAGTCTCATGGCATTTCAGTTTCTGAAAGGTAGGCGCAGGATGAACGTGGAGAGTCAGCAGGGCCGAGAACGGAGCCGCCGTGCTGTGAGTACGGCAGAAATCCTGATCCTTGTGGCTGTCGTCCTCTGTGTTTTGCTACTCTTTACCGGAAGCCTGTCCACCTTTCTCTCTATCCTCTACAGCCCATTTTTGTTCATTATTCTGGTCGTGATCATTACAGAATATATTATCCTGAAGGGAGCAGATAGGTCGCGCATTTATCGCCTTGAGATTGACCACTTGCGTGATAAACGCAAAGAGGATATCGCCTTCAGCCGGGGAATCGAAACAGAGCTGCAACGGCTCGTCTCGGCCTTAAGCGAACTTGAGGCAACAGATGCCAAGCAGCGACGTGTTCCCTGGAAAAAAATTACCGAAGAGACACGCGAGAAACTCCAGGAACTGCTCCAGCGGATGAGAATGAAGACGTGAACCTCACGCCACGGGCTGTGACTCCCCGCCCCGTCATTTTACCTGCAAATACCTCACTATGGGTTGGCAATCAGATTTATTGGTCGGGTACACGTTGAAAATTGGCAGGAAAATGAGAGTGGTGAGAAATGCGGCTATTCCAGGTGCTGATTCTTGGTCAGCTCTTCTTCAATCTTTCGAATGGTTTCCGAATCTATCAGCTCACCATATTTAAGCGAGCCCTTGAAGCGCTTCAGGTCAAGATGCATAAGAGACCATGTTTTGTGGGTATTGTGAGCAACAATTGCGCCCATATTGTTTGATCCCCAATACACTGCATCCCACGTCTTATCTCCAGTGGTAATTGAGAGCACTCTGCCGCGCTGTAGCCCAGGCTCTCCAGCTCTCCCCACCTGGGAATTTACGCGTGACGTCTTGGTTATAGGCGGCACCTGCTCGGGTTTCTGTGGCGGTGCCTTCTGATTGGGAATCAGTTTCGCATGCTCGTAGCAGTCCAGATGATAGATCAGAGCGTCGCGTTCCCAGCGCATTCGTCTAATCATCTGCGTAAGCAAATCGTCCGGGACACTGCCGATCTGTTGCCACTGATATGCATAGAGACTCACGCCCTTTGGCTCCAGCGTTCCGTCGGCTTTGACCATGAGCAAAATGTCATATTCCTTGTCGGGAATCTCTTGTTCAAATATCCCTACGGACCCATCTTCGATCTTGACAATTGCGCCCGGCTGAATGGGAGATGCGGACGGCGCAGGATGAGATTCCACGGGCGGAGAGGAAGGTGCAGGTGAAGGTGCGATCTGTTCGGTATCTTCTGGCTTGACTGGAGGAGACTCTTTCGCGGTATCGGCTCGCTTGGGAGAGACCTGCGGCTCAAACTGGAAATCATGCAGCGACCCCAGGAGCTCTGATTCTACAGTATCTGTACCACTGTCGGAGTTCACGTCAGACTTATGATCAGCACCACCGGTCTGCTTCATTGCCTTCGCAGGAGAGTTGATATATTGAGATTCGCCTTGTTTAGCAATCCTCCGGCGTAAGTTCGAGAGGTACTCAGTCTCTTCCTGACTGGTCATAATACGACGAATGTGCGCTTCGCGATCCTCAGGAAGATCTTTGGGCGAATCGGCATGTATTCTGTTTTCTTTCCGCCGATTGTCTCGTGGTTTTACCATAATTTAAAGATTATCCGGTCGATCAAAGTGATGGGCCTTTATAATCCCCTGCCGGTAAAAAAATTCGCCTTTGGCTGTTGCTGCAATGCGCAAACTGCCTTCCTAAGCCGGAATAGAATGATTCCCTTTTTCCCGCTTTTTCCCTGTACGTTCACTATTAGCATTTGATACTTGCCGCACACCTTTTTGTCAAATGTTTTTCTCCCTGCTTAACTTTCTTAATCCATGTTTGTTTTTCTTATTGCACTTTCTTGGGACATGCTGATTGCTCCTGAATTCTAATGTCTTTATAAGACAACTCTGCTTGAAAGGAGAGAAAGGTGTACCAAATTGCGCATAATAGAACCCATCACTGTACCATATAGTACTCAAATATAGGCCTCCTTCTCTCCTTTTTATTCTCGCGTGAAAGGCAGCGATTTCGTATCGAGCTTACCTTGCCCTGAGGTTTAGCACTTTCTATTTGGCACGGTCGTGAGGCGTTTCTATGATTTGTGGTGGCATGCTCTGGAGGGTTGAGATTGTGCCGGACAGAATGACACTATGAATATACCGTTTTGCATATTAAATGTCCGCAATTCGCAGCAAACATCAATGGGGCAGACACACGGGTCTGCCCCTACGTCACGCACTAATTTAACCGCTGCTACATGGAAGAGTCAGGTTTCGGGCAAAATTACTCCGTAGGGGCGAACCTATGTGTTCGCCCTTTCTCTTTTTTGATTTTCGGTCATTTATTTTGCAAAGAGCAGCGAAGGGACATGGCTAGGGGATAGTGGTTGTGGGTTCTGGCTGAGCTGGTGGGGATGGAGGTTCAGTTGGCATCTTTTCATGAGGAAGATAAGGGGCAAGTGAATCCTGAAATTCCTGGATTTCTTTTTGACAATCGTCAATTCTTTTCTGAAGAAAGAGCAATTGCTTTTCAAGCCGCTCGAGGCGCTTTTGGAGTCGCAATGGCATTGCCCGTGGCGGAGGACCTGGCAGTGGGGCAAGGGGTTCAGGCAGTTCCGTTGGCGGCGATTCGACCAGCCGCTCAGGGTCTGCCTGCATCATCGCAAGCAACTCCCTGGTCCGACTCAGGCGGGTCTGTTCACGCTGGAGTCGCAGGAGCTGCAGCCGATTGGCATCCGGAGCTTGCTTGAGCGCAGCAGTCTGCCGCTCAAGCTCCTCAGATCGTATGGTAATGGCATCTTCAATCTGCTTTCTGTTATTAATGAACCGGCGGATCAACCGGCGTTGTTCTTGCTGTTTTGCCATTGAATCTTCAATCGCTAGATGGAGGTCTGCTTCCGTCTGGTCAATCTCTTTTCGCAAGAAGAAGCGTCTGAGCGGCCGTCGCTCCTTCCCAACGCGCTTTTTCGCATCGAACAGACGATTCAGCAGCTGTTCCTTACGTTGTTCCAGCCTGTGGCGCTCTTGGGTGAGATTCAAGAAGACTCCCACCTGCTCCTGCCATTTCATCGGCTGCCTGGCTCTTGCCTCGGGTTGACCTCGGCGATGACCCCGGGGGCCTGCACGGTCTGACATGCCCTGCTGTGCCCTGACAGACGCCGATACACCGACAACGAAGATCACGGCGCAGACAAGGATGCACCCATGCGTTCTGAGTCCATGTGGCCGGATATTGCTCGACGCTCGCCTGGGCATCTTCTCCTGACCTTCCATTCGCAGGGACCTTTCGGATTCCATGCGCAATCTCTGTGACTTTTCTGACTCTCGCATCGTATTTCAATCTCCTTTTTACTCATAAGCCGTGAAGTGCGCTCAGCCCGTCTTTTCCTGTAGATACCACCCGAACCGATTCGTGCACTGCTGTGGCAGCGCACGGTTGACTTCTTCATCTTGTAAAAACCATGTGCTGTGGGTGTCAGCAGAATAGGTACGTGAAACGATTAAATTTTATCCAGATCTATCACATATTTTTGCAGCCGATATCCAAGGGTTCTGCGCGTAATGCCCAGGAGTTTGGCTGCTCGAGTATGGTTTTTGTTTGTTTTACGCAGGGCATTGATAATCCACCGTTTTTCAATGTCAGCCAGCGTCATCTGCTCGTGAATCGGTGTGGAGAGAGCCAACTCTTGCTTCGAATAGAAAGTGTGAAGCGCCAGCGGCAGGTCGCACGGCAGAATCTGCTGGCTTTCGCCCATCACCACAGCGTGTTCCACCGCGTTTTCAAGTTCGCGGATATTACCCGGCCAATCATAGGCAAGAAATAGATCAATGGTCTCTGGAGCGTACGTAACCGTCTTTCCTGGTCTATGGAATTTCTTGGCGAAATGTTCAATGAGCGGCAAGATGTCTTCTTTGCGTTCTCGCAGAGGTGGAATGTAGATTGGCACCACGTTGAGCCGATAGTAGAGATCCTGGCGAAAGGCACCCTGCTGAATGGCTTCTTCCAGATTCTTGTTTGTTGCCGTGATCAAGCGGACATCCACGGTAATAGGTACGGTATCGCCAACGCGCTGGAACTTACCGTCCTGAAGTACGCGCAGCAGCTTTACCTGCACGGCCGGTGAGACCTCGCCAATTTCGTCGAGGAAAATAGTACCGCCATCGGCAGACTGAAAAAGGCCTTTGCGGGTCTCAACCGCGCCGGTAAAAGCACCTTTCACATGGCCAAACATCTCACTTTCAAGCAGCGTTGTCGGAATCGCGCTGCAATTAACCGTAACGAGCGGCTTGTCCTTACGCGGGCTGGCTTGGTGAATCGCCTTAGCCAGGATTTCCTTGCCCGTCCCGCTTTCACCGCGCAGGAGTACCGATGCATCACTGGGTGCCACCTTGGCCACGCGCGCCAGCACTGCCTGCATCAGCTTGCTCTCGGCAATAATGTTGTCAAAGTGGAACTTGTCAACCAGTGCTTCGCGCAGCCGCACGTTCTCTTCCTGAAGCGTCTTGGTCTTCAGCACGCGCGCAAGCAGGATTTTCAACTCATCCAGAGGAAACGGTTTAATCAGATAATCATAGGCGCCTTTTTTCATCGACTCGACCGCCGTCTGCGCTGTGGCATACGCCGTCATCATGATGAACTCAGCCTGTGGCTGAATTTGTTTGGCCCGCTCAAGCACCTCGATGCCATCCATCCCGGGCATCTTCAGATCGCACAAAATGATCTGCACAGGTTGCGACTGCAAAATTGTCAGCCCCTGTTCTGGCTTGCTCGTGGTCACGACCTCGTAGCCTTGTTTTGTGAGCACACGCTTCAGGATTCCAGCCATCTTTGGCTCATCATCAATAATCAGAATGGTGGCCGACATCGCTTCTCTTGCCTCCTATATTCCCAGGCCGAATAATGCAGATTGTAACTTCCATCAGCCGGTGCAGTGGATGCAAACCATGTTGGCTAACACGGCAACATTACCACCACGATTGTCCCTTTGTCGGGCTCGCTGCTAATCTCCATTTTCCCGCCGCAGCCTTCTACTATATTGCGGCTGATAAACAGCCCAAGACCTGTGCCCGTTGGCTTGGTCGTAAAAAACGGATCGTAGATTGCTTTCAAATCGCGCGCCGGAATGCCGCAGCCGTCATCGCGGATCTCAATGGAAACTCGCCTGCGTTTGCGTTCCACCCGAATGGCAATTGTTCCACCTTGGGCAACCGCATCTTTTGCATTCAGCAGCAGATTGAGCAGAACCTGTCGAACACTCTTTTCGTCAATTTGCAGGAGCGGTAATGGCTCCTGATAGGTAGTTTGTACCGCAATCTGCTTCTTCTCCAGATCCTTTTTAAACAGCGTGATCACGG
Source organism: Candidatus Sumerlaeota bacterium (assembly GCA_030613245.1). Classification (GTDB taxonomy): domain Bacteria; phylum Sumerlaeota; class Sumerlaeia; order MWCT01; family JAUWMI01; genus JAUWMI01. The sequence continues at coordinate 249,896 of JAUWMI010000001.1, forward strand.
ATTCAAACACCGACCTGATCTGAAAAGGTTGAACATCAGCAGGCACTGGTGGCTGCGAGAACGAGAGAAACTGTGTTATGAGCGTGTTGAGACGCTGGCATTCTCCGATAATGTCAGTCACCAGCTGACGCTGCTCTGCGTGCTCCGGCAATTCGTCCCTCAACCCCTCTGATGTGGCAAGAATTATGCCAAGTGGATTACGCAATTCGTGGGCAAGGCCTGCGGCAAGGGTGCCGAGCGATTGGAGACGGTCGGTAAACGCGATTGCCTCCTCGGCTTTGATCAGGTGTTTGAGCAGCCGGTAGAACAAAGCGGCCACCAATACTAAGAGTAAGGCACATACAAAACCCAGCCAGTAAAGGCGATGCTTGAGGCCCACGAGCTCTTGAAAATAGTCACGGCTTGCCTCCAGACGCAGCAGGCTGAGCACCCGGTTGTTTGCGTCTTTCAACGGTGTATAACTCCGCTTATAGGGGAAGTCTCTCACGCGATATAGAGGCGACGTGGCCGGGGTTCCTGTTTGTGCATTTGCGATTTCCACCTGATCAATCTCGAGAAATGGAAATTCCTCGCCCACAGCATGGCTGCCCTCGGCATCAATAAGAATTTGATTTTCAAAATTCACGATCATCACTGTATGAAGATTATTCTGATTTTTTAGTCTCCTCAGCCAGGCGCGAAGATCCTGAACATTCGGTGCACCGGCATAGGCTGCCAGCAACTCCACGTCAACATTTCCCTCCGCGTCCGCGAAGTCCTCAAAACTCCAATGCAACTTCTCGAGCTGTATTGCCGCGGTTTGGCCAATTGAGACCAGACGCTGCCCCAGATCGCGTTCCTTTGACTCTTTTACCAGCTGAAGCAGATACCATCCGCCCCCATAGAGCACAATCAGAATCGCGGCGAGCAGAAGGAGCATAAGCCGGGAAAGAATTGTGTGAATACTACGATAGCGCTTCATCTCAACGATCTCGCGACGAACATTCTATGGAACAACATGTACCCCATTTCGGCCACAGAAAGCGCTCGCAACTCAGCAGTGTGCTTTAGCCAAGCGTGCTTTTGTGCACCATACAAGCCAGGCAATCATCGCAGTGCAGGTGAAGGGTATTGTTCAGGAGCGTTTTTCTCTATGTCAAGATGAATCTGTTGCTGGCACATGCCGCGCTGTAATCCTGCCGGTGGCTGTACGAAAATGCTTTACTTTTTTACATTAGTTGACTAAAATCTGAGAATATAAGGAAATGGAGAATCAATATACAATGGGCGAAGTCCAGAATTTCTACCAGTGTGCTCCTGATTCGCGTGTGGCGATCGTTGGTGGTGGTCCGGCAGGCAGCTTCTTCGCCGCATTACTACTAAAATACACAAGTGCTGCGGTTGGGCCAGCTGAAATTGCCATTTTTGATAATAAGCAGTTCATGATTGAGGACCGCACCGGGTGTAACATGTGTGCCGGCGCCATCGGCTCGCGATTGTTTCACGTCCTGAAACAAGAGGGGTATCGTTTTCCTGATCAGGTCTTGCGGCGGCAGATTCGCGGCTATGCCATTCACGTTGGTACACACACCGCGGTTCTTCCCCATCCCACCGGCTCACGCATCTACACAGTGTATCGGGGCAGCCCGACACCTGAGCTCCACGGCGAACGTATTTCTTTTGATCAATACCTACTCGACACAGCTGTGGCAAGAGGGGCACATTTTTATAACACTCGGGTGCTGGATATTCAGATGCCGGAGGCAGAGGGTGAGAAAATCGTGCTGAAACTGGAAGACAAGACACACCAGCGCTACGAAGCCGACGTGGTTGTCGGGGCGTTTGGCGTCAATACCACGTTCACTCGGCGCATTTGTGGCCAATATAGGCCGCCGCGTACCTGGCGGGCCTTCCAGGGCGAGATCGCATTGCCACCCGAATTTATCGCCCGCCGTTACACGGATATGATCCACCTTTTCCCACTTGGCACCCGTAACATTAAATTTATTGCACTCACGCCCAAGCGCTATAATGTAACTGTCAGTGCGATTGGCCGCGACGTCACGGTCGAAGAAGTGCGCGAGATGCTGAGCCGCCCCGAGTTTCGAGCCTTCCTCTCGTCCTCGTGGGAATTTCATTGCTGGTGTTACCCCCTTTTTCCTGTCTCATCAGCTCACCATCCCTATGCAAATAGACTGGTCATGATTGGTGATGCGTGTGTGTCTCGGTATTTAAAAAGCGGGATCGAGTCGGCATTCTATACAGCGCGTTTTGCTGCTGAAACAATTGCCCGATTCGGCTTCTCCTCTTCCCAGCTGAAACGTCACTACTACCGAAAGTGCCGCAAAGTCTACTCCTGGGACAATCAAATTGGGAAGCTGCTTTTTACCCTGAATGATTGGATCGCATGGTGCACGCCGCTTGCCCGCTCGCACATTCTAATCACACAGCGGGAACAGGCCCATCAGAATCCAACCAGGCGTCGCCTGTCGCGCATTCTCTGGGATCTGTTCACTGGCGAGAGACCCTATGTCCAGATATTGTTACAGATTCTCGATCCGCGCTTTCAGCTCTACGTCATACGCGAAACCCTCCGTTTGTTGTTTAGCAGACGCGACCATACAGCAGTGCGATCATCCAAGAATAAGCCATAGTGGGTAAATGCAGACTGCGCAATGGGATAATAAGCAGCCCATTTTGTTTCGCTTAAGATTCGCAGGAACGTAACATGTCAACAGACATGTGGTCTGATGGGTGGAATCACTAGCGCTGCAATGCAAACGTTGATTTAATGCTAACTCCTTTTGCCTTAGTATTATTCGTCTAATCAAGCCTTGTAATGCTCGGTCCTCCTACACCTTCTGTTTGATGAATTGACATTTGTGCCGGCTGCCCTCCGGGTTCCAACTACCTGGCAGAGCATAAATGGTACTAAGAGTTAGGGGAGGTGACGAGATATTTTTTGAAAATTTTACTAGACTACTCGTTCCGTGTCTGCTAAAGAAGTATAAAAAGATAAACTTTATATGATTATAGTTATTCCTCTTCTGCGGATTTGGAGCACTTTAGAATGCTAAACCGCGGTGTGCTGGTACTTAACAAGCATTGGCTGGCGGTGCACATTTGCAACGTCAGGCGGTCACTCGTGTTGCTCTATCAGGATATGGCGCGTGTTGTCACCGAAGAATATGAGCTGCATAGTTTCGAGTCCTGGCGCGATATATCACGCTTTGCGCGTGACGGCGTGATCCGTACGCCGAGTTTTCAACTGATCATTCCCGAGGTGATCATGCTCACGCGATTCGCCAAGTGTCCGCCGCGCCAGGTTAAGTTTAATCGCCGCAACATCTATCTGCGCGACAATTATGCATGCCAGTATTGCGGACGCACACCGAGCCGGGATGATTTGACTATTGACCACCTTGTGCCGCGCAGCAGGGGCGGCCGATCCGTGTGGGCCAACGTCGTGCTGGCATGTACCGACTGCAACGCCCGCAAGGGTAATCACCTGCTAAACGAGTGTGCGCTCAATCTGTTGCGCAGGCCCAAAAAACCACACTGGACTGCCTGCGTGCGAGTTTCCGACTATGAGTCACATCGTCCCATGTGGCAGAAGTTCATTGACAATGTCTACTGGAACGTACCGTTGAAAGAGTAATTGCTTGTACATTCCAGTACGTCATCACATTTGAAATGAGGAGTAGGAAATCGGGGACTGTCCCAAGCGAGGAACGAGCGTGTGGACTGCACCCTATTTTTCAAGTATAGCAGGTAATAAGTACAAGGCTAAGTCTGTGAATGAGAAGATTGACAGGCAAGCCAAGAGCGGGTTAAGAACTAAACCGAACATCAGATAAATTTCCAGAGCGAATTCCTCCTTTTTTCCTCACATGCTGGGGAGTGGTCGAATTGGAAAGACGTCTGACTCTGGATCAGAAGGTTGGAGGTTCGAGTCCTCCCTCCCCAGCCATTTAAACTATTAGGATTAAACGCCAATTATCTCTCCTCACTGCACCTGACTACTTCTCTTACTCATGGAGAAAGTGAAAAAATTTTCCTTGCGAACATGGAACTGTCCATAGTAGCAATTCCATTTGAGCATATGTGCTCTTTAACTACCTTAAGGAGGGATTCATTATGATTAGACTTACCATGAGTTGTGTCGCGCTGGTTTCTTTTCTCGTTGTAGCCCAGATGGGATTTGCAAAAGGCGGGCAGGAAGAGGAAGCTATTCCTTCTCCGCCACGTGAATTCCGTGCGGCATGGGTGGCGACGGTTGCCAATATCGACTGGCCGTCAAAGCCCGGCCTCACCACGGATGAGCAGAAAAAGGAAGCTCTCGCCATTCTGGATAAGGCAAAAGAGATCAATTTAAATGCCATTGTCTTTCAAGTCCGTCCCCATGCCGACTCTATGTATAAATCCGATCTGGAACCGTGGTCTTATTACCTGACCGGGCTCCAGGCAAAAGCTCCGGATCCGTTTTACGATCCACTGGAATTCTGGGTGAAAGAAGCCCATGCCCGTGGCATTGAATTGCACACATGGTATAACCCATACCGCGCCAATCACCCCGCAAACAGGGGCGGAATTTCTGAGAAATCGATCGTAAAGGCCCACCCGGAACTGGTGGTAAAGCTTGGCGACAAGGGCTACTATTGGATGGATCCCGCACTGAAAGCCGTCCAGGACCACTCGGTAGCCGTGGTGATGGACGTCGTGAAACGCTACGATATTGATGGCGTCCATTTCGATGATTATTTCTACCCCTACTGGGATTACAATGACGGAAAAGATTTCCCGGATGATAAGAGTTGGAAAGCCTACCAGGACTCGGGCGGGAAACTCTCTCGTAACGACTGGCGTCGCGATGCTGTTAACACCTTTATCAAGCGCCTGTATGATGAGATCAAGGCAGCAAAACCCCATGTAAAGTATAGTATCAGTCCATTTGGCATCTGGCGTCCAGGGTATCCGGAAAGTATCAGGGGATTTGACCAGTATGACAAGCTCTATGCAGATGCGAAGTTATGGCTCAATGAAGGCTGGGTTGATTACTTTACACCTCAGCTTTACTGGCCGATCAGCCAGATTCCCCAGAGTTATCCCGTGCTGCTTGGCTGGTGGGCTGGTGAAAACACACAGAAGCGACATCTATGGCCCGGTATGTCCATCGGCAGGGCAGGAAGAGAGGGTGGCGCGGTTGAAGTTATAAATCAGATTATGGTCACCCGGGGAATAGTTCCTTCCGGTCCGGGAAATGTCTTTTTCAGTATGAAAGCCCTGATGGGGAATCGTGGAGGGTTGTGTGACGAGTTCCTCAAAGGTCCGTATAAATCACCAGCGCTCGTGCCTGCTTACCCCTGGCTGGATTCACAGCCGCCGTCAGCCCCTGAAGTAAAAACAAGAAAGCAGGCGGGTAAACTTGCAATTTCGTGGAATCCCAAAGGGCAGGAAAAGGCATTTCTCTGGGTGGTTTACACAAAACAGGGCGGCAAGTGGAGTTATGAAATTCTTCCTGGTGTGAAGCGCAGTGTTATGAAGGATATAAAAGAAGACACGATCACCCGCGTCGCGGTCTCCGCTGTAGACCGAAATGGAAATGAAAGTGAGAAGGCTATAGTTAAGGTGGAGTGAGGCGACTGAACTTCATTCACCTGTTCAGAAAAGATGTATGTCCTCAGACCTTCTTGGACGATTCATGAGTTACACTAGGGTGTAACTTACTAGCCGGATATTATGCCATCCCCTTGGTTGAGTCTAACCTGAATTCCACCCTTGTGCTCAGATATTGGAATGATTGAGTAATCCGACGTTTTAAAATTAGGGCAAGGCCGGAGGTGCAAGAATCTCAATCATTACTCGATCAAGAATAAGCGAGGCTTCTGCTATGAGGTGCCAAATGAGCTTTTCACTCGTCCCCAGTCACGGCGATCTGCAGACAGATATCTTCTGTGGGTTCAGCGTCAACGATTTCCCACACGATCTCATGATCGCTGCGACTCATAGGCCGGAGATGCTCGGGAGTGACAATAATTATGTCCAGTGCATCATCTGCAGTAATGGAGACGATTTCTTTTCCTAAAGTTCCGCTCCATTCCGCTCCCGAACTAAGGAAATACTTGAATGTGTTGGTCTTGCCATCCTTCGGCAGGATGATTGAATAATGTACCGAAACGTGTTGTTTTCTCCCGCGCCAAACTGAAGTTGACCACGCGTAACCATGGCATACCATGCTCTCCCCCTTGGTGCCGGGGAGCCGCCACGAAGTCCTCTTGATCTTGGAAGGCTCTTCGCCGTTGATGTCTACACTGAATCCCACGACCTTCGGAGCTGTTTCATGAGCCAAATAGAGTGGGAATCCCATCACGAAGGTCGTCGGGGACACGCGGGATGCAAGACAGGACATATCGAAGGTGCAAACGACGTCAGCAAGAACGCGTGTCTCCTTGAGAAATAGCCACCTTCTTACGACATGGGGCTTCAAGTTAATCTTCACGTCGGCGTCAACCATACGAATCGCTGTGCCAGGAGGAAGACCCGGCCGCTTGACCTCAACCTTCGGTGAAGATCGTTTCTTAGAGCGAGATCGACGTAAACTAGTAATACTAATGTCACCAGGTGCCGACGACACGAAGAGACAGACTATCAGCAGGACAAGGGCGAACAGATTCCGCATTTTGTGCTCCTTTCTTCCCAACGGATGCGAGCTGAGCGACCGGAGATTAGTTCACTCGACATCCCAAAGTCCACGCATGTATGTCATCAGGCCTTTTTGGACAGTTTGGGGTCAAAATAGAACGTAATAGCCGAAGATGGTGCCACTCCTCCTGATTGCATCAAACCTGAATTATTGCTTCGGGTCCATACGACTGCGTTCCTGAATAATGACCATTAGCAATCAGGGTAGGTTTGGCGGTTCGAGAGTCTCGATTATTGCTCGGTCGAGGATAAGGCTCGCAGTTGGCGCGTCTCCGGAATTGAAGTTGAGTATGTCGAAGGAGACAAGCAGCTCTTCACCAACACAGTTCGCTGGGGGCACAAAGTAGAGCCGATCGTATGTTGTGTTTGTCGTGCCCGGAGAGTTCGCTCCGTCACCAATGCTTGCAATGCCGAACGTGTGCGAGGCTTGAAAATTTCCAGTGTTGAATCGCAGCCGCATCTCGGGCACCAGCGCAGGGTTGGTCACGTCTGTGCGAACTTCAAATGTCCCTCGATACAGTTTGTCCGCCTCAATAGTTATATCGGCCGGATGATTCCCCCAGAAGCCAAACGTATTCGTGTTGGTTATTGCGCGCAGCTCAAGCGCGCCGGAGGAATAGATATACTGCGGCGAGCTGAACGCTATCGGTGCACCACCCGTTGTCCACCCATCCTGGCTCAGCTCGTACGTGTAGTCCTGAACAACTGTGGGAGTTGGGAGCGAAACCAGTGCAAAGCGATCAACCGTGACTGTATCCAGCGAAACTTCTGCCGTTGCCGCATCATTAGGACTAAAGTTGAGAAGATCAAAGGCAAGCATAGCGGCCGTATCATTCGCTGGAGGGACAAAGTAAAGATCGTAATCCGTGCCCGCCACGTCGGGAGACGCGCCGCCGTCACCTGCGCTCTCAATCGAGAGCACATCATACTGCTGCAGGTTCAATGAGTTTGCGCGCAGCCGTATCCAGGGCACCACCGCCTGATCCGTTATATCTGTGGAGACATTGAACCGTGCGCGATAGAGGTATTCCGCGCTTGCAGGAATAGCATCCTGGGGACTCATCCAGTAACCGAAGGTGTTAGTATTCGTTGATGAGGCCATTATCAGGTAGTCAGCTTCCCAGGTGAACGCAGGGACAGTGAAGGCAACCGTTACCGTTCCAGTGGTCCAATCCTCGGGATTCGGGATAAAGTCAAAGATAATCCGCCAGGGAGTGGGAGACGGAGTTGGGGTCGGTGTCGGTGTTGGGGAAGGCGTTGGAGTTGGCCCCGAGATTGCAAACGTCACGGTATTGTTCCCTAAATCTACATCATCTGCAAGCCCAGTATCGTCTGCCCTGATGGTAAACAGCGTTTCACCCATCGGAACCGTTCCCGACGGAAGGTCTAATACGACTTGTGCTAATCGGCCCAGCTCGAGCACCGGAATAGTCGCAGTCGCTAGCGGCGTGCCACTTTCGCCTTCGCGCCGAATGGCGAGGGTCGTTTCGGGGGCACCCGGTGCCCCGGCGTTCCATACATCGGTGACGATCCGCCCGGACCCATCGGCTTCTGTTGTTGCGGAATGCAATGACGCTATGAGGTCTGTCCCACCAATGCGGATAGACAGTGTATTGTTATTTTCGTCGCTCTCGCTCACCAAGCCGTCTGGATCAACGACGGCAAAAAGTGTGTGGGCCGCCGCTGGTTCAACTACGATCCAGTTCGCTTCTACCGTTGAACTCGTTGCCCCGTCAAGCCAGCCATGGATAGTCTGCCGTACAATCTCGACTCCACCGCTCGATGGATCGCCATCATAGAACGCAACTACCACATTCTCAACACTGAGGTCGCCCAGGTTGCGCACCCTCGCCGAAAGTATCACTGGGTCACCAGGCAAGAAGTTGCCCCCTTGAGCGCTGAAGTCGCCTGCCACCATACCGAGGTCTTTTGCCAGCGGGCGCTTGAGCACGCCCAGGTCTACACGTCCAGGCGTAGGCACGCCAGGTATCTCAACTACCTCGCCACCTTCCACCGTCAATGTCTTCGTCGTGGGTTGGATATCCACACGATTGTACGCAACGGTTAAGTTGCCCACATTGTCCCACACAGGAGCGAATGAGCGCTCCAGGAATGCGTCGGCGAAAAGACGCGCATCTCTACTCCATCGTCCAGAGGCTGGGTCATAAACCGCATAGTACCCATCCACGCCCTCTTGGCTTTGCTCCTGCCATAGAAGCACCAAGTTGCCCGCTGGGCCGAGCGTCATAGCATAATCAGCGAAAGCGACCGTCTGCGAGTCCGCACGCGCAATGGATGTTGTAGTGGATAAATTATAGTTTAGAACCAGATCCTCGTTCCGCTGCCAGACTAGATATACATCTCCAGAATCCCCCAGCGCCGCGCGAATCGTGCGGTCCGCCGCCGAATCATTGGTCAGCCGTCCCGTGGGGCTCCACTCCACGCTATCCCACAGGGAGTAGTATATCTCTTGGTCCGCCGTCGTGCTGGTGTCACCATCCATATCCCGGGTCCAAGCGTAGATGGCCTTATTGCCCTTGCCTGCCATGCTCTGCGACATGCGATAGGGCAGATCTCCCACGAGCGTCTGCGCCGCGCTCCACGAATGCGACTCTGGATCCCATTTGGAATAAAGCACGAGGCTGTTTGATGTTGCCCCTTGCGGTCCCTCGCCTATTAGCAGGTTTACCTGATTCTCCGTCCAGACTGCAAGTACACTACCATCTCCCATTGGACCGCACACCAGCGGTGTGTGGTCAAGGTGGTCATTGTGTGTTAGTTCCTCCGGTTCGCTCCATATATTCAACGCCCGGTCCCAGCGCGACCAGACGATTTCCATTTCCGCTGCCATCGCCCGGATGTCCGCCGTGTCGAAGTTTGGGTCTTTCACCCGCTCCCAGACAGCTACGGCATCACCATCCCTATCGAAGGCGATGCTCGGCGCAAACTCCGCCTGGGTATCAACGGCAATAGGCGCAGGCGTTGTCCAGTCCATTCCATCAAACCACATCCAATTTATGTCGGTGAATTGCAAGTCTCCCGGCGCGCCATTATCCGAGACATAGACCAACATCAGCTCCGTCCCGTAAGGTGCTAAAGAGGGCTCGGAATAGGGAAAGACGTTCTCGATGAGCGGCAGGTCAGCTTGACGCGAAACGGGCGATTTGGCCGCCCTGAGAAACTCCTCCCGCTCTTCTTTTGTTCCGCCCATCATACGAAAAGCCTCGAGCGGATAGAGCCCGCCAATCTCTACTTGTGCTGATGGCTCATAGACCACAAGTCGTGCAGGACCATCTTTCAGATACTCCCGATTCATAGGTTTCGGAACAGGATTGTTGGAAGCAGAAGGCTTGAGAACAAATATATAGTTCTTCTCCGCCAAACCTGATTTTGCTGGAATTGTCACACTAACAAATACATACTCATAAGGCCCCAATGTGATGATCCACCACCTGAATTCTGCCCCAGCGTATGCCCTGAAGCGTAATTCTTTGATGAGATCTCCAGGCACCTGGAAGGTGACTCCGGGTCTGCCGCCAATATAAAGACGCATTTTGATTTTGCCCAAACTCGGCTCATAAGCTGCTTCTACCCCAACATCTCCTTTTATCTCCATTCGGTCAAACTCAAACTCTGGCTCGAGAGCGAACACAATCTGGCCACCCAACTCCGGTTCCACATAGATGATGATGGAAATAGCCTTTACCAAGTTCCCTAAGCCAGGAATGCGGCCCACCACGCTGGAAAGTCCAGGGCCGAGTAAGTCCAGCAGTCCTACCCTAGCCAGCTCCAGTTTCAGTACAAGGGAGCCTTCCACAAACACTTCATTAAAGGTTATCCCGCTGATGACCTTAGCTGTTCCACTGGCGCCCCCCTTGATCTTACCTGTTATCTCTTTTTTTCCAATGTATAACTTCATCTTTGGGCTACGCGTAACGCCCGGCTTTGTTGGCCTTTGTAGCCGTTTTACCCTGCCTCCCGCTGCGCCAATCCCAAAGGCAGCTTCCCAATCTCCGTCTGAAATAGTGTAGTCAAAACTAGCGTTGGCTGCAAACTCGGCGCCAAACTTCCCAATGACCGGGAGATCAAAAACGTGCTTGATTGCAGACTTGGGGAAGCTGAAATCTAACGCTATATGGATGTCATCATTATCAGTCTTCTGGATGGAGAACCAGGGAGTAAATTTGATGATCGCAGGAGGCAATGGAATGACCACCACTGGTTTTTCAAACGGATCTGTGCTCACCCCCTCGTTGTTTTTAGCGATAACCCTTACTTTGTTCGCACTCGGGCTCAAAGCGCCAGGGAAATCTGTCCCCATATTGAATTGAGCGGTAGCCCCATGTGTTGTCCCTGGCACCACCGCCTTAAGCGTGTCATTTGCGTAGAACTCTACCACTCCAGGTGTGCCGTTCCAATCTACTGTCGCCATGTATTCGTTATGAACCGTCAGACCTTCTAGGGAAATGCCTTCGTATTTTCCCCGCAGGCCTGTTATGACCGGCTTCGTGCCATCTGAAGGATACATCTCGAAATCACGAACGATCTGTTTGTTCTGCGAGGGCGGGTTGAGTGGAGCTAAATAGGTTGCATAACCCGTCTTGGTTCCAGTTATATCTGAGGCGCTCTCTGCATCGACGCCCGTAAACGAATACTCGCCCTGGGCGGTCGTTTGAGTTGTTAGCCCTGCAACTGCAACCTGGACGTCCTCAAGAGGCTCGAGAGTAAGACCATCGCGCACTTTGCCCACCAAGTCATATTGACCTTCGTAAAACAAATGCCCCACCGCATAGCCATTCCGCTCGCGGTCAGTTATGATTTGGTAGTGTACCGTGTAGTTACCTGGCATCAATCCGCCGCTAATTGTTTGCTTAGCACGCCATTCTCCCTCACTGCTATTGTAAGTCAAAGGCCCTCTTTCCAGCTCTATCCGATCTGTGTCTCGGAGCGACCATGTAAACAGACCTGCAGTAACTTCCCCGTGCAGAGTATCTATTGCGCGTGCATTTAGTGATAAAACCCGCATGCCCATGTTATAAAATTGCTGTACGTTGAGTATGACATCATCGGCAAGTGGGACTAAGGTCACATCCCTTATACTACTCGCCATACAAGTCGGAGTGAAGGATTCTGAGTAACTGTTGTAGCCCGTCTTGCTGACATCCAGATTGTGTATCTCGCATGGCACTGAACTGAAATAATACTCCCCGTTAGAATCAGTTGTGTCACTATAGGAGCCCCATTGCACGCTGGCTCCTGAAATGCGGGCACCAGTATAAAAATCGGTTACCGTCCCACAAAAGTTCGCTGTCGGGCTCTCCCAACAAATTGTATAGTTCTCCACTGAATACACCGCATCACACGGCTCAGTAGTGTCTATTGGCCCAGAAGTAGCTCCATGCCTGAATTGGATAGATATTGTATAATCACGGCACCCCTCCTGAGAGGAATCCACATCTAGGCCAAGTGTCCGAACAGTGCTTTGACAAGTCGGTATGTACACCCAGTCTTTATCGTCGGCCCCAGAACCATATATATAAGCTTGCAGAACACCTGCCGCCGCGATCTCCGCACAAATGGTAACTTCAACTCTATTCGTCAGACCAACCACAGCACTTGATCCATCAGGTGGTGATACCTCCACAGATTCAATATAGCTACCAGCGACTGCGGTCCCGCTTAAGGCGTAGATTAAGCCATCTTCTCCGAGTGCTGCACCGTGCATCTGCCGAGCTGCGTTCATTGAGGAGACGAACTCCCAAGTGGGCACATCTGCTGCTGACATGCAAGGTATGAAACATGAAATCAAGGTAGCAACGATCGATAGAGAAAGACAATACTTGACCTTAGCTACATTTTTCTTTCCCATTTGACCCTTACCTCCCTTTCATAGAATCATATAAATAGAATCATAAATGGAAGCCATTGTTGTCTGCGTCGACTAATTCAGGAATTGCCAGAATTGGGAATTGGGACGATAATCAGTGGCCACACAAACATATAACCACTAATCATCCGAGGCCGCATTAATCGCCGCCTGAATAGTTGCATAATCTCCCTGAACAGTAATCGCCCCTGCTTGTGATATTAGAGGAAAGAGAAGCAACAAGAGAAGAACGGAAATGTTGAGGTGGGAAATTAACCTTGGTGTTTACGAGTTGTGCATGTTTGGGGTCCTCTGCTGACAAGCGTGCCTATACTAAAGGATTGCTTTATGACATTTTATTGATTTCCGTTGGACACGTAGCATTATGATATACTGGCAATTGCCGTAGTGGATTTCAGTCTCTGATTGTCTGTATGGCATATGCATTAAGCGATGTCAATAAAAAACCCATCAAATTCTAATATGATGAAAAAATAAATTGGCACATAGAGACCTGCCATAGGAATTGATAACGGAGGCGGTATGAGAATGAACGTAGAGGTGCAGATCGCCAGACCTTTAGGACAGACTGTGGGCATAAATCTTCCTTAAGCTCGCTGCAATAGTTATCCCTCCGATGCCCGCAGTCCATCTTTCTTCCCCGCAAAAACCTCTTGCCAAATATTAAGCAAGTTTATAGTTTTTTCTGCGAATCACCCCAAAGGTTTCTTTTCGTCTTAGTCACACTTGAATGAGAATGCTTAAGGCGCTTGCTGAACTCGTTTATCTGAGATTTATGCGGGATTTAGAATTAAGAAATGAGAAACCGAAAATGTTTGGATGATCTTTCCTAACCGTTACCAAAATACCCTCTTGCTACATCTTCTTTCTTCTGCCCAGCATTTCCTCTCTTCAGCAATGATACACATCTATCCGCCAGGCATAAATGGGTTTGTCTCGCCGCTCGTTATATACTAACTCAGAGTGCCCGAAAATGCATCAGGCTGGAAGTTAGAATGTTTACACCTCAGTGGGAATCCTTTGGAGTGCGTAAGCGGAGCTTGCGCTTTCATGGGCCGAAGCGAAGCTTTGGGCTGTTTCGTAAGCTGCGCTTACGACCAGTAGGCCCTGCCCGCCTCAGGCGGGAAAGCGGTAGCTCCACTGCGTTTCGCTACCGCACTCCAAAAAAACCGCCTTTCTAAGACAGTTCGCTTTCATGATTACAAGATATTTTAACGCTGGAGTTCTTGCTTAAGGATTCCCGGGATCAAAAAAAGGAGCACTTTGAGATACTAAGAGAAGACCTGAATGTATCCAAATTGTGCGGATGGGGAAGGTATATAATTACAATTTCTGTGGTGATAGGGCTTCCAAGCGGGGGAGAATGTTATTCCAACGTTCCTGGACTTCCTCTTTTAGCGTTGGTCTTGCGGTCAGGACGAGCATTTCCGTCAACTCGAAGTTCTCGAGGTGTGCTGTAACATGCCCATCCTGTCTGATGATTTTATTTAACGCAGAGTCGCAGCGCCGCAGAGAAAAATTTTGAGTACCTAAACTTCAAACTTAAGGTCCGAACCCAAAACTTTTTTTTACAAAAAAACGCCCGGGATAATCCCGGGCGGTCGATCGTTAACGGGATCTGAATGTTTTTTTTGATCTTGTATTATTCGTAAAGCAACCAGCTGCTGTCCACTGCTGTGGCTGGTGGAATCTGGGCTACACGCAGGTTGTCGAAAATCACATAAGAGGTATCAGCGGGAGCAAGTGAAGTGTAAGTATCTTCCATTCCGAGGCAGACTTTGCCCGAGGTCCACCTCTGTGCCGGGTCAGAGAGGGTGGCGATCAAATACCCATCCATATACACCCTGACGACCTTGCTAATATATGTGATTCTCAGCTCGAGCCACTGATCACCCGTACAACCCGGGTAGTTGGTGGTTGAGTAATATCCTACGGTAGAGCCGTCGAACGGATCTGTGCCGTTACTATTGGATTCGCCAACGTTTCCACTGACCTCAAAGACACCACCGTCAGCAGCGTCGTCCGCCACAGCGGAATCGCCCCTGAAGAGCACATAATCGACGCTTGCGCCAGCATCCCCGGTACCCTGATAATAGTAACCGTCTGTTTCAACTGGAGAATTCGCGGTGCCGTCCTGGTAGTAATTGACCAACTGAGTTCCGGTGTGATTGATGCCCACTCGATAATACTCCGTGGAGCCGGTACCGCCTGCGGGTGGGGGTCCATTCACCCGGAAAAATACGTCCACGTCAACCATATAATCCTCTGAGAAGGTTTGGTTGGTATAGACATTGGTACCGGTAAGGGCGCTGGCAGTCAGGTTGACTTGCATTCGCAAACCGTTCTTTGAACTATCAGAGGTATTGGGCGCTACTGGAATGTTGGTACCGGCATGAATAGTGGCCGCTGAATAATCCCAAGCGAAGTCCACCTGGACATCCGTTCCGTTCACCTGGGTGTAATTTGCCGAAGTGTCGGCGTTAAAATCATCAGACAAAATGACAGTTTGAGCAAATGCGAGAGGGAGTAAAGAAACAGAAAGGAAAATTACCAGCAAATGTCTTTTCTTCATAATTAATCCTCCTTTGATTGTTTGGATAAATTCAAACCTGCTAACCTGAAGTTTCTGAGTCACCTCCTTTGCTTATGTGCTACAATATGGTATACTCGACACCTATTTAAACTCTTCGAAAAAATATGACAAATTAAGCCATGTCCAAAAGAAAAGATACATATATTATTTATAATAGTATAATGCAAATCACAAGTATTTTCTATATAAAATTCAAAAAGTTAAGGAGAACCTGCGAGAACCTGTGGGGTCAGAGCTTATTTCTGCGATTCTTAGTAGACAGTTCATTAGGTAAGTCTTCAGTCCTCAGTCTAGCCGATTGCGGATTTCGGAATGCGGAATGATTGGCAAAAAAGACAAAACCACTAAGAGCACAGAGAGGAGCCTAAAGTCCTCAGACCTTTTTGGACAATTTTCGAGCAAAAATACTGTGTAATTCGCAAGAAGAAGATTAAGAACCCCTAACAAAAAGAGCTATCAAACCACGACGGCACGACACAAATGTGCCTTAGGCGCACATTTTGATGGTCTCTCTTGGCGCTCCTAATAAGAAGACTTAAATCCCATGTCCTTCTCTCTTCGCCTACATGGCCAGGTTGATAATGCGCCTGTGGCGTGATGCCCGTGCCACCTCCTTATTAAGCTTCCGAGATACCTAAGTCCCGGAGATGTTCAGAACATTCATTCTGTTACTGGATTTAAGAGAAAACCTGAATGTATCCAAATGGCGCGGATGGGGAAGATGTGTACACTTAGAATTTCTGTAGTGATACGGCTTCCAAGCGGGGGAGAATGTTCTTCCAACGTTCCTGGACTTCCTCTTTTAGCGTTGGTCTTGCGGTCAGGATTAGCATTTCCGTCAACTCGAAGTTCTCCAGGTGTGCTGTAACATTCCCATCTTGCGACGTAAGCTGCACCGTGTTAAGACCTTCTTTAGACAGGAGGAAGGCGGTGAGCGAATCCATCCAGGGAGGCTTCTGAAACGTGACTCTTGCTTTAGGGATAGGCTGATATAACGTGCCTAAGCGGTCGGACGCATGATCGCGGTTTACTAGAATGATAATAGCCGTATTGGTCCCCACGAACAATGTCCGTGCCATCAGCCATGCAGGTAGGGAGGAGGTAAAAGAATCTACTTTACTGCCCGCCATAGTAGCCGGACAAGCAACTGCCAGCAAAGGTTCAACCGCACGCGCCTCAGCATTCAGGTGCGCCATCTCCTGCATCATAGCCCGTGCCGCGGGATCTGCCGCACCACACCCGCGACATTTGCCATAGGGGGTAAACCACCAATAGGAAATACCCTTGGCGCCCGCCGCAAGTGCATAATAGAACTCGATGCGCTTTTCTTCCGGCGTTCCGTACCGAAAGCTTCGGTCATCCTCCCGAAATGATACCGAATTGAGTATAATGTGCAAAGGGTGAGGTTGGCTTGCCCAGCGTGCAATTTCTGCAACGGCATAGACATAGTAAGGATGACAGAACTGAGCGAGCCAGCCGGGATGTTTCCAGATAGTATCCTTCAAGCGCATCTGATAGTAGGGATCAACTGCTAAGATATCAGCGAGCTGGCCGTAGATGAGCCAGTTCTCCGGCTTATAAGTCAAATCCACGTTGAGAAGGGTCAGGGTACGGGGATCGAGCTCTGTCCATCTTTTCTGAAGTTGAATCAAACCCTGGGCGTAGCTCCCTACTCTGAGATTTCCCGGGAGTGACTTTATTGCATATTCATGGGCGTCAGGCTCATCCAGCAAAAACCGTGCGTAGATCTGCGAATTACGTACCGTAGACTTTGTTGGATCGCGCACCATGAGTCGCAATCCCATCTCCTCAAGCATTTTTAAACCTTCGGTGCTTTGCAGGTATCCGGTGTGTTTGCCTGCCATTCCCATGTGGGTGTTGAACAGGTGGTTCTGAAATGCGGTGCAGGTGTCGCGAACTCTTTCCTCAAGGGTATTTCCATTATTCCGGTAGCCCCAGATTCCCAGGGCAAAGAATCCATCTCTAGCACGCACCACCGCGGCAGCACTGAGAGCATCCGTAGTTGTCACAGCCACATAATGGAACGAGCCATAATCCATAGCCTGTGTAAGGGGAATTTCGATAGGTAAAAACCCGTGGGAACTTCTCAGGGGCTTTTCCTTCGCTACTTTTGCGTCTTTGCCGTCTATCTCCACTGAGCGGATACCGAACTCCTGCCCATCACTTCGAGTCACGTACAGAAACATTCGGTCCATTTTATTGTTAAAATTTACGGAAGCTATTGCCAACGCTCCTGGTTTTTCGGTGAAGAGGCGAGCGGTCACTGCTTTTTCCCCGGAAGCCTTCACCGCTATCACAAGGATTTTCTCGTCAGGCATCTTTCGTAAACGCACTATGACTTCTGCGAAACCTTTGGGTGGTATGGGATTCGGTCGAACCTGGTACCATATAGGAGCACCCAAGTTCTCAAGGCGTTGCCGCACTTCTTTAGGTGTCACCGTGGTGTCATTCAAGAGATAGCTGGCGGCGCGTATTCCACGGTGCTCTCTGTGCGCGGGTACGATATGCCTGGACAGATCTATATCATTCAATAAGACGTGTTCCACCGTTACGGGATCGTTTGATGTGTTCGCCACGAACGCATGCAAGGTGGCTCCGAGGCGGACTATCTGGCTATATTCTTTTGTTTGTCCCATGCCATGTTTTAAGTCCCATCCATCCCAAACATACGGCAAGAGCTCCGGGAACTCCCTGTCCTGCACGAATGTAGCCACTCTCATCTGTAATTCTGCGGTCGCGGTTGCGGACAGAATGCCAATGATCATTCCGATTAGCAAGAACACGAAAATCTTGTTGCGGAAATGGCCTGTGCGTTCGCTTTTGCTTCTGATCATTTCGATACCCCACTTTTTATTTGGAAAAGAAAATCGAAGTCAAATTTCATGATTAGTCGGACTTCATACTTCCATATTTAGAAAAGATTCACGGGATTCTTTACACTTTCTTATCCTATTAATCCTATTATCCTGTCTAATAATTTTTTGTCATTTTTTTTGTGCTTACTTTTAATTTTTTTTGGACAGGATTTACAAGATTTACAAGATTCTTTACACTATAGGAAGGGGATTATTTTGTACATTGGGAATGCTCAACTTGTGAACCTACGTTTCTGAGTCTTAATCAGAACGTTGGAGCCTGCCTGCCGGTCAGGCAGGGTTCGAGCCCTCCACGGCCCGCTTTCCCTTTTGGCGCTTCAAACCCGCTCTTCTCCTGTTCTCATGCGGGGTTGCCGTAATCGCCTATTTCAGATTATCACTGTATACTCGCATGATATTCCTGAAGGCTTTTTGGTTCGCAGCTTCCTTGCCTGTAAGCCGCTATTCCTTTTGCAGAAGCTAATGCACCGGCGATTGTTGTGATGTATGGGATTTTGTATTTGATGGAGGTTTTCCGAATGTACGAATCATCAAATTCGCTGAGCCTTCCATGAGGCGTGTTGACTACCAGCTGTATTTCACCGTTTTTAATCGCATCTACAATATTTGGTCTATCCTCGTGAAGTTTTAGGATAGGTTCTGATGGCATATTATTTTCTTCTAATTGTTTATGAGTTCCCCGTGTAGCGATTATTTTGAAACCGAGCTTTGAAAAACTTCTGGCTATTTCAAGCAGATGTCCCTTATCTCTATCTGCAATTGTGATCAATACAGAACCTTCTATGGGGAGTGTCTGCCGAGCCGCTTCCTGAGCCTTGAAATAGGCCAATCCAAAAGAGTCGGCCATTCCAAGAACTTCACCGGTAGATCTCATCTCCGGCCCAAGGAGAGGGTCAACTTCGGGGAACATGTTAAAGGGAAATACAGATTCTTTCACTCCGAAGTGAGGAATGGTTTTATTCTTAAGCCCGAGATCTGCGAGTTTCTTTCCTACGATAAGTTGTGTAGCGATTCTTGCCATTGGTATATTGCACACCTTGGAAACAATAGGAACAGTTCTTGAAGCCCGGGGATTGGCTTCAAGGATGAAGACCTTGTCGTCTGCAATAGCGTACTGAATATTCATCAGACCAACGACCTTCATCTCAATAGCGATTTTCCTCGTGTATTCGCAAATCGTATCGAGATGCTTTTGGGGAATACTCACAGGCGGGATTACGCATGCGGAATCGCCGGAATGAATTCCTGCAAGCTCGACATGTTCCATGATAGCCGGTATAAAAACATCTATTCCATCTGAAATGGCATCGGTTTCTGCTTCGATTGCGTTTTCAAGAAAACGATCTATAAGAATTGGCCTTTCCGGTGTAACGTCCACCGCAGCACTGACATATTCCTCAAGCATATCTTTATCATGTACGATCTCCATGCCGCGTCCGCCTAGAACGTAGGAAGGTCTCACGATAAGCGGATAACCTATCCTCTCTGCAATAACAAGTGCTTCCTCAAGATTGCTTGCCATGCCCGAATCCGGCTGAGGGATCTCAAGTTTTCGCATCATTTTGCTAAACATTTCTCTGTCCTCAGCCATATCGATTGTTTCTGGAGACGTCCCGAGAATGCGGACGCCCTCTCTTTCCAGTTCAGCTGCCACATTGAGCGGAGTCTGACCTCCAAACTGGCAAATCACTCCTTCCGGTTTCTCTTTTTTGTAAATACTCAGGACATCTTCAACGGTCAGAGGCTCAAAAAACAGTTTGTCAGAAGTATCATAATCAGTAGAAACAGTTTCGGGATTACAATTTATCATTATTGTTTCAATTCCCTCATCACGCAGGGCAAACGTACAATGCACACAGCAATAGTCAAACTCGATTCCCTGACCGATACGATTTGGGCCTCCACCAAGTATCATAATCTTTCGTTTTTGCTCGTATTTAACTTTATCGGGTGCATTATAAGTTGAAAAATAGTAAGCGGCATTCTCTACGCCGCTTACAGGAACTGGTTCCCAGCCTTCCTCTACTCCAAGAGAAATGCGTCGGTCTCTGATTTGCTTTTCAGGGATGTTCAATAGTTCGGAAAGATAGCGGTCTGCAAAACCATCTTTTTTTGCCTGAATCAGAAGTTCACTGGGTAACTCAGCACCCTTGAATTTCAGTATTTCTTCTTCAAGATCGACAAGTTCTTTCATATGTTTAATGAACCATGGCTTGATATAAGTTCTTTCATAGAGAGATTCAATGCTTGCCCCTTTTCTCAGGGCTTCATACATAATGAACTGTCTTTCACTTGAAGGGGTGGAAAGAAGTCTCAAAAGTTCGTCGAGGGGTTTCGCATTAAAATCTTTTACAAAACCAAGACCATATCTCCTTGTCTCAAGCGATCTAATCGCCTTTTGAAATGCTTCCTTGTAATTTTTTCCGATCGACATCACTTCACCAACCGCTTTCATCTGCGTTCCAAGTACATCCTGCGCTCCCCTGAATTTCTCAAACGCCCACCGAGCGAACTTGACCACAACATAATCTCCCGAAGGAGTGTATTTTTCGAGCGTTCCCTCTCGCCAGTAGGGAATCTCGTCAAGAGTTAACCCACAGGCAAGGAGAGACGAGATGAATGCTATGGGAAAACCCGTTGCTTTTGAGGCTAGAGCTGAGGAGCGGGAAGTCCTTGGATTTATCTCGATTACTACTACTCTGCCAGTCTCAGGGTTATGCGCAAACTGGATATTTGTTCCCCCAATCACTTGAATGGCTTCGACTATTCTATAGGAATATTCCTGGAGACGTTTTTGAAGTTCTGGAGAAATTGTCAACATCGGAGCAGTACAGAATGAGTCACCCGTATGAACTCCCATTGCGTCAACATTTTCAATAAAGCAAACGGTTATCATCTGATTCTTTGCATCCCGAACAACTTCGAGTTCTAACTCCTCCCAACCCAAAACAGACTCCTCAACTAATACCTGCCCCACCATACTTGCAGAGATTCCTCGGCTTACTATTGTTCTAAGTTCTTCTGTGTTGTATACCAGCCCACCTCCTGTACCTCCAAGTGTGTATGCAGGCCGAATAACTACCGGGAAGCCTAGTTCTTTCACAATTTCTTCAGCCTCTTCGACACTGAGAGCAGGAGCGCTTTTGGGCATATCAATGCCAAGACGATTCATGGTTTTTTTAAACTCAATTCGGTCCTCACCTCTTTCGATAGCATCAAGGGAGACCCCTATTATCTTTACGCCATACTTTGCAAGAACGCCTGATTTCGCAAGCTCAGCTGAGAGATTCAATCCTGTTTGACCCCCAAGATTTGGAAGTAGCGCATCAGGCCTTTCTTTAGCTATGATTTGCGTTAATGTCGGAAGATTCAATGGTTCGATATAAGTGCTGTTAGCCATAACAGGATCAGTCATAATTGTTGCCGGATTAGAGTTAACAAGAACTATCTCATATCCCAGTTTCCGTAGTGCCTTGCAGGCTTGGGTTCCCGAATAATCGAATTCACAGGCTTGACCAATTATAATAGGTCCCGACCCGATTATCATCACTTTCTTAATATCATTCCGTCTCGGCATTGAAAGTCTCCTTGATTTATGTTATTCTTTAAAAGTCATGCTTCTCATGCAAATTCAGACAAAACAACATGCAGCTCATTTTTCCAATAATTCGCAAATATTGTAAACTAATAGCACTTTCTTTGAAAAAAAGCGACAGTGTCCATAAAGTTCGGTAAAAATGCTTGGCTGAACAAGCGAGCCATCTGCATCTCCAGTTGAGTTTGCAGAACCTGAACAAATGAGGTGCTATTCGATGACTTGCCAAAAAGAGAGACTAGGAAATTGCTGAAGGTTTGGCAAGAGGTTTGTGCGGGAGATGAAGACCAGGGTTCTCGACCAGATTTGTCCTGGATCGCCAAAGTGCATTCGTGGGCATTCTGCCTGACTTTTCCAGATAGGGTGCTCGAAATTATCACTCTTTCTGCACATGTCTTCATAAAGTAGTTGAATTCTTTTCATTAGAACTCTATGCGTATTACCTAATGTCAAACAATTATCCGCATGGAGGTTGTTCAGGAGAAGACGCGCCGTTAGTACATAATGTCGCGAGGGGACTGCAAGCAGAAGGGAAAGAGAAGCCCGAAATCCAAGCCTGACCATTCAACTATAACGAGCACAGGAGAAATGGAAATACGACAGCCTAAGGAAAGAGCCCCAGATCCTGAAACCGTAGGGTCTGAAGCGCCTCAAATTAACAAGATTGCAGCCTTGTTAATTCGCTATCGTATCGTCCTCATTTTTGGCCTTGCTCTCGTTTTACGGGTCATTCATATCCTCTGTATTAAACACAATTATCCGTTTTACGATACGCTGGGTAAAGGTATGGATCAGCATACATACTATAACTGGGCAGTAAGAATTAGTAACGGGGACTGGCTCAGCGCGAGTGAAAGGATTTTTTATTATAGTCCTTTATACGCTTATTTTCTTGCAGTTATTTTTAAACTATTCGGTGCGCATTACTGGATAATTTATCTCATTCAGGCGCTGATAGATTCTCTCAGTGCTGTGATTATTGCACAGATTGGGGAACGACTCTTCGGAAAGACGGCCGCTTTGCTAAGTGGCGTGGTGGCCGCTGTTTGTGCTTCCTTTATTTTCTACGCCGGACTTTTGCTTATGGAGTCATTGATCGTGTTTTTACTTATGTTCTTTTTGTTGTTATTCCTGATGGCGCTTGAACGTCCACAACGCTGGTGGCCCTGGATGGGAGCTGGAGCAGTACTTGCGCTCGCCACTATTGGGCGAGGCAATTCGTTGCTCCTTTTCCCGCTATGTTTGGTATTCTTGCTCTACAAGGCTATCAGGACAACACAGCTGCGGCGATATTTCTTCCGTGCCATAGCGTTGTGTTTAATCTCCTTCTTGCTGGTGATTTTTCCGGTCACCCTTCATAACCTTGTTTTTGGTGGCAAGTTGGTTCTGACCACCAGTAACGGTCCTATCCTTCTCTTCATTGGTAATGTCCATGATAACTATGTGGGCTCTCTGGCGTATACCGATGCCTACAGAGAGGTACAGCAAAAATACGCTGGTCAGCAGAAAATCCCCTGGCTCAAGGAGCTCTTTATCGACATTAAACGCCATCCTCTAGCATTCATGCGCAACCTCGTGAAGAAAACATTTCTGTTCATCAATGGATATGATTTCCCGGATAACGTTAATTTCTATTTAAGTCGCCCACTCCTTCCTCTGCTTCGGCATAATCCCATTCACTATCATTTAGTTGTGCCGTTTGGCGTCCTGGGATTGCTACTAGCACTCTTCAAAAGACTGAATTCAGAAAAAGTTCTTATAGTTGCAGGATTTCTTTTCTTCTTTGCCACATCGATTATTGCAATCTTTGTGGTTGGCAGATATCGTCTCCCCTTTCTAGGAGCTGTAATTCCATTTTTTGCCTTTTTTATAATGGAGACCTACTCATTTATTGTTAACCGCCGCTTCCTGAGGATAATTGTGCTGCTAACGTGCGGCGTGGTTCTTTATATCGCTCTGGGTATCTCACCTAAGAACCCTATCCGCTATACCGATTATCATATAATCGCCGATGCATATAGAATGCAAAATAATTACAGACTTGCAGAGCAATATTTCAAGGCATCTCTAACCACGAATCCTGCATTTCTTGATCCAATGATTCAATTGCTTGAATTGTATAGAGTACAGAATAGGATTATCGACGGCGAAGATATAATTGAATTCGCTTTGCAACACAATCGCAATAAGGAAGACATCCTTATACTCGCTGTGATGTTTTTCCGAAATGTTGGGGATCAAGAAAGGGCTTACTACTATTATACAATACTCCAGAATTTACACTCGCGACAGTCGCCATAGATAGCGGATGCTTGCTTCGGTCTGTTATGGGTCTACTACCAGGATTCCTTGTGGCAGCGGACAGCTGTTTATGCACGCCTCCTATTATGAGGTGAGATTATGAAGCTCAGCATATCTAAACAATTAGTTTCTTGCACTGCACTCATTTTTCTCCTTTCCTGTTCAAGTCTTTCACAGCTGGACCTTGGTAATAATGCTTCTTTGGATTATGAGTCAAAGCACTTCAGCAATCCGCTGTGGATGCCGTCCGAGAATACTTCGCATCGCTATTCAAACGTAACGAGCATTCCTATTGGCGAAAAAGTTGTGGTAGCCGAATTAACTGGCCCTGCGGTTATAAATCACATCTGGATGACAGCCAAAAGTGTTATCCCGCAGATTTATGGATTACTGGTATTGCGAGTCTGGTGGGATGGAGAAAAAGAGCCAAGTGTAGAGGTTCCTTTAGGAGATTTTTTCGGTGTTGGATTCGGGCGGGAGCGGGATTTCAAGTCATTAATGCTTGAGATGCTTCCCGCGGGTGGCGAGCATCATTCTGCCCTGAATTCTTACTGGAAAATGCCCTTCAGAAAATCAGCGAGAATCGAGATTGAAAACCGAAGTTCTCGTTCCGTCTCGCTGTTTTTTATTCAGGTGGATTACGAAAAATGCCAGGGCTTGCCGGAAGAATTGCTCAATTTTCATGCTCAATATAGAAAAGAAAATCCTGTGACTCTCCACGTTCCATACACGATTCTTGAGGCGAAAGGCAGAGGCAACTATGTGGGGACAATATTTAACTACCATATTCTCGGCCCAGGCGCATGGGTAGAAGGAGGACAGGACTTTTACATTGACGGCGAAAAAGAAGCTTCTCTTCCCGGAACTGGAGCAGAAGATTATTTCGGACACGCCTGGGGTTTCAGAACTGAGAACAATGCCCTCCTCCATGGCACTTCATTTGGCCCTGAAAATAATAAGACGACTGCGTATCGGTTTCATATTCCTGATCCAGTCAGATTTAAGAAGTCCATTAAAGCGGCGATGAGATGTCATGGCTGGGATGTGCAGGATCGCGAGGATGATTATTCAAGCGTAGCACTGTGGTATCAAACAGAGCCGCATTCTGCTTTTCCAGTATTGCCTCCTCCGGATTTTGATCTTCTTGAACTTGCTGATGTATTCAGAAAGAATCCATTAGACATACTTAATGAAAAGTTGAAAAACGTCCCATTCAAAGGTCAAAATCTGGCATTAAAAGTAAAAGGTTACAGGGGGTCTGGACACCTGGATATAGATAATACAGGAAAAATGGCGTTTGATGGCGACGTGGGAACAAAATGGTGTGAAGTAAATCACCCAGATGCGCATTGGCTTGCCCTTGATCTTGGCGAAGCGTGCATCATTGAAGGATTTCTCATAAAGACTCCGAGTGCAGTCGGCGACTCACCCGGATTTGATGTTGTTGGATTTTCAATTGAGAATGGAACCTCGCTCAATGGACCCTGGGAAAACATAATTGAGATAAAGTCTTCCGCACAGGATGAGCGAACTACCGATAGCGACACCGTACTGGTTATTGTACCTCTTGAAAAATCAATCACCGCCCGCTTTATCAGGCTTTACATCTCTAAATCCTGTTCCGTTGATTCTATATGCCGAATCCAGGAATTTGAAGTCTGGGGAGAACGACAATCAGATTAATATGTTTAATGGTTAGTTTTTCTTCGCTATCTTTATGAGCAACGCGCCAGCATGTTCAAAACCTTTTCGCTCTGGGCTTAGTAATATTCGTCTACATCCCATGTTTTCTATTACGCTATTATATCAGCGATATGTTCTTTGGTGAGTACAGATTGGAAAGGAGGCAAATCGGAATTATATTCCTTTTCCTACCGCACAATTTAGTTTTTGCCATTTCCTCGTGATTTAATATCATGAGAAATACTTGCTTTGATTACTGGAGTGTGATCTGTGAGTTGGTTGGCAGAGTATTTGGAATGGCCAATGAAGTTATTTTGCTACATATACGCCTTCCGGAAACTAGAGCGGGAAAATGATACCATTTTCTGGAGAAAAGATAGTAATGGTTAGATGGGGAATTGCAAACTCATATTTGAAAGTAGTTATCGTCATACGGTGGATTAGATTAATATTCTCAACTTATCCCCAAACATCAAAAAACATTCCGGTTATAAGTATCTATATGTTTATATTCCTTCTTTTTGGTTGTACTTTCCTTCCCCCCAATACTCTCTTATTAAAGAAAAACAAAGTAAAAATACTTCATGTGTATGGATCTGCTTATCCTGTTTTTGAAAAAATGACTATTGAAAATACCAGCAGTCTTAAAATTAAAGATGTCTGGATTGTTGTCAACGATAAGGATTGGAGTGATACAGGATCTCTTACATTGGCAATTCAACAATTTCATCCAAACCCGGATACTGTTCATAAAAGAATAATGACAATGTGGGCATTTGTTAGGCAAAACATGTATGCATTTACACCACCCATTGCAAATTGGACTATTCACGATGCGGTTTTTAATTTGAATGTCTTTGGCTATGGTCTATGTGACGATTTTGCGCACATTATGGAAGGTTTGGCAGTTGATTACCTGAAAATATTACCCCAATCAGACGCCCGAGTCTGGGCATTGTCTGGTCATGTTGTGCCAGAGTTTTATTATGATGAGGAATGGCATAGCCCAGATGCAAATGTCAGTTATTATAGCAGCAGAGATAAAGAAGTCCTTGGCGTTCAAGAATTAGCTACCGAATATAACCACATCATTAGAGAAGTCATTGGAGGTATTCATGGAAAGAATGTATCTGATATTTATGCAAGCATTTTCAACAATTCGATAATTCAAAAATGGCGAGATCCGCCTGAAAAAATGCGTTGGACTATATGGCCAGGAGAGAAGATTGAATACTATCGACAAAATTTCGGGGAATTCTATAGCGTACTTGATTCTTCTACTCCGCCCCATGAGTTCTCGAATGGTATAATAATACAACGTCCCATTTTGTATTTTCCGTCAGGTTGTTGGGAATATGTTAATGTTAAAAAAGTGGATAATTCTTTTCGGCTAGTTAATCCAGAGGAGAATGGATATTTAATAATTCCTGTTGAATCTCCTTATATTCTAGTCGATAGCAATCTAACTATGCAAGCGGATTTCTTAACGACTTGTTCGGATTGCCAGGTATATTTTTCGAGAGACTTATCGGAATGGCAGCTTTTAAGGCATGATATTGATAAACAAGATTATAAAGTGAGTATTGGTAAGGAACTTCGTTTCGCAAAATCGTATGATTTTTATAGACGGTTCTTCGTAAAAATTGTTCTGAACAAGCCGCTCGGAATTAAAGAGTTAGAAATACGCAGCTTGTTCCAAGTTTGCACAAAATCTTTGCCGGAAATCAAACGGGGGGCAAATAGGATTTTACTAAAATCTGAATCGGATATACCTCTGAAGGTTACGATAGAATATAAAAAGGAACATCTTGATCTTAAACCGCCTTTAAAACCGATATACTCTACTCAAGAAAAAATAATTAGATGGCAACCCCCATCCAGTATGAATCATCCGATTGGATATCAAATTACAATCTCCTCCGATGAATTTTGTCTATGGCCAGTGCAGCCTCATAGAGCAGATGTTCGTCTTCCTCATACCCAAGATTCATTCAATTTAGAAGGACTTGAGGCCTATTTAAAAGATGCGGGACATTACTTTTTTAAAGTAAGTGCTATTTATAAAGGGGATTATCAAGAGTACTGGATACCTGCTGATATCCAATCTTTTGTTTATTTTTCTTCCCCACAGAGGAACTAAATTTCCAATTTGATGCTCGTTATCGCTGACACCGTGTTCACGTTATCAAGCGAATGATATCTGCGCTCAAGGAGTTACCCGCGTTTCATGCATCTACCAGTCAATGGAGTTCCAAGGTCTAATCAGGCCTTTGCCCAGCAACTTGGCTTTTTTCCAACTTTTGCCTTTGGGATCCCTGGTTTTCCAGCGCCATTTTCCGCGGTCTGAAGCCCACCAGTCCTCATCACCGGTGATTACAAGCACAGTATCGTCAGAGAACTTGATGTCCAGATTCAACAGTATCCCCGCAGATCCTCTCCTATTCTGTCCCTCTACAGCAAGGTGGTTTTTCCCTTTTTTAAGAAAATGGCGGACATTTGCAGTCACAGCAGGCGCTCTGTAAAGGGTTTCTAGCACTTTCTTGCCGTTTATGAACACCGTTGCCCTGTCATCAGCCCAGCATTTTATCTCAGCTGCAGCAGGTTCTTGATCCAGATTAATTACCCTCATAAAGTATTTGTTGCCTCTTGCTGTGGCTCTGGTGCGATCTTCCCCTGGATACCAGAACCAGACGGCTTCCGGTTCACGATAGGCAGTCAAGTTGCCAGCCACGGCCAAAGTGATCAAACCAGAGAGCTCAGCAACTTGTTTTTGCAAGCGCTCGAGATTGAAGTCGAGTTTGGGAAATTTATTGCGTTTCAGCCACAGGCGTTGATATTCAGATGTCAGATCTACCAACTCGGTTCTCAATGATTTCAGTTCGTTAATAATTGCCTCTTGTTGGTCATTGGGAAGTTCTCCTAATTTTTTCAAGCCAAGTGTTCTGGCCATGTCGTCGAGCGCTTTATATCGCTTTGCCATATAGAGAAAGCGGTGAGCAGCATGGTCAATGCTGTCTAAATGATCTCGATCGAATCTGACCTTATCACGCGCGCTAGCGACAATTTGCCTCACTGCTTGCATATCGTTTTCAACGCGCGTCATGCCATCCAGAAGTTTTTCATCATAAAGTCTGATCATAGGAGTGCGATGAAATAGTTGTCCGGGATACCGCACATCAAAGTATTCAATCCAGCCCAGGAGCTTTTCAGCTTTAGCCAGTTCAGGGGAATCAACACCATAGCGTACTGCCACATACCGCCTGAGATATTGGTCGAGATCAGGTGTTTCCGCTTCCCATTCCGCAGCCGCAGAAAATGCATACCCAAGCCAGTTATTTTCCCTAAGATTCTCCGCGCCGTTATCACCCCAGGAGGACGTGATACAGCCCAGCAGTTGTTCCTGTTTTGCCACTTTGGTGAAGTTCGCAACGTTAGTAATGCCCCGGTTGAAATGAGGATAGAAAGAACCCCAACTCCAGATGCCAGGACTGGCGATGATGTTTTTAAATCCAGCATCCCTTAATGTTTTCACGCTGGGGAAGTCCGGTCCGGATCCGTAATGCCAGTCTATTAGTATGACGTCTTTGGGCAAATAATCGAGGGCTTCGCGATGACGGAGCAACATATCACTATAGAGCATTATCTGACGATTATGCCGCTCCTTTACGTGGTCGTGGAGACGTGTAAAGAACTCTGCATGCACTCGTCCCACGCCGATTTTCTTTACCCGCTTCTTACTTGTTCCCCTTCCGACATCATACGCTTCGTCCCCGCCAATGTGGAAGAAAGACGCAGGTGTCGACTCGGCCAGCTCGTCAATTAGTTTTTTCAGAAATTCAAGTGCCTTTGAATCGACCGGCGAGAAGGACCAGGGTGTTCTGTCCGGGTCTTGCACTTCAGCATATTTCCGGTTCTCGGGCAGGCTCAGGAGTCTGTCCTGGTGTCCGAGGCACTCAAACACCGGCGTCAGCACAATGTGATTTTTCTTTGCCTCAGCAACCATCTGTGCCATTTCCGCTTTGGTTACCGCCCCACGGTCCTTGCCGATATTCGGATCGGTATCAAAGGTAAACATATCTTCTATATAGGGCTGATAGAGGTTTTTCTTGTAGAATGCAAGTTGGCGAATTATCTCCTTAAAGTCTTTCACCGTGGAGACCTGGCCCCGGCTAATATCATCGGAAATTCCACGCCATTTTAGAGCCGGATAATCCTTAATTTTCAATTGCGGAATCCGCTGCTCTTCAGCAGTGCGCAAAATTTGTCGTAGCGTCTGAACTCCGTAGAACCTGCCCACTGCGGTTGATGCTTCGATGATTATTTTCTCGCGTTCTATCGTAAGCAAGTACCCCTGCTCTAAGAATAATTCTGGTATGTCGTCATTAAGAACAGAGCCATCGTGGAGTATAATTGCGTTGTCTTTAAGCGTGAAGCCTTTCAGCAGCACATACTTTTCCCCGGGCACCTTATCAACTATCTTCCAGTTCCAGGCAAAGCAGTCTTCAGCCTCTTTTACCAGTAATTCTGCGGAATAATCGTCATCAGGGTTTCTGTCCGGCAGGCAGATTACCCAATCACCAGACAGACTTGTTTCCCATTCCAGAAATGTTACCTCTCTGGGCATCGGCACCAGTGTAAGTTCTTCTGTGGCTAATGCGGGCATCGTTAATGCCAAAGCCCAAATAATCACGACGATTTTGATACATTTTCTCCCCATGGCACGCACCTCCAAAAAGAATGTAACTCTTTAGTAATGCACATTACGACAGTTGTCAATTCTACTTTTCTGCTTGTCCCATCATTTAGGCATAAAAAAACACAAAGGTCTTTTATGAAGATATAGGCTATCGCTAGAGTACTTCCCCTGAATTCTCAGGCAGGGCAGACGTTCGCAGCGCCAGATCATTCAGATTGTATCCATTTTTCATAAGCGAGAGGCCCATTGAAGACGGCTGCTTTATTTTCGTATATTGTTCCCGAAGTCATGGCGTGAATAAAGCCGTTCATATCACCGACCAGCACGGTGTGAAGTATAAGATTTTCAGGATTGGTATGGATTATGATATCAATTTGTCCATTCAACGCTCGGTACCTGATCAACTCTTTGTCCGTTGTTTTGGTTAACTCTATTTCTTTTTGAAGCCTTTCTACCATTTTATGAGTTTTTCTGTAAGTGCCACCTTGAGGACCGACTATCAATTTCCCGTTCAGTCTTATGTTTCGGTCATCATAACAAATAACACTCAAGTAGTGCTGTGAACACCTTCTGAGCCATCCTATTATTTTATCCCCGTGCCTCTCCTCATCGCTGTAACCATAATTACTGTCCAGAAACGATATTCTTTCAATACCATCAGGGATATGATCAACGCTGTTAAGGTAGCCGAAGATGAAACTACCTCCTCCGCTATGACCCGACAAATGAATTGTTACATTCGAAGTGGTGATTTGGTCTCTTACTGACTCAATTAAACCTTGAATCAATGCACCGTTATTTGGATGTCTTTTTCTCCAGAGAGGCCAGCTTTTTCCCTCGGCTTCGAGGTACACAACAACAATATTCTCGTCTTTGATTACCTCTCGCAAGCGCTGTGTTTGTGCCCCGATATGCTGAATGCCAAAGTGCCAGTCAACGCCCTCTACTACTTGCTTACCGATTGTTTGTTCGATTGTATTTCCATTGGGGAGAGCATAAAGAATTATTCGTGTCTGTTTCCCTGGGTCAAACAGCTCAGGTGGCGGTGCAATGATATGAACTCTGACTTCCGAGTCAAAGAAATCAGGAACACACAGGGTGCCCAGCGAGAGGGAAAACCGCTTGCCCGGAACATCGTGTTTGGGAGGAGGCACGACGGCGTTTGCAGGCTTTTTTCTCTCGGACTGCGATTGGTTTTCCGCATCTGCAAAGCGCGCGGACACGCCTGCCCATAGGATCAACAGAATCACCGCTGAAACGAGCAATCTTTTCACTGTCTCTCCTTGCTTTGAATCCCGCACAGCCTGATAGACACATGGAAGCGTATGACTGCCCGGGTCTGGGAACTATTCGTCCTGGCTTTGTGAAGTGCGAATTACTATAATTCCTTCTCGCCGTGAAATTCAAGTTCTGTTTACTATAATGTGAACATTTTTTCGCGCATTTGCCATTATGAATTATCTTATCCGGCGCAGATTTCACGGCGTTCCCGGTCAGCCCATTTTGTACCCTTCAAAGTTGCCTTTGGATCAGAACATTAGAGTGGTGGTTCTTACGCAGCCTGCTTCTTGACATAAAGAAGAATTGTGACTAACATCTGTAGAATAAAAGCACTCAATGCTATGCAAGGAAAATTTGTCAGGAGGGAGTCTCTCGCATCCCAGTGCAATTGGTGACCACAGGTGTAAAAAATTCATGAAAAATACCCATAGGATATTAAGCAAGTATAGATTTTCCATAATCGTGCCGGTACTGCACGAAGCGGATAGAATAAATTCTCTGATTGAGCATCTTTACACACTGGAAGGAGATCAACATTACGAGATCATAGTGGCTGATGGAAGTACAACAAAAGACACGATAAATGAGATTAAAGATAAAAATGTAATCTGTATTACTGCCAATAAAGGTCGCGCCATGCAGATGAATGCTGGAGCGTCTGTCGCCAAAGGGGAAATTATCATTTTTCTTCATTCTGATACGAAAATGCCTTCCAATGCCTTACTAAAGATTGACGAACTTCTAAGAAATAAGAAGTTAGTGGGCGGCGCTTTCGATTTACAAATAGATTCTGGAAGCATGTTTTTAAAAATCATATCTTACACAGCTAATATTCGGTCTCGTTTCACCAGGGTTCCTTATGGAGACCAGGTAATTTTTATGAGAAAAGATTACTTTCACAAGATTGGCGGTTATAAGGAAATTCCGCTAATGGAAGATGTGGAATTGATGAAGAGAGTGAAAACAGTTGGTGGTGCAATATATATTTTTAAAGATAAAGCATTAACATCTGCAAGAAGATGGGAAAAAGAAGGATTTGTTCGAACTTGGTTAAGAAATCATACGATACGACTTTTCTATTTTCTTGGAGTGGATACGCATAAACTTGAAAAACTATACTATAAGAACTAGAGTGAAGAACTTCCGAACTGTATTTTATCCGTGAGTAATCGTAGAATCAAACCTTTGAGCCTGGATTTGTTGCTCTGACCCCTTTTCTTTCTGGAGGGCTCGGTCTTGAAGATTTTTCAGACTATTTTGATTCTGCTTCTTGTTATCTTCTCACTAGGCTACGCGGTAAGTGAGAAAACGCTATTCAAGGAGGATTTCGACTCCCTTGATCGTTGGGATCCACTATATTTTCCCAAGATAAAGAGGCACTCTTCCTATACAATAGTATCTTCTGGCACCGGGAAATATTTAATAGCCGAAAGCGATGCTTCCGCATCGGCACTTGTGTACAAGAAGAAGTTTAACGTTTATGAATTTCCAAATATCCGATGGCGATGGAAAGTAGAAAATGTGTATAGGAATGGAAATGCCAAAATGAAAAAGGGAGATGACTATCCCATACGTATTTACGTAATTTTCAAATACGACCCCCAAAAGGCGGGATTTTTTGAGAAGCTACAGTATAATTCAGCAAAGTTACTGTATGGTGAATATCCTCCTCATAGCGCTCTCAATTACATCTGGGCCAATAAAGAGCATAAGGAAAATATAATCACAAGCGCTTACACGGACAAATCGAAATTGATAATCTTAGAGAAAGGAGTTTCAAAAGTTGCCAAGTGGGAGACAGAGGAGGTTAATATAATAACAGATTATCAATGGGCATTCGGAAAGAGACCTCCAGCGGTTGCTAGCATTGCTATTATGAATGATTCAGATAATACAGGTGAGAAATCAGTATCTTATGTCGATTACATAGAAATCTATCGAAAGGATACAGGCAGATGAACATTAGCTCTGTTATTAAACAATCGCAAAATGGCGAATCCTTTTCAAAGGAACAGCTGGTCGAAATGCTTAGCGTAGCTCCCGATTTCCCAGAAAGTTACCAAATAATGGCTGAAGCCAATAGGATTTCTAAGCAACTAACAAACAACAAAGCAGAAGTGCATGCACAATTTGCTCTCAACCTGGCTCCTTGTGCCAAGAATTGCAAATTTTGCTCCTTCGCGTCCGTTTATGGAATCTTTGGAGAACCAAGAAAGATAGGTCCGGATGAAGCTGTCATCTATGCCAAACAATTTGAAACAGAAGGGGCTAATGCGGTCTTTGTTATGACAACAGCAGATTATGACTTCGGTGAATTCATTGAAATTTCGCAAGAGGTCAGAAGAAATCTAAAGCCAGAGACAATTCTTATAGCTAATGTTGGAGACAGGAATCTGTCAGAGGCAGAGAGGATCAAGGAGGCAGGATATCAAGGAGTCTACCATGCAGTGAGGCTCAGAGAGGGGAGAGATACCAATATTGACCCCAAAACTAGACTGAAAAGTATTAAAGCATTTAAAGAAGCAGGCTTGGTTGTCGGGACTTGTGTTGAGCCAGTAGGGCCAGAACATACGAACGAAGAAATAGCAGAAATGATTCTATTAACAGCCAGTTTTGATCCAGCATATAGTGGAGCTGCGCGCCGTATTTCTGTGCCTGGTAGCGAACTAGCTCGATACGGTATGATCTCTGAGTTGCGTATGGCTCAGATTGTAGCCGCAACTCGCTTAGGGATGCCTAGAACAGTTAAAGGGAATTGCACGCATGAACCCTGTACCTTAGGGGCGTTAGCCGGTGCTAATCTTTTTTGGGCAGAACTCGGAGCTAATCCTCGCGATACTGAGGAAAAAACAGAGGAGGGGCGGGGTAACACAGTGGCTGAATGTCAATCTCTGTTTCAAGAAACAGATTGGGAAGTGTTGGAGGGACAATCAGTTTACTATGGAGAAATGCGCATAACAAGGGCACTTTAAAGCATATCCGGAATTTAGTGAATAGATAAGATGAACGTTACGTGCAAAGACAATTGGGTGGTTTTTTTTGTAAAGTATCCTGAAAAAGGAAGGGTTAAAACCCGGCTGTCTGTGGATTTAGGGGAAGATGTGGCAGTTGCTCTCTATAGATATTTCACAGCGGATGTATTGCACACATTGGAAAGAGTAAATGCCCAGACCTGCATTTGTTTTTATCCTGAAAGTGCAAGAGGAAGATTCATCGATTGGTTGGGACCTGACTATCACTATATGCCGCAGCAAGGAAAAGACTTAGGCGAAAGGATGCAAAATGCTTTTGTCGGGATTCTTGAGCAGGGGTTCAAAAAGGCAATTATTATTGGCAGCGACAGCCCTGATTTGCCACATGAATTGATCAACGAGGCATTTTTAGCTCTACAAAATAACGATGCTGTAATAGGTCCGACATTTGATGGGGGATATTACTTGTTGGGTTTTAAGAGGGAAACTTTTTTGCCGAAAGTATTTCACGGAATAAGATGGAGTACAAACACCGTGTATAACGATACACTTAGTATTTTAAGGGAATATGATTACAGTATTCACGTTTTATCCAAATGGCGAGATGTAGATACACTTGATGACTTGAGAGACGTTTTTAGGAGAAACAAAGATACATTATTCAGAAGATCAAGAACCATGGTTTACATAATGAAATATAAAGAGGGGTTCATATGAACGGCTAAAGGGATAATGAAACTATGGGTGAGAAGAATAACGTCAAATCGTGGGTGAAGGCTGTTGTGCTTGTTGTGGTGATTATTGCTCTTGTCTTGCTTTCTCGATGGCTTGGGCTTGGAAAGAGATTAGCTGAATTGCAAAGCTGGATTAAAAGCATAGGTTTTTGGGGCCCAGCAGTATTCGTGATTATATATGCAGGTACAACCGTAGCGGCTGTTCCTGGTTCTGCAATGAGTATCATTGCAGGCTCAATTTTTGGGTCGGTCGTCGGGCTAATAAGTGTAAGCATCGGCTCAACATTGGGAGCAAGTTTGGCATTTCTTGCCGCACGATATTTTGCGCGCGATGCTATTGTACAGTGGCTGGGTAAGAAGGAGAAGTTTCGCAAACTTGATGATCTTACTGAAAAACACGGGGCAATAATTGTAGCCATCACAAGATTAGTCCCTCTGTTCCCGTTTACGCTTTTGAATTATGGATTTGGGCTTACAAAGGTTCCCTTTAAGACGTATGTGTTTTGGTCCTGGCTCTGTATGTTGCCCGGTACGGTATTGTACGTAATCGGCTCTGATGCTGTTACTAAAGCCATTACCATGGGCAGGATTCCGTGGGTCTTGGTTGGTATTTTGATCTTAGCGATCATTCTGATTGTATTCTTGGTACGTTATGCAAAGAGCATGTTAAAGGAGGAGAATACTCACCACTAATTGGAAAAAATGCGCTGGTTCATAAAGGAGGGTTCACAAATGAAACCATTTGACTATGACGTAGCAGTCATTGGAGGAGGTGCAGCTGGATTTACAGCTGCAAAGACGGCGAATGGCCTGGGTAAAAAGGTGGCTATGGTGGAAAAAGGAAAACTGGGAGGTGAGTGTACTTTGTATGGTTGTATACCTAGCAAGGCGTTGATAAAGGTGGGTGATATTGCTCGAGATATAAAAAATTTGAAAGATTACGGGCTGAAATCAGATACAGATATTAAATTAAACACCGAGAATGTGATGGATCATGTTCGTTCTATTGTCCAGAAAGTATATAAGGGGCATCTTCCGGAGAGCTTCGAAAGAATCGGTATTAAGGTTATTTTTGGGGAACCAGAGTTCATAAATAATCATCAGGTAAAGTTAGGCGATGGCAAAATATCAGCAAAGAAATTCATCATTGCAACAGGTTCCAGCGCTTTAATACCTCCTATCGAAGGATTAAAGGAAGTTCCTTATCTAACGAATGAAACATTCTTTGATTTGAAGGTATTGCCGGAGTCAATGATCGTCGTGGGGGGAGGCCCGATAGGTATAGAATTATCGCAAGCAATAAATCGCCTGGGCGTAAAAACGACTGTTGTGGAGATGGGGGAGAGAATACTTATTCGAGATGACAGAGAACTTGCTGAGCTACTTGCCGAGCGCTTGGAGTCTGAAGGGGTAAGAATATTGACGAAAACAAAGGCGGTTAAATTTTCCCAGGAAAACGGAAGAATAGTTCTCACGGTTGAAGACACAAATAATCAAGCCCGAAATATAGAAGCAGAGGCTGTTTTAATTGGCGTTGGAAGAAAAGCCAATGTTGATGGGCTTAAGCTGGAAAATGCAGGGATAAAGTATTCACCAAAGGGGATAGTTACGGACGAAAAACTAAGAACGACTGCTCCAAATATATACGCCTGTGGAGATGTTGTGGGACCGTATCAATTCAGCCACATGGCGGAATACCAGGCGGTGATTGCTACTGTTAATGCAACGCTGCCCATCAAAAGGAGAGTAGATTACAGGAATGTGCTCTGGTGCACATACACTGACCCCGAGCTGGCGCACGCCGGCCTAACCGAAGAAGAAGCCAGAGCAAAGTACGATGACGGGGTTAAGATTTATCGTTACGAGTATAAGAATTTAGATAGGGCAAAAACAGACCTTGTAGAGACAGGACTGGGGAAATTTATATGCACTAAAAAGGGCAAGCTTGTTGGGGCTCATATCCTGGGAAGTAAAGCGGGAGAGCTGATACACGAAGCACAGCTCCTGAAATCTTTGAACATTAATTTCTCCAAGATTCAATCGGCAATACACGGCTATCCTACTTTATCTGATTTGACTCGCCAAGCAGGAAAGTTGGCCTATGTTGAGAAATTACAGAACAATTTCTTCTTGAAGTTGTTAAAGAGAATTCTATCCAGAAAAATTGATTGACTGAAGAAGTATAAAAAGCATTGTGCTCATAGCCATGAAGATTTTTGTGAATAAGGTAACCCCGGACTTTGAGGCGTTCCGTCGGTGCATTTTGCGAGAAGGAACGCCCGCGCGGGTGCACCATATTGAACTGTTCCAGGATGAGGAGATCAAAGCGGTGGTTGCGGGCCGGTTCAACCTTGAAGATGGCCTGAAGCGCAAAGATCCATTTTTCGATATCCGACGCGAGATCGCCATACAGCGTTTTCTGGGCTACGACATGATCCGCGTCCGCCCGCCGGGTTTTGAGTTCCCCTTGGAAATGCTGGCTGCTAAGGACGCCACGAGAGTGAACGGTCAGGTGCGCGCCCAACGCGACTGGATAGACGAGCATACTGGTCCGATCCAGAGCTGGGCAGAATTTGAGCGATACCCGTGGCCAGACCCGGCTAACATAAATACAACGGGCCTCGAATGGCTTGAAAAGAACCTTCCCGACGGCATGGCTGTCTACGATCTAACCTCGCATATCCTTGAGCAGACTACCTGGCTGATGGGCTATGAAACCTTGTGCGCCAAAATTTATGATGAGCCCGATTTGGCCGACGCGGTATTTGAAAAGATTGGCCGCCTCTACCTGGAGTATACACGGCTGCTGGCACAGTTCTCCTGCATTGGTGTGCTTTGGGGCAGTGACGACATGGGCTTCCGGACACAAACTTTGCTCTCGCCAGAAATGCTTCGGGACAAAGTTTTGCCCTGGCATCGGCTGGCGGCACAGGTGGCACACGAATACAAGAAGTTATATTTCCTGCACGCGTGTGGAAACCTGGAAGCAATCATGGACGACCTAATCGAGGTCGTGGGAATTGATGCCAAACATTCCTTTGAAGACACTATCGCGCCCGTGACTGAAATAAAGCGACGTTACGGTTCCCGAATTGCAATTCTGGGCGGAATTGACGTTGACTTTCTCTGTCGAAGCACAGAGACGGATATCCGCCGACGGGTCCGGGACACGCTCGATCAGTGCCACCCGGGCGGAGGCTATTGCCTCGGCACAGGCAACTCGGTCGCAAACTATATCCCGCTCCGCAATTACCTTGTCATGCTCGATGAGGGCCGCCGTTACAGCGCGTGATAGAGGGAAGAGCCTAGTTAGCGCACACGCACGGCCTGCAAACGAGCTGGCGGGGACACCATTCCTGACAGCCAATCCGGCGCTAGAACAAACATTCTTCTTGACCCCGGCGTATGGATTCTGTGACTCTAATTTAGGCTTAATGTTCAAAACTTTTCACAGTACGCCGGTGGGTATGCAATGACAACCGAAGTATAGGGCGAAGAAGGCACCACATATTCGATTTTAAAGATGAGGTGAAGGGATCATGGTAAAAAAACTAAGAGCTATGGAATTTCTGATGTGCGGGATTTTGGTTGTACTTTTGTTTATGGGATGCGCAAAGCAGAACCCCGATCCCACTGGCATTTATCTGGCAATAGGTGGACAGAGTTATATTGAAATCGGGAAAGATGCCTCGGGCAATCTCATGGTACAAGGCACCTCCCTTTTTTCTTTTCTCCCTGCTTATGAGCCTAAGTGGCAGATCTCTTATAAGGGGCAAAAGCTCATATTAGTGTTTGAACACAAACGTCCTGCGGCCGCATTCGAATCTTCTGAAGGTGTTGCGGTAAACTCATTAGTATCGCGCATCTATTTAGAGCTTCTTCCCTCGAGCACGACGCCTGGAGATTGGGATCTCGTGGGACAATATGACTGGAGCGGCTCATCCAAAGACATCCCTGCTGAGGACGAAATCTCTCCACTCGAAAATCCCATTCCATCCTATTTGCATCGTGTTGATGACAGGCGCGTGGTTGAGTATTTCAACTTGCGGGCTGATTACCGCGAAGCTTTAGGGCCTGGGCCCGCTCCCGTCCCGGAGCCGGACGCTGCCCGGCTGTTCAAGCTTACCTCAGGACTTTTGGAGTCGCATCCCGACGACCTGTATGTGCGCACGTTCTATTTGGATGCGTTGATTAGAAAAGGCGATCATGAGACGCTGGAATCGCGGCTTACAGACTGGAGAGAAGCGTATGCAACGACAGATGACCAGATCTTGTCCAAGCTCTTCCGGCAGGCCGACAATAGTCTTCTCGCACTGCAACTCAGCGCTGCTGGTCGCAATGCCCATGACTTTATAATAAGAGTCCTCGGCCCTGAAACAGATCTTGCCACTCGCCTTGAACTGTTTCCAGACATTTTTAATTACGAAGAATACGCGCATCCACAGAGCAGTGTGGTTCCCACTCTCGTTACAAACTTCCTCGAACTTCAGATTGCAGTAAAGGTGTTCCGTGTCGAAGCGGTCTTTCTGATGCTCCAAGGGAAAAGGGAAGAGGCCTTGAAGATTCTGGCTGCCAGCTATCACTTGGGGAGGCTCTTGAACCGGAGCGACACAATGATCGGCCGCCTGATTGGCATTGCGCTTCGCGCCATTTCTTCCGCGGGGCTGAGAATCTACGCACTGAATTGCTGCGAGACGTCTGATGAATTCCAACACCTGTGGGAAACCCTTGAAGAACTTGATCGCAAAGCGGAAGTGAAAGACATAGCGGAATTACTGCCTTTGCAATCAGCGAACGTTATAAAGGAATGCGATATACGTGAGCGCGTCACAGATGCAAATTTTCAGCTCGTACGCATGGCCACGGGTGCGAAGTACCGCTTTGTTACCCAGCAAGCATTTCCCCGAAGTGCAGAGGGATTTGTTCCTTTACTGCCCGATGGGCCGCCTCAGGATCCTTTCACTACTGCGCCGCTAAGATTTTTCTCCGACCCAAACCTGTTCACGTGCTATAGCATCGGCCCTGATGAGCAGGACAACCGAGCAGCTATCTCCTACGATCCAACGAACGGCACAGTGAGCCCCGGCGATATTTTTGTGGAGATTCCGCATGAGCGCGAATACCCATTTCCGCGCGACGGGGTAAAAGCTGCATCCGCAGACGAGCTGCGCAGGCAGTTCCCTAATGGCCTGCCTGGGGACCCCTTTGCTGATACTAGAGGCAGACCGCTTGGTATTTCCAATACAACGCCAGTCTATGTCTATAGCTACGGCCCTGATACGAACGAACACTGGGCCCGGGAAGCTGGCGATCGTTATGTCCCCGAAGTTCTCTACGATCCAACCAACGGCACCATTACCCCGGGCGACCTGTTTATTGCCATTCCGCGATAGAAGTCACAACATATCACTGTTTGAAAAGAAGGTGAGCAAGATGATTGTAAAGAAATTACGAGCTTTAGAATTTCTGATGTGCGGGATTCTGATTGTGTTCTTAATTGTAGGCTGCGCAAAGCAGAAGCTCGATCCCGCTGGTATCTATCTTGCAATAGGAGGACAGGCGTACGTTGAAATCGGGAAAGATGCGTCGAACAATTTTATCATAAAAGGGACATCCCTTTTTTCTGGTCTCCCTGGTCTCCCTGATTACGAGCCCGAGTGGGTGGTCTCTTTTAAGAGGCAGAAGCTAATGCTGGTGTTTAAGCACAGGACTGTGCGGACTAAATGGGAATCGCGCACCTATTATGAATTTCTTCCCTCAAGCACGACGCCTGGGGATTGGGACCTTGTGCGGCAATATCACTGGAGCGGCGCATCCAAAGACATCCCTGCTGAGGACGAAATCTCTCCACTCGAAAACCCCATTCCATCCTATTTACATCGCGTTGATGACAGGCGGGTGGTAGAGTATTTCAACCTGGTGGCTGATTACGCCGAAGTCTACGGGCCTGGGCCAGATTTTGGTCCTAAGCCGGACGTTGATCGGCTGTTGGAACTTGCCTCAGGCTTGCTGGAGTCGCATCCTGACGATCTGCATGTGCGTACGCTCTATTTGGATGCGCTGGTAATACAAGGCAATCATGAGACGCTGGAATCGCGGCTTACAGACTGGAAGGAAGCGTATGCAACAACAGATGACCGGCTCTTGTCCAAGGTCTTCCGGCAGGCCGACAATAGTCTTCACGCACTGCAACTCAGCGCTGCTGGTCGCAATGCCCATGATTTTATACTAAAAGTACTCGGTCCTGACACAGACCTTGCCACTCGCCTTGAACTGTTTCCAGACATTTTTGATTATGAAGAATACGCGCGTCCACAGAGCAGCCTGGTTCTCACTCGCATTGCAAACTTCCTCGAGCTTCAGATCGCAATAAAAGTGTTCCGTGTCGAAGCAGTCTTCTTGATGCTCCAGGGGAAACGGGAAGAGGCGCTGAAGCTTCTTGCTGCCAGCTACCACTTCGGGCAGCTCTTGAACCAGAGCAACACGTTTATCGGCCGTCTCATTGGCGGGGCACTTCGCCTCATTGCCTGTAAGGGTTTGGAAATCTATGCACTGAATTGCTGCGAGACGTCTGATGAATTCCAACACCTGTGGGAAACCCTTGAAGAACTTGAGCCCAAAAGGGAAGTGAGAGACATAGCGGAATTACTGCCCTTTCCATCGGGGGAAGCTATAAAAGCTATAAAGGACTCTGAAATACGCCTTCGCCGCACCGATGCAAGTTTTCAGCTCTTGCGCATGGCGACTGCCGCGAAGTATCGCTTTGTTACTCAGCAGGCATTTCCAAGAAGCCCAGATGAATTTGCGCCCTTACTGCCCGATGGGCCGCCTCAGGATCCTTTCACTACTGGACCGCTAAGATTTTTCTCCGACCCGAACTTGTTCACGTGCTATAGCATCGGCTCTGATGAGCAGGACAATGGTGCCACGGTCTCCTATGACCCCACAAACGGAATCGCCAGCCGGGGCGACATTATTGTGGAGATTCCGCATGAGCGCGAATACCCATTTCCGCGCGACGGGGTAAGCGCTGCATCTGCAGACGAGCTGCGAAGGCAGTTTCCAAACGGCTTGCCTGTTGATCCGTTTGCGGACACACGTGGCAAACCGCTCGGTATTACAAATACAACGCCCGTCTATGTTTATAGTTACGGCCCTGATACGGATGAATGGGAGGCCACACAGGCTGGCGATCGTTATGTCCCCGAAGTCCATTATGATCCAACCAACGGCACCATTAGCCCCGGCGACCTGTTTATTGCCATTCCGCGATAGGAGACACTACATATCACTGTTTGGAGAGTAGGTGAGCGGATGATGGCAAAGAAACAACACGCTTTGGAATTTCTGATGTGCGGGGTTTTGCTCGTACTTCTGATTCCAGGCTGCACGAAACGGGGTCAAGATGAGTTCGATAAAAGGCAACTTCCCGAGAGTGGCATTGATCCTGTTGGCATTTATCTTGTATCTGGAGGCAAATCTCACGCTGAAATCGTGAGGGATGGTTCGGGCAATCTCAAAATAAGAGGGACATTCACTGGTTTTCTACCTGGGGCCGAGTGGAAGGTCTCATTTGACAAGCAGAAGCTCGCTATTGTTTGTCATCACAAATGGGAATGGCCGGGTCAATTGGACTCGGGCGAATATTAT
This sequence comes from Candidatus Sumerlaeota bacterium, assembly GCA_030613245.1. Classification (GTDB taxonomy): domain Bacteria; phylum Sumerlaeota; class Sumerlaeia; order MWCT01; family JAUWMI01; genus JAUWMI01. Next base: position 292,866 of record JAUWMI010000001.1, read on the forward strand.
GGGCCTCAGACACAGGAATTTGAGAACTATTTTGAATTCTTGCCTTCGAGTACAACACCGGGAGATTGGGATCTGGTGCGACATTATCACTGGATCACGTTCAATAATGAGAGGCCTGCTGACGAAGAAATTGCTCAATTCAAGCAGCGCGTTCCCTCGTACTTGCATCGCCTTGATGACAGGCGCGTGGTTAAGTATTTCAACTCTTCGTATAAGTATTATGATGAGCAATATATGCCAGAGCACGAAGTCAAGCGTCTCTTTGCGCTTGCCTCAGAGCTGCTGTCCTCTTATCCTACCGAGCGCTATGTCCGTATACTGTACCTTAACGCTTTGCTCAGAAAAGGCGACTATGATGCCCTTGCAGAAAGAATCGCAGCGTGGAAGGATGCATATAAGGAAGCGGACAATCCCTTCTTGCGTGAAGCCTTCCAATTCGCTGAGCACGCTCTGAAAGCAAGACAACTCACACTTGCTGGCCGAAACGCTTATGATTTTGCAACAGAACTTCTGGCAGGGGACACCGATCTTGCTACTCGTCTGGAGAAGTTCCCTGAACTTTTGGACTACCAAGAATACGCTACTCCGCTCTATGGTTTGGCTCCTATGGCTGGCCCACGGCATTTCCTTGACTATCAAATTTCTATGAAGGTCTTTCTTGTAGAGGCAAGTTTTATGATGCTTCAGGGGCAACGAGAAGAGGCATTGAAGCTTCTAGCTGCCAGCTATTACCTCGGGCAGCTGTTGAACCAGAGCGCCCCGACCTCAATTGGCAGCGTGATTGGGAGTGCATTTCGTTTGATTACCTGCAAGGGCTTAAAGATCTATGCGCTGAATTGTTGCGAGCGTCCTGAGGAATTCCAGCGTCTCTGGGAGATTCTGGAGAAACTTGACGAAAGATCGCAGAAAATAGACTTGGCAAAATCAACCTCGGCCGTGCCAGACATTTATGGTATGGTAGAGAGTATTGAGAAAATGAGTATGGGCCATCGCGGGGCGGATACACACTTTCAGCTCGTGCGCATGGCAGTGGCTGTGAAATATCATCTTATTACTCAGGGAGCATTTCCCCGAAGTGGAGAGGAATTTGCGCCCTTGTTGCCCGATGGTCCACCTGGAGATTCATACACTTCTGCGCCGCTAAGATTTTTCTCTGGTCCGCAATCCTTCACGTGCTATAGCGTTGGACCTGAGGAACAGGACGACCGAGCCGTGGTCTCCTATGATCCAACAAACGGGACAGTGAGCGGCGGCGACATTATTGTGGAGATTCCGCATGAGCGCGAATACCCATTTCCGCGCGACGGGGTAAAGGCTGCATCCGCAGATGAGCTGCGCAAACAGTTTCCCAACGGCTTGCCTCGTGACCCATTTGCTGACACGCGCGGCCGA
>JAUWMI010000094.1 GCA_030613245.1 Candidatus Sumerlaeota bacterium
AGTTTCCCATTGCGCTCATTTTATCCTTACGAGAAGAAAGTTTATCCACCGACGCCGACTTGAGTGCCTTGCTCCATAGCTTGCAGCGGGAACCACATCTAACTTCCCTTTCATTACAGCGCTTATCCGAGGCAGATACAACCAAGTTGCTGGCGCAAATAACCGATACTGCACCCTAAGCCGACCGGCTGGGTCCCTGGCTGCATAAGGAAACAGAAGGCAATCCCTTCTTCTTCATTTCCTTGATCCAATCATTGCGAGAAAAAGGAGTGCTGGATAACGCTGCCAAAGCAAACTGGCAAGCGCTGTCTCGAACTGATCCGACACTGACTTTGCCCGATGCCATCCGGGATTCAATACGCGACCGATTGAAGCGATTGCCGCAAGCTGAACGGGAAGCACTGGACTGGATGGCAGTTTACGGTCGTCACATCGATTTCTCTACCTTGCAAACCATTAGCGACCAGCTACAGATGACATTGCTTAACACTGTAGAGCAACTGGCGGCGCGGCAACTGCTGGTAGAAACAACAGGGCAGTACGACTTCATTCATCACAAAATTCGCGAGGTTGTTTATTATGATCTAAGCACTGCTCGACGCGGACTCTACCATCGGCAAATCGCAGAAACATTAGATACATTGGTACCGTCTCCGGATCAGACGGCATTGCTGGCCCATCATTTTGAATACGGCGGGGAAAACGAGAAGGCGTTCACGTACTGGATGCTAGCAGGCAAACATGCTCTAGCTGCCTATGCCCACCAGCAAGCGGCACGCCACTACGAGCGGGCATTGGCCCTGACCGACAAACCGGCAGCACAAATAGATGCCTATCTGGGTATAGGAAATGCCTTCATGCTTTTGGATGACTATAAGGCGGCGACAACCGTTATACGTCAAGGTCTCGAGCTGGTTGAACATCACGATGACGATGCCCGCCGCTCCCGGCTCCTTTATGCGCAGGCCCAAAACGCCAGCCGCCAGCATCGGTCTGATGGTGGTAAACCAGAGGTGGAAGCCGCCCTTATCGCCGCAGAACAGGCGGGCGATGAGTATTACCTGGCACAAAGTTTACTCTTGCTCACCGAGGTACACGAGAGCAGCGGCGACCTAAGCAGCGCTCTAGAAACAGCTACTCGAGCTCAAATAGTCAGTAACAAGCTGAATGACAACCAGCTGGAAGCCCGCGCCCTGGTGGAAATTGGGTTTTTGCACGGTCAACGAGCTGAGTTTAATGATGCGGTCAACGCCGCCGAATTGGGTCTGAATTTGCTGGCAGAGACAGATGATCAGAACGCCATTGCCTATGCCTGGAATATTCTGGGGCGGGCATTAGGTGGACGTGGTGATTACAGCCGTGCCCTTGATGCCTTCCAGCGCAGCCAGGAACAGGCGCAGATAGTAGGCGACCGCTACTTGCTGGCGCAGGCGCTCAATATGCGGGGCTGGTTGTACCGCGAACTCGGTGATTATGAAAATAGTTTGAAGTTAGATGAGGAAGGGGTTGATTTTGCTCAGCAATGGGGCAAGCCATCACCGGAGATTAGTGCTCGGCTGAATGTGTGCCTGGATGTGCTGCACCTGGGCGACCCGGGACGAGCTTTGGCGCTGCTGAATAATATTAAGACGCAAATCAATGCCGGGTCATTTGGCTTCCACAGTTGGCGCTGGCGACTGCGGCTCTTGCATACTCGAGGGATGTGTTTATTGGCCTCCGACGAACCATCAAAGGCGTTATCGTTGGCGGAGGAAGGGGTATCGCTTGCAGAAACGTCCGTTATTCTCAAATACGTTGCCCTAAATCATGAATTAAGGGGCTTGGCGCTAGCAAAATTGGGCAGGGTGGATGAAGCGATTGGGGCAACCAAAACGGCCATCTCCCTGGCCGATGACATTCATTTCCAGCCTGTCCGCTGGGCGAGCCGCCACCAACTGGCCGAACTGTATCGCCAAAACGACTGTGAGCAGGAAGCAAAAAATAGTTCATCTGAAGCGGAACATATCATCCAAGCCATTGCTACATCATTAGAAGATGAAAGTCTGCGAGTTACATTTTTAAACGCGGCTCTTCACCATTAGCGCCAGACACGGAGTATTGAGCTTCAAAATAATTAAATCATTCATCCAAAATCTGGCATTGCCCCCACTCTCCATTAAATCCCATTAAGTTCTCATTAAGTTGCCTTGTCTAGAATTTGTCATCAACCCTGATCCTCATGCAGAAATACAACGAAAGGAAAGGAATTACATGCCACACACATTGGTCACCCAACTCCGTTTTGCCCGAAGTGAATTTGTCCGCTGTTTGGAAGGCATCTCTGATGAAGACGCTCGCCGTCGCATCATGCCCATGAACTGTATCAGCTGGATGGTCGGCCATCTGGCAGCCCAAGAACAATACTATTTTGTTTTTTTCCCCGAGGGTGAAGTACCTCACCCTCAACTGAATAAATCGGTTGGCTTCGGCCATCCCGCCACCACGCCGCCACTGGCTGATATGTGGCAGGTCTGGCACGACATCACCGCAGCTGCTGACACATTCCTGGATACGCTGACACCTGAGCAATTGCTGACGCATCTGGAGCAGGACATAAAGGCATTTGAGGATTCTCTATTTGGGACGGCCACAAAACAGATGCTGGCGCAAAACAGTGTCCGCTCAGGAGAAAATGTCGGCACCAGGATGCAACGCGCGACCTATCATTACTTTTTTCACACGGGCGAAGCTCATGCCATTCGACAGCAGCTCGGACACCCAGATTTGCCTTATTTCGTAGGAGATATGCCGGATTTTGATGGAGATGAGAATTGATTGGACGAATCTGGCATGGATGGACCACTCATTAGAATGCTGATGTCTACGAAAACCTGCTAAAGATGGAAATCTTTCCTGAAATTGCATCCGAGAATATTCAAGGTTATCAAAGTGTTCAGTTGTTTCGACGTCTTGCAGACGCTGAGGTAGAGTTTGTCGTGATCATGTGGTTTGAGTCCTTGGAAGCTGTACGGAAGTTCGCCGGTGAGGACTACGAGCATGCGTATATACCTCCCAAGGCCCGAGAGGTATTGTCACGATTTGATGATCGTTCCCAACATTATGAGGTTCGGGGAAAACTCGACTACTAGCCGCTGTTACGCAGCCAGATAGAGGATAGGAACCCGATCGTAATCAATTACCTGAAACGAGCTCTGAATCATGCAAACGCCGATTCGTAAAGCCACATTCATCATCCGTTTTTGGACGGATGGCAACCCGGTTGATGATAACGCCTGGCGCGGTACGGCCGAACACATCGGTAGCGGCCAATCGCGCCAGTTTCAGAAGCTTGACGAATTTATTGCTTGGCTACGCCATGAGCTGGCAATGACAGAAAAAGAATTGGAATCATAAGAACAGAATGGGTAAGGGGCGATCAATCCCGTACCTTAAATTAATTTCATTTTCATTGGAGCCCTGCCGGAAATGAAAGGCACAAACGCTATTTTTATACTGCTTTCCAGTTGAGTAGTAAAGTGCTCCTTCGGTAATAAATCTGTGCGCAAATATACTTCACCTGAAATGATGCTAATCACAGAGCCAGCACCACCAAAATTGACTCTCGTACAAGCAATGTGCAAATCGCGGCTCATTACAGCTTAGGAAGTTCACTGCATGCACTCCTGTAGTGGCCGAAAAAGGACATCCGTTCTAGAAAATGTGCTTGGACACACAATGAGCGATACAATCATAGTCTTGAATTCATATCAGGAAAGGCGGGCTGTGATTTCAACATATCCCAAAAATCTCGAATGAATCCTTCACTTATGTTTCTTCCTATGGCTTCCTGAACCAAGCATACAACGTAGATTCAAATACCAAGTTCAACACCGAAGAATGAAAGTATGATTAGCGGCGCTCCTGTTCTAACCCCGACTTCACTTGCCAGAGTGACTCTCCGCGTGTAGGATAATTCAAACTAATGCTCGCTGGGTTCCGAGTAGTCGAAAACCGCAAGGTCACCCTTGGAACACCAGCCTGACGGTCCAAGGCCCCCTTTTCAGGGTTCCAACTCATAACCTGAAGGTCCTTGGTTCGAATCCAAGCCCCGCTACCTTAAAGCACCCTTGCGGGTGCTTTTTTCCCTCTAAGCCCCCTTGTACAGGGTTCGAATCCGTATCCTGGGGGTTATCAGCCCGTTTCTGAAGTGGTCAAATTGAGCCCCCCGCACGAAACGTAGATCGTCAGGCTTTTCCAAATCTTTAAATTCGTTTACTTTGCCCCAAAAGGAAAAGGGTGCTCCCTGACATTAGGGTGGGTAAATTCGCGATAGCTGGTGGCCCAATCAGTTCGGCATAGTTATCCAAGCCCTTAATTACAGGATTCGAACACAGAGCCTCTGGATCCTTGGTTCGAATCCAGAGTTGCACTTGAGAGTTGAATCCAGGAAAGAATATCGTAGATTTCCTCTTTTTAGTTTTCCTAA
>JAUWMI010000059.1 GCA_030613245.1 Candidatus Sumerlaeota bacterium
TTATCTGGCAAATGCCAATGCGTCTAAAACCTTTACAATGATATTCCAGTTTGACAAAGAGATGGACAGGGAGTCTGTTGAAGACAGGTTCAACTGGACCATCAAACGGTCAACCGGAAGCGGGCCGGGACAGGCATATAATTTTGGATTTTCTGTTCCTGACACGGAAGTTACGATTTCAACATATCCGGACTATGTCTATTATGACGCACAAGCCTTTTCAGCAACAGTCAAATTTACCATTCAACAGAACGAAAATGCCGACGGTACCATTGATCCCTGTCACATTGAATTTTCCTTCAAAGGTAAAGATAAATACGGACTTACCATGGATTCTGATTTTGACCAGGTTACAGGTTTTTCCGGAATCGCCTGATTTGGACAAGGGGAAGGGGACACCTCACTTATCTTCTTCTTGTGTCCTTTTTTAAGCAGTAATTATTGTCAGCTCTGAAAAATAGCTTGCAAAATATCGAGCATCATTTGTTACCAGCTGTTTTTGTTCCATTTGGAGAGACTCGTCTGTTTGTAATCAACAATGCCGTGGGGGAAGGGCAGGCTACCGCATCTTCCCTTCCCCCAAACCCCCATCCCTCTGCGGCTTTATAAACGATAATGCTATGCAGCATTTTGAAACGTAAGATTTAGAATTATTGCCATGGACATAAAGAACGAGAAAAAGCAGAAACCGTGGTCTTCGTGGGCGTTACCTGCGCTTGGCACGTTGGCGCTCGCGGTGCTGGTCTGGCAAGTGCCTCTCTTGCGCTACGTGCTGCCATTTGTCTTTCTGGGCTATCTCCTTGGCAAGGGAGTCTGGAGCTGCGGCGCAGAACAGCGGAGGTTCCTGCTGCTCGTCGTTATAGTCGCGCTTGTGCTCAGGTTGCTCTACGCCTTTATGATTCAATCGCTGCCCGCACGCTCTGCAGAGGGATTTTTCTTCCCTGACGAGGGCTCCTATGACGTCTTTAGCGAAAAAATCGCCAGCGATTGGCACGCCGGAATCTTCCCTGAGTTGTGGAAAGACACCTACCTCGGCACGCTGCACACAGGCTACTATCGGATTCTGGCGGCGGTCTACTACGTGTTGGGCCACAGGCCGACGGTTGCCATCCTTCTTAATGTCCTGGCGGCAAGTCTGGTTCCGGTATTGCTTTACTTTCTGGGCTTGCGGCTAATTAACGAGCAAGGAGCGCGATGGGCCGCATTGCTTGGCGTTGTGCATCCAAGCTTCTGGTTTTGGAACGCCTTTTTAATCAAGGATGCGTTCCATATTGTTTTCTTTCTTTTTCTGCTGTGGGTGCTGTTGCGGCTGGTCGAGCGGGTGAACTATGTTGACCTGCTGGCGGCATTGGGCGGCGTATTTTTTCTGAGCCTTTTGCGTGTCTACAGCAGCGCAACGCTGGTGGCGACGCTGGTTGCCTACCTGGTATTTTTCGCACCGCGGAAACGGTGGTACTGGATTGCGGCGGTTGGTCTGGTGGTTCTACTTCTGGCAGGTCGGATGGTGTTTTATGTGCGCAGCTATGAGGATCAGATCATTTACAGTTTTCTCAACATGCTGCCGGATGAGATTTCCAACCACTGGCGCCTGGCCAAACACCTGGTGCGCGGGCTTCCACGGTTTGTGCTCGCGCCGTATGCCTGGTATTTCTCCGGGACGTTTGACGTGCATTATTTTCTCTATCCCGGACAGTGGTTTCTCTACCTGATGATCTTACCGTTCGCGCTGAAAGGCTGTGCCGTGGTGTTTAAAGAAGACCGGCGCGAATGGTTCTTCCTCATGTTCCCCATTGTTGTAAGTTGTTTCGTTTTCCTGCTTGCCTTTCGGGGATCAGTGCCACGCCAACGTCTGAGCCTGGAGGCGCTCTTTATTCTGATGGCAGCAATGGGAGTTCAACGTAAAGGCAACAAGGGCGTCGTCGTTTCTTGGTATGTCCTGTTTGGCCTCTTCGTGACCGTCCACATCATTTCCCTCTTTGTCCGCGGGATATGGTAATAATGTAAGGGCGACCCATCGGGTCGCCCCTACAATATCTGATAAACCTAACAAATGGACAAGGGTGGGTTTCGATCCGCGAGGTAAACGTTTCTCACCGTGCGGAGGTCACGAAAAGAGGCGCTTCGCAGGAATTTCGTAGTCTCTCCCCGAAATCCCCCTGCTTTCCTGGCTTCCTCATAAAAAGCCGAAGTCCCTACTTCTCTGCGTGTGCTGTATCTTATGAATCACTACTCTGCTCCATACGCGGGGCCGTAAACAGGCATCCCGGGAAGTTCGCCTGTGAGCTCCCCTTGGGACAGGACAAGCTTCCCGTTGACAATTACATATTCAATCCCAACAGAATACTGATGCGGTTCCTCAAATGTCGCCTTATCTATTATGGTATCCGGATTCCAGATCGTAATATCGGCCCAAAAACCTTTGTATACCAGCCCCCGATCCTCCATTTTGAATATCCGCGCAGGCATCGACGTCATTTTTCGCACCGCTTCCTCGAAGGTAAGAATTTTCTTTTCGCGGGCATATCTCCCCAAAACTCTTGGATTTGAACCGTAACCCCGTGGATGCGGTTTGCCTCTTCCCGGTTTCAACGTGCCGCTGTCCGAACAAACGGATACGAACGGGCTGCGCATAATGGCGATTAGATCTTCCTCTGCGTATGAATGGTAAACACAACTCGCGCCGCCTTTCAAATGAATATCAATAATAGTTCGATATTGATCCTCCATGGTAACATCCGGAAGCGATTTGACTTTGTCTATGTCCAGATCGCCATGTTCTTTTCTAAGTTTAAGTATTTGGGAAATCTCCTTAATATTCTTCCCGACGAATTCTGGGTATGCACGGCTGGAAGCGATGACAGCATAGGCGAAATCCTTCCGATGCCTTTTACCTTCATGGTAGTCCTTCATATCAGAGATCACCTTTTTGAGCTGTTCGGGATCCTGGAGAATTCTTTTTGCTTCTTCACGGCCTTTTTCAAAAACCCAATCGGGCAGGAGAAGAGCAATTCCCGTGCTTGACGCGGTATAGGGATATTGATCGCACCAGACCTCCAGTCCCTCATTGCGGGCATCGGAAACTTTTTTCAGTATGGTTTTCGCGCCGCCAGGTATGGCATCCTTTGCCACTTTGAAATGGGATATCTCTACCCGACACGCCGCTTCTCTCCCAATCTTTAAAGCCTCTTCTATCGCCGGGATAATGTCGACGTCCTCGTTTCTCATATGGGATGCATATATTCCACCCAGTTCGGCAACCGCTTTCTGCAACTCGATTATTTCGTCGGTGGTGCTGAATACCCCCGGAGTATATTCAAGACCCGTCGACATACCGACGGCGCCGTCAAACATGGCTTTTCGAAGAATTTCCTTGCATTCCTCCATCTGCTCTTCAGTAAGGGGATCAGCAACATTCCCTTTTACCTTTCGCAAAAGCGAATTATGACCAATCAGCTGGCCAAAATTAACCGCGCTCCCCTTTTCTAAGATTTTCTTAAAATGACCTTCAATATCAAGAGGACTTCCCCCGCAATTGCCGTTGACTAGCGTGGTTACACCTCTTCTGATGAAATTCTCCGCATCCGGCATTTGCAGCAGTCCATTATCAGCATGGGTGTGCACGTCAATAAACCCTGGTGAAACGATCAGACTTCCTGCGTCTATCTCAGCATTGGCTCTTCTCTTGGAGAGATCGCCTATTTCAGCTATTCTTGCGTCTTTGATCCCCACATCTCCATAATACCAGGGATTCCCGGCTCCGTCAATAATCTTGCCGTTCCTAATGATAATATCGAATCTGGCATGCTTCCCATCATCTTTTTGCAATATCGCGCAGCCTGCTAATGTTAATGCAATTACTGTAACTAAGGCCGCCAAAAAGATTTTTTTAACTCTCATTTCTCCATCCTTTCTGAAATGTTTATTTAGAATTTTCTTTCCCGTTTTTTTGCGCCAAATCTAAAACTTGGTCCTTTCTGTCCTTATATTGCATTCAGAGATTCAGTTTTCATTGAATTGTAAAGAATGAACTGTTAAAATGAAATCTAGGCCCTGTAGACCCATAGACCCCTAACTTATTTTATATTCAATCGTTCCTTGATTCCTTTAATAAAGGTACCGTCCTCCAGATAAGGCCTAAGATATCTACCCGGACAACTCGTCTCGGAAAGATCACAATGACCATAAATTTTATCAAGCGGGACATTAAACTCCCGAACTGCCCATGCCATGAGATCTGTTATTGCATTGATTTGAGCCTCGCTCGGCTCCTGGCGATTATAATTCCCCATAACACTTATTAAGAAATGACCCCTGGGATTGTATTTCGTATTTGTATCGCCAATGTAATGATAATCACGCCCTTCGTAAATCGTTCCATCGAGCCAGATTAAGAAGTGGTAGCATACATCCCACCAGTTTCTATCGTTCGCTCCCCACTCCTGGAGTCCCCTGAGTTTCTCCGCCGGGTCATCCTCCAGTGTCATGATTCTTGGAGAACCCATATGATGCAGAGTTATCATGGTTATCGTATGCGGGATTCGTGCACGATACGTTGCATCACCTGCAATTTTCGATTCCGCAATTTCGCGTGGAATTGAATCAACGGTGCAAATCTCAAATTCAGTCAGCCCCGAACCAAGCTCACGCCTTGTTGTACGAGCAGCAAGGATCGCTATATGGAAACCTTCCCAATTAAATGCTGATCCCTCTTTTAAGGTTTTTTCCTCGGTTTTGGACGATCTTGTCAGTCTGATCACCACCTCATCCAACGCTCCAGTGGTTTCGGCATCGGCAGGGGTAACCTTGATCAATTCAAGCGTTAGATCCTTGAATTCTATCTTTTCAGAAGGGGCAATATTCGCCCTTCTACCATCAGCAGGGAATCCACCAGGCGGCTTAGCCTCCCACTCAGAATGCGGAACAATCGCAGGTTTGGCGAATCTTCCTTTTGCTGTTACATTCTCCTGCTGACAGAAGCCTGTCATAGAAAACATGATGAAGCAAACAGCAAGAATTGTGATACCAATGAAGCGGTGTGATTGCCTGGTTTTCATAATCGTGTCTCCAATCTATTAAGAGTTGTATTATCCTCCATAAAGTTTCCTAAACATATCGCCCATTAGGCATGGCCGCTTTATGCTTCCTTTATGTGTCTCCTTTTAGAAGTTCAACCGGCTTAACGTTAGGCACTGCCTGATACAGCACAAACGGCCCGCCCTCATCACTACTCACCCGAAGATGCTGAATCGTAACCCCTTGTTTGACTCGTACCGATCTCCACTCGGATGGAACGTACGTCTTCAGTGTCAACGGTAAATCATAGAGTTCCGGGTCCAGGGTATGGGTAAGTTCAACTTTGATTATAGCACCTTGTTTTGACGAATTAATTTTCCCGTTCATCCTCTCTCTGATATATTTAGTTACATCCTGAAACGTGGCAACCCATATTTTGTCTTCCTTCGATTTCATATAGGTGAAGTAGTCTTTGATCTCTTTGCCTGTTTTTGGCTGGTAGCCTATGCCATCTATACCGTGAAAGACCAATAGCAACCAGATGTTGTCGTGTGCCAGCGAGGTATCCACCCATGATATCATCTGTTCCAGTGATGTATTTGTTCTCGGCCCTCTTTGCCATTGCACATATTCTTTGGCAGATGCGCCCGGGTCCATCTTATTCCAGCGATTTAATTCTTCCAGAAACGCTTCAGGCATCCGATTTCTCAGAGCCGGATAGGTTGCTAGAGCATAACGCATCACCCTCTTGTTTTCAGAACCATAGGGGCATTCGTGAGAAAAGGTGTGTTGAGGTCCCAGCTGGTTCAATAGCTCTTCCTTGCTTTTCTCAAGCTCATATTTCATGTTGGCATCGTCGCAAATAGCGAATTGCAGATGACTTATCGAATGGCTGGCAAATTCATGGCCTTGTTCTTGTGCCGCAATCTTTTTTAGTTCAACCCACGAGACATCTACGGTTTCGTTATCATAGGGCTCCTTTAAAGGCTTGTATTCACCTCGTCGAACCTTCATATATGCTGCGTCGATCTCGCTGTAAGCTTCCCCGAATTTTCCTAATTCAAAAAAATCTCCGGCTCGGGTATGATGAGCAGGAGTGTCTTCATAACCAAGAAAGCGAACGGCGGTTGCTCTTTCAAAAAAATTGTCCTCATTAAGGGGCACAGTCACTGTTTCTCGTATGATTTCTTCGACGGGACGACCAATAAACTTACCTTTGTATTGGGACCCTGTTATATCTCCAGTGACAATGAAAAATGTTGCCGGGAAGCCCAGATCATTCATAATGGGCAAAGCAACGCGAAATTGGTTAATTGTTCCGCCATCGTACGTTATTGAAATCGCGGTGGCTTTTCCGTACTGCCACTTCAGAATCTCTGTTCGGCCAATATTTTCTTGCTCCGGCTGAGCCCAGGAAACCACTGAAACCAAAAGTACCAGGATAAAGAACGTTTTGCCTGTCATTTCATTCTCTCCTTTTCAAGTGTCGTTCTATCGCAACACCAAGAAATTCTTGACGAGTTAACTTCCTTCGAGACAAAAGCTGCGTGGCATGGTGCGCCACTCCAGGCACAACAATGCGCGCTACCCGTGCCGTTGGGCTAATTATCTGCAAGGAATATGGACTTGCTGTCAATAAATTTCGCAGTTTGTTGCTGAAACCGGTACGTCTCATGAAAAGAGGCGTTTCAGTTTTTGTGCAATGCGGTAGAGGAGGCGTGAGCGCAAGCGTTGCAGCTGAGCATGATCGCCGAGTGCTTGCTGCACGTGCTCAAAGTCGCTCAGGCGCTGCGGGTCGTTGAGATAGAGATGCGAGTTGCGCTTTTCGCTGCGCAATGTCTGAAGCGCAATGTTATCAGGTGAGCGAGCGGGATGCTCAACCCAATCCAGGCAGGGCTTGAGCGTCTTTGCGAATTCAAACTGTTCCAGCACGAACGCCTGGCCTTTTCTTGCCATTGCTCTCAACCGGGCCGGCCCTTTAATCGCAGAGAGGAGCTCCTCTGCGAGCGAGTGCGCATTGCCTACCTCAAAGCTCAACACACACCCTTCGCGCCAGAGCAACTCGGTGATCTCTGACAGCCGTGTGGTGAGCACCGGCACTCCATACTTCATGAATTGCAGCACGCGATTGCGACTTCCCAGCATTGCTTCGTAGGAGAAGCAGTCAATGTTGATACCCAGATCGCACTCTCGGTAGTACGCTGGCACCTCGGCAAACGGAACCCAGCCTTTGAAGATGAAGTTAGTTTTGAACGGCGATTGCGAGACTTTCTCAACGAAGTGTTCGTAGATCGCTTCATCATAGCCTTTGGTTCCTCCTCCGAGCGAGAGGAACTTGATCTGCGGGGCGTGCTGCATGGCCTCTGTGAGACCGGCAAACAAGGTATCCGCATCCATCCAGGTGTTGTACGAACCGCTCCAGCAGATGACGAAGTCCGACTCGCTTACCTCGCTACCGCGGATGCGCTGCTCATGTTCCGGTGCAGGCGCGGATGCAGTCGAAGCGTCGGGTTTCACACCTTCCTCAGTAACCTCCACACCGCACGGAATTGTGTGGACCAGCTCGTAATCTGCAGTATGGCGATTCAGCCGTCCCATAAGTGCGAGCTGGCCGAGCAGCGCATGTTGCTGCGGATTTGAGACTGTGGAGAACTTGTCGGCATTCTTCAGCACCTGGTTCAGGAGTTTCCAGACGTGGAAGAGCTCATCTGCCGAGCTCTGTTCTGGATAGCGTGATGCCTTGATCTGGATTTCAGAGATCGCATCGCCGAATACATCTGCCCAGAGCGGCGCAATGTCGCTGAGCTGTGCTGCCATTGCATTGGGAAGGATGGAGGCAACGCCAAGGATGGCGTCCGGGTGCAGGTCGCGTGCCAGCTCTCTCATCGTTCTCTGATTCGTAAACTGCTCCACCGCCATGTTGTAAAGCACCAGGCCTGGCAGGGGTTCAGAGCGAACGACAGGGGTTTCCAATCCATCATAGGCGGCCTGGCCACGCAAGCAGAGGGCCGTGACGCGATGGCCGGCGTCGAGCAGTGGTTTCAGAAATTGCCACGTGCGAATTCCCGGCCCCGTTGCAGCCTGGCCTGATTCACAGGGAAGCGGACAGCAACCAATGAGAAGAAGACGTGCCATGATGCATCTGATATTTCGAGCTGATGGCGGGCGGCTAAAGCGGTTTGAACCGCGTCATGCCACCAGATTGAGCGCGGCAACGTAGATGCCAAGCTCGCGATAATCGCCATTATTGAGATACTTTTCAGGGACGAATGTGGTTTTTATTTCGAAGCAACAGTCGAGCTCGCCGTTGGGAAACTCGTGGATGTCAAATGTACGCAGAACCCAGTTGTCAGTCTCGAGCTGCAAATTGCCGGCCAAACAATTCTCAATGCGCAGGCCTCCGAGAACCGGCTGGCCAAGCAGGCTGGGGCTGGCAGCAAGCAGGCATGTGAGCTGGCGATGGTGTGGTTCTTTGTGCAGCCGAAACGTGGCCTGGCGCTGCGTAATACGGTATAAGATGCGGGAACGAGGATCAATGGCGCGCTCGTGCCACCCTTCGCCCAGCTGAAAGGTGTCGTTAAAGCCCATGACGATCTGGCTTGCGATGTGCTCCACGTAGTGCATGGGTTCAGTGTTCCCTCAATTCAAACAATTCTGAGTTTTTTTAATAGCCGGATGATGGGGCTGCGTTCCAGCGCGTGCAGCCGTGCCTGGTTCTCCTCGAATTCCTTTGTCTGGCGTAGAAATTCCTTCTCCTGATGCGCGACGATCTTTTCCAGCTGATCAATATACTGAGCACTGAGTAGCAGGCCTTTCCTCTCAGGGTCGGCAAAGACCTCTTCGATGCTGGCGTAGAGATTTTCGAGAAGCTCATGAAGTGCGCGCAGTTTTTCCATAATTGTGGTCTGTGGTTCATCGGTTTCAGGAGGCACAAGGTGGGTGATCTGCGAAGGAAGCGCATGGCCGCTCTTGCCAATGACCAGGAGATGGCGGTACGCAGGTATTGCCGGCGTCGAGATGGCCCAGAGGCGGTTAAAGTGCGGCTGAAAATCATCAACCAGGAGAGAGGCATTCGGAAACCCTACCATGAGCAATTGCAGGGCCTCCATGATGAACCAGAGATACAGATTTCCATTTGGAATCGCGACACAAGTGCATCCGCGTTCTTTGAAGAAATTGCACACTGCATCGAGGTACGGCAGACCGTTGGCTACGTGCTCCGAAAGCCATGGATGAGGCCTGGCGTAGCAGCGCTCGTAGAGCGCACTGATTTTCTCCTCGCAAAACTCAACGTGCTCACTATGAAAGGGTGCACCGAGAATGATGTAGTGCGCAGACACGCGAAGCAATTCCTCGAGAAACTGATCGCGGTCTGACGCCGGAAGATGTTCCAGCGTATCGGAACTGAGGATAAGATCGAACGATTCGTTGCTAAAGGGTATGGCACTTGCCGTGCCACAAACGTAGTCCGGTCGCGGGCAGTGCGGCTGATCCAGCGTGATGATCGCGTGATCGTCGAGCAAGTCGGCCAAAGTGCCCGGATAGCCGCCGACGTCCAGCATCCGTGCGTCGGGCGGAAGACCGAGATGCACAACTAAACGCATCAGACCATGAAAGCGCTGATAAACGTCAAAAGGAAGATCTTTGAGTTCCGTGCGTCGCGTGTCTGATGCCCACCTTTCTATAGATTTGCTGAGTCAAATCTTGCCGACAGGAGGCTACTGGATAAACCAGTAATAAAACGGCTGATGTGCCTTCTCAATCACGTGGTGCCAGATAAAGTCAAGCCGAATTGTAGCAGTGGATGCGTGCGGCACATAAGCCGCAGGGATCATAAACTCTGCATCCTGCCACTCTCCTTCTGGAGTTGCTTGAATGTTCCACTCGCCTACCACCGTGCGGTTCAACGTTACTCGCAAGGCCACCGGCCACGGCGCATCAGTGCGCATCACGATCGTGAGTGCCTTGCCTGGCAAGATCCCAATACGGAATTCTTCGCCTCCGGTTATGGCTCTCCCGCCATCCCATACTTCCTGAGAGAGATACGGCCAGGGCGCACCGACATCTTGCAACGATTCGTGCGGGTAGCTAAGCTTACGAAACAGATTGCCCCGATACGGCCAGGGAAGATAGGGACGGCGCTCGCTGTCTTCCCAGTGGCTGTAGCTATGTTTCCGTTCACTTTCAAGGTCGGCGACATCCAGAGAGTCAACGACACTGGATGTTGGCATGTCAGCTCTCCGGGCAGACAAGATGCTGGGAGGAAGCGAGCGCTGCCTATGGCCCCTGCCGAGCATGCTCCAGTCTTGCTCAAAGGCAACGAGGTCTTTTCCTGAGGTCACGGTGTTCTTCAGCAACGTGATCTGATAAACTGGCTTGCCGAAAAAATGCTCTTCTCCCCAGAGATAGGGATACGTGATAATATAATCGGGGCGCTGATCTGGCGCAAGGCGCTCGATGCGCTCAAAGGTGCTGCCCACGCCATTTCGCCAGTGCATAGCCTGGTTGTTTGTCGTCAGTCCTACAAAGTCGTAGATCGGCCGCTCAGTATAGTAGGGAATCAAGCCGGTATCCGTGAGGCCGATGATGCTCTCTGGCGCGGTGACTTCCTCTACCCACCACGACATGCGGCGGTGCTGATTGTAGATGTCGTTCGCGTTCTCGCCATACTCAACAGCCCAGTAGAGAAGCGATGGCGCAGAGAAAAAGAGAAGCAGAGCGCCCAGGCCGATGCAGGCTTCCCGCGCGTACTCCTTGAACAGCGACGTTACGGTATGCAATCCAATGGCCGTAAACAGGAGAAGCAGCGGCAGATAGGGAAGATGATAACGCTGGCTGTGCACAAATCCCGCTTCGACCACACATGTTGACGACAGACCAAGGAAGAACCATGCCGCGCTCAGCAGGTATGCGCCAGGCCCTGTTGTACGCCATTCTTTGCAGAGCAAGGGAACCAGGCCAAGCAGAGCAAACAGCAGCGCAAATGGTGGAAGATACGGATAGATGATCCGTTCTTTGAAAAAAATATAGGGAAAATCACCCATCAAATTCACCACATACCCTGCCCAGATGCCAATGAACGCATCGCTCATCTGCCGTGCCATATCCCACACATTGAAGTATGGATTATTCAGCACGCCCTTGCTCAACATGCCATTGGTTGTGAAAGTTCCGGTGAGGAGTTTGTTGCAGACCAGATAGCATACGTTAGGGAGCAGGGCTGCACAGCCCCAGAGAAGCTGGGAGCGTGAAATCATGCGCATGCGAAACCATGCGACGAAGAAAAACAGACTCGCTACAGCGAGCAGCAATCCTTCGGGCCGCGTAATAGACGTCAGGGCAAGCAAGATCAGCGCGAGCGAGAAGTCGCGCGATCGGCGAGCATACGCGTGTCCCTCCCTGCGCGACACGTCCGGATCCGCGCTGCCGCTCATCCACCAGCGCGTGAAGCAGTAAAGCGTCGCCAGCATGAGCGTTGCAAAAAGACCGGTTTCCATGCCGGAGAGGTAGACCCACATGAGATTCCCATTGGTCAAAAAGAGCAAAGCCGCTAGCCCGCCTACCAGCCGGTTGACTACGAGCGAGCCCCAGAAATAAAGAATCGCCGCGCTCACGAGCACGCACATTGCACCCAGTGCGTAGCTGATGACCAGAAGCTTTACGGCTGCGAGTCCGAGCCAGAAAAACGGCACAAATAGAAGCGGGTAGATCAGGCTGGTTGCGCCGGTTGAGTAGGAGTCGTGCGGGCTGTAGACGAAGAAGTGGCCGCGGGCGAGCTGCTTGGCATACTGCAGATGGATGAAGGTATCATCGAGCGGAACCATGAGGTGTCCGCCGGTGAGCTGCCACATAGCCACTGCAAAGAGAAGCGAGACAGCGATGGCAATGGCAAGGATAGCCACGAGCCAGCGTTTGTCGTTAGCCGGCATGAGGGTGTGATTTCCGCTCCGCGACTGAATTTACTCAGCCCTACATAGTCGAATCTCCAGAGCAAGTCAAATAATAATCCGCACGCAGCAGGACAAGCCCCAATGATTTCGAGAAGGAAGGAATGCAAAAAGATAGTCAAGGGTGCTTTGTGTGAAGAATCTATATGGGTGGGGAATAATATTTCAGCGGTTTACGATGTCCTCGGAGAGTCGCTTGTTAATCACTGCCTGCTTTCGTTCATCCAGACGAATGTAAAGCAAGTCCGTTTTGTCATTATAAAGAATCCGCATATTATCCCTCCCCTTTTCCGTAAAAGACATAGACCGTCACAGTTACTATGACATCGCTTTCGATAGTGTAAACCACTTCTACCCTCTTTTGCTCATAGCGGTTCCCGTGTCCCTTTTGCCTAAGAGCTGAGACTTTAGCTATTGTTCAACAATAGTAAGCGTAATTGTACTTGATGTAAGTGTGCCAGTCCACACTTTTGGATTATTCGTCTTTGGCTTATAAATTGCATATATTGTATATACCCCAGGAAGTTCTGATAAGCTAATAAAACCTTCTTTTGTTTTGACTTTCCATTTGTTAAGTAGAAGTTGAACAACCCGCATATGTGAGTAATTTGCACCGTAATGGGATCCAAGCCCTTCTTCCCATTGAGCTTCCGGTTTCAGAGTTGTCAGAGCTCCACGGCTCTTTTCCTTAACCACAAAATCAAAATAGAGAGTCTCAACATTGATAGGCTCAATCATATCATGGATAAGAGGGATTCGTATCTTTTTACCACCGACATTCTTGAACATACAGTTAATCCATACTTTCTCACCAACTGTGTAGACTTCCTTCCTGGTTGCAATCTTAAAGCTCAATCCATTTTCTGGTTCTCCCCACGGCATAGATAATTGTCTCTTTCCGGTTTCCTCCCACCATTTGTTCCACTTCTCATAATTTGTACCCAAAGGGCCACTGAAAAATTCCGCACCAGTTAGGCTTCTCAGAGTTGCCCGGCATGACTCACGCACCCTTCTATTAGTATCTTTGAGTGCCTGCAAAAGACAGGGGATCGCTTCTGGTTCGTGTATGAGGCTCAATGCGTGTGCCGCCAGCAGCCTTATTTCATCCTCTTTGTCTTCCAATAATCGCGTGGATATCTGGTCTATGGCCTCTTTTGTACGCCATATGCGAAGCATGTGAAACGCTTCGGAAACTTCCTCTCTTGGTGCATTTTGATTTCTCAGTACAGACAGGCACTTTGCTATTTTACCACCAACGTCGCTTTCCACCTTGATATTGATGGTATTTGAACGATAAACCGTTGGACCCTCGTCCTTTTCTTTACCCTCGTAATCATTATAGGAACAACTTATCCGATACTCTCCTTTTGTAATAACTTCTGTAAACCGCTTAGGTGGTGGCAAAGATGACAAATACATGGAACGAAAATCCCGCCACTCCAGATCATTAAGAGTAATATTCTCCTCATACTTGTCGCCGGGATTGAGCCTAATTCGATTGGCATCTTTTCGCCACCAGCCTGTCATGCTACCAGAATGGTTTATAGGAATTACGCCAAAGTACAAGCGGGGCAACAGATGGATCCGGGTATTTGAATCGTTACGCATCGTTACGGCCACTACAATCTTACCGCCCTCGTCCAGGGAATCCTCTATAAGAGACAGGGCGATAGACAACTTCTTATCATTGGCCTGACAGCTGGCAACTACCAAAATGCCTGTTAATACAAGACTAGTTAGACCTTTCATCTTCATAATAGACTCCTTATTCTCTACAAAGAGTCTTAAGCTTTTATCTGCATCCATCCGTGTTCATCTGTGGTTTCAATATATTACTCATTAATGCAACCATAGATCCATGCAGATGAACACAGATTCAGATAGCGGTATTAGAGAAAATCTTCCTGTTTAGCATGCCGTCGAATTTTCAGACGATGCTTCATATTTTTGCGAGGTGCGGACGTGTCCGCCGAAGCTATTGCGTAGGTAGAAAGCACTCGAGTGCCCGCTGCAGGCGGGGGCGAATCATAGCGAAGATGCAAAGGCCGCGTGCGGCGATGTGCCTTATTGCTTCCGTCGAAACTCCATAAGATTATAGCCCTCTTCAGTTTCGAAATTCTCAGCTAAGACGGCATCTTCTTCACGGATCTTGATTATGAACGTATCTTCGGTCAGGTTGAAGATGCCACGACCACCCTTTGGCTGTCCCTCGATTGTTATTGTCATTCTGTTGGGTACCGTCGAACTATCAATTTCATAGCTCCCTTTTAACGTTTGGTCGCCAACAGTCATGAGCAAGTCTGTATCCGTGAATTTCCAGATAGGCTGTGGCACTTCGCCAGGAACGGGCTGGCCCTGTAACTTCACCAGTTCCCATGTACCAACAACTGATGGCGCAGACAGTCTTACGCCCGACGATGGGGAAAACGATGGGGTTGGAGCTGGAGATTCAGACGGAGATTGAGAACAGCCAGCGAAAACAACCAGCACCACCAAACCCGCAAGACGAGGTACAATACAATTACTCATAGTTGCCCTCCAATAGAGATCTTGGCCTGTTTATATTGAACAGCTCATTCGCCTGAGGCGGATAGACCTGAACTTGCTTTTAAATGCCAGAGATTGTCAATAAATTCTTGGCCTTATTGCTATTCTTTGGCTTCGTGTGGGGAAATGGAGAGACGGCCTGTAGATTCAGTGTCTGCAGATTCCTCCACTGTGCCCGCTGCAGGCGAGACGCAGCATAGCGAAGATGCAAAGGCCGCGTGCGGCGATGTGCCTTATTGCTTCCGTCGAAACTCCATAAGATCATAGCCCTTTTCAGTTTCGAAATTCTCAGCAAAGACGTCATCTTCTTCACTGATCTTGATTATGAACGTATCCTCTGTCAGATTAAATATACCACGACCGCCCTTTGGCTGTTCCATGAATGTTATTGTCATTCTCTTGGGTTCCGTCGAACTATCAATTTCATAGCTCCTTATGAACGATCGGTTGCCAACAGTCATGAGCACGACTGTATCGCTGAATTCCCAGCTGGTCTGTGGTCCTTCGCCAGGAACAGGCTGGCCCTGGAACTTCACCAGTTCCCATGTATCAACTGTACCAACAACCGATGGCGCAGACAGTCTTACGCCCGACGATGGGGAAGGCGATGGGGTTGGAGCTGGAGATTCAGACGGAGATTGAGAACAGCCAGCGAAAACGGCCAGAACTACCAAACCCGCAAGACGAGGTACAATACAATTACTCATAGTTGCCCCTCCAATAGAGATTTTGACCCGTTTATATTGAACAGCTCATTCGCCTGAGGCGGATAGACCTGAATTTGCTTTTAAATGCCAAAGATTGTCAATAAATTCTTGGCCTTATTGCTATTCTTTGGCTTCGCGTGGGGAAATGGGGAGACGGCCTGTAGATTCAGTGTCTGCAGATTCCTCCACTGTGCCCGCCGCAGGATATCAATTCGGGTCTATATTATATAATATGGAACTGGAGGTAGGGTTATAGCTAACTCTCTATTTATCCAAGCGTTATCTAGAAAATTAGAAGATAGAATAGTTCGCCAAAGCCATGTCTCAATAAAATGCTGAGTAGCACGATTTGTCCAAGCCCCTATCAAAATTTGATCAGAATATTCTTGCGGCCAATACTTCTGATAATCATCACGGCCAATCACAGTCCTGCCATCTATTAGAAGCTCAAGGACATTTCGTCCATGATCCCATCTAACTAGAAAGTGATGCCAATCTGGCTTGAGTTCTTCATAATCTTCAAATGACCAGATTTTACCCTCTCCGTTTGCATTTGAAAGAAAGAGCTTCCATAGCGGGTTATCAGGCGGAAAATACGTTCTTGGGCCATGGGATAATGAAAAAACATTAACATATTTATTCTTTCCCGCGATTTGCTTTGTTACTCCGCCGTTTGTGTCATGTGCTACAATGTAGCGATTATTCACAAGTCTTCGGATTCCCTGTCCAAACGGTTGCAAGTATACCCATGTTGCAATCGACCCAGACGCAGATTGAAGAACCTTGCTTGAAATAGGTGTTGCACTTTGCTTACGCCTAGAAGTAATTTCATGCGGTTCCTCATGTAAAAGTGGACTTGGATATTCCTTTTTAATTGACCGTCTGCTCAGCTGTATTCCGAGAAGAATAATGGCAAATACTAAGATTGCTGCAATTGTCCATAAAGGAGCAGATACCCTTATAAGGAGAATTTCGATAAGAGTATTGCGTAGAATTTGCGTTAGAACTAAAAAAAATCCAGCAATACTGCAAAGCGCTCCAATTACCCCAAGTAAACTCCATAGCTTTTTTTTCTCATTCATTGTCTAATCATCTCCAACATAACTAGCAATTGCACCTACAGTGGTGTCCAACGTTTTGGCCAAATGCCCGAACCCGTTTTCCAGAGTTCCTTTCATTCATTTCAATAATCTTTACGCCTTCCGGAAACTAGGTTTTTATTCCCCTTTGTTCTCTAAGAGCTTACTCTTCGTCGCCAAAATAATCTAAGTCTATCTTTTTCATTGTAAAGCTTGCTACCTCCGTAACTCCTATGCCGTGGTCAATCATCAACTGAGCAAGCTTCTCCCCGTCAATCAGTACTATCTTTTTCTCGATCCTGCCCACATAGTCTTTTGCTTTTGGCGAGAATTGCGAAGTTGTGATCAGTACCCCTTTTCTTGCCCTCTGTCCCTCCAAGCTCCCGGCAAATTTTTGGACATCCGGACGCCCTACAGCCCCTTCCCACCTTTTTGCCTGAACATAGACTACATCGAGACCCAGCTTGTCTTCCTTGATGATACCATCTATTCCTCCATCGCCAGTTTTGCCTATAGCTTGTCCTGCGTCTTGTATTGAGCCACCATAGCCCATTGCTACTAGTAAATTTACTACAACCCTTTCAAAGAATCTTGGTGAACATGATTTTACGCGTTCTATGAGCTCATCAGCTAATGCAAGCCTCAAATCTTGGTAGCTAGCCTCCAAAATCTCTTCAGGAGTCCGAGCAGATTTTTCTATGTCTTCCTTCTTAGCCACTTCCTGTGAAGGCGATTTGAACTCAGCAAACTCAGGAAACTGCATCAGAAAATTCACATCAATATTAGAAGGATTATCTTTTAACACTTGAAGACCAAGCTCAGTTATTTGGTATCTGCCTCGAGCAGGTCTTTGAAGAAGCCCGGCCTTCCTTAAGTAGAACGCAGCCCATCTAACGCGGTTCTCAAACCTGGACTCCTTACCGCTAGGGAGCAATTCTTTCCTATTGTCCTCTGTTAGCCCTACTTTTAGGGCTACGGTATCAAAAACCTTGCCTATACTGTGTTCCTTCTGGTCACTTGCGATCTTCAAAAGCGGAAGCATTAAGCTTTGATAATCTGGAACTGACATTTAAACCATCTCCTTTCTAATTATGCGGACAGCAACAAAGTTTCTTCGATCTATTGGCTTCGGTTTACCTCCATCTAAAAGCTAAGTTACCTTCTCAATAATTCATTTAATTTATCTTTCCCTCATCAAAAGCGTAGGTTTTGCTTTTGAACTTTCCCTGTTTCGTCTCTCCAATAGATATCAAAATTCCCTGCATGTATCACAATCTTCGTGCCGTGTATATGCTTGCCGCTAGGCACAATTTCTCGTTCAAGAGCTACTATCGTCCAACCTACCCCGGGCCGCTCTGAAGGAATATCTAGAATTACAACACCTACCATCTGATTAAAAGGAAATTGCGAGTGGTTGAGAAAATCTTTGTCACACGTGAGCAGGAAACGTCCCTGTCTCTTGGCTTCTTGAAAATGAAAACGATCATCACGACCAGTAAAGCCAAGTTCGGCCGCTGTAGTAATATTCAGCTTATGTCTCTGCCGAAGAAAATTGACCAGATGTATCTCAACATCTTCATCCGCATAAAATTTAATGCGACTTGGCAGAGACTCGGCTGTCCTTTTCTTGCGTTGTTGTCTCACAATTAAAGTTTAGCGAAGGGCATTGTAGATTTTGCAGCCTGACAGTAGTAATGTTGAACTATGAATCGCCATAATCCCTGTTTGTTATAGGAGCAATTTCAATATCATAAAGCTCTAATATCATAAGAAAGAGCCAAAAGTCAATGATAAACAGCTATTTTGTTAGCGGGGCAGATCAGGTTTGTTTGGAGTGGGTTATGCCTTGGCGATCTTGGCGGCTTGGCGCGATATAAAAAATTGGCTCACGCAAAGGCGCAAAGACGCAAAGAAAAGCAGAATTATAAAAAAGCTATACCACGAAGGCACGAAGGACACGAAGAGAACACGAATGATAATCGCGCGCAAAGACGCAAAGGCGCAAAGAAAAGCAAGATTTAGGATTGCATAATTCAACGGAATCTCTTGGCGACTTGGCGTGAGGAGCAGTAGTGTAATTAGGGTTGGTTGGCGTACATGTTGCCGTAGGGGCGGTGGCTTTGTGGAGTGTATTTGAAAAAGGGTTTAGACATTATCTTATCAAAATCGAGGCTGAGCTCTGTGCTGTACTCCTTTAAAAGCTTAGCAAGCAGTGCATTGTCTTTTTCCGTGAGCTCAACGCGTGCGGGTTCCTTGCCAAGCCGATGCGCGGGGACGGGTTCGCCGCGGACGTATATCACTCCTCCGTGCATGCCGGTGCCCACGTAGTCGCCCACAAACTCGTCTCCGTCAGCCGTCAGCCCCAGCACGATCAGGATGCCGCCAGCCATGTATTCACCGAGAAAATCGCCGGTGGTGCCGCCTACAATAACTACCGGAACAGATGATTTGTACTGCTTCATATGAATCCCCACGCGGTAGCCTGCATCGCCTTTGATAAAGATTTTCCCGCCGCGCATCCCATAGCCGACAACATCGCTGGCATTACCAAACACCACGATTTTGCCGCTATTCATGGTATTGCCGACCTGCTCCTGGCTGTTGCCGTGGACGTAGAGCTCCGGGCCATCCATAAACGCACCGACATTATTGCCCGGTGTACCGTGAATGTGGATTTTCACGCGCTTGTTAATTCCATCGGCGAGGTAGCGCTGGCCGTTTACGTTGCGGAGTTCTATGGCGTGTGCACCATTGGAGACCGCAAGGCGAATTTCCTGGTTGAGCACCTTATAGTACTTCTGCGAGGCGTCAATAATGAGCCTATCTTCAGTTTTTTCAGGCGCAACTTCCGGCATAGGTTTTGTCATAATGGTGTTTTTCCCCTGTCTTCTGTCTACTGTCTACTGCCTACTCTCTCCTGCCTCCTGTGTGCTGTCTCCTGTCTACTGTCTACTACCTACTGTCTACTTCTGTCTTATCTTCCTGCGTGTTTAATGCCGAGGATATCTAGTTCCAGCTCGCTCAGGCCGATGCCGCGCAATCGTTCGCGGCTGCCCCGGAACGACTCGACCGCGTTAACGCCGAGCAGGCCGAGCACCTCTTTCAGCTCATAGCTCCATGCCTGAATCAAGCGGGTAAGTTGCTGGCCTCCCCATTCGGGGTCAAGCCGCCGTTCAAGTTCCGGCCGCTGCGTTGCAATGCCCCAGGAGCAATTGCCCGTATGGCATTGCTGGCAGATGTGGCATCCGAGCGCAACAAGCGCCGCCGTACAAATTGCCACCGCATCAGCGCCCAGCCCGATTGCCTTGATCATATCCGCGCTGGTTCGAATGCCGCCGGATGCGATCAGGGAGACCTGGTGGCGAATGTTTTCCTCGCGCAGCCGATCGTCCACTGCTGCAATGGCCAGCTCGATGGGTATGCCGACGTGGTCGCGTACCATTTTGGGTGTAGCGCCGGTGCCGCCCCGGAATCCATCTACGCAGATCACATCCGCACCTGCGCGCGCAACACCGCTTGCAATTGCCGCAACGTTGTGCACCGCACTGATTTTCACGCAGACCGGCTTTTTATACTCAGTCGCCTCTTTAAGCGAGTAGATGAGCTGGCGCAGGTCTTCAATGGAATAGATGTCGTGATGCGGAGCAGGAGACAGAGCGTCGGTGCCGATGGGAATCATGCGGGTTTCAGAAATTGGCGCGGTAACTTTTTCTCCGGGGAGGTGGCCGCCGATACCAGGCTTTGCACCCTGGCCGATCTTGATCTCAATCATCGCAGCGCGTTTGAGGTACTCTTCGCTCACGCCAAAGCGGCCCGAGGCACACTGGACAATAATATGGTCGGTATAGGGATAGAGATCTTTATGCAGGCCGCCTTCGCCGGTATTCATCAGGATGCCACAATTCTTGGCTGCCATTGCCAGAGCCTTGTGAGTGTTCAACGAAACCGAGCCGTACGACATGCCGCCGAAGATAATCGGCGTCTCAAGTAGAAGATTCGCCGGCATTTTGCCCTTCAGCTGGAATTTCCCCTGCTTGTCTTTTTCCACCGTAACCTTTTCCGGCTTGCGGCCCAGGTAAGTGCGCAGCTCCATAGGCTCGCGCAGCGGGTCAATCGAAGGGTTGGTGACCTGGCAAGCGTCCAGGACCATGTGGTCAAAGTAGCTCTTGAAGGATTTATCGTTACCCATACTGGCCAGGATCACGCCGCCACTTTCGCTCTGGCGGTAGAGTTCTTCGCGAATCTCCACGGTCCAGTACTCATTGTCGCGATAATCCAATGGCTGCTTCTGAATAGTAATAGCCCCCTCAGGGCACATGGTGATGCAACGGTGGCACGCCACACATTCTCCCGCGATGCCGATCACACCGTTTTCGAATGTCAGGGCTTCAAAGCCGCAGCTCAGGATGCAGCGTTTGCATCGGCGGCAGAGCTCGCGGTTAATGACCGGTCTAAATTTTGGTGGTATAAGGCCATGTTTATTTTGATTCATTTGACACCATCCTCAAGTCGGGCAATAACCGGGTGCCCGGCACGCGGATTCCACACGCGCTTGGGGTTCGGGCAGATTTCGCGAATTCCGCATTCTTCGCTGCTCATATATACCATATCGCCTTTACACGCAGCCACGAGGGGTCGCAGTTTGATGCGATCGTTCAATCCCACCATGCCGCGCGAGTGTGTAAAAATGATTGCAAATGGGCCATTTAGCAGCGCACTGCCGTAAACCATACGCAGCGCCTCGTTGAGCTTGCGTTCCTCTTCAGACATCCGGTCAACGTCTTTCCAGAAGGGCGCAGCAACAGCCCGCAACGCTACTTCCGTTGGCAGGCCATGTTTACGGATCAGCAAGTCCAGCATGTACGTCACCACTTCAGTATCAGTCATCAGGGTACATTTGTAGCCGTACATTTCCAGGTAACGCTTATTAATGCCATAGGAAGAAATCTCGCCGTTGTGAATCACGGCCCAATCGAGCAGGGTGAACGGGTGTGCTCCGCCCCACCACCCTTGCGAATTGGTAGGGAAGCGTGCATGGCCAGTCCAGGTGTAGGCTTCATACTCCTCGAGCTTGAAGAAATGCCCCAGGTCTTCAGGATAGCCGACACCCTTAAAGACGCCCATGTTGCGGCCGCTGGAGATCACGAACGCGCCATCAATGTTTTCATTTATGTGCATGACGCCCTGCACCACATAGTCCTCGTCAGTCAGGCCGTCGGTTGAATATTCTGGGCGCTTGGGCTTGCAAAAGTATCGCCAGATCGCCGGAGGTGTGATTTCTGGCAGAATCTCTTCCAGATTGCGGCCGGACGAATATTGTGGATAGCGTTCAGATGGATTGCGGGTGGGTATGGCCTCGCCGTGCTCAACGATAAAGTGCTCCTGCAAGTAGGCTTCAACCGCAGTTTTGCTCTCCGCCGTGTCCATGAGGAGATGAAACGCGAAGAAATCCCGGTATTTGGGATAGATTCCGTAAGCGGCAAATCCACCACCCAGGCCGTTGCCGCGCTCGTGAAGAACCGCCACAGCGCGCAGCACCTGCTCGCCGCTCATCTTCTTGCCTGTCGTACTGATGATGCCGACGAGGCCGCAGCCTGAACTTTCGTGCTGATAATTGTGATTCACCATCAGGATTTCTCTCGCTTCAGGAGTTTCATGAGTTCCTCGTATCCGCCCTTGGGAAGCGGATCAAGGCCTAGCTTCTTGCGCTGCTTTTCCGCTGCTGGATCGCCCAGCATGCCGCTTTTCTCAAACGTCTCGAACCCCATTTTTGTCCCTATTGGCATCATACCCCGGCTCACGGCGATCTCACGCAATGCGGTAAACACCGTCTCCATGCCGAACCGCTGTGGACACATCTCCGTGCATGTATGGCACTGCATACACAACCAGAAGAGTCCCTCTTCAAGCACCTCGTCCAGTTTGCCTTGCAGGAGTTTAGTCATGATGGCCGGAGGGTCGAACTTGTCGTTAACGAGACAGGTCGGGCAATCGTTGACACAAGCCAGGCAGCGCAGGCATGTCAGAGTGAGTTCAAGGTCCAGCACCTCTGCGGCAGCCTGGCGCTGTGCAAGGTGGTCGTGCCACTTTTTGACGAACGGCTTGCAATCCATGCGATGTTGCGACAAGCCAATGTCCTCAGGCGAAGCACCGGCAGCCAGAGCAATGAGCTCGGAAACAAAAAAGACCGGCATGCTTAGATCCTCGCCCTGTTTTTTCAGCAAGTACTGCTTGTGGTCGAACTGAATGAAACACGCGGGACAGCAGACTGCCAGCGCATCAACTTCACCCCTTTGCAGATCCAGCACTTTT